>CAJTPB010000004.1 GCA_910578065.1 uncultured Christensenella sp. | reverse complement strand
AATAGCCCCCCTGCAAAAACCCGCGCGGAAGTTTCCCGCGCGGGTTTGACGATCGTTCAATTCTGTATGTTTCAATGGTATTTCGATAAAATTTCTGCGGATATCGGCTTTCCTTTATCGTATGTTCGCAAATCTTCTTCCGTAATTTCGCGCAATACGCGGCAAGGATTGCCCACGGCAATCACGTTTGCGGGAATCGCTTTTGTTACCACCGACCCCGCGCCGATAATAGCATTTTCTCCTATGATGACTCCGGGCAAAATCACCGCGCCCGACCCGATCCAAACGTTGCTGCCGACGGTTACGGGCAAATTGTACTGCAGCCCGTTTTTCCGTAAAACGGGACTTACGGGATGACAGGCGGTTGCGATTGTAACGTTGGGTCCGATCATTACATGGTCGCCGATAATAATTTCCCCGTCGTCAACCAAAGTCAAATGAAAGTTCGCGTACACGTATTTTCCGAGTTTTACGTTGCTTCCGCCCAAATTTGCATAAAAAGGCGGTTCGATATAACACCCTTCACCCGCTTCCCCGAACAATTCTTTTAACAGCTTTTCCCGCTTCTTCAATCCCTTAGGCGTTGCGGGAATACGGTTATAAGCGTTTACCCGATTGATACGGGAAAGCTGATAAGGCAGCAACTCGGCATCGGCAGGATCGTAAATTGCACCCGAACGCATTTTTTCTTTTATTTCGTTTAAACTCATATCGACCTCATAAAAAACACGGCTCCGTAAGAGCCGTGTTTTAAATTGCTTGATTCGATTACTTTAAGATCTTTGCAACCGCACCCGAACCAACCGTTCTGCCGCCTTCGCGGATAGCGAAACGGAGACCTTCTTCGATTGCAACGGGCTTGATCAGCTCTACCGTTAAGGTAACGTGGTCGCCGGGCATAACCATTTCAACGCCTGCGGGCAATTCGATGGAACCGGTAACGTCGGTCGTTCTGATGAAGAACTGAGGACGGTAGTGGTTAAAGAACGCCGTATGACGACCGCCTTCGTCCTTGGTTAAAACGTAAACCTGCGCTTCGAACTTCATAGCGGTGGGAACGGAACCGGGTTTCGCGATAACCTGTCCTTTTTCGATATCCGTTCTGTTGATACCGCGAAGGAGCGCGCCTACGTTATCCCCTGCCATTGCTTCGTCCAACTGTTTATGGAACATTTCAAGACCGGTAAGCGTGGTCGTCTTGGGTTTGTCGATAAGCCCGACGATTTCCGCGGGGTCGCCGACGTGCGCAACGCCTCTTTCAACTCTACCCGTAGCAACCGTACCGCGACCGGAAATGGTGAATACGTCTTCGACGGGAAGAAGGAAGGGTTTGCTGTCTTCACGAGCGGGCGTAGGAATGTACGCGTCGATCGTGTTCATAAGTTCGAGAATGCACTGGCATTCGGGAGCCGCAAGAACTTCTTCGTTCGGGCAGCCGGAAGTTGCCTTTTGAAGCGCAAGAAGCGCGGAACCCTTGATGATGGGAATGTCGTCGCCGGGGAACTCGTAAGAAGAAAGAAGTTCTCTGATTTCCATTTCGACGAGATCCAACAATTCGGGATCGTCAACTTGATCGCACTTGTTCATGAATACTACGATATAAGGAACGCCTACCTGACGAGCGAGCAGGATGTGTTCGCGGGTCTGGGGCATAGGACCGTCGGTAGCCGCAACAACGAGGATCGCGCCGTCCATCTGAGCAGCGCCCGTGATCATGTTCTTAACGTAGTCCGCGTGTCCCGGGCAGTCAACGTGCGCGTAGTGGCGCTTGTCCGTTTCGTATTCGACGTGAGCGGTGTTGATTGTAATACCGCGCGCTCTCTCTTCGGGAGCCTTGTCGATTTCGTCATACTTCATTTTCTGAGCTTGACCTTTGCACGCCATAACCATGGTGATAGCTGCGGTCAAAGTGGTCTTGCCGTGGTCAACGTGTCCTACGGTACCAACGTTAACGTGGGGCTTGCTTCTGTCGAATTTTGCCTTTGCCATTTTGAATTCCTCCAAATATTTTATAATTTTGATAACTTTTTCCGATCGTTTCGATCGGAAGCGCAGCTATCTATCATTTCCTGATAAAAAGCCTTTCGCTTAACTGTTTTTTATTATAACCGATATCGTTTTTTTTTGCAAATACTTTAAGATAAATTTTTTGCAAAATTAACGAATTTTCCCAATTCTGCCCTTTTTTAAGCGCAAAACAGGTTGATTTTAGTCCTTCTTCGCGCGGGAAGTTACGATTTTTTCCGAAATGCTCTTCGGCACTTCGTAATAGTGGTCGAACTGCATTGTGAACTGACCTCTTCCCTGCGTTCTCGAACGCAGCTCGGTCGCATAACCGAACATTTCAGAAAGCGGTACTTCCGCATCGATCACCTTTGCTCCGTTACGGTCGTCCGTGCCCAAAATGGTGCCGCGGCGCCCCGAAACGTTGCCCATCAAATCGCCGAAATAATCTTCGGGCGTGATGATCTGCACTTTCATGATCGGCTCTAACAATACCGGCTTCGCCTTTTCCATTCCGTTTTTAAACGCCATGGAACCTGCAATCTTGAACGCCATTTCCGAAGAGTCGACTTCGTGATAGCTACCGTCGTAAACCTGCACCTTAAAGTCTACCATTTCATAGCCTGCAAGATAACCGTTTCTCGCCGCTTCTTGAATGCCCTTGTCGATTGCGGGGATATATTCTTTGGGAATAGATCCGCCCACCGTAAGGTCTTCGAACGCATAGCCTGCGCCGGGTTCCTGCGGGATCAAATGGATCTTACAGTGACCGTACTGACCTTTACCGCCCGACTGACGCTTGTACATACCTTCCGCGTCTACTGCGCTGCGGAACGTTTCGCGGTAAGCAACCTGCGGAGCGCCCACGTTCGCTTCTACGTGGAATTCGCGCAAAAGTCTGTCTACGATAATATCGAGGTGCAATTCGCCCATTCCGGCGATAATCGTCTGCCCCGTTTCTTGATCGGTATACGTTTTAAACGTAGGATCTTCTTCGGCGAGCTTAATAAGCGCCATAGTCATCTTTTCCTGTCCCTCCTTCGTTTTGGGTTCGAGGGAAAGCTGAATAACCGGTTCGGGGAATTCCATCTTTTCGAGAATGATGGGGTGCTTTTCGTCGCACAGCGTATCGCCCGTGGTCGTGTTCTTTAAGCCTACGATCGCGCAGATATCGCCCGAATAAATGCAGTCGATATCCTTTCTTTCGTTAGAGTGCATCTGCACCAAACGGCCCACGCGTTCTTTCTTCTCTTTTGTAGAGTTATAAACGTACGAACCCGCTTCCAAAACGCCCGAATAAGCGCGGAAGTAAGCGAGCGAACCGACGAAAGGATCGGTCGCGATCTTGAATGCAAGACCGGCAAACGGCTCGTCGTCCGAAGTTTTTCTTTCTTCCTCTTCGCCCGTTTTGGGGTTGGTGCCCTTTACGTGGTTTACGTCGAGCGGGCTGGGCAGGAAGGAAATTACCGCGTCTAAAAGGAACTGAACGCCCTTATTCTTATAGGAAGAACCGCAAAGCATGGGAATCGCTTCCATTGCAAGGCAGCGTTTGCGCAAGCCCGCGATCAGATCTTCGTAAGAAAGGTCGCCGTCTTCGAAGTATTTTTCCATCAACGCGTCGTCTGCGGAAGCAGCTTCTTCCACAAGTTTCGCGCGGTATTCGTTCGCCAAATCCACCAAATCGGCAGGGATCGGCTCTTTGCGGAAATCTTTACCGAGGTCGTCGTAATAAACTTCCGCTTCCATTTTTAAAAGGTCGACGATCCCGCGGAAGGTATCTTCTTTTCCGATGGGAAGTTCGATGGGAACGGGGTTCGCGCCCAATCTTTCGCGGATCATCGTTTCCACGCGGAAGAAATCCGCGCCGTTGATATCCATTTTATTGACGTATGCGATACGGGGAACTTTATACGTATCTGCCTGACGCCAAACCGTTTCCGACTGCGGTTCTACGCCGCCTTTTGCGCAGAACGTTGCAACAGCGCCGTCCAATACGCGCAAAGAGCGCTCTACTTCTACCGTAAAGTCTACGTGACCCGGCGTATCGATGATGTTAAAGCGATGCCCCTGCCAAATACAGGTCGTCGCCGCGGAAGTAATGGTAATTCCGCGTTCTTGCTCCTGCACCATCCAGTCCATCGTCGCGGTGCCTTCGTGCGTTTCGCCGATTTTGTGCGTTTTTCCCGTATAGAACAGGATACGCTCGGTCGTCGTCGTTTTTCCCGCGTCGATATGCGCCATGATACCGAAGTTTCTGGTATGTTTTAAATCGTATTCTCTGGGCATATTCTACTCCTTAAAAACGGAAGTGCGCAAACGCTTTGTTTGCTTCTGCCATTCTGTGCGTATCTTCTTTTTTCTTCACGGAACCGCCTGCGTTGTTATAAGCGTCCATTAACTCTGCCGCGAGTTTTTTAGACATCTCTCTTTCGCTTCTCTTTCTCGTGTTGATCACGATCCAACGGATGGCAAGCGTTTGGCGGCGTTCCGGTCTGATTTCGATGGGAACTTGATAGTTCGCACCGCCGACACGGCGTGCCTTTACTTCGACGACGGGCATAACGTTATCCATCGCCTGCTTGAATATTTCCATGGGATCCATGTTTAATTTTTCTCCCATCGTCGAGAATGCGTCGTAAACGATTTTTTGTGCGACGCTCTTTTCGCCGTCTAACATGATTTGGTTGATGAGCTTGGTAACTACCTTGCTCCCGTACATGGGATCGGGCAAAACGTCTCTTTTGGGAACTCTACCTCTTCTGGGCATTTTGATCTCCTCCTTGAAAATTTTGTTGCGGCTGATCGCCGCAGGGGCTTTTTTTAAGCTACCCTCTTAGTACGGCTATCGCGCGCTGCGCGTTACGCATTTTGCGTAAGTTTCAGCAGCAAAGCTGCAAATTACGGCAAGCCATTTTTGGCTTAACTGCACGAAGCGGCGAACCTTCTTCCCTTGCGGGAATACTGCCTACTTTATCGGGGTCATTCCGAAATAAGTAGGTGTTACATTGTTTCTTTGCGCAACGTTCTATAAAGAACTTTGCGCGGCACTTCTTGTCCGCTCTTACTTAGGGCGTTTTGCGCCGTATTTGGAACGAGACTGTTTGCGCTTTGCAACGCCCGCGGTATCGAGCGCGCCGCGAATGATGTGATAGCGCACGCCGGGAAGATCTTTTACTCTTCCGCCGCGAATGAGAACGGAGCTGTGCTCTTGCAGGTTGTGTCCTTCGCCGGGGATATAGACCGTACCTTCTTGCTTGTTGGTAAGTCTTACCCTTGCGATTTTTCTAAGCGCCGAGTTCGGCTTCTTGGGAGAAGTCGTCGTAACCGAAAGGCATACGCCGCGCTTTTGAGGGCAGTTATCCAAAATAGGGCTTTTGGACTTGTACACCTGCTGCTCTCTGCCGTGCTTAATCAACTGGTTGATCGTAGGCATTCGTTGGAACCTCCTTTTTTCTTATTTCGGAATGTATTCTTAAAATTGCCCGAAGCAATTCAAAGAAGCAACTTTTCTTTCCGCGCGCTTTTGCGCACGCAAAAAATCGCCGATAGAAATCAGCAACCGTTATTTTACCAAACTCGGCAACCTTTGTCAAACATTTTATGCATGTTATGCGGAAATTTTTTCCTGCCGCGAACGGAGGGGCGCTTACCGCCCTTTCACAAAATTTCGGCAGGGATTTTCTTTGAAATTATTGACAAAAAAGGAAAAAAGCTATATTATAAATAAGGTAATAAAAAAAGTAAGGAGAACTGTTTCTATGAACAAAATGTCCGTAAAAGACGTAAAAGACTTTAAAGGCAAACGCGTGTTGGTACGCTGCGATTTCAACGTACCCATGAAAGACGGCACGATCACCGACGAAAACCGCATTATCGGCGCGCTTCCCACCATTCAATACTTAATGGAACAGGGCGCGAAGATCACCCTTTGCTCGCACATGGGCAAGCCCCACTCTATCTTCTCCGACGAAGTAAAGCTGAACAAGAAGGATAAGAAAAAGGTAGACGCAGGCGAAACGACCGCGGAAGCGATTATCGAAAAGGCGAAAAAGGACGAACCCAAAAAACTCACCCTTGCGCCCGTGGCAAAGCGTTTGAACGAACTGCTCGGCGGAAAGGTGACGTTCGCTTCCGACGTGGTAGGCCCCGACGCGCAAAAGAAAGTCGCCGCTTGCAAAGAGGGCGAATGCGTTCTGCTCGAAAATCTGCGTTTCCATTGGGAAGAAGAGAAAAAAGACCTTGAATTCTGCAAAAAGCTCGCTTCTTATTGCGATATTTACGTAAACGACGCATTCGGCACGGCGCACCGTTCGCACGCTTCCACGGCGGCGATCGTAGAATACGGGCTGGTAAAAACGGCAGTCTGCGGCTTCCTCATCGAAAAGGAACTTACCGTTATGGCAGATTCCCTTGAACATCCCGTTCATCCGTTCGTAGCGATTTTGGGCGGCGCAAAGGTTGCCGATAAGCTGAACGTCATTTCCAACCTGCTCGAAAAATGCGATACGCTGATCATCGGCGGCGGCATGGCGTACACCTTCTTAAAGGCGCAGGGCGGTTCGGTCGGCACCTCGCTGGTAGACGACGAAAAAATCGACTACTGCAAAGAAATGATCGCAAAAGCGCAATCGATGGGAAAAGAACTGCTTCTTCCCGTAGATACGGTGATCGCGAAAGAGTTCCCCGATCCGATCGACGCGCCCGTAGACGTAAAAACGGTTTCTTCCAAAGAGATCCCCGCGGATATGATGGGGCTTGATATCGGCACGCAGACGAGAAAGCTGTTTGCGGAAAAGATCGCAAACGCAAAAACGGTTATTTGGAACGGACCCATGGGCGTATTCGAAAATCCTACGCTTGCGGCGGGCACGATCGCCGTTGCACAGGCTTTGGCAGACGCGAAGGGCGCGACGACCATCGTCGGCGGCGGAGATTCGGCTGCGGCATGCACGACGCTCGGCTTTGCCGATCGCATTACGCACATTTCCACGGGCGGCGGCGCATCCCTCGAACTGTTCGAAGGAAAGGTTCTCCCCGGAATCGCTTGCCTGAACGAAAAGAACTAACCGGAAACGGGGGCGGCTTTACCGCCCCTTTTTAATGTGCGGAACGAGCGGAATGAAACAGGCGAAAAAACAACTTAAAAAACGGGAACGGGCTATGATGAACCGCTACGGCAAACTGTATCGCTACGGTTTACTGCCCTTTTCGTTTGCCTTTTTATTCGCCTGCATTGCGATCGCTTCTGTTTTAATGTCTATCGACGAAGACAAATTCGTAATTGCCTTTGTCTTTTTGGTCCTCGGCGGATTGTTTCCCCTTTCCGTCGTATGTCCGCTTCTGCTGCCCGTGTTCCGGCGCATCGAAGCGAGATCGGAAGCGGAAAAATACGATTTCTGCGATTGGAAGGAAAAGGACGAAGCGGAATACCGCTACGAGTACGCCGTAGAAAGCAACGCTTACGAGGTAGATTCTCCCCCCTTTGCCGAATTGCAGCGGGAAGAAAAGTCGGGCACGGGAATGTTCGCGTTAAAACAAGCGCTTGCCGAAATTGCAAGCGAGCCGTTAAAAGAAATTCCGACGCCTAACCCCGCGCCCCTCTATCCCCCCTTCTTTTTAAGCGATTATACGGAAAATGTCCGTTACGCGGATTTTTCCGTTGTGCGAACGCCGCAGGGAAACGGAAAAGATATCATCGTCGTTTCGGAACGGCAGGAACTGAAATTCGGGAAAGACGGGATCGCCGTAGGCGGCGCGCTGTTCCCCTATGCGGAAGTTACGGCGAAAATCGAAACTTCCAATCCGCTTATGCTGGCGCGCGTGTTCGTAACGTTAAAACTGAACGACGATTTATACGCGTGCATTTTGCTCGATAAGCGTATTTTACATATCGTAAAGCAGTTTCGAATTAAAATCGAAAATCAAGACGCGCTCGATTACATTTTAACCGACACCGTAGGCGCGTTTCGGCAGATTTTGAAATACGGTAAAATCAAAAAAATAAAAACGAAAAAATACAGGAGTGTGATAAATCATGGCACAAAGAACCCCCATTATTGCAGGAAACTGGAAGATGAACAACACGGCGAAAGCGGGCGTTGAACTGGTAGAAGCGTTAAAGCCGCTTGTAAGCGGCGCAAACTGCGAAGTTGCGGTATGCGTTCCCGCAATCGATATTCCCGCAGTTGCGCAGGCGTTGAAAGGTTCGAATATCGCCCTCGGCGCGCAAAACGTGCACTTCGAGCCAAAAGGCGCATACACGGGCGAAATTTCCGCAGACATGCTGAAAGAATACGGCGTGAAATACGTTATCATCGGGCACAGCGAACGCCGCCAATACTTCGGCGAAACGGACGAAACGGTAAATAAGCGCACGCTTGCCGCACTGAACGCAGGACTTATTCCCATCGTGTGCATCGGCGAAAGCCTCGAAGAACGCGAAACGGGAAAAACGGAAGAGGTGCTCGACCGTCAAATTAAAATCGGCATGAAGGGAATCGACGATATTTCGAAAATCGTGATCGCATACGAACCGATTTGGGCGATCGGCACGGGCAAAACGGCAACGGCGGAGCAGGCAAACGAAACGATCGCGCATATCCGCAAAACGTGCGCGGAAGTATTCTGCCCCAAGTGCGCGGAAAAGGTGCGCATTCAGTACGGCGGATCGATGAATGCGGGAAACTGCAAAGAACTTATGGCGATGCCCGAAATCGACGGCGGATTGATCGGCGGAGCTTCGTTGAAAGCGCCCGACTTTTCCGCAATCGTAAACTACGACAAAAACTGATCGCAACAAATAAACGGCAAGGATCAGTCAATCACTTTTGAAACCGGCGAAATAATAAAAGAAAAACATAGACAAAAACAGTCTATGTTTTCTTTTTGCCCCCAACTCTCTCTTAACTGCCTTAAAAGCGAATATATCCGCCGTTTATAAAATTCACCGGTTGATTTTGCATTAGAGTATTTTATCTGATTTTTGAACTTTAAGAGGTGCTCAATTTTCAGTTTTTATCAGTCCGAAAAATTCTTCTACAAGTCTTAAAGTGTTTTCGATTGTTGAATTTTCGTTTCTTGCAATCCAAAAGAAATTACTATTTCTTATATCATTACATCTTTCTACATTTATTTTTCTTAAAACTGTGTTACAGTTTTGTTTTGCTGCTTCCGGATCTGTTGCCGAATTGATAAATCGATTAAAACCTTCGTGGCTTTTGCGGTGGCAATAGTCATCTATAATATTTTCGTTGTTTTCCCTTATTAAAAATACAACTTGATTTTTGTCTGCAATTTGTTCAGCTTCTTCAACAAGTAAATGTAAATCGCAAACCACTTTTTGTTTTTTTGAAAGTTTAATTAAATCATCGAGTACAAATGGAAGTTGTTCCCTCGTATTATCTTTTAACCACTTTTCATATTCGTTTACATCTCGCATAAAGAATTCGTCTGCGTTTTTAAAAGTTTTGTTCATTGCGGGGTTGTCTTTAGAATTTGATAAAGACTTATGTCTATCAAATTCTTCATCAACATCATATCTAAGCCAACCGTATTTTTCCGCCAGTGCTTTTGAAATAGTTGTTTTCCCGCCGGTAGCAGTTCCGGTGATGAAGTAAACGTTTTTAAATTGTTCTTTTTTATATTTATCTGAATATATCATAATTTTTCCCTTTTCAAAATAAAACAGCCCGTTGATTGTTTTTAAACAAAACATACCAACGGACTATATGATTATATTTTCTATTTATATGTTTTTTAAATGCAATTATCTACGCGATTTCCAAGTAAATGAATTTAACATATATATTATTCCCTCTAACTCTTAAATAGTATATAACTATTTTTATATAAAGTCAATATAATTTTCAAAATTTTTGCCGATTTCTGAGTTTATCTCCCTTTTCCCGCTGTTTTTATTGAAAGATCCCATAAAATCGAATGAATTATAAAATCCGCTTTATACCCGTAACTTAACAATACCATAATTCCCGCGCTTGACAAACGCGTCTTTACAAATTTTCCGTAAAATCGAAAAAACGTTCGAATGCGCTTGCTAAAAACAAGCGTTTCAGTGTATAATAGAAAAAACGAATTTAAGAGGTATCACGTACTATGAAAAAACCTTACGCAATGATTATTATGGACGGTTACGGCTTGAACGCCGCAGGGGAAGGCAACGCGATCTCCCTCGACGGAAGCAAGTACGTGAACGAACTGCGCGAAAACTATCCTTCCGCAACGTTGGGCGCAAGCGGACTTTCGGTAGGGCTGCCCGACGGGCAAATGGGCAATTCCGAAGTGGGGCATTTAAATATCGGCGCGGGCAGGATTGTGTATCAAGATTTAACTAAAATCACCAAGGCGATCGAAGACGGCGATTTCTTCGGCAATCCCGCTCTGCTTTCCGCCATGGATAACGCAATCAAAAACGATAAGCAGCTGCACCTTTGGGGGCTTTTATCGGACGGCGGCGTGCACAGCCATATTTCTCACCTTTACGCGCTGTTGAAGCTCGCCAAGGTGAAAGGCGTCAAACAAACGTACGTGCACTGCTTTATGGACGGGCGCGACGTTTCCCCTACCTCGGGCGTTTCCTTTGTGCAAGCGCTGCAAGCGGAAATGGACTTGCTCGAATACGGTAAAATCGCTTCCCTCTGCGGCAGATATTACGCGATGGACCGCGACAACAACTGGGACAGAGAAGAAAAAGCGTACGATATGCTTACGATCGGCACGGGCGTGCAAACGGACGATCCGATCGCGGCGTTAAAACAATCTTACGAAAACGGCGTAACGGACGAATTTATTCTGCCCGCCAACATAACGGAAAACGGAAAGCCCGTTGCCCTTGTGCAGGAAGGCGATTCGATCATTTTCTTTAACTTCCGCCCCGACCGCGCGCGCCAAATTACCCGCGCGTTCTCGCAGGAAAATTTCGTCGTTCCCAAGGGCACGGCGTTCGAGCGCAAAACGGGCTTTTTACACCCCGTTTTCGTGTGCTTTACCGTTTACGACGCGGCGTTCGAAGGGGTGCAGATTGCATTCCCCAAACAGAGCATGGATAACACGCTGGGGGAATACCTTGCTTCCCTCGGCAAAAAGCAGCTGCGCATTGCCGAAACGGAAAAATACGCGCACGTCACCTTCTTTTTCAACGGCGGCGTAGAACAGCCCAACGAAAACGAAACGCGCGTTTTGATCAACTCGCCCAAGGTAGCGACGTACGACTTGCAACCCGAAATGTCCGCTTACGAAGTAACGGATAAAGTTTTAGAAGAACTTTCTACGGGCGAATACGACGTGATGATCTTAAATTACGCCAACTGCGATATGGTAGGACATACGGGAATCATTCCCGCGGCGGTAAAGGCGGTGCACACGGTAGACGAGTGCGTGAAAAAGGTTACCGATAAAATTCTTTCCATGGGCGGAAGCGCGCTTTTGACAGCCGACCACGGCAATGCGGATAAATTGCTCGAATCGGACGGCTCCCCTTTCACGGCGCACACCACCAACCCCGTGCCCGTTGTGCTTGTTTCCGACGAATATAAAGATTGCAAACTGCGCGACGGCGTGCTTGCCGATCTTGCCCCCACGCTGTTAGACGTGATGGATCTTCCCATTCCCGCAGAAATGACGGGCAAGAGTTTGCTCGAAAAGTAAAGATAAGATCCCCGAGAAAATCGGGGATTTTTACTGCAAGGAAAGACGTATGAAAAAAGAAACGGAAGAAAAACGATCGGAAAAGGGATACCTTAATAAAACGATAGCGGCATGCTGCGCAATTTTAGCGCTGAATCTTTTTTTCAGACCGCAAATCGTACTTGCCAACATAAAAGAATTTCACCTTTTACTAAGCAACATTTATACGATGCTGGTTAATTTCAGTTTAG
This sequence comes from uncultured Christensenella sp., assembly GCA_910578065.1. Classification (GTDB taxonomy): domain Bacteria; phylum Bacillota; class Clostridia; order Christensenellales; family Borkfalkiaceae; genus Gallimonas. The sequence continues at coordinate 86,438 of CAJTPB010000004.1, read as the reverse complement.
GATTTTGCATTTCCTTTTTATTTCGCTTTCGTCTTAAAAATCTGACAGGTTTGATCGGCGTTGTGCTTTCTTGTCTGTTCGGAATTTTTTTGGAAATCAACTTCGAAAAAAGTTTTGTAGAAAGCAATCTTGCCGTTATTTTGCTTTGCAGCGGAGGGCTTTTGTGCACCGTTTGTCTGATTCTCTTTTCCGATCAAATTCGCCGTTTTTTAAGCAATCGAAAAAGGATATTTAAAATTTTAGTCGCCATTGCCGTATGCTCCATTGCGATAACCACCATTACCGCGTACATTATATTTACGGTAAAATATTTTCAATTTTACGGTTGGCATTGGACGAATATCGTTATTTGATAAAGCCCGTTCTATTTATTTGCCATTACAATAACCGACATTAAACGTATCGCTTTTATATTTTAAAAACACCGTTTGAATAATCAAACGGTGTTTTGTTCACATATTTTTAGTTCCGCGTTTTCCTTTGGAAAGTTTGCGAACCGACGTTCGGTGTTCTTCCCCCGCAAACAGCCGCACCAAATTTTTGCGGTGAGCAAACCACGTTAAAAAGTTTAATAAAAGCAGCAACACGAACAGCGTTACGATATACCAATTCGTCAACTCTTCGTGATAGCGCGCGAAAAATTCTGCACCCTGCCAAATGCTGAACCCCGTAACGCCCAACAGCGACCCCATCGAGCCCCACTCCGTCAACGCGATGTACGCCACAACGCCCCACAGCGCGACAAAGCCGATCAGCAAATACCAAGGATCTTCGCACGCAAGGCAGATCCAAAACAGACCTAAGGTGGAAGCAATCCCCTTTCCCCCTTTAAACTTCATGGTTACGGGAAAGATATGCCCGATAACGACAAACAGCCCGCAAAAATACCGCGTAACGTCTGATACGACGACGTTTGTTCCCGCAAACACGTAACCGCGGAAAATAAAGTAGCTGACCATAGCGGGTATCCCCCCCTTAAACGCGTCGAGTAAAAAGTTCAGCAAGCCGATTTTTAAACCGAACTCGCGGCTCATGTTCATGGTGCCGGGATTTCCGCTGCCGATCTTGCGTACGTTTTTGTGCTTTAACTTAGCGATCAGCACGGCGAAATTGAAACAGCCGATCGAATAGCAGACGACCGCCATCAATAAAAACCAATACCACCCCTGCGATAAGTAAAACTCTTTCATGCTTCTTCCTTTTTATTCCGCACTTGCACGGTAATGGGCGTACCCGAAAAATCGTACGCGCCGCGTATAACGTTTTCCAAATATCTTTTATAAGAAAAATGCAGCAGCCGATCGTCGTTTACAAACAGTACGAAGTTGGGCGGACATACGGAAACCTGCGAAGCGAAATACAACTTCATACGCCTGCCCTGATAAGAGGGCGGTTCGCTTACGCGCATCGCATCCGAAAGCAAATCGTTCAGCGCGCCCGTCGGAATGCGGAAATTCGCATGCGCGAACACCTCTTCCGCCAAGGTAAGAATTTTATCCGTGCGCAGCCCCGTTTTTGCGGAAACGTAAACGGACTTAAAATAGTCCATAAACTTTAAATCCTGTTTGAGCTTTTCTTCGAACTTTAAAACGGTATGCGTATCTTTTTCGATGGTATCCCACTTGTTCATAACGATCACGGAAGGCTTGCCCTGCTCGTGCACGTACCCGACGATCTTAACGTCTTGTTCGGTGATTCCTTCGCCGCAGTCTACCACAAGCACGCAAACGTCCGCGCGGCGCACCGCGTCGAACGCGCGCAAAACCGAATAATATTCCACGTCGTCTTCCACCGAACGCTTGCGGCGAATCCCCGCCGTGTCGATTACCGTATACTTCTTCCCGTCCCGTTCGAACAACGTGTCGATCGCGTCGCGCGTCGTGCCCGCAATATCGGTTACGATGCTTCGCTCCGCACCCAACAACTTGTTCACAAGCGACGATTTTCCCGCGTTCGGCTTTCCCACCACGGCAATTTTTAAAGAGGGGATTTCTTCCGTTTCCCCTTTGCCGAAATAAGATACCGCTTCGTCTAATACGTCGCCGATCCCGCGCGAGTGTTCTGCGGAAACGGGAAAGGGTTCGCCCAATCCCAGCGAATAAAATTCGAACATCTTATCGGGCGTATAATCGTCTACTTTGTTTACGACGAGGATAACGGGCTTGCGGCTGCGGCGCAGTTTTTCCGCTACGTCGTAATCGGAAGAGGTAAGCCCCTCTTTTCCGTCCGTAAAAAATAAAATCACGTCCGCCGTTTCGATTGCGACTTCCGCCTGACGGGCAATGTGCATCCACATTGTATCGTCGCTTTTCAACTCAATCCCGCCCGTATCGACAAGGGTAAACGGCTTGCCCCGCCATTCACTGTCTACGTAAATGCGGTCGCGCGTAACGCCCGGCCGATCTTCCGTAATGGAAATTTTGCGCCCGGCGACCTTATTAAAAAAGGTGCTTTTGCCCACGTTGGGGCGCCCGACGATTGCAATTAAGGGGTTCGCCATAACATTCTCCCGTAAATTTCTTTCAATATTATACCGAAAAAAACTTTTTTTGTAAAGAAAAAAGACGGCTTCGGCGCCGTCCTTTTTTTACTTTGATTAGAAGAGTCCGCAAATTACGCACGCAACGTAAATTGCAAGCGCGATCCAAAAAATGATCGTGGTAACTTTTCCGTGCGCGCGGGCGAACGAATATGCCGCAAACACAATGCCGATCAACAGCGCGATGTCTTTGATCATATTCATTACGCCGATGATCCTGCCCGTGATCTCTACGCCGCAAAGGGGAAGCAGGTTGGTGATAATCAAAAGCACGCCCGCCAACACAAGCGCAACATAACAGCAAAGTCTTACAAGATCGTTTCTCGCCGCGTATTCGGAACGCGTAGTAGTACGTTTAGCCATAAAAAAATATCCTCCTAAAATTTACGAGGATATTATACCATTGCGCATGCAAAAAATCAATATTATCAAAGGGGATTTGGCAAAATTTCGAAAAATTATTTTTTGCCCGCCAGCAAACGGAAAAATCCCTCGCCGCCCGAGGCGTTTACGAATATCCGACTGCCGCGCAACTTCTTTTTTAAATCTTTCAACGTCATGCCGCAAAGAAATACTTCTTCGAACGATTTTAACGTGTCGGAAGCAAGAATCACTTCGTCGTAACTGCCCTTTTCCGCTTGGAGAGCGGCAAGAATATCCTGACCCGTTAAAAGACCCGTGCACGTAACGCTTTCGCCGAAAAAGGAATTTTTTACGGGCAGCGCGCGCGCTTGCAAATTTTCGATCGATTCGTTCGCCTGTTCGCAAAGCGACTGAACCGTTTCCGCCGCCGAAACGCCGCACACGCTTACGACGCGCGTATGCTTTTTGCGCGCCGCAGGCTGCAATGCCTTGTGAAAATCGGCGATAAATTTACTCGTCATGCCGATCCCGTTTTCTATTTGCGCAAAATCGCCGTAAAATTCCGCGGGCTTTAACGCCCGCTTCGCCTTTATAAAATACTCGTCGGCGGGAAGCACGAAGTTCACGCCGAATTCCTGATTCAATTCGTCTACCGTATCTAAAAACTTTGCGCTGTATTCCCCGTCGATATCGGGAATTTGCGTTAATCCCTCGCGGTACTTCGTCAATCCCGTGGGCACGACCGCCAAATCGCACACTTGCGGAAAGTAACGGAATAACGTGCGCGCGGTATTTTTTAAATCTTCCCCGTCGTTTTTATGCGGAACGATCACCGCCTGGCAATGCACGGAAATTCCCCCTTCCGCAAGGCGGCGAATCTGTTCTTCGATTTTTCCCGCAAAGCGGTTGTTGAGCAGTTCGCACCGAAGCGCGGGGTTTACCGTATGCACGGAAACGTACAAGGGCGAAAGTTTTAAGCGGATGATGCGTTCGAGTTCTTCTTCCTTTAAATTGGTAAGCGTTACAAAGTTTCCGCATTCGAAACTCATCGCATAGTCGTCGTCTTTTACGTACAGACTTTCGCGCATGCCTTTTGGCATTTGATCGACAAAGCAAAAGGTGCAGTGATTATGGCAGGTGCGGATCGCTTGCTCGCTTTTTACTTGAATCTCGTCGGCGCGCGCCCGAACTTCCCCTTTTCCCTCTACTTCGAGGAGCACTGTTTCCCCCGCGAAATAAAGCAAATCGAGTTCGTCCACGGCGGGATATCCGTTTACGGAACGAATGATATCCCCGCAAGACAAAGCTGTTTCGCGGCGGGCGGATTTTGAAAGAGCGGTAATTTTAAGCATATTACTTTAACGGAAGTCCTTCCCCGTTTTTTAAAAGATATACGCCCTCGTCGCCGTCCGTTTCCCGAAAGTGAGCAACCACTTTTTCCGCCGAAGAAGTGGGCACGTTTTTGCCTACCGCGTCCGCGCGGAAAGGAAGTTCTCTGTGCCCGCGGTCTACCAAGGCATACAGCTGAACGGACTTCGCCCTGCCCAGCGAGTTGAGCGCCGCGATCGCCGCGCGCACCGTGCGCCCCGTGTACATAACGTCGTCGCACAGCGCCACGTTTTTGCCGTTTAAATCGAAGTCGATCTCGCTTCCCTTAAACACCGCGCCGCAGGTATCGGAAAGCAAATCGTCACGCTGCAACGCGATGTCGAGAATGCCCATCGGCACCGTTACCCCTTCCATTTTGCGGATCTCTTCTTGCATGCGCTTTGCCACTATCACGCCGCGCGTACGGATCCCCACAATAACGAGGTCTTCCGTTCCGTCGTTTAATTCGAGCGCTTCGGAAGCGATACGCGCGATTGCGCGGGAAATGTCCTCTTCTTTCATTACCGTTATCATACGTCTCTCCTTACGATTTGCAAGATCCGTTCAAAATCGGCGGGAAGGGGCGCGGTAAACGCCATTCTCTCCTCCGTTTTCGGGTGCGTCAATTCTAACTTGAACGCATGAAGCAGCTGACCTTGCAAAGCGAATCTTTGTTTTTTGTATCCGTAAACGGGATCGCCCACAACGGGGTGACCCAAATATTTGGCATGTACGCGTATTTGATGCGTGCGCCCTGTGCGGAGGGAAAACCGCGCGAGCGTATTTTTTGCAAACCGCTCTTCCGCAAAATATTCCGTTTCCGCATATCTTCCCTGCCCCGCAGGCAATACCGCCATTTTCAGCCTGTCGGAAGGATCCCTGCCCAAATCGGTAGCGACCGTTCCCGAATCCGCCTTTAACACTCCTTCCAATAGGGCGAGGTATTCGCGCTTGCACGTTTTTTCCGCTATCTGCTTGGAAAGGGAAACGTGCGCCTTATCGTTTTTGGCGACGACGAGAAGCCCCGTCGTATCTTTATCGATGCGGTGAACGATTCCCGGTCTGATCGCGCCGTTGATTCCGCTGAGCGAATCCAAACGGAAGAGCAGCGCGTTCACAAGCGTGCCTTCGGTATTGCCGTTGCCCGCGTGCACCGTCATACCGCGCGCCTTGTTGATAACGGCAATATCGCCGTCTTCGTACACGATATCGAGCGGAATATCTTCGGGGCGGGCGTCAATGGGCTGCGGATCGGGTATGTTCAACTCTACCCCGTCTAACGCCTTAACCGCTTGTCCTGCCTTTACGATTTTTCCGTTGATCGAAGCGTTGCCGCCGTCGATCAGTTTTTTAACGGAAGAGCGCGTTAAGTCTACCCTTTCGCTTAAAAATACGTCGACGCGGGAGCAGTCCTCTTCGGCGGTGAAATACCGTTTATCCATTCGCTTGCTTTTCCGCTTTTTCCTTTTCGCGCTCTTCCTTTGCCTGTTTGCGATATTTGCCGAGCGGGATCACCGCGTCTTTTCCCACAAACAAGATGACGATCACAAGAAGCACCGCGCCGCCCGTAATGTAAAAATCGGCAAGATTGCACACGCCGAAGCCGATGGAACTTACGTCTACAAAGTCGCGCACGTAATCTAAAATAAGCCTGTCGATTAAATTTCCGATCGCACCCGCTTCCACCAAGGCGAGCGCAACCTGCGCGGGCGCGTTCTTTTTAAACAGCGTAAAGAACAAAACCGCAATGCCGACGATCATTACAACAGTCAAAACGGTTACGACGACCATAAACGTTTGGTTATCGCTGCCGATCCCGAACGCCATTCCGCTGTTCTGCGTAAAGCGAAAGCGGATAAAATTGGGGATCACCGTTTGCGAAACGTCCGTCGCCTCTGCCCATGCCTTGGTGATTTGATCGAGATACAGTAAAATCAAGCCGAAAAAGGCGCATACCAAAGCGATCATTCGTCTTCCTCCATAAGCCCCAAATCTTTACACAGCTTGCCCAGATCGAGCGGTTTTTTGGGCGCGAGCACGTCTTCCATATGGAATCCGCTTTCCTCTTCCGCTTGCAGCCCCAACTCTTCGTGCAGCGACTGCGTAAATGATTCGAACTGCGCGACGTCCTCTTCGTCGGGATATTTCTTAATCAGTCTGTCGGATAGCACGCGGCACTTTTCGGCAAGCAGATCGAGTTCTTTGCGCTTGTTCTCCGTTTCCGTTTTGCCCTCTTCCCGAATGGTTTCGCCCGTTTTTACGGCATGCACCAAAGCGGCGGAAACGCGGCCGCGCTCCCCTTCCAACTCGCTTAAACGGGCGCGCAGGCGGGCGTTTTCCCGCTTGATCTCTTCCGTAACCGTCTTTTGGCGGCGAAGCACTTCGCCGTATTCTTCTTTCAAACGCGAAACTAGTTTGCGTACGTCTTTTTCGGTAAATAATTTCAGCACGTTTCCTCCCCCTTTCCGTGCGCTTCGATCATCTCTTTTTTCAATTTATGAAGCGCGGAAGACAAATCCACTTTATAGATATGCGGCATATCGCGACGAGTATACTCTTCCCAGAACCGCGAACTTTCCTTTTTAAAATATTCCGCATGCGCGGCAAGCGGCTGTTTGGGCAAAATGCGCTTTCCGCCCGAAACGATTTTTTCCCGCAGGCGGCGGGCGCGAAAGTCGGTTACTTTCATGCGCTTCCAAGTATCTACGGGGTGAAACAGCGTAAGCGGTTTGCTTTCGTCGATCTCTTCGCAAAAGCGCACGATCAAATCGGCGATCGCCTTATCCGTCTTTTTATCGTAAATGCGGTAAACCTCTTTCAGCGAAGGGTTGGTAATTTTTTCCGTCGTATCCGAAAGTTTGATTTTTGGAATTTCCCGCTCCCCTTCGTACACGGCGGAAAGTTTATATACGCCGCCGAGCGCGGGCATATCGGCGCTGGTGATCAGCTTGGTGCCTACCCCCCACAGGTCGATCTTTGCCCCTTGATTTTTCAGCGAACGAATCGAAACTTCGTCTAAATCGCCCGAAGCGCAAATTTTCGCGTTTTCGAATCCCGCCCGATCGAGCAGTTTGCGCGCCTCTTTGGAAAGGTAAGCAAGATCGCCCGAATCCAACCTAATGCCCTTCGGCTCGAACCCCTGTTCGCGCAGTTCTTTAAAAATCTTGATCGCGTTGGGCACGCCGCTTTTTAACGTATCGTACGTATCTACAAGCAGCAAACAATTATCGGGAAAACTTTTCGCATATGCGCGGAAGGCTTCTTCCTCGCTTTCGAAATTCATCACCCAGCTGTGCGCCATGGTGCCCGAAACGGGAACGGAAAACAACTTGCCCGCATACACGTTAGACGTGGATACGCACCCGCCGATGATCGCCGCGCGCGCGCCGTAAATGCCCGCGTCTGCCCCCTGCGCCCGCCGCAACCCGAACTCCATGACCGCCCCGCCCGCTTCCGCACAGATTTTCGCCGCCTTGGAAGCGATCAGCGTTTGGTGGTTGATAAAGGTTAAAAGCGCCGTTTCCACAAGCTGCGCCTGAATCATGGGCGCTTTTACGGTAACGATGGGTTCGTACGGAAATACAAGTTCCCCTTCGCGCACCGAATAAACGTCTCCCGTAAAGCGCAGTTCCTTTAAATAAGCAAGATATTCTTCCGAAAACAAGTTCAGTGAGCGCAGATATGCAATATCCTCTTCTTCGAAACGCAGCGTTTCGAGATAGTCCGCCGCCTGTTCCATGCCCGCCGCCACCGAATAGGTGATCATGCGGTTGGGTCGAAAAAAGATATCGAACACGGCTTCCTGCTCGTGCTTGCCCGCTTGAAAATACCCGTACCCCATGGTAAGCTGGTATAAATCGGTTAAAAGAGTTAAATTCCTCATCACTGTTCGTTCGAGTCCTCGTTACCCTTTTTATTTTTTTCTTCTTTCGGCTTGGGCGGGTACTGATCGCCCATTAAATTGATTTTGCTGTAATAAGGCTTTTCGTCTTTATACGGCGTTTGAAAATGCGTAATGCCGCAAGGATCGCCCTTTTTGCTGCCGATCCACGCGCCTTCCTTTTTATAGTTCAAAAACAGCAGTACGCCGATTCCGATCAATCCGAACGCGGCCATCAAAAACGCGGTGATCTGCGACCACATAACGTCGTTTTCCGAGCCGAGGATATAAGAGGGATTGCGAAGCGGTTCCATTAAAGCGCGTACGATTCCGTACCATACAAAATAAGAAAAGGTGAACACGCCGTTGGGCTTTTTCGCCCAATACCAAGCCGCCCCGTAAATAAGCCCGAACCCGATAAGGTTGATTACGCATTCGTAAAAGAACAGCGCATGATACCAGCTGCCGTTAATTTCCACCGCCCACGGAAACCATTGCTGCGCAGGATCGGTAATCAACGCACCGTACACTTCTTGATTGAAAAAGTTCCCCCACCGACCGATCGCTTGCGCGATCAAAATTGTGGGCACAACGCAGTCGGCGGCGCGCAGAAAGCTGATTTTTTTCACAAGGCATACGATTAGCCCCATGCCTACCCCGCCGATCACCCCGCCGAGTACGGAAAGTCCTCCGCGGCGGATACTTTCCCAACGGAACCACTCCCCGATCGACATGCCGTCTGTAATGCAGTAATATAAACGCGCGCACAAAAGTGCCGTGGGGATGCAAAAGATAAACAGCGTAAAGATAAAGTCGGAAGATAAATTCCGCCGCTTCATCAGCAGCGCGGAAAGAAAAGTAGCAACCAAAATTCCGCACACAATAGCAATCGCGTAATAGTAAATAGTGAAACTTCCGATCGTGATACCCGGATTCAGGAGATTGTGCATAACGCCCCCTTTAATGAAGGATGCTTTCAGTATACCACTTCCCGAAAAAAAAATCAACCCGATTCAGCAAAAGTCGGGTTGAACAAGGGTAAAATTATACGGTTTTTTTGCCTGCTTCCCGCACGGCGCGCAAATTCGCCGCAAGGGGCAGCAGCAAAAGACAAACCGCCGCATTTACGGCATATACGATCGACTGCACGGCAAGCCTGCCGCCGAGGTATACGAAGAAGGTTTTCTTCGCAACACCGTTCCAAATAAACAACAGCATGTAGCTGTAATTTACAAGGGAATTGATGAATACGGTGATAATAAGATACCCGACCGAAAGGGCGATCACCGCTTTGATATAAACCCCCTTTTTTCCGCTTACGGGAAGCAGATTCATCACCGCGCCCACAAGAAAGGCATACAGCCCAAGCGTTAAGCCGAACAGCCAAAACACGCCTGTCGGCGCAATGAGAAAGCTGATGCTATCCCCCAAAAACGCAACGGAAAAGGCGGGCACCGCGCCTAAAAAGATCCCCGCGAAAAAGCACAATAAATAAGTGAACGTGATTTTGTTCGTAGGGGTGATATCGATGGAAAGAAAGTTTACCGCAACGCTGAGCGCCGTAAACACCGCTAAAAAAGCGATTTTCTTACCCGCCGAAAGGGACAAAAAGAACTTAGAAAACATAGAAAAAAACCTCCCGTTTTTGAGAGGTCCGCAAAGCGCCGCGCACGGTTTATGCGCAAGTTCGAGCGGACGCGCCATGGCACCGCAGGGAACTTCCCTTTCGTTTGCGAACAACGTCCCGTTTCGCAACACTTAACGCGCCGATGGCTACTCTTCGTAAATTTTCTCCATTATAGCAAACTTTAAACGGTTTTACAAGCGTTTACATACTTTTTTATAAAATGAAAATACTTTTCATATATGGTACTCATTATGATTCGCACGACGATTATTTTCGTCACGTTGCTTATTATTATGCGGCTTATGGGAAAAAGACAGATCGGCGAAATGCAGCCGTTCGAACTTGTTATTACCCTTTTGATCGCCGACCTTGCCTGCATTCCCATGGCGGATTCTTCCGTGCCCTTGCTGTACGGCATCGTCGCGGTGGTCACCATTTACGCGCTGCACGAAATCGTAACCCTGCTCGACTTAAAAATAAAACCGCTGAAATCGCTGATCAGCGGAAAGCCCAGCTTGGTCATGAACAAAAACGGGATAGACGACTATCAATTAAAAAAGAACAATTTAGACGTTTCCGATTTGATCGAATCGCTGCGGACGGCGGGCTACTTTTCGCTCGACAGCGTCGATTACGCGCTGTACGAGGCAAACGGAACGTTTTCCGCCCTCCCTAAGCAAGATTACGAGCAAACGCAAACATCCCTTCCCATGGTGATCATCGACAACGGAAATTACGATAGCAAAAATTTGGAACTTACGGGATTAAGCAAAGAATACTTCGACGGCATTTTAAAAGAACAGAACATCGCCAATCATAAAAAGGTGCTTGTGCTTACGGCAGACGGCACGGGAAAACTGTATTTGCAGGCGAAAAACGAAAAATTCCGCACCGTTCAAGTGACTTATCCGGGAGGAAAAACATGGTAAAATCGCTTATCAGCATTGCGGGCGCGTTCGCCATCCTGCTATCCGCGGCATTTTTGGAATGGTTTTACGTAGAAAAACAATTTCAATCGTTCGGGCAGGAAATCGAAATGCTTACGGACAAGGTGGAAGCGGAAACCGCCAACGAAGAAGACGCGAAAATCGTGCGCAATTCGTGGGAAGATAAAAAAAGCCACCTTCACATTTTAATTCCGCATAACGATATTTCCCGCGTGGACGATTGGATTTCGGAAACGGTAAGTTTGATCGGAGAAAAAAATTACTCGCTTGCGCTTTCTAAATTAGAAGTATTACAGCAAATTTGCCGCACCGTACCCGAAACTTACCGCCCCGGGCTGGAAAACATCTTTTAAAGCCCTTGACAGTTGCAAATTATTTTGTTATGATATAAAAAAACAAGGAGGAATACGGGCTTGCGCATTTGATTTCCGAAACAATCGCAGCATGCACGGCGCGCGTTTTATAACGCGTTTTTTCCGTGCGCGCGCAGGAAATCGCCCGTATTTTTATTTTTTTCGAGAGAGCTCTTTAAGAAGAGATTTTTTTCCGTACGGCGTTTTCCGTGCGGAATTTTTTATAGGAGAAATCTCGATATGTCTTACATTCAAATCAATAAACTCAACTTTTCATACCCCGACTCGCTGCAACCCGTATTTTGCGATTTGTCGTTCCGCCTCGATACCGACTGGAAAACGGGGCTCGTCGGCAGAAACGGCACGGGAAAAACCACCTTCTTAAAAATCCTCTGCGGCGAGCTGAACGAAGGCGCGCCCGTCAGCCGCATAACGTGCCGCCGTTTTCCCCGCCCCGTATCCGATCCCGCAAAGTGCGCTTACGAACTTGCGGAAGAAATCGCACCCGAAGCGGAATTTTGGCAAATACAGCGGGAAACCAACTTGCTCGGGCTGCCCGAAGAGGCGCTGTTCCGCCCCTTTGCCACCCTTTCGGGCGGGGAGCAGACCAAACTGCAACTCGCCGCGCTGTTCGCGGGCGAAGGATATCCCCTGCTCGACGAACCCAACGACCACCTCGACGAAAAAGGGCGCAAAATTCTTGCCGAATACCTTTCGTCTAAAAAGGGATATCTCGTCGTTTCGCACGACCGCGCCTTTCTCGACGGGTGCTGCGACCATATCCTTTCCCTTTCCCGAACAAACGCGGAACTTGTGCGCGGCAATTATTCCGTTTGGCGGGAAATGCGCGACAGGGCGGAAAACGCGGAAAAAACGGAAAAAGACAGGCTGGAAAAAGAACGCGCGCGCCTAAGCAAAATGGTACGGCAGGTTTCCGATTGGGCGGATTCCGCAGAAAAGGCGAAATACCGTAAAAACGACGGCGATTTGCACGCGGCGATCGACCGCGGATTTATGGGAGCAAAGGCGGCAAAACTGCAAAAGCGCGCAACGGCGTTAAAACAGCGCCGCGCGCAGGCGGAAAGCGAAATTGCGGAACGGCTAAAAGGTTTTGAAGAAATCGAAACGCTTACCCTGTTCCCGCAGCCGTATTTTAAAAGCGAACTGCTTCGGCTGGAACACGTCGGCATTACATTCGGCGAGCGCGCGCTGATTTCCGATTTCGAGCTAACGGTTTACGCAAAAGAGCGCATTGCGCTTGCAGGCGGCAACGGCGCGGGAAAAAGCACGCTGATAAAACTGATCGCGGGGGAGCTTTCCGCATATACGGGAACTCGCGCAATTTCGCCCAGACTGCATATTTCTTACGTACCGCAGCTGTGCGATTTCAGCGGAAGCCTTTCCGATTTCGCGCGCGAACGCAACGTAGACGAAAGCTATTTTAAGGCGATTTTAAAAAAGTTAGGCTTTCAGCCAAGCGATTTTGCGCGCGACATGCGGCTGTTTTCTCAGGGGCAAAAAAAGAAAGCCGCCCTTGCGCGCAGTCTGTGCGAACGCGCGCACCTGTATGTATGGGACGAACCGCTGAACTATCTCGACGTGACCGCGCGCGAACAGCTTGAACGGGCGCTCCTCTCTTCGGAAGCAACCGTCCTGTTCGTCGAACACGACGCGGCGTTTACGCAAAATATTTCTACGCGCATTGTAAACTTAAACGAATAAGCGCATAAACCGCTTAAAAATTTTTCGTTTTTTGTTATGATTCAAACAATATATAGGGAGAAAATTGATGAGCGCATTAACAGATTTGACGAATATCGGAAAAGAAATGGCAAATAAGCTGAACAGCGTTGCGATTTTTTCACCGAGCGAACTGATCGAACTCGGCTCGAAACAAGCGTTTTTCAGGCTGAAAACGAAGTATCCGCAAATGTGCCTTGTTCATTTATACGCATTAGAGGGCGCAATTCAAAACGTACCGTTTAACCTCCTTTCCGAACAAACGAAACAAGACTTAAAAGCATTCAGCGACAGCATATAATAAGTACGCCATCGCTATCGCGTAAAATGTGCAATACAAAACATTTTGTTTCATTGTCCTTCCGAAGACACACTTCTCGGATACAATTTGAAATTAGTACGCCATTACGGATTATCGCGTGAAACGCAAAACAAAAAGCACCCCTATTCTGTAAAACCGAAAATTCTTTTAAAAAGCGCGGAAAAAAATTTCCGCGCTTTTTTCTTTTACGCAAAAGCCCGCTGCGAAATTGCTTCGCAACGGACTAAGCTCATGGATGGATAGGTAAATTCCGCCGTTTTCAAATATACCAAAACGGGATATATTTATTATACCGATTCGGTATACTCTTGTCAAGAGGTTTTTATGAGATTAAAGGAATTGCGCGAAAAAAAGGGCGTATCTCAATTAAAATTGGCGATGGATTTAAATATGAACCAAAACAGCGTAAGCCGATACGAAACGGGCGCAAGGCAAGCGGACTACGAAACGCTGATCGCCTTTGCCGACTATTTTAACGTTTCCGTCGACTATTTGTTGGAACGTACGGAAAATCCGAAAATAAACAAATAGAATTTCTTCCCATAGAAAAAGGGCGCGGATCAATTTCCGCGTCCTTTTATTATATGTTTGCGTTAAAAATTCGAAGCGCTTTGCAAAGTCGCCGAACGCTTTTTGCGCATATTCTTTTTAAAGCCGTTTACAACATAACATTACAGCAAATCGTCTTTCGAATACGCCTTAAATATTTCTTTTGGTCTGTTTTTCTTTTAAATTTTCCCTTGCGGTTGCAAGCATCAATTTAATTCTGTTTTCTTGATTTACGCGCGTTGCGCTGGGATCGTAATCGACGGGAACGATATTTTCGTATTCATATAAGGCTTTCAGCGCGCGTACCGCGCCTTTGCCCGCAATGTGGTTAGGCAAACACCCGAACGGCTGCGCGCATACGATGTTTTCCGTGCCCGTTTCGGCAAGCGCCGCCATTTCCGCAGGGATCAGCCAGCCTTCCCCCATTTTTACCCCTTGGTTGATAACCTTATCTGCACATCTGCGCAAATGTTCGAAATCGTGCAACGGTTCGTAGCGGCTGTATTTCTTCGTCCATTTTATAATTTTTTTCTGCTTTTTGTAAAGCCAACGGTAAACAAAGCGGAACGCGACCGTCGCCATGCTCTTATGCCCGTAAAAAGTTGCGTCGTTAATGTTATTGATCACGCAGTACAAAATAAAATCCATTAAAGCGGGAACGACGGGCTCGCAGTTTTCCGAAAGTAAAAACTCTTCTAAATGAGAGTTTCCCAGCGGGGAATACTTTACGTAAATTTCCCCCACGATTCCCACTTTAACCTTTTCTTCATTCGTAACGGGAACGGCGGAAAAGGTATTTAATAAATATTTTACGTTGCGTTTCAGCTTGTTATAACTGCCGTCGTCAAGCGCGGTTTTCATTTTTTCCACGCATGCAACGCGCGCCTTTGCGCTGTCGCCTTCCTGCTTTTCGTACGGTTTTGTTTGATTGTACAAACTCATAATCAAATCGCCGTAATATATGGAATAAGCGAGTTTTAACAAAAACTTTAAATTGAGTTCCAGTCCGTTCCCTTTTTCTAAGCCCGCAAAGTTGAGCGAAAGCACGGGCACGTTGGGGAATTCCGCCTTTAACGCCTTGCGGATCAACGGAATATAGTTGCTCGCGCGGCAGCCGCCGCCCGACTGCGTAATTAAAACCGCCGTTTTGTTTACGTCGTACTTGCCGCTTTTCAGCGCGTCGAGATACTGCCCGATTACGCAGAGCGCGGGGAAACAGGTGTCGTTGTGCACGTGCTTCAACCCCTCGTCGATCACGGCGCGGGTATCGTTGTGCAGCACGTCTACCTTGTACCCCTGTTGACGCATTACGTGCACAAGCAAGTCGAAATGCCAAGGAAGCATATCGGGCACAAGTATGGTATAATCCTTTTTCATTTCGGGGCGGAAAAGCGGATAGTCATCGGTATAATCGACTATTTTTTCTGTCGTTTGTTCTTTTTTCATACCCGTTCCCTCTCCCCGTTCTGCGAAGCGGCGCGCGCGTTTTTCTGTTCTTCGATCGCCGCCAACATTGAGCGCAACCGAATTTTAACGACGCCCAGATTGTTGATTTCGTCTATCTTGATCTGCGTATACAATTTTCCGTTCCGTTCTAAAATAGAGCGCACTTCGTCCGTCGTTACCGCGTCGATTCCGCAGCCGAACGAAACAAGCTGCACCAAATTCACGTTTTGATTGCGCGCGGCAAACTCTGCCGAACGATACAGGCGGGCGTGGTACGTCCATTGATTCAGCACGTTTACCTTTACCAAATTCCCTTCTTCGAACACCGCGTCTTCCGAAAGAACGGCAAACCCCAACGAGTTCAACAGTTTGTTGATCCCGTGGTTGATTTCGGGATCGACGTGATAGGGGCGCCCCGCCAGCACGACGACCTCTTTTCCTTCGCGCTTGGCGCGGGCAAGAATTTCTTTTCCCTTGCGCACGACGCTTGCATGATATTCTTCCATTCTGCGCATGCCCTCGCGCAAGCCCTTCCGCACAAGCGAGGATGAAAGTTTGTACTTCTTCAACGCACGGCACAGCGTTTTTACCGTCGCTTTTTCTTGATTGGGATCAATATACGGCATAATAAAATTTTCATCCGTCAACCGATCGTTATTCGCCTTTAACAGTTCGGGATAATACGCCACTACCGGGCAATTATAGTGATTCACCGAATCATGCTCGTCCAAATTATAGCTTTCACACGGGTAGAAAATAAAGTCCACCCCCTTATCGAGCAGCGATTCGATATGCCCGTGTATGAGTTTTGCGGGATAGCAAGCGGTATCGCTTGCCACGGTGTGCTGCCCTTTAAAGTACAGTTCACGCGAACTCTTTTCGGAAAGCACGACTTCGAATCCGCACGTTTCAAAAAATCCCGTCCACAGCGGCAACTGCTCGTACATGACAAGCTGCAACGGAATGCCGACCTTTCCGCGCGTTCCCGCCCGTTTTACGGGCATTGCAAGCAGTTTTTCGTATTTATACGCATAGATATCGGGCATGTCCGTAGGGGGCTGACCGCCTGCGCCCCGCTCGCACTTATTCCCCGAAATAAACCTTCGTCCGTCGGAAAAGGTAAGAATATTTACGTTGCAGCGGGAAGTGCATCCCTTGCAGTTGACTGACTTGGAAGAGTAAGAGAATACGTTCAGTTCCGCTTCGGTAACAATCGAACTGATCAGCGTATCCTTTTTCGCGTTTTCACGCGCATACAGCGCTGCACCGAACGCCCCCATCAACCCCGCGATCGCGGGACGGATCACCTGCTTGCCCGTTTCTTTTTCGAAAGAGCGCAGCACCGCGTCGTTTAAAAACGTACCGCCCTGCACCACAATGTGTTTGCCCAATTCGTCGGGCGTCTGCGCGCGGATCACCTTGTAAATCGCGTTTTTCACGATAGAGGAAGAAAGCCCCGCGGAAATATCTTCTACGCTCGCCCCCTCTTTCTGCGCCTGCTTCACCGAACTGTTCATAAACACGGTACAGCGGGAGCCGAGTTCTACGGGATGCTTTGCAAAAAGCCCCAAGCGGGAAAATTCTTCGATCCCCATGCCCATTGCCTTTGCAAACGTCTGTATAAACGAGCCGCAGCCGGAAGAGCACGCTTCGTTCAGCATGATCGAATCGACCGCTTTGTTTTTTACTTTAAAGCATTTAATATCCTGCCCGCCGATATCGATGATGAAATCCACTTCGGGATTAAAGTGCAGCGCGGCTTTAAAATGCGCAACCGTTTCCACCACGCCGAAGTCGATTTTAAGCGCCGCGCGCATCATGTCTTCGCCGTAACCCGTAACGCAAGCCCCTTTTATGGTGATTTTATCGCCCGTAAGCGCGTATATTTCGCGCAGGCGTTCGGTTACGATGCGCAGAGGCTGTCCGTTGTTCGACTGATAATGGGAATACAAAATTTTGCAGTCGGGCGTAATCAGCATCAGCTTGGTCGTGGTAGAACCCGAATCGATCCCCAAATAGGCGTCTCCTTCGTACTTTTTAACGTCTTCGAAAGCAAGATCGCTGCGCATGTGGCGGGCGATAAATTCGTCGTATTCCGTTCTGTCCGCAAACAGCGGATCCCCCACCGCGATATCGTCGTTTTCGGAAACGGCAGAAAGCCGCTTGATGAGCTCGTCCAACGCTTCTTCCCGCGAACTTTCCGCGTACAGCGCCGCCCCGATCGACATAAAACAAGGAGCGTTTTCGGGAAATATTGCGTGCGCGTCGTCCAGCTTTAACGTATTTTGAAACGCTTTGCGCAAAGACTGCAAAAAGTACAGCGGACCGCCCAAAAACAGCACTTTCCCTATGATCCTGCGCCCCTGCGCCAACCCCGAAACCGTTTGATCGACAACCGCCTGAAAGATGGAAGCGGAAATATCCTCTTTGCTTGCCCCTTGATTGAGCAGCGGCTGAATATCCGACTTTGCAAATACGCCGCAACGGGAAGCAATGGGATAAGCCTTTTCCGCCTTTAACGCGAGCGCGTCCATTTCGTTTACCGTAATGTCGAGCAGCGTTGCCATCTGATCGATAAACGCGCCCGTGCCGCCCGCGCAGCTTCCGTTCATGCGCTGTTCGGTGCCGCCCGTAATAAATATGATTTTTGCATCTTCCCCGCCCAGTTCCACAGCCGCGTCTGCGTCCGGATAAAACTTTTTAATCGCGCCGAATGCGGACTGCACTTCTTGCACAAAGGAGATATTCCCCCGCTGCGCAAGCCCAAGCCCTGCGGATCCCGTAATGCACGCTTTATACTGCGCGCCGAACGGACGAATCTTTTCCAATTCGTTCAACACGCATTCTTTTACGCGCGAATAATGCCGTTCGTAGGAAGAATACAAGATTTTTCCCGCTTCGTCGATCACGCTTACTTTTACCGTCGTAGAGCCGACGTCGATTCCCAATAATTTCGCCATGTCCTTTTCCGTTGGTAAACTCTTTGCAAAACAAAGCGTACGTTTTGCAACCTTTGCCCGTTTGCATATATACCGAAATTATTATATCATAAAATAAAACGCTTGACAACAGCTGTAAAGTGAATTTATTCGGAAAATTATTCCGCTTACTCTTGAATTTTGGTGGGGCGTTCGGCTTTATGCATGCGCTCGTATTTTTCTTTCGTCGCGCTACCTCCGCGCAAATGGCGTTCTTTTAAATTGACGTCTAACACCTTTTTTACCCGTTCATACAAATCCGCATCAAGCAGCTTTAAACGTTCAGTCACGTCTTTATGTACGGTAGATTTGCTTACGCCGCGGATTTTCGCACACGCGCGCACCGTGCAACCTGTTTCTGCAATATACTCTGCGTTTTTACGCACGCGTTCTTCGATATATCCCCACATGACAAAATTCCCCTTTTTTTCGACAAATGATAGTTATATCTATGTCGAAACTTGGGGAATTAGTACAAATTCGATCGACTCGAACATCACAGATCGCTTAATTGGATTTTTGTCACCGTAATTTTCGAAACGAGCAGTACGGCAGATCGTATTGTTTATACTTTTATTGACTAATTAAAAAATTGACAAAGTTATTTAAAGCTGTTATACTGAAAAAGCACAGATATAGAACGCCGAATACCTTAATTTAACAGCCAAATATTAGAAAAAAGATACTTATTTTTATTTTAGGATTTGCGTTTATACCGAATGCAAAAAGTGTGTTTTTATATTGTATTTGACCCTGTACAATATACTAAAATCAACCTTTACGGGAGAAACCATGAAAGACGTAAAAAAGCAAAACTATATTCCCGTTTACACCCTTCAAAAATTAAACGATCAGCCCGATTATTCTTTATTGATCGACAATGATTATCGGTTTTTCTTTAAAAAAGGAAATCTGACCAATATCGTTTGGCACGTGACGCAAGAATACCATTCGCACAACTTTTGGGAGATTTGCCTTGTGATCAAAGGAAACAGCTTACAGCGCTTCCCCGACCGCGCCCCCAAACCGATGGAGCCCGGAAGCGTGTATTTGCTGCGCCCGCACGACGTGCATTGCATTTCGCCCGATCAAATAAAAAAACCTTCGAGTATGGAAACCTCTAACTATATTCACCGTGACATTTATATTCCGACCGAAAAAATGAAGCAGGTATGCGGCGCGCTGCGCGAAGATCTTTACGACGAACTGTTAAACGCAAACGAGCCGCTTAACGCCGCAATTTCCCATTCCGAAACGAAGCACTTGGAATCGCTCCTTAATTCGTATACGGGAAAAGACGAGGATTTTTCGTTTATGCATACCGTCGTCGTTTCGCACATTCTTTGTATGCTTTTAGAGCGCAGACAATACAACAAAGCGGAATATCCCGAATGGATCAACACGCTTTTGGCGAATATGAACCGCGAAGAATTTATGACGAAAGACATTCAAGAAATTATCCGTTCGATCGGATACAACCAAAGTTACGTGTGCCGTCAATTTAAAAAATTCACCTCGCAAACGCTTACCGATTATATCCATTTTCGTAAATGCAGTTACTCTACCTCTCTGCTTTCCAACTTCGATATCCCCATTTCGAAAATATCGTATCGGCTGAATTTTTCCGACCAAAGCGCGTACACCCGTATTTTTAAATCGTTTTACCGCATTACGCCCGGGCAATGGCGCAAGCGATTGCTTGAAACTTCTAAGACGAACCAAACAAGCGAATGCACGCAAGACAATTAAAAAGAACCTCCGAACTTTATCCATTCGGAGGCTCTTTTTTAATCGTCCATTTCGCGGTATTTTAACGCATACACGCTTTTTGCCGTCCACTTTACACCCTTTAACGCGCGCCCGCGGGTGTTCGTCGCGTCGATCGGAATATCCTCCGTAACGATTTCGCGCAAAACGCCCTCGTTCGTTTCGATTGCCAAATAATAGGGAACGGTTACGTAATCGGCAAACAGCACCTTGTCGTCGCCCTTCAACGACGCGATCTGCACCCCTTTGCGGTAACGGGGAAGCGGATCTATCTGCGCCGCGATCACGCGTTTAAACCTGCCGCCCGTGATTGCCACGACGATTTCCCCTTCGCCGTCTATCTGCGAAGCGAACAAAATACGGTCCCCTTCTTTCACGTTCATGCCCTTTACGCCGCCCGCGATTCTGCCTTGCAGGGGGATATCGTCCTTTTTGGCGTTTAGGCACATACCGCCTTCCGTTACAAAGAATACGGTCGCCCCCTCTTCATCCGCGTCCGGCTGAACGGCAAGCAACGTATCTCCGTCGTTTAAGCGAATGGCGGGGAATACCGCTTTTGCAACGTTGTATTCGCTGCGCGCCGTCTTTTTCAGCATGCCCGCCCGCGTAATAAACAACAGGTTGCCTTCGGTTACGTCTGCGCGGACAAATCCGACTGCTTTTTCGCCCTTTGCCGCTTGATCGCTGACGTCTTTTAACAGGAAGCCGTTTTCGTTGAATTTACGCATATAATCCTGCGGATAGATCTTATAGCAGTTTCCGAGGTCGGAAAACAGCAATACGGGCACGTCCGTTTTTATGCGCATGTATTCGGTGACGATGCAATTTTTGCCCGTTTTTTCGCCGATCGCCTTATTGGACATATTAAAATTCTTTTCGGGCACGCACTTGATCCTGCCGTCCGCATTGATACAGAGCAATCCCGAAACGCCGGGCGCGCGCACGTCGGTGCGTTCCGCCGCCGCTTCCGCCTCGTCGAATACCAAAACCGAACGGCGGGGCGTTTTGTACTTTTTCTTGATTTCGAGCAGTTCCTCTTTTACCACCTGCAACTGCAAACGAATGCTGTTTACGATCGCAGTAAGCCGTTCGATCAGCGCGCGCAGGTTTTTCAACTCTTCTTCCAGCTTGAACACTTCCAGCTTAGTCAGCCGCGCAAGGCGCAAATCGAGGATCGCCTGCGCCTGCTTTTCGGAAAGTTCGAACCGTTTGCGCAGCTTTTCGCGCGCGTCCGCAACCGATTCCGCTTTTTTGATGATCGCAACGACCTCGTCGATGTTGCGCACCGCAACGATCAAACCTTCGAGGATATGGCAGCGTTCTTTCGCTTGGTTCAAATCGAACTTCGTGCGGCGGAGCACCACCTCGCGCTGATAGTTGACGTAATACTTAATAATATCCATCAGCCCCAACAAAAGGGGCTTTCCGTTTGCGATAGCGACCATGTTCATGCCGAACGTCACTTCCAAATCGGAATACTTGTACAAGATCTTTAAAATTTTGTCGATATCCGCATCGCCGCGCACTTCGATTACCGCGCGCATGCCGTGGCGGTCCGATTCGTCGGTAACGCGCACGATGGAAGCAAGCTCTTCCTTTTTCTCTTCGCGCAGCTCCGCGATCTTCCGAAGCAGGGCAGATTTGTTTACCTGATAGGGAAGTTCGGTGATCACGATATTTTTTCTGTCGCCTTCACCCTCTTCCACGCGGATCTTCGCGCGGATGGAAATTTTGCCCTTTCCCGTTTTATATGCCTGATTGAGTTCGTTGGCAATAATGTATCCCCCCGTGGGAAAGTCGGGCGCGGGGATATACTTTAACATTTCGTTCAGCTTGATGGAAGGGTGTTCGATATACGCAATCACCCCGTCGATCGTTTCGCCCAAATTGTGCGGGGGAATGTTGGTTGCAAGCCCTACCGCGATCCCCGAAGCGCCGTTAACAAGCAGATTGGGGAAGCGCCCGGGAAGCATATCCGGCTCTTTTAACGAATCGTCGAAGTTCAGCGAAAAAGATACCGTGTTTTTATCGAGATCGCGCAGCAGTTCCAGCGCGAGCGGTTCTAATCGCGCTTCGGTATAACGCATTGCCGCGGCGGGGTCGCCGTCTACCGAGCCGAAGTTTCCGTGCCCGTTGACGAGCGTCATGCCCATGTTGAAATCTTGCGCCATGCGCACCATCGCATCGTACACGGAAGAGTCGCCGTGCGGGTGATATTTACCCATGCAATCGCCCACGATACGCGCCGACTTTTTATGCGGCTTATCGGGCATTAACCCCATTTCGTGCATGGTATACAAAATTCTGCGCTGAACGGGTTTCAAGCCGTCTTCTACGCGGGGCAGCGCTCTGTCTAAAATAACGAATTCCGCATACGGAAGCATGGAAGAGGGCAGCACCTCTTCGAGCGGGGTAACGAACAGATTGCCTTGCGGCTGTTCCTGAGGGATATTCTCATTCTTCTTCATCTGCGGTGTTCTCCTTCTTCATCTTTACGCGGTCGATAAACGTATCCGCCTTATTGAAGTTTGCATAGCGGTTTAAAAATTCTTTCCGCCCTTCTACCCTGTCGCCCATCAGCGTGGTGATCATCTGTTCCGCCGCCGCCGCGTCTTCGATCGTTACTTGAATCAAGTTGCGCCGCTTGGGATCCATCGTGGTGTTCCAAAGCTGTTCCGCACTCATCTCGCCCAGCCCTTTATACCGCTGGATCAGATATCCGCGCCCTACTTTTTCGATTTTCTCGTTCAGTTCTTTGTCGTCGTAAGCGTATTCTTCCACGCTTCCGTTCTGCTTGTACACCTTATATAAGGGGGGCATGCCGATATACACGTGCCCCGCGTTCACCAGCGGGCGCATATAGCGGAAAAAGAAGGTGAGCAAAATGCAGCGGATATGGAACCCGTCTTGATCGGCATCGGAAAGAATGATCACCTTATGATAGTTGAGTTTGTCTAAATTAAAATCGTGCCCGATCCCCGCGCCGAGGGCGGAGATGATCGTGCGGATCTCTTCGTTTGCAAGCACTTGATCCAACCGCTTTTTTTCTACGTTGAGCGGTTTTCCGCGCAAAGGCAAAATAGATTGAAACTGCCGCATGCGCGCCTGCTTTGCCGTGCCGCCCGCAGAATCGCCCTCTACGATAAACAGTTCGTTGAGTTCTGCCTTTCTGCCCGAACAAGCGGCAAGTTTGCCCACAAGCATGAGCGAGTCGATACTGTTTTTCGCGCGGGCGGTATCTTTCGCCTGCCGCGCCGCAATGCGGGCGCGCGCCGCGCCCAACGCCTTTTTTACGATATCATCGAACGTTTTTTTGTTGGAGGGATCCGCCGCAAGTCCGCGCAAGCCCTCTACCGCCGCGCTTTCTACGGGGGAGCGCGCTTCTGGATTGCCCAGTTTCGTTTTCGTCTGCCCTTCGAACTGCACGTTCTTCATTTTAACGGAAAGAACGGCGGTAAGTCCTTCGCGGAAGTCGTCGCCGAGCAGATTGGCTTCCTTTTCTTTTAACAGTTTATTATCGCGCGCGTAATCGTTCAGCATGCGCGTAATGCCGCCGCGGAAGCCCATTTCGTGAAATCCGCCTTCGGGCGTGGGGATATTGTTTACAAACGAGAACATGCTTTCCGTAAAATCGGAAGTGTGCTGAATGGCAAACTCGATCAAAATACCGTCTTTCTGCGTTTTGTAATAAAGGGGCTGCGCATACAGGCGGGTTTTTCCCTCGTTCAAAAACGCGACGAAATCGGAAATTCCTCCTTCGTAATGGTACGTGACCGTATAAGGGCGGGTCGCCCCCATTAGATCGAGCTGAACGTTTCCGTCTTCGTCCTCTACCGCTTCGTTTGCGGTAATGCGCTCGTCCGTCAGTTTAATGGTAAGACCGCGGTTTAAAAAGGCAAGTTCGTTTAAGCGGTTAGAAACGGTGTTCAGCTGAATATCCGTAGAAGTAAACACCGCGTTATCCGGCATAAAATGCACAAACGTACCGTGCTTTTCCGTTTTGATCCCCGTATCTTTTAAGGGAGCGACGGGGATACCCGATTCGAATTTCTGTTTTTGTTCGTCGAAATAAGAATGAAATTCCATTTCGTACGTCGTGCCGTTTTTATATACTTTTACTTTCAGCCATTTGGAAAGGGCGTTTGTTACCGAAGCGCCTACGCCGTGCAGTCCGCCCGAAAAGGAATAATTATGCTCGTCGAACTTACCGCCCGCGTGTAATTGCGTAAATACCACCTGCACGCCCGAAACTTTGGTTTTGGGGTGAATATCGGTGGGGATGCCGCGCCCGTTATCTTCTACCGAAACGCTTCCGTCTTTATACAGCACCACCTCGATGGTATCCGCATGTCCGTTCGCGGCTTCGTCGATGGCGTTATCGACGATTTCCCAGAGAATATGGTGAAGCCCTTTTGTTCCCGTAGAGCCGATATACATTCCCGGGCGCAGACGCACGGCGTCTAACCCTTCGAGAATGGTAATATCCTTGGCGTCGTAATGCTTTTCTTCCATATGTACCTCACTGTTGAATTGCGATAATAATGCGATTATACCCAAATATTATACCATATTTCGCAATTTTGAGCAATCGATTTACAGATATTTTGTCGAATTATGAAAGATGCGAAAAACCCCTCCGCCGCAGGCGGAGAGGTTTGTTTTAAAAGGCTGTTATTTGCCGAACATGATTTTTTCGCTGGAAAGCATTTTTGCGATCAAAAGCACCAATGCGCCCGTATATACGATATTCAAGCCCGCCGAAACGAGCGCCTGCCATACCGCAAAATTCATTGCGAGCACCCCTTGCATGGAAATTACCGCATTTAAAATGGGGATCACGCATACCCAGCCCCCTACCCCCTCTAAGAAAGAGGAAACAAGGGAGATCACCATAACAAACACCATGATCACGCTTGTATAAGCCGTTGCCTCTTTTACCGATTTGGAATAAGCGGAAACGGCGGAAATCATCGTTACGATCAGCGGCACGATGCTGAAAATAAGCAGCAACAGCATAAAGTAACTTAAAAACCCGTAACTGCCCGCAAACGCACCCACCGAAACGCCCACCAATTTGGGCATGGAAAGGGCAATGCCGAGGAAGCTGGAAAACGCCCCGATAAGCGCCACGCAGGCGAGCGGAAGCACCTTTCCCAGCGCAACGTGCGTGCGCTTGACGGAAGTTACCAAAATGGTTGCAAGGGTGCCCCGTTCTTTTTCCCCCGCGACCGATTCGAGCGTTACGCTCATACACGAAGAGAACACGAGCGCGACCACGATAAACGGCAGCACCGAACCCATTACCGAAGCGAAAATGCTTCCCTCGCCGGATAAATCGTACCCTTCCCCCGCGTTGATATCGAACAAGTTCGTTTGCGCGCTTTCGAACGCGTTTAACACGGCAGACGCGAAATTGTAAAACGCGCCGCTCTCTTCGTCTGCAGAGCGGTAATAAATTTCCACCATCGGCGCGGATTCCCCGACGTGCGGAGTTTTGATCTCTTCTTCGAAATTTGCGGGAAAAACGATCAGCGCGGTCAATTCTCCGCTTTCGACTTTCTTCTTTGCGGCGTCTTTTTCTTCCGTTTTTTCAAAGGTGAGCGTTACCCCTTCGCTTTCGTTTGCCGCCGTCTGCAACAATTCTTCGAACGCGGGCGGCATAGAAACAGCCGCCGCGCGGAAATCGTACGTCTTTTCTTTATCCCACATAACGCCGCCGAGGATAGAGTAAATCGCATAGATCAACACCCCCGGGAATATCATCGTAAAAATCAGTTTGGGATCGCGGAAAAAGCGCAAAAATTCTTTTTTCATTAAGGCAAGCAGCTTCATATTTCTTCCCCCTTTACCGCGCGGTATACTTCAAAAAATTTTTCTTCGAGCGTGCGCCCTTCGCATACCTCTTCCAGCGTTCCGTCGCGCACCATTCCGCCGTCTATTACGATGCCCACCCTGTCGCACAGCTTTTCGACCAACGAAAAAATGTGCGTGGAAAGGATCACGCTTTTGCCCATTTCTTTTAATTCGGTCAAAAAATCGGTAACGACTTTTGCGGTAAGCACGTCTAATCCGTTCGTCGGCTCGTCGAAAATCACCACGTCGGGATCGTGCACGATGGAAACGACAAGCGAAATTTTCTGCTTCATTCCCGTAGAAAGATCTTCTACCTTTACCTGCGCGAACCGATCGATGCCGAAACGGGAAAACAGCTCTTTTTTACGCGCCGCCAGCTTTTCTTTTTCTACGCCGTGCATCGAGCCGAAAAAGTCGAACAAGAAATCGGGCGTAAAAAAGCCCTCTAATTTCAATTCGCTCGTCATAAATCCGATGCAATCGCGCACCTTTTGCGGTTCTTTCGTTACCGAATGCCCGCATACGAACGCATCGCCCGAATCGGGCTTGATCAAGGTGGAAAGCACGCGGAGCGTCGTCGTTTTGCCCGCGCCGTTCGGCCCCAATAATCCGTATATCTGCCCGCGGTACGCCGAAAAAGAAAGTCCGTTTACTGCGACTTTGTGCGTTTGCCCCGTTTTTTCGATTTTTTGCTGCTTCCGCGAAAGGGTGAACGTCTTTTTTAAATTTTCCGCCCGCACAATTTCTTCCATGCAGTTTCCTCCTAAATGTTCTCTTTCCATTATAACACCTACCCCCCTGTTTGCCAAGCGTCTGAACAGACTTTTTTGCTAATTTACAATAGGTTTGTTAAAAAACAAGCCTATTTTTATTTTGTGCGGGATTTATCCCCCGAAAAAGTGGGTTTGTTGCAACAAACCCACTTTTATTTATAGGAGGTCAAACATGGCAACGACGGCAACCACGAACGCAAGCAAACAAAAGAATGTACCCATATCGGCGGAAATCGCCCCCGAAACCCGCGCGACGTTGGAAACGATCGCCGCCCGCAAAGGGGAAAAATTATCCGTCATAATCCGTGCCGCTTGCAGAGAGTACGCAGAAAAGCACGGCAACAATTAAGGCAACAACAATATATCAAAATTTAAGGAGGCAAAAATGCAAAACAACCAAACCACAACAAACCCGCTCGGCGCATTAGGCACGCCGACAACAATTATCGTCAATGGCAATAAATTATCTGCCGCCCGAGGCGAAGTATTTTTCAAATTCTTTGAAAAAATATCCCCGATAGTAAAGGCGATACGTCTTTCAAGGATCGACGGAAACGTAACGGTGTACGTCGAGGTATTCTCGCCCGACGAACAACGCGCGACGTTGCAAAATGTTTTCAAAATCGACGTTGAAAATTATTGCACGCGCAACGCTTGTATGGATTGTAAATACTTCGATCACGTCCACTTGACGAAAATAAACCAAAATTGCCCGCTTTTGCAATTAAAGGAAAAGGCACTCAACGACGGATACGCGGGCATTTTGTACGACCTTATACTCGGAGGCGACTAATGAAAAAAATATATTATGTATCGACGCGCGACGTCGCGGACGGGATCGTCAACGAGGCGACCGTCATAAAAGAAACCGAAAAAACCTATATCGCAAAAATCGGCGGATACGAACGCACACTCCGCAAAGGCGATATGAAATGCGGGACGATTGAAACGTTTTACGCTTTCGAGGAATATACCGACGCACTCATGTGGTTAAAAGACCGCGCCGAAAAATTGATAATCGGAAACACCGACACGATTTACAAAAAGACGCTCGAAAACGAAAAATTGCGTCTTATGGTTAAAAAGATCGTCGGCGACGCGATCGCGTCCGTAAACGACGACGAGGATACGGCAGAAATCGAAAAAATCAAAAAAGCGGCTTTCGTTAAAAACTACCTTTCCCCTCTTTTGCGGGCGGCGGGTATTTGCGTCCGCGGCGCGGAATACACGAAAGACGATAACACGGGCGAGGAAACCGTCGTTATCACATGTACGAACGGATACACGAAATCGCGTTGCGTAACGGCGGACTCGTTGATCGCGCTTGCCCGCGACAGCATGTGCGGATTATAACGGGAGGCAATTTATGAAATATATTGCCTTTTTGTCTTTTGGAAAAGACAGTATCGCGCAACTTATAAAGATCAAAGAACTTGGACTCCCGCTCGACGAGGTCGTTTATGTCGATATTCGATATACGCCCGAAATAAGCGGCGAACACCCGATCATGGCGGAATGGATACCAACCGCCGAAAAGATAATCAAAGAGAAACTCGGTATCACGGTCAAACACCTTGCGGCGCAATATTCTTTTCGAGAATACTTTTACCGCAAAAAAGAAAAAGGCGACCACAAAGGCGAAATATACGGTTTCCCGTTCGTGCGCGGTGCGTGGTGCAATTCCCGAATGAAACTTGACGTCATTAAAAAGTACGAAAACAGTTTGAATGACGAAATTACGGAATATGTCGGGATTGCTTTTGACGAAGTCGGAAGAATGGACGACCTCCTCGCCCGTTCGACGAAAAAGTTACATAAACGATCCGTCCTCTTTGAACTTGAAATCACGGAAAAAGACGCGTTCGATATTTGCGCCCCGTACAACCTTATATCGCCGATATACAAATCGCATGCGCGCGGCGGTTGTTGGTTTTGTGTCAAACAATGCCACTTTTCAATTTATGACCTTTGGAAGAATTACCCCGACCACTTCAACGACTTAAAAACAATCGAAAAGGACAGTCGTTGTTTATTTGCAAAAACGCAGTCGCTCGAAGATTTGGAAAGGCGGTTTATTAACGGATACGTGCCGAAAGTACCGACAAAAAAGAAGAAAAAACGGAGGGCAAATATATGATTATCCCGCCCCCGAAAGACGGATACGCGCACACCCGCGCCGAAAGTGAAAAATTGACCGCACTTGCGGGGAAATCCGTTTTTATAAAGTTTGCCGACGGCGCGGTCGCGGCGGGTTTCTTACATATTGATACCGCCGCCACCTTTGCGAATTGCCCGAACTACGACAATAAACGCATTATCGGGTATTATCTCGAAACGCCGACCCACCGTATCCACTTCAAGAAATCACACGTCAAAAGAATTGAGGAGCGTTGAATTATGAACAATCAAAAGAAATGTTGTATATGCGGGCAGAAATACCACGGATACGGAAACAACCCGTCGCCCGTAAAAGAAAACGGCTTATGTTGCGACGCTTGCAATTTTGGCGTTGTGATCCCGATACGGCTTGCGCGGCTTGCAAAGCGCGAAACCGAGGAGGCGCAAAATGCGGGTAGTAAAGTGTAAAAGTTGCGGCGCGTCGATCGTGTGGATAAAGACGCAGAAAGGAAAAAACATGCCATGCGACGCGGACGCGGTCGAATATCAAGAAAATTACAAAAGCAAAGCGACAATCGTTACCGAGGACGGGTGCGTCCTCAAAGCGTCGATTATTACGCCGTCGGGCGGCGGGCTTGCCCCCATTATCGACGGAAAAGGTTATATCCCGCATTGGGCGACTTGCCCGTTTGCGAACAACCACCGAACGCGCGACAATGCCGCACTATCTACCGCCCCCACCGTCGCGCCCGTATTGAAACCCGAAACCAAACCGTCGCCCGCCCGTACATACGTCGCCGACGACCTCGATTATTACGCGGATTTATACGCAGACCTTTACCCTTTAAGGAGGAAACGAAATTGATAAACTCGGCTATGTTTACAAGCAATACGAACGAATGGGCGACGCCGCAAGCGTTTTTCGACGAATTAAACAAAGAATTTGCGTTTACGCTTGATCCTTGCGCAACGCCCGAAAACGCGAAATGCGCCCGCTTTTTTACAAAGGAAATCGACGGACTCGCGCAAAGTTGGCGCGGCGAAACCGTCTTTTGCAATCCGCCGTACGGACGCGACCTTGCGAAATGGGTTGCGAAAGCGCATGCGGAAGTTTCCGCGGGGGGGGGTACAACGGTTGTTATGCTTATTCCCGCCCGTACGGATACGGCGTATTTTCACGACTATATTTACCAAAAACACGCGGTACGGTTTATCCGCGGGCGGTTGCACTTCAACGAAAGCAAAAACGCCACGCCGTTTCCGTCAATGGTTGTTATCATGCGTCCGACAGACGCGGACGGATCGGGAGGCGCAATAATGGATAAAAAAGCGGGCTTGATTTATTACATTTGCGACCGTAAAGCATGCGCAAATTGCGACCCTAATTGCAAACATACAAACAAAATCGCCCACGCAAAAAACTTTACGCCCGCAGATATAAACGGCAAATATCCCGTCAAGGCGGGCGACGCGGCAATATTTATCGAGCGTATCGAAGAAATCCCCACCGCCCCCGCCGCCGCGCAAGTAACGATATTCGGATTTGATCCCGCCCTCGGCGCGGATAAAACGGCAATCACGGGGCGGCAACCGAGGCAAAAAAATGAAAATCGGACTTTATGACGTGGACTCGCACAATTTCCCGAATTTGGCTTTAATGAAAATATCCGCGTACCATAAAGCACTCGGCGACAACGTGGAATTTGTGATCCCTTTATGCCGATACGATCGGATATATGCAAGTAAAGTTTTCGGCGACGAATACACGACCGCGGAGGCGGCGGCTTACTTACAAAGCGACGATATACGTTTCGGCGGTACGGGTTTTGCAATCAAAATCAAGGACGGAAAGGAAGTTTACGAGAAAAGCGCGGACGCGGACTTGCCGCCCGAAATCGAGCATATTTACCCCGATTATTCGTTATACCCGAATTTAACGAAAAATACGGCGTACGGGTTTTTGACGAGGGGTTGCCCGAATAATTGCGGTTTTTGCATAGTGAGCAAAAAAGAGGGTTTACAATCCCGCAAGGTGGCGAATTTGTCGGAATTTTGGCGAGGACAAAAACGCATTAAACTTTTGGACGCAAATATCCTCGCATGCCGCGATCGCGTCGATTTATTGCGACAGTTGCGCGACAGCGGCGCGACGGTGGATTTTACGCAAGGACTTGACGCGCGGTTTGTTACCGAAGAAATCGCCGTCATGCTAAACGATATAAAAGCCGAACGATTGCATTTTGCTTTCGACTTTATGAAAAACGAAAAAGCAATCGTACACGGACTCCAAACTTTTAGAAAGATATGCACAAAACACAAAAGCAAATTGGTTGTGTACATGCTTACAAACTACGATACGACGATCGAGGAGGATTTATACCGCGTCAAAATGATTGACGAAAGCGGATTTATTCCCGACGTTCGGATATACCGTAAACCCACCGCCCCGCGGGTCGTCAAAGACTTGCAACGTTGGTGCAATAATCGGATTATACACGGGTCATGCGATTTTATGGACTACATACCACGCGCGGACGGTCGCACAATCCGACAATTATATTTCGGAGGTAAAAAATGACGATCGAGCGAAACCACGTTTACAACATGGATTGCCTCGACGGTTTGCGGGCTATGGCACGGGGGGGGGTACTCGTTGATTGCGTCATAACCGACCCGCCGTATCTTATCGAATACAAGACGCGGCGGCGGCAAAATAAAGATCATAAGTTTTGCAAGACTATTCAAAACGACGATAACCCGCAGTTGATTATTGACCTTATACCGCTATTGTACGACGTCATGAAAGACAACTCCCCTCTTTATATGTTTTGCGGAAGTGATAAAGTCGATTTCTTCAAAACGGAAATCGAAAAATACTTTACCGTAAAAAACCTTATCGTGTGGGATAAAGGCAATCACACCGCGGGCGACTTGGAGGCGCAGTACGGGAAACGTTACGAATTTATCATATACGCAAACAAAGGACGCGCCCCATTTAACCCCGAAATGCCCCGATACGAGGATATATGGAAATTCAACAAAGTATCGGGCAAAGAGCAAATCCACCAAAACCAAAAGCCGACCGACCTATTATCGCGCATTATTCGGCAACACACCCGCGAGGGCGACTTGATCCTCGACACGTTCGGCGGCAGTTGCGCGACAGCGGTTGCGGCGTATCGGTTACAACGCGATTATATCGTATTTGAACTTGACCCCGACGAATACGCGACGGGTACAAAATGGCTCGATACGGTGCGATCGCAAGTATCAATATTCGATTTAATTTAAGGAGGCAAAAAATGAACAACCAAACCGAACAGAAAGAAACCGAAAACACGACGTACGGAAAGATTATCAAAGGCGATTTTTTCTTACGTCAACACGTCGGCGACGCCACCGCGCCCGACGGGAAAGAATTTGAAATCGCAACAACGTTGAACAGTGCGCCGCTTATCGTTTACCACAACAAGGCGTTTGCCTTATCGTGGGAAGATATTTGCAACATGGCAACGGACGCGGGCTTATTCAAGGAGGATTGACAATGCCGAAAATCAAATACAAAGATATAAACTTCCGCGACCGATCCCTCGACCTTATAAGTCGGGTAAACGAAATCGTCGAAATGTATTCCGATCAAGGATACAATTTGACCCTCCGACAGTTGTATTATCAATTTGTCGCGCGTGATATTATCCCGAACAATCAAAAGCAATACGACAACCTCGGCGAACTTGTAAACAATGCCCGCCTCGCGGGGCTTGTTGATTGGCACGCGATAGAAGATCGTACGCGAAACGTCAAAAATACGTTTCATTGGCAAGACCCCTCATACCTTTTGCAAAACGCGGCAAAACAATTTGACCTCAACAAATGGGAGGGGCAACCGCATTACGTCGAAGTATGGGTCGAAAAAGACGCGCTCGTCGAAGTTATCGGCAAGCCCGCCGAGGCGTACGGTGCGCCGTATTTTTCGTGCCGCGGGTATGTATCACAATCGGAAATGTGGGCGGCGGCGCGTCGTATCGAAAGAAAGTTGGACGAACACGAAAGCGCGGTCATTATCCACCTCGGCGACCACGATCCGAGCGGCAAAGATATGACCCGCGATATTGAGGAACGTATCAAAATGTTTTTGGAAAACGACGGGTATTATCCCGAAAGTTTTTCGATTAATCGTATCGCCCTCAATATGGAACAAATCGAAAGATACAATCCACCTCCAAACCCCGCAAAATTGACCGACAGTCGTTGCGGGAAATATATACGCGAATATGGTTACGAAAGTTGGGAACTTGACGCGTTAGAGCCGTCCGTCCTCGATAACCTTATATCGGAAACGATATTGTGTTACCTTGACAAGCCGTTATACGACAGCATGGCACGCAAGGAAGATAAAATCAAAGACGAATTATTGACGTATGCCCGCGCTTTCCGCACGGATTAACGGAGGTGGCGGCATGGCACGTAAAAAGAAACCCGCAGAAAAACCACAACCCGATTATTGCTTGACGTGCCGTTTGCCCGTCAGTAAATGCAAGGGAAATTGTACCAAACAACAAAGAAAAATCAACGGAGGTAAATTAAAAAATGAAAAATAATCCCCTTAACGGGTATCAACCCGACCACGACGAAGAAATCGCCGCAAATGCGGCACACTCCGCCCCCGAAACGGACGCGGCAAACATTGACCCCGATACGGGCGAAATTATCGCAAGTACGGACGCGGCGGCAGATACAAACAAAGAAACCACCCGCCCCGCCTTTTACCCGACTTGCCGTTATTGCGGGAAACAATCACTCCCCGACGCCCCGTACGAAAGTCAAGAAGTTGCAAACGAGGCGGCGACCATGCGTTGCGATTGTTTCGACGCTCGGCAGTATCAAGACGAAGTCGAAAAGAAGAAACGCCGCGAGGCAAATATCAAAAAGTTGCGTCAACGCCTTTGTGATTTTTCCGATTACACCGCGGGGCGTAACATGGAACTTTCGGACGATTTATACAACTTTTTATTAAACGTCGGTATAAACGTCCTCGACGCGAATATCGCGGGCGCAACAATAAAAGTCGGTCGCTTTACGGTCAAATTTTCCGTCGGTAACAAATCCGCACTTTCGATCGCCTTTACCTATTCGGACGGCGCAAAATTGGAGGTGTAACATGGCAAAGTTAGAAAAAGAAAAATGCGATCAACTCGTCGAATTGTGCGACAAGTATTTATCGGGAATATCGTTTTATGCAAAATTGCAAGCGGCGGTCGGGTCGGTTTATTGCTCGGCGAGTAACGACCGCGCCGACCTCCACGAAAGGATTTGCGAAATTATCGGAAAAGAACACACCGACCGCGCAATCCTTGATATAACAAACAACCTTGATAAAAGTATCGGTTTCGATTTGGACGCGGATTACAACTCCGCCGATATTCGCGGGTTTGCGATTAAACTTGCCCGTAAATTGTTGGAGGTGTAACATGGCGCACGAATTGAAAGAAATATCGGAATTTGTAAACGCAATAAATAAAATCGAACTCGCGCAAGTCGAAGTTGAAATCGGAACGGGCGACGCGTGCGGACTTACTAAACAAGAAACAATCAAAGTCAAAATAACACCGCCCACCCACGAATTAAAAGAAATCCCGACGGATAAAGTTTCGGAGGCATGATATGGCAAGTATAACAAATCGCGTCAATGTTGCTTTTACAATCCCCGTCGAACAAACCACCACTCCGACGGGCGACGGGCAAATCCGATTGAACATGAGGGCAGATATTACAAAGACAAAACGTTTTTTCCGTCGTTTACAAAGACTTTGCAAAAAGTACGGTTACACCGTCGGCGAAATCCAAACGACGAACGCGGAGGCGGCAAAATGAGAAACAAATATCAAAAAATCGTCGCCGTCGATTTTGACGGTACGTTATGCAAAGACGCGTACCCCGCGATCGGCGATCCGCTCCCCTATTCTATACATTATATAAAAGAACTTGCAAAAGACGGCGCAATCCTTATTTTGCACACGTGCAGAAATGGCGCGCTTTTGGACGCGGCGGTCGAATGGTGCAACGAACGCGGGATCGTGTTTGACTACATAAACGAGAACGTACCCGAAAACGTCGAACGATACGGCGGCGACACCCGCAAGATTTACGCGGATATTTACGTCGATACAAACGCGGTCAATCCGCGCCGTACTTATGGGATCGGCGAATTTGACGAAAATATCGGAATTTTCTCAACCGCCGAAGAAATCGCCCGACTTGAACTTTGTCAAACAAAATGTCTTTGCCCCGAATATCGGGCGGCGGGTATGTGTTGCGATTGCGACGTATTCCTCGCGTTACGTGGGTATCATGCGTTGCAGATTGCCGAGGCATGCGCGGCGGAAAAGAAAACCGATCCGCCGTCGGGAGGTGCATAATGTCGAAGTATAAAAGACTCATGTTAAACCGCGGCGTCATGCAAAAAGACGTTTCCGCAAGCGTCCGCGCCGTTGACCCGCGCGTCGATACGGCTTTAATGAGTAAATTCGTCAACGACGTTTGTTTGCCGACTCCGCCCGTTTTGAAAGCAATTTGCAAAACGCTTTCGTGCGCCCCGCTTGATATTTACGACCCGCGCGAAATCGCGCTCGTACCCGCGCCCACGGCGGCAGAAACGCCCGCCACGGGCGGCGGACAAACCGTCAACGCAAATACAGCACGGACGCGGCAACGCCGCCGTGATAACGCGTTTTACAATCTTACGGTGGAAATCCCGCGCGACGTTGCCGAACGCGTATTCGCGCCCGACGCGTTGCGAAAGTTGGGATATTTAAGCAAGTCGGATTTTGTACGTCAAGCGGTCGCCGCGCTCGACGCGAAATTATCAACAATTAACAGTAAAGAAAAAGCCGCCGACGCGGGAACGTCGAACGGTAAAAACGATTAACAGTCGCCGAAAGGCGGCAATCACAATTAAAGACAGAGGATCGGGCGGTCAAAATTGGCACTTTCGACCGCCCGCAAGTGTTGACGCAAAAAGCGCACACAACCAAACCGATATAATTATACCATATCGGCGGTACATTGTCAACATTTTGCAAACGTCCGATCGGTGCTTTACCGTCCTCGTGATAAAGTATTATCTTATCGACGAAACGAGTACGGGTACACCGACACAAGCGCAACGCGCTTTCCCCTCTTCGGAAAAGTCTTTCGGGGGTTAGGGGAAAGGGGTTGCGGGGAAAACGTCGGGGGCATTACGCTTTGATTTTTAGAAAGATAATCCCCTCACTTGCCCCCGTGTGTTTTCCCCGCTTGTTGGGCTATTCCCCTCCCTTTGTCTTTCACACACCAAAAGCAACGGAGGCAAAACATGGCAAAACGCTATTACACACTAAACCCGACCGATTACGACTTCGATACGATTTTCGACGAAGAAGAAATCACGAACGAGGAACGCGACGCCCGCTTGCAATCTTTGGGCGATCCCCATATCGTGCATTATCGGACAAAAACAATCAAAAGCGGAAACATGCTCGAAGTTGAAATTTACCCCGTATGGGATACCCACAAATCAACCACACGGGCAAGAAAAACAAAGGCAAGCCGCGAGGCACAAAAAAACCTCAATTACAAAAACGCAATCAAAACCGTTGTACGACTCGTCAATGCGAATTTTACAAACGGCGACGTGTGGGCGACTTATACGTATGACGCCGACCACCTACCACCAAACCGACCCGCGGCGGAAAAGGAATTGACGAAATACATACGACGGTTGAAATACTACAACGATAAACACGGATTGCCACCGTTAAAATACGTCTATTGGACGGAATACGAAACGGACGAAAAGAAAGGCAAAATCCGCGTACACCACCACCTCGTTACAAACTTTCGCAACCGCGACGTTATGGAGGAATTATGGCACAACGGCGGACGAACGCAGACGCGCCGACTCTATGCGGACGAAAACGAATTTGAGGGCATGACGTGTTATTGCATGAAAGACCCGAAAGGCGCAAAACGTTTCGTTGCGTCAAAGAACTTGACAAAACCGCAAATCACGGTCGCCGATAACAAATTCACGCGGCGCAAAGTCAATCGAATTTACAACGGCGATACACCCGCGGCGGCAACCTTTGAAAAAATGTACAAAGGTTACGCCATGACAAGGATTGACGCAAAAACGAGCGAGTATGTATCGGGCGTGTACATGTATATAAAAATGCACAAAAAACGGAGGGAATAAATCAAAATGAACGAAACCACAAAAACCGAGGCGGCAGAAATCGCCGCGATATTGCAAAGTTACATAAACGTTTGCGGTATTACACAGTATGTCGAGCCGATCGCCCGCAATTTTGACGTTATCGAAAAAATCAAATGCAAATTGCGTATTTGCAACATGCCGCAAATAATGGCGATTAATGCCGAACGCCGCGCCGCCCGCTTTCTTATATCCGACGCGGATTACCACGATTTGCGATTGCCCGATCGAGCGCAAGTTTTGGTATATTGCGATAAAATATCAACTTTCCGATACGTTGACGTTTTGGATTGGTGCAAGCGGCAAGCCGCCGCGGGTCATATCGTCGCGGTGCGCGAATACAACCCGCCACCGTTTGAAAGTGTTTGCGTATGGAAATCCGATCCCGACAAACACGGGCGCATTAAAAAATTATTCATTTTTGGAGGGCTTACAAATGCCGAGAATACACGAAGTTAAAATTTTGCAAGAATATTACGACGCGGTCGATAAAGGCTTGAAAACGTGGGAATACCGTTTCAACGATCGCAATTACAACGAGGGCGATATTTTGATCCTCAAAGAATGGAACGGCGACAAATTCACGGGGCGGCGGCTTACGGTGCAAATCACGTATATTTTGCGCGAATTTTCCGCCTTGCCCGACGGTTGGGTTATAATGTCGGTCAAAAAACTAAAAGGAGGCAAAATCAAATGTTAAAAAAGGCACTTTCCGCGATTTACATAATCGGAATACTTGTTTTTGCGGTTTGCGTACCGCTTTCCGCGATTTTCGTTATTTGTAAATTGTGCGACGCGACTCCCCTTGCGTGGATCACATGTTGCGCCCCGTTTTTGGCGGCGTTGGCGTATTTGCCGTTGTGGATAATTGCAAAAATCACACTTGACGCGGGAAAGCGTTAAAAACGGGCAAAAAGGAGGTTAAAAAATGCCGAAACAATCCCGAAACAACGAAAAATCGACAGCGTCAAAAAAAGCCCCGAAAAAGACGTCAAAAAAACCGCCCGCAAAAAAGCCCGTTAAAACGGTCGAAACGGCGGCAGATACCGACGAAAACGGCAAAAGAGGCGCAAAATCACAATTCGCAAATAAGGTTTTACCTTATTTGGCGGATATTGAACGTTATATCCATTACGGCGTTACCGAGGGCGATATATGCAAATATTACGGCGTCGGCAAAACACAATGGGCGCAATACAAGAAAGATTATCCCGAATTAACCGAAACGCTTTGCCGCGCGCGCGAGGCGCAAAAAGGCGACTTGATCGACAACGCGTATCGCGTCGCCATGGGCTATTATTACGAGGAAGTCGAAACGTCAACGGTCATGATTGACGGGAAACCGTGTATAAAAACAAAGACGGTACGGAAATATTCAAAACCCGACGCGGGCATGATACAGTTTCTTTTGATTAACCGTTTTACGGCGGAATTTGCACGCGATCCGCAAGCGGTCGAACTCCGCAAAAAGGCGTTAGAACTTGCAGAACAAGGAAAATTCCCGCGCGACGGTTGGGAGGGTTTGTGATATGGCAATCGACCCCATACACGCGTTTTATTGCCGTAAAGAATATTTGAGCCTCGCGCAACAATGCAAGGTCGCAAGCGGCGGCACGTGCGCCCGTTGCGGCGGCACGTTCGATATTGCAGACCTACGACCACACCACAAGATCGAACTAACCCTCGACAATATAGACGACGTCAATATCACGTTAAACCCCGACAATATCGAGGTATTGTGTTATAAATGCCATGATGAAATACACCCGCACAAATTCGGGCATATCGTCGGGCAAAAGCACGTGTACGTTGTGCATGGGTCGCCATGCGCGGGCAAGTCAACGTATGTACAATCGGTCGCAACCCGCAACGATATTGTGATCGACCTTGACCGTATCCACGCCGCGATTTGTATATGCGGGCAATACGACAAGCCCGACGCAACAAAGCGCGTCGCATTTAATATACGCGATATGATCCTCGAAGAAGTACGAACGGCGACACCGCGCCGCCGTTGGCAAGACGCGTACATTATCGGTACGTATCCGTCGCGTTTCGACCGCGACGAAATGCAACGCAAGTACGGGGCGGAACTCGTACACATTGACACACCGAAAGACGAATGTATCAAGCGGGCATACGAGGACGTCAAGCGGGCGGCGGCACGCGACGCCGTTATCGGTTGGATCGAGGCGTATTGGCAAAGGTATTCGGAATAAAAAATATTTTTATATCCCCCCACCCCTCGCCGATTTTTTGAAACGCCGAAAGACTCCAAGCCGCGGGCATTTAGCACACACACCGAAATTTTGACTTTTTTTGCGAAAAGTTTTGCATTTTTAGGAGGGCAACGAATGGCAAAAGGAAACAAAGCCGCGCCGAAAGACAAAGCAGCAATCGCGCAAGCGGAATACGACCGCCTCGTCAAGTTGTTTACGTCCGCGGGCGTCGATAAAATCAAACTTGATATTTACGACGAATTGATCCGCAAAGTCGCGGAGGTTTTTTCATGTTTGGAAGTCATAAAGGATTTGCCGACGATCCTTTACGATCCGAAAAATCCGACCGTGCAAAAAGAAACGGCGGCGGGCAAAGTACGCGTCAAATACATGGCGCAATATTCGTCCGTCATGCAGAAGTTAAACAAAGACCTCCTCGGCGCGTTAGACGGCGACGACGGCGACGATTTGAAAGACTATGAATAACGCAACGGACGCGGCGAACGTCGCAGAATGGGAACTCGTAAACCCCGATATTACCCCGCTTTCATGTTGGCAGACGTTAAACGAGGACGTCGGCGGGCGGCATAGTTGGTTGATCGAATATTACAAGCGTTGCAGATCGGGCGAAATTGTTATCGGGCGCGAATTAAAAACCACGCTCGAAAACTTGATACAAGATATTTTTTGCCGTTCGGACGTGTACCGTTTCGATTTGGAGGCGGCGCATAAACGGATAAAATTTATCGAAACCGAAATCAAACACTTTGAAAGCCCTTTCGCGAGCAAACCGTTTATTTTGACCCTCAACCAAAAAGCGATTACCGAGGCGATATTCGGTTTTTATGTTTACGATCCCGACACGTCGGACGGCGGGCGTTGGGCGCGTCGCTTTCAAGAAATCTTTTTGCTCGTCGCCCGCAAAAACGGCAAGACCCCGTTTGTTGCGGCGTTGGTACTTGCGGAATGGTTTTGCGGAGAGGCGGGTCAAAAAGTCATGTGCGCCTCAAACGACTACGATCAAGCGGGTTTAATATTCGATTGCATTAACGCGTTTCGGGAGGAGTCGCGGGTCGTATCGAAAGTTACGCATAAAAATATCAAGGGTATATTTTTCGGCAATCCAAAACAACGCAAAAAGACGGGTAAATTTTCCGCGCAAAACAAAGGCGCGATCAAGAAAATGTCGGCGAAAGCGGGCGCAAAAGAGGGTCGAAATTTGAAACTCGTTATCGTGGACGAAGTACACGAAATGAAAGACGCGTCAACCGTCCTCCCCTTGCAAACGTCCATATCCACGCAAGACGAGCCGTTGTACTTTGAAATCACGACCGAGGGTATCGTCCGCGACGGATACCTCGACGACCGCCTCGAAAAAGCCCGAAAAGCCTTGAAAGGCGAGTCGGATATTGATACGTCGCGTTGGTTGATATGGCTTTATACGCAAGACAGTGAGGCGGAAATTTGGAACGACGAGCGCAGTTGGGCGAAATCAAACCCGCTCGTCGGTGT
Source organism: uncultured Christensenella sp. (assembly GCA_910578065.1). Classification (GTDB taxonomy): domain Bacteria; phylum Bacillota; class Clostridia; order Christensenellales; family Borkfalkiaceae; genus Gallimonas. The sequence continues at coordinate 45,833 of CAJTPB010000004.1, read as the reverse complement.
TGCGAAAAAATGGTCGTACTTGCGCGGCAAAGTCGATACAGCGCGGCACAGCGGAACGGATCGCGCGTTTATCCTTGCGAAAGATTTTAATATTAAGCAACTTTCGTCTAATGCGTGGTTAGAGGAAAAATATATCGTTTGCGACGCAACTTTCGACCTTGCCGATTTTTCAAATTGTTGGTGTATTTGCGGCGTTGACCTTGCAGAAACAAACGACCTTTGCGCTGTAACATTTTTGTTTATGAAACCAAACGACCCCGTAAAATACGTGCATACAATGTACTTTGTAACGGAAGTCAAGGCGGGCGACGGTCAATCGACGGACTCCCCTACTAACCCCGAAAAGAAAGATTATACACAATGGGCGACGGAGGGTTTGTGTCGTATCGTCAAAGATAACGTTATCGACGACGTTATCGTCGCCGAGTATATTTGGGAACTTTACGAAAAATTCGGTATCCGCCCGTACGTCGTCGGTTATGACGAATGGCACGCGAAAGACTTTGCAAAACGTATCGTCAAATACTTCGGGCAAAATGTACCCGTCAAAATTCGCATGACGCCCGAAACGTTAAACGTACCGACCCGAAATATCGAGGAAGATTTACGGGCGCGGCATATCAATTATCAAAACAACGCAATTTGTCGGTGGAACTTCCGCAATACCGCGATACGATACGATCGCAACGGGTTTGTTATGCCGACAAAAATTATCGGATATATCGGAAACAAGATTGACGGCACAATGTCAAAAACTATTGCATACGCCGCCTTGCGTGGTTGCAAATCCGCGTTTATGGCAAAGATCGGAGGTTGAATATGGGAAAACAAAACAAATCGCAAAAGCGGCAAGCCGCCGCATGTATCCGCGAAATACGTTGCCCGATACACGGTCGATTGATCGGAAAATATGACGCCCGCCACGGCGTAACAAATGTAACGTTTTATTGCCCCACGTGCAAAAAAGAGTACATATTTACCCGCCCCGTGGAAAAAAATTGACCGTAAAACAAAGTTATCAACAAAAATTTTTCAAAAATGATTGACTTTGTACCGTGTTTTTGCTTATAATAGAGGCAAATTTAATATTCGTATCGCCACCGCCCCGCGGTGTGTGCGCCGTCGATTACGATAATTGCCGTCCGAAACGGACGTGTGCGCCGTCGATATTAGTATTTTGTATCCACCGCCCCGCGGTGTGTGCGCTACTTTTGAAACAAAAGCAAATGCGCCGATATTACGAGTTTTACGCTCGTTGTATCGGCGCATTTTTTATTTTCCGAAAAGGAGGTCGGCGTCGATTTGGGAACGCTTACAAACGCAATCCGTACGTTGTTTGGTTGGCAACCGCGCGGAAGTTACAATCAAATAGTGAACGCAAACAAGGTCGTTTTTTCCTCTTTCGGTAAAGACTTCACGGCGTCGGATATGGTAAAAACAGCAATCCACCGCGTCGCGGAGGAAATATCGAAATGCACGATCAAGTCGGTTATTGAAACGCAATCCCCCCGCCGCGTTATTATAGTCGACGACGATATTAACGCCGTATTTGCGGGGCGCGTCAACCCCCTTTGCGGCTTGAAAGGATTTTTATACAAGGTCGCATATTTAACGCTCGTAAATCGAAATTGCTTTATTTATTGGGCGTACGACGAAGTACCGATCAAAGGTACGAACGACGTACGACGCATTACGCGCGGGTTTTATCCGATCGAAAAAGCAAACGTCCGCCTCTACGACCTTGACGGCGAAATCCGCGCCGAATTAACAAGCGTCGCGGGCGGCGGCGTTGTGCTTGATTTGCCGTATTCCGACTTGATACACGTACGACTCGGATACGGCGCAAACGCTTTCCTCGGCGGCGACGCAAACGGACGCGCCGATTTTCGGGAAATACTCGACAACTTGCAGACGATACACGTTATCAAAGAGGCGATCCCGAAATCGTTAGAGGCGTCTTTATCGGTCAAAGGCGTTTTGTCATTAAAGACGGTCGCGGAGGCGGACAAACGCGAAGTAAAACGCGACACGTTCGAGGAACACTTATTCAACAGCAAATACGGAATTGTCGCAACCGACTACGAGTCGGAGTTTCACCCGATCAACATACAAACGCAAGATATACCGTCAAACGTTTTGTCGTTTTTACGCGAGGGTATATTGTCATTTTTCGGCGTATCCTTGCCGATATTCCTCGGAAAATACACCGACGAAGAATATACCGCGTTTTGGCAAACGGCTTGCGAGGGTTTGGCGTTAGAAATAACCGAGGCTTTCCGTATTACGGTATTTACCCCGCGTCAACTTGCGTACGGGTGCACGATCAAATGTTACGACAAAATCGCGCAATCATTATCGTTTGCCCGTCGTCAAGAAATCGCAGAAATGACAAAAGAGGACGCGTTGTTGTCGCGCGACGAACGCCGCGAATTGTTGGGATATGACCCCGACGGACAGCCGACCCGCGTATCCCTCAATTACATTGACGTTTCGATCGCAAACAAATATCAATTAACAGCATTAAAGCAAGGGAAAAAGCCGACGGATACGCCCGCCGACGACAAGGAGGAAACCGAATAATGCCCGATATTTTTACCCGTACAATCGACCCGCAACTCATACGAAGATCGACGCCCGACGGACAGCCCGCACAAATCGAACCGACGAAAGGTATAATCGAGGGTCGCCCGATCGTTTACGAACAGCGTACCGCAATCGGCGATTACTTTTACGAGGAAATCGCCCGCGGTGCACTCGACGACGCCGATTTGTCGGACGTCAAATTCATGGTAAACCACAACGACGGAATGATCCCGCTTGCCCGTCATAGGCGCGGGAAACGTTCGTCAATGGATATTGTTATCGACGCCGACGGCATGCAGATTAAAACAACCCTCGACGTCGAAAATAACGCAACCGCCCGCGAACTATGCTCGGCGGTTACGCGCGGCGATATTGAGGATATGTCGTTCGCGTTCGGTATCATGGTATCGGGCGAAGAATGGCGCGACCTCGACAAAGATATGCCGACGCGTCGAATAACTAAAATATCAAAGGTTTGCGAGGTATCCGCCGTAAACGACGGCGCGTATCCGCAAACCTCGATATATGCCCGCTCCTCTTCCCCGTTGGATAACGACAAAAGCGCGTTGGATAACGCGCGGGCGGCGGCGTTGGATAACGAAAAACGCGGACAAAACGACGACTCGCAAGCGTCGTTGAAACTTGCGAAAGAAAAATTTTTATTTTTGGAGGGTGCAAAGCACTATGAAAGAAAAAATTAACAAATTGTTGGAACGCCGCGCCGCACTTATGGCAGAAGTAGAAAAGCCCGAAACGGACGAAAAGCGTTTCGCAGAACTCCGCGCCGAAATCGCAAAGATTGATTTTGCAATCGAGGACGCGGAAAAGCAACTCGCAAAAGAAGAACGCGAAGAAGAAGAACGCGCGGCACGCAAGCCGAACAGCGACCCCGCCCCCGAAACCCGCGGCAAGGGCATTACGCTTTTTAACGGGGCAACCGAAAACGCCGCAGACCTTACGAAACCCGAACTTTTGAGGCACGCAAAAACCGCGCTCGGAAAACAAATCCGCATGCAGTTGCAAGACGTCAAAATCGACCTTACCGCAAACGAAAAACGCGCGATCGGCGTTGCAATCACGACCACCGCGACGGAGTTTACGGCGGCAACGGCAAGCAAAGACGGCGTCAACAACGGCGGCGTGTTTATTCCTCAAAACGTCCTTTACGACCTTTTGGAAATGGACGACCCCGACAGCCCTTTCCTCCGCGACGTCAACCCGACGCACATTAAAGGCGCGTTGATTTTCCCTTACGTTGTGGAGTCGAACAACGGCACAGGCAAGGGCAAGAAAGAAACCGTCGCGGCAAATTCCCGCGCTATCAAGTGGGATAAATTGTCGCTTGCACAAGGCAATTACCCCCTCACGATCGAGGTTACTATGGAATTGCTCGGCTTGACGGACGAGGAGTTTGTCGATTACTTACTCGCCGACCTTGCAAACGAAATCAATCTTTTGCTCGGCGACGAAGTATTGTACGGCACGGGCAAGGACGAATGTATCGAGGGTGCAACCGTCGGCGCAATCGCGGGCGACCCTTACGAAAGCGGCAACGCTCCCGCGGCAATCAAGGCGGGTTTGCTTGCGCTTTCCCGCCGCGCAAGAAAGGGCGCGAAAATTTACGTTTCGCGTTCGCTTTCCCTTGACCTTGCTTTCGAGAAAGACGAAAACGGACGTTACATTTACCCCATTTACAACAACGACGGGATTACGTCGATTGCAACAATCCCCATGGAGGTTGACGAGGGGTTACACGACGGCGATTTTCTTATCGGAAACGCAAGGAACTACAAACTCAACTTTACGAAACCGACGGAAATTTACGCGGAATTGCACGGAAAAACCCGCGTTATCGAATACACCGCCCACCTCATGGTTGCGGGCAAAGCCGCCCCGAAAAAGTTTTATTACGGGTCGCAGAAAGCCGCAACGCCCGACAACGGCAACGACTAATTTATAACGGTTTTGATTGCGGGTTTGCGGTCGAAAGCCGATACGCAACGGTAAACGTTAAGGAGGTCGAACATGCAAGAAATCGACAAAATCTTATATAAAATGGGCTACTTTGACGCAGACCCGCAAAAGAAACAATCCGTACAAGACTCAATCGACGCGGCGGTCGAATTTATGACCGAAAGCGGCGTACCCCTTGAAAAATTGGGGTGCGCCCGCGCCTATTCCGTAAAAGCACTTTGGGCGGACGGTATCGACAAAGGTATCCCCGTTGACGATCTTATTAAGCCCGACGGAATGATCGTTGCGCTTATCGCGCAAATGCGGAGTTGATATGGCAGATCAGAAGTTAGGCACGGTGCGTACGCTTGTCAAATTCGGCGTACAAACGACAACGCAAATCGCGGGCAAAGGTGCGTCCACCGTTTGGGAAATGATCGAAGTACCGATCGGAACGGGCGACGGCGGAAAACCGATAATGACCGACTCGTTTTATTGTGAATGGCTCGGAAGTTACGGGGCGGCGGCTATTCAACAGCAAGCCGACGGCGTCAAACGTGCCGCCCGCGTGCGCTTGCCTTTTGTGCAAAAGGTTTACGACGCGTTGACGTCGAAATCGGTACGCGTTTATTTACGGGGCAAGACGGACGCGGCGCATACGTTCGTACTTGCGTCGGACGCGGACGATTACGGCGAACAACATAAATTTATCGAGTTTCAAGTTAAGCACTACGAGGGCAAATAATGAACGTTATAAACACCGTACAAGAAACGCTCGACCGCGTATTGTTGCCATACGGTGTGGTATCAAACCACTTGCGGCGCGTTGAGGTTGACAAAATAGAAAATTCCGACGTAACGGTCAATAAAGACGAGTACGTCGTTTTTCGCGTCATATCTAACCGCCCGCGCAAATACGGCGACGGCGTGCCGACGCACTCCCGCGCGTATATAGACGTCAATTATTATTACTCGTACGAAAAGACCGACGCCCGCGTAACGGACGCGGAAAGCCGCTTGCAAGCCGCCAAACGCGAAATTTTACGCGATAAACACTTTCGCGTTGCAAATGACGTAACACCATTACCCGACGTTGATAATCCGTACCGCGGATTTAACGTCGAATTTGCATATATCGGGGTTGTCGATAATGGGTAAAGGCATTACGACAAGCCGATTAAACCTCGACGAACTCCCCGACGCCATGTCGGAAGTATTGACGGATTTTTCCCGCGCGCAATTTGACAAACGGCAAGCCGCGGTACAAGCGGGCGCGGAGGTTTTCAAATCGGCAGTTGAAAGCGCAACCCCACGCGATACGGGCGGCATGGCGGAGTCGTGGGAAATCAAAACAAAGTACAAAGATCGCCGATACGTCGGCAATACAAAAACCGTCAGCGGCAACGGGAAAGACAATATCCCTCTTTCAAATGTGTTGGAATATTCCGACAACCCGCACAACGGATTTATACGTCAATGTTTCGACGGTGTGGAGTCGCAGATATTCGACGCAATCAAAAAAAAATTAAGTGGAGGCAATTAACACATGGAAAAGAAAAAAAATCTTATTCGCTTTAACGTTCGCAACGTAAAGTACGCGTTACCCGACGACAAGGGCGGTTTTTTACCGTTCGTTGACATGGGAACTTCGACGAAACTTGCGCTCGAAGTGGACTCGTCCACAAAGGATATTTACGGCGACGGTCGCCGCATTATCCACTACGTGAACGAAAAAGGTAAGACGGGTACGCTTACGCAAAACAATATTTGCGACGAGTACGAAATCGCCATGGGGCGCAAAATCAAAACCGCGAAAGGGCTTGCCGATATTAAACCCACGAAATCGGTATCGCACGTCCTTTACTTTGAAATCGAGCAGATGGACGGCGACAACGCAATCTCGGTCGCAAAAACTATGTTGTACGGCGTTACCTCTTCCCGCCCGTCGGAAGATTACGACCAAACGACCGACGATCTTAACGAGTCGTCGTTTGAATTGCCGCTCGTTATCGACGGCACTCCCCTTTTGTCGGCAGACGGCAAGGTTTACAAGGACGAAAAAGGCAACGAGGCGCGTGTATGGCAGTTGACCGCGACGCCTGACGATCCCGATTACGAAACTTTCGGAAACGAAGTTGTACTCCCCGCTATGGGAACGGACGCGGGAACGGGAACGCCCGAAACGGACGCGGGAACGGGAACGCCCGAAACGGACGCGGGAACGGGAACGCCCGAAACGGACGCGGAATAATCGGAGGGTTACGCCATGATTAAAACGAAATTACCCGTACAAGAAAAAGAAATCAACGAGCAAAACAAACTCGTTACAACCAAACGTCAAATCGACGTCGAAATCGACACGTCGTTATTCGCCGAGGAACGTTGGGAACAAAACTTCCCGCACAACGCGAAAAATGAAACCCTTTTCGCATACGTCGAGCGTATCCGAAAGGCGGGGCTTATGGAAAGCAAAGCGCATATCCTTTCTAACCTCAAAGCCCTTTATTGCTTTTTGGAAAGCAAGGAACTTCCCGACTTCAAATCGTTTTTGAAATTGTTTGACCTTGCGGACGCGGAATACTTAACGCGCCTCGTCGATAAAATCAAATTCGTTTTTGAAATCGCTTTACAAACGGCGACGGCAGACGAAAAAAACTAATCGCGCACGGGCAAGAATTTGAGCGGTTGTTGGCGATCTATAAGAAACTCGATCCGCCGACAACCGACAAAGCCGCCGCAAAATTGACCGTGCCGCGGTATATCGCAATCGCGCAAAAGTGCGTCGAACTCAAAATCCCCGACGTGTTTATCGCCCGATCGCATTTTAACGACCTTTATATGCTTATCATGTCGATTGATATTGCAAACCTCAAACAAATGATACGGCAGATACGCAAATCAAGGTCGAAACAAACAAATCAAAACGTCCGCGACGTTTCGGCGGCGGACGCGGTCAAATTCTTAAAAGGAGGCAAATAACGCATGGCAGACAGCATACGCGGATTAACCGTTGAAATAAGCGCGGACGCGTCAAGTTTCAATAAGGAAATGTCGCAAATGCGGAAAGCGGCGCAATCGTCGCAATCCGAACTCGCCGCGTTGCAAAAAAGCCTCGATCTTGAATTTGACGCGACGAAACTTGCAAGGGCGCAAAAAGTCGCGCAAGACGCGATCGACCAAACGGCGGCAAATGCGGACGTATTACGCCGCCGTTTGGAATATTTAGAAGAAACGGGCAACGTCGATACGACGGCGTACCGCAAGTTGCAAACGGAACTCGCACAAACCGAACTCAAAGGACAGCAGTTACAAAAGCAACTTGAAAAATTAAACACATTAAAGTTTGATAAACTTTCCTCGCGAATAACGGGCGTCGGCGACAAGATTACGGGCGCGGGGCGCGCCCTTGCGCCGTTTTCCGCGGCGGCGGGTGCAGTAGAAACCGCGAACGCGGCGGCGGCGACGGCAGACGCGGCAACCGAACGCGTGGACGAACTCGAACAGCAAATCGCCGAGGGTCAAGGTACAAGCGTTACAATCAAAGGTGTACCGCAAGCGACTTTCGAGGCGGACGGGCTTTTGCGCGACGGCGACACATTTAACGCAACTACCGCCGACAATGCCGATCATGCGGACGACGCAGACCACGCGAACGCGGCAGACGTCGCAGAAGAGGCAAACAAAGCCGCAATCACTACATACGCCCTCTTGTCGGGCGAGGCGGAAAAGGCGGCGGGATACACCCGCGGCGGCGAACTTGACAAGGAATTAAAAGAAATCAAAGCGCGTTTATCCGCGCTCGAATAAAGGAGGCATTTTCAAATGTTAGGTATCGAAAAAGCAAAAATCTACGGCGTAGATAAAGTCGGATCGTCTAACCCCTCCGCCCTCGTTCGTACAGACGACGCGGTCGGGCTTGGATACACCGTCGGCGCGTCGGAAATCGTCAGCGACTTTGACCGTTGTTATCCGTGGTCGGATATGCAAGAAGTAACAGACGAACACGGAAACGTGTTTATTAAAATTCCGAAGTTTTACGCGAAGATCACGAAGAACGCCGACGGTACGTACAAACACCAAATATCGGGCGTCCGATACGAGGGCTTTTTAACGTTATTTGTTGACGGCATGGGTAACGAATTGGATTACGTCCTCGTCGGTAAATATGAGGGTAGCGGCTCGTCGGCGCGGGTGTATTCAAAGTCGGGGCAAACCGTACTCGTCAATATTACGCTTGACAACTTCCGCGCGGGTTGTAAAGCGAACGGCGCGGGTTATCAGCAATACGACTTTTTAATCGACGCGATTATCAAAGAATTATGGCTCGTCGAAATGAAAACGACAAACTCGCAATCCGTCATGTACGGATACGCAAACGGCAATTCGGCGGCGATTACGACGGGGCATACGGACGGCGTTAAAACGGCGTCGGGATCGGAAGAAAGCAACACGGACGGCAAGCACGCTTGCAAATATCGCGGCATTGAGAATTTGTGGGGTAACGTGTACAAATGGTGCGACGGTATATCTTTCTCGTCGGATAGGATTTATATTTGCCTCGATCCGACAAAGTATGTCGCCGCAAAAGCGACGACGCCGTATTTTTGCGTCGGCGACAGACTCGCAAATCAAAGCGGTTATATCAAGAAAATTACGTACTTCGATCGTTTCCCTCTCCTTGGTTACGCAAGCGATTTAAGCGCAACCGCGACGACGTATTATTGCGACTATTCGGCGTCGTACGGCGGAACGGTTTTGTACGTCGGCGGGTATGGGGTCAACACCACGGGCGCGGGTTTGTGGTATTGGTACGGGGGCGGTTCGGCGTCGGGCGCGTACTCGTACCTCGGCGGTCGTCTTTGTTACAAACCTCTTTGAGGGGGATTACGGGGGAAACTTCCCCCGTCATAATGCGCGTATAGCGTAACGGTCAAAATTGAATAATCAATCGAGGGGTACGCAATCCGAATTGTCGGGGTTTTGTACGTCGGCGGGAATTGGAACAACACCACGAACGCGGGTTTGTGGTATTGGAACGGGAACAATTCGGCGTCGAACGCGAACTCGAACCTCGGCGGTCGTATTCGTTGCATGGTAAGTCTTTTTATGGATTGCGTATCGCCGTACCACTCGGTCAAAAATAGCCGATAAAGAGTGCGGTTTAGTAGGGCGCAAGCATTGAAACACCGTAAGGCGCAACAAAGACTCTTTGAAAAAGGAACTATGAAAAGAATAGGCTTTTTATATGAAAAAATCACGTCGATTGATAACCTCATTTTGGCAGTACGCAACGCGACGAAAAACAAGAAACACCGCCGCGGGATCGTTAAGGACGCCCACGACAACCCCGAATTGTACGCCGCCCGCGTGCAACGGATACTCGAACGCGGGATCGTCTTTTCCCCTCCCCGCATGAAAACACGGCGGGAACATAACAAAATACGCAATATAAAAGTACCTCGATTTTTCCCCGATCAAATCGTGCATTGGGCTTTAATGCAAGTCATAAACCCGATAATCAATCGCGGCATGGATCGTTATTGTTGCGGGTCGGTCGTCGGACGCGGCACAAAGGCGGCGCGGAAAGCGATTGAAAAGTTTATCAAAAACGATCCGAAAATCAAATACGTTTACAAAGCGGATATACACCATTTTTTCGAGTCGGTCGATATTGAGTTGTTAAAACAAAAATTCCGCCGCGTCATAAAGGACGCAAAGGTTTTGAAACTCATTGACGATATCCTCGATAACGGCGGGTCGGGCTTGCCGATTGGTTATTACACGTCGCAAGGCTTTTCAAACTTTTACTTGCAGACGTTCGACCACACCGTAAAAGAAAAGTTACATATAAACCATTACGTCAGATACGCGGACGATATAGTTTTCCTCGACCGCAATAAACGAAAGTTACACAAAGCGCACGTCGCCCTCGCGGGCGTGTTGCGCTGCGGCAATTTACGGGTAAAAGACGATTGGCAAATATGGCGGTACGGCACGCGCCCGATTGATTTTGTCGGGTATCGGTTTTACAAGGGTTATACCCTCCTCCGTAAACATGTATTTTACAGTTTAACGCGGGTCGTCCGAAAGATAAAACGTTTCGGCGTTCGCTTGCGTCAATGTGTGCGCTTTATATCGTACATGTCGCGGGCAAAGGTTATCAATTTTAAGAAGTATTACACCGAACGGATAAAACCGACCATATCGAAAGGAAAGGCGCAAAAAATCGTATCTTATCACGCCCGCACGATTGCGGCGGCGTGCGGATAAAAAATTTTATTTTTGGAGGCAAAAACAGTATGACAAACAAAGCAACAAAAAAGGTTTTCAGTAAAGCGGAATGGTTAAAATCCGCGAACGCAGACCTCGCCGCGGGAATACTCACGCAACGCGAAATCGACGACGCTTGCGAAATATGGGTCAATGCCCTTGACGGCAAAACGGCGGACGAAATCGCCGCAAACGGCGGAATGGCACTCCGCGACGATTGGTTTATCGAGGTATAACGTGGACGTCGTGGCAACTATTTTAACGGCATGTATAAGTACGATCGTCGGAGTCGTCGTAACGGCAGTCGTCGCCCGTTTCAAGTTAAGCGGAACAAAACACAAAGCCGTTGAAAATGGCGTGCAAAATCTTTTACGCGCCGAAATCATACGGCAACAAGAAAAATGGGTCGAGCGCGGGTATTGCCCCGTGTATGCAAAAGACGCGGTACGCCGCGAATATGAGGCATATCACGCCCTCGGCGGTAACGGCGTTATTACGGATTTATACAACGATATAATACAGTTGCCCGAAACGCCGCCAAAAAAGAATAAAAAATCGGAGGACGATTAAAAATGAATTGGCAGACACTTATAATTGAAATCGCGGCGGCGATCCTTGCCGCGATCGGCTCGTGGGTTTTGGTAAAGGTAAAAACGCTTATCAGTACCAAAATTAAAAACGCAAAGGTCGCCGCGCTTTTGGGCGGCGCGGTTGACGTCGTCGCGTCGGCGGTAAAGATTACATATCAAACGTACGTCGAGGCGATCAAGGGTACGGACGCTTGGACGAAAGAGGCGCAATCCGCCGCGTTACAAATGGCGACGGACGCGGCAAAATCGAAGTTGTCGGAAGAAATGAAAACGTACATATCCGAAAACTTCGGCGACGTCGATTTGTGGTTGAAAGAACAAATCGAGGCGAAATTGTACGACTTGAAAAACGCCGTCAGTAAATAATTAAAATAACAAAAAAACGCCTTGCGATTGCGGTAAGGCGTTTTATTATGCAGTTTTGCGCCGTTATTCGTTGATATGCTCCCCGACCACTTCGATATTGCAACCGAGGTTTTGATCGTCGCCCCCGCCCGTTATATCGGCGATTACGCCGTCAAGGACAAAGCCCTCGTCAAACGCGGTCAAAAATTCCCATGCAAGATCAGAATTAACGCGCCCGATACGCGCCCGCGTACGGCGGTTTATAATGTCGGTGCTTTCGGGGTATTCCTCCGTCGGTTTATGCTTGATTAAAAGCGGGTCGCCGACCTTGCTTTTTTGTATATGCTCTTGGCAATCGTCGAACGTTACGCCGACCGCCTTTGTATGGAACGGGAAAACAATATCGCCATTGATAACCCGCGCCGTCGGTTGTGCGGGTGCGACCGTTTCTGTTGCCTTTCCTTGCGCCCGTAAATCGGCTTGACGAGCGTTTTTCGCCGCGGGTGCAGTATTTACCGCGGGGCGTTGCGTCGCGGTTTCCGACGGCGTACGGGCGACGGCTTTCGAGTCGCGTTCGGCTTTCGTTTCACGCTTGCGGGCAATCACGGCAAACACCGTAAACACCACACCGAGGGCAAGTAACAGCAAGACGACGGCGGCTTGCCATGCTTGCATATTTTCGCCGTTTTCCCCGATCGACCCACTTATCACGCCCGCGAACACTACGAGAGGCAACCACGCCGCAACCGCAATCACGATACGGATTGCACGTTTAAGATTGTAAAACCATTTCATTATTAAAAGCCTCCTCCGCTTTTTATTTGTTTTTCGATTTGATATGCAAAATGTAAAACCTCGGTTTTTGCCCGAATGTCAAAACCCGAAACCACTTTCAACAATTCAAGGTCAAGCGCGGATACCCCGTCGCCGACTCCGCCCGCAATCGCGGTATTGTTGGAATTGTTATTCCCGATAATTTGTTGTACGGGCGCGGCGGGTGCGCCCCGCGGCTCTTTCCCCGTTATAAGATAATCGAGCGACACGCCGAAAAATTCGGCGATTTTTGGATAATAAGACGCGGAAACGTCGTGCCGCCCTTTACACCACTCCGAAACAGTATTCGCCCGAACACCTAACGCCCGCGCGAGGTCGGCTTGCCGCCTTTTTTGCGTTTTCAAAAGGTCGTTTATTTGATCCGCGATCGTCATAATAAAAAAATCCTCCTTGAAACGATTTTTCCGAAAACCGCAACAAGAAAGATTGACAATATCGACGCGTCGGTATATAATATACGTACGGGTATCGAAACACCGATATAAAACGGGGTCGGTATCCATTAGCCGCGTTATGTTGGCAAATTCCTTGTCGTGGTATAATGATTGTCGCAGATTTATTATACCAAACGATCGGGATAATGTCAACACGAGCGCGGCTATAAATTTATGTCGGCACGTTCGGCATAACGAAAAACGCCCCCACCACGGGAGCGTTTTTTTGTTGAAAAAAATAAAAAAATTTTTAAGAAAATGCGTAAAAAGTGTTGACTTTATCGGTAAGTAGTGATATAATATAATCACAAGGTAAGGGAAACGCCTTGAATAACAAAAAGGAGGTCGCGGTTATGGACAACATAACAAAAGCCTTGCAAGACTTGGCAAGAGCAATCGAAAATCAAAACGCCGTGGAAAGTGTAAAGATAACGATAACGCTCAAAAAGCAAAAGCCGAGCAAGGCAACCGACGATAAATAATCGTCAAGGCAGAGCGGGCGGGAAACCGCCCCTCGTAAGTCCTATTATATACGAATTAAAAAAATTTGTCAATAAGGAGGACGAAAAAAAATGAAAATGGAATTTACAGTAAAACGCAATCGCGGGAGTGTTACGCAAGGAACGGCAACGGTATTATTGAACGGGCAAGAGGTTATCACGTTTGCGGACGATATAACCATAACGGACGATAACCGCGGCGCAGAGTATGGCGATATAATCGGCGGGTGGCAATCAAGCAAACCCGACTCGGCATTTATCAAAGGCGTTTTATTCCCCTTTTTCACAAATGCGGAAATTATCAAAAAGCGCATTACGGAAATTATCGGATAAACAAAAAATAAACCGTCGGGCGGCGGTTATTCCGCCCGAAACGGAGGTATATTATGAATATCGAAAAAAACGGCAAAAACTACACGGCAAAGGAAAACAAAACGTCGTGGACGGTATCAACCACGATCGGACGCGTTGACGTAACGTACAACGTACCGAAAGCCGATTGCCCCACTTTCGACGCGTTGCAAGCATACGTCGCCGCAAACGATTTATTTTAAGGAGGCAGAACATGGCAAGAAGTGAGGCGCAGAAAGCCGCCGACAAGCGTTACAAGGAAACGCACAAGGGCGAGTCCGTAACATGGACGACAAAATTTAAGACCGCGGAGGCGGCGGAAATCGACGCCGTGATAAAATCGTCGGGAATGAGCCGCGCCGAGTTTATCCGTTGGGCGGTCGATAAATATAAAAATCAATAATCAAATGCGGGCAATCGAAAAAAATATCGGTTGCCCGTTTTTTATTTACGGAGGCAGAAAATGAAAGGTGTAAAATACACAGCACACGAAAAACAAAAAGCCCTCAAATTATGGATTGTCGAGGGCGTGGACGTTTACAAGGTCGCAAAAAAATTCAAATGCACAATACAAAGTCTTTATCGGTGGCGGCGGAAATACGACGGCACAATCGACAGTTTGAAAAATAAATCGAGCCGTCCACACACGCCCCACCCGAACGCCCACACGGACGCGGAGGCGGCACAAATCGCCGAGGTTTTGGCGTCATGCGACGGAATAAGTTACGCCGAGGTTTTGGGCGTCATGCGGACGAAATACGCGTACTCCCGCACGTACGGCGGCATGTACCGTTTTATTATGAAACACAAACTCCGCCCCGCGCGGGAAAATAAAAACTATATCGCGCAACCGTACGATACGCCGCAAATGCTCGGTATCAAATGGCAAATGGACGTCAAATATATTCCCTTTGAGTGCGGACGCGGCATTTACCGAACGGAAAGACTTTATCAATATACCATGATCGACGAGGCGACGCGGGAGCGGTTTATATATCCATATAAAGAAAAGTCGGGATTTTCGACCGTCGATTTTATCAAACGCGCGATTGTGCATTTTGGATACTTGCCGCACACTATACAAACCGACAACGGCACGGAATTTACAAACCCGCGCGGAACGGGCGACGGCAAGGTACACGCCGTCGATAAACTGTTAAACCGACTCGGCGTTTGTCATAAGTTGATACGTGTTTATACGCCGCGGCACAATGGCAAGGTGGAACGATCCCACCGCTCGGATCAAGAGGGCTTTTATAATTATTTGACTTTTACGACGTTCGACGAATTACTCGAAAAAATGCAAGCGTGGAACGTTCGATATAATAATCGCCCGCACTCGTCTTTGCGCGACAAGGACGGGCGGCGGACGTGGATTACCCCGCTCGACAAACGCGCCGAATATTTGGAAGAATTGAAAGCGACAGCGGGCGGCGGGTATAATATCCGATTTGTAAAATCCCGCGCGGCATAATCCGCCGCAATCAAACACCGACGCACGCCGCGCCCACCGAACGGACGCGGGCTTTCGTGCGCCGTTTTTTCATTTTCAAGCCGTTACAACCGCCCGACGCCCCCTCTTTCGCTTGATTTTTCGGGCGTTTTTTGGTATGATAAATAAAATTTAATAATTTTTAACAAAATCTATTAAAAAAGGCTTGACAAAATAACACTGAACAGACTTTTTAAAGCGCTGCCGAAAAAAATCGCTACGTTCCCTTGCACGCTATCATATTCCGTAGTTACCTTACAATTTATAAGATACTTTTTAAAGGCAAAATTTTCGCCGTACGATTCCCTTGCGCGCCGCAATATACCGCGGCGACTCTATACAGGTTACAAAGCATTTAAACTGTTTTTAAACCCCAAATATATACCGTACGATTCCCCTGCGCACTGCAATACACCTTAATACTTGGCGGAAAAAGGTTATTCGGTAAGCAAACGGAACAGCTCTTTATAATCGCGCGCGAACTTACCCGCATAACCCGCGGGCGCGCCTTGGGGCGCGAACAAAATAAAATCGATTCCCTTTGTTTCGGCGCAAGCCTTATCGGAAGAAAGGCTATCCCCTACCCAAACTGCGCCCTCGCGCGCGTAATCGGGAATATGACTTTCTACATATTCCGCATATTCGGCGGAAGGTTTATTCAACCCGATTTGGTCGGAAATAAACGCGCCGTCGGAAAGTTCGTAAAGCCCCGATAAGCGCAAACGTTTTTCCTGCGTATACTGCGCGCCGTTGGTTACGATGTAAATGCGCCCGCGCTTGCGTAGTTCGATCAAAAATTCCCGCGCGCCCGCCAGCAGATACCCGCGCGAAGCGATCCCTTCGAAATAAGCGCGCGCCGTTTCTTCAACCGAAAGGGAAATGCCGTATTCCGCAAAGAGTATGCGAAAGCGTTCGGTAAGCAGTTCTTTGCGCGTGATCTCTTTGCACTCTAACTTTTTCCAAAGAGAATCGTTTATTTCGTGATACCGCGCGGCGACCTGTTCGGAAGCGCGAAAACCCCGCTCGCTTAGCGTTTGCAAAAGCGATTCCCGCTCGGCACGCTTAAAATCGAGCAGCGTTTCGTCCGCGTCCAATAAAAAGATATGTTTCATTCTTCCTCCGCTATCACAAGTTCGCGCAAAGCCCGCGTACAAGCGATATATTTCTCGTTTTCCGTCATGCCCTTTTCGTACACGGCGACGGCGGAAAATTCCAATCCCTTGCTTTCGTATACGCTCATTACGTTGATTTTCGTTTTGCTCATTTTGCCTTCCGCACGGTAATACCCGCGCTTTTCGAACAAGGGCAAATATTCTTCCCGCGCGATCACCGCTTTTAAGCCCTGCTTTTCTTTAAAAAACCCGTTCAATTTACGCAAAGGCAATCTTTCGACCGCCGCCCCGTGAAACCCGATGGGCTGCATATCGAGATCGAGTATGTGCGAAACGTATTCGACGATCTCGTTGGTGTTGCGGTAATTCTGATTCAGTTCGTACACTTCCCCTTCGATCGCGCGCCCCCAATCTTTTAAACCGCGATAGGGCGTGATATTCTGCATCAGATCGCCGTAAACGTTAAACGCCGCGTCCGAATGAATGCGCTTTAAAAGCGCGTATTCCTGTTCGGAAATATCCTGCCCCTCGTCGATGAATACCAAGCCGTAACGGGGGGTAAGTTTTCTGCCCGCTTCGGTAAGCACGTAGCACAGCGCGAACCCGTCGGAAGGGTACACCCCGCGCATGCCGAACTTCGCCTTGTACTTTTTTACCGTTTCGCGATACAGCCACCGCGCGATATCCACGGCATTTTCGCACTTGCCCGCATGCGCGCAGTAGCGCGAAAGGCGCAGCACCTCGAAAAATTCCCGAAAAAGTTCGCTTTCGCCCCCCATTTCCAAGATCAAAGCGGAAACCTTTTCCGCTTCCTCTTTCAATTCCCTGCGCCGCGCAATGCGTTCGGCATAAGTTAGCACTTCTTCCCCGCCCAAATTTCTGCGGTAACGCTTTAAATCGGCTATTTCTTTTTCGATCGCAGCGCACAGCACAGAAAGATCGTCCGCCGCCTGTGCAAAAATTTTATCCGCATGCTGGGCGATCAAATGCGCGGAGCGGTAAAATTCGGAAAACTGACGGAAAAAATAATCGGGCGTGCGCGCTTGCTCTTCCAAAACAAAGGAAAGAAAATCTTCCGCCTGCGTAACCGAACTCATCAGCGTGCGGAAGGGCTTTGTAAAATAAAAGCCCCCCTCTTTGTTTTCTTTCATCTCGCCGAGCACGGTGCGGCGCACGCGCAGCGAAGCGTTTTTGATGCGGATAAACCGCTCTTTCATGGCGCGGAATCCGATCAGCACCTTTTCGGTCACCTCGCGGCATTCTTCCCCTTTAAACAGCCCCGCAACGCTTTCGTATATCTTGCCGAGCTGCTTTTTTACGTCTTTTACAAACGCGGAAGAATACAGATATTGCAAATATTCCTGCGATTCCCGTTCCGAAGAGAGTTTTTCCGTCAGGTCGATCCCCTCGTTTTTCAACGCGCGGAAATAGTAATCGCGCAAAGTGACCGTGCGCACCTTTTGCAATTCGAGCACCTGCGAAAGCTCGTCGATAAACGCGTTGAACGAATCGGACGGCGTAATAACAAGCACGTCGTGCGGGCTTAAACTTTCGTTATTGTACATTAAATAGCTTAACCGATGCAGCAAAATCATCGTTTTGCCGCTGCCCGCGCACCCTTGCAGCACAAAACTTTCCCGTTCGGGGCGGGTGATTACGTCGAACTGCTTTTCTTGTATCGTTTGAATAATATCGCGGATTTGCGTATCGTCTTTGCGGCTTTTGATGATCTGCCGCAAAAAGGGATCAAACAAGATCTCTTCGTCCCGTCCGCCGATCTCTTCTGCAGTGAGATGATCGCGCACGGAAAGATATTCGTTTTTAAAGTCGAGCACTTTTCCGTTTTTTACGGAAAGCGCGCGCCGCAACACGGTGCGGTATTCGTATTCGTTAATGGAAAACGAAACGCGGCTTTTTTGATAGTACCGTACGGCAAGCGGAGCCCGCCAATCTACGATTTCAAGATTTACGTCTCCCTTTTTGCCGATATAATAGCGGTTATACCCCTCTTTCTCGTCCGTTACGTCCATGCGGGCGAAATAGGGTTCCGCAAAATAGCACTTGTAAGCGTTCAGCTTTTTCGTCTGTTCCGCAATTTCCGCATTTTTTTCTAAAATCGTTTTATAGTCCGCCGCCGCGTAATCCTCTTTTTCTTTTAAAGCCGCGATCTCCGCTTTAATTTCCGCGATCCGCTTTTGATAACGCGCAACGTAAAAAGCCTTTAACATGGCAAGCACCGCAGAAAGGTGCTCGTCCTCTTGCTTTTTCTGCACTTCTTCGTCTAACAATGAAAGATACCACTGCTTTTCCGCTTGTACGGCGGGATTCAGACGGTTTTTTAACGATTGAAGAATTTTTTCATTCATACTCTATCTTTCCCGCGCGCCCCTTGCGGGCGCGCTATACCTTATCATATCATATCCGAATAAAAAAAGATAGGGTTTTACGATAGAATTTTGTAAGAAAAACGAGAGGAAACAGCTCCTTTATCCCGAAGGATCGCACAAATCTACAAACGCAGCTTATATAAACGGCAGGGTATCGATAAAACCGCCGTGAAAAGAAAGCCCCCTTAATAAAAGGAGGCGGCACTTTTTAAACGCGATTTTCTTTTACATACGCCGCATGCGCGTAGATAAATATAAATGCCACTGCAATAAACAACAGCGCGATAAATACGATCAGCGCGATATAATCGAGCGGCGAACCCCCTTTACCTTTTACGCAAGAGAACACGACCGCGCAAACCGCGCCTATCACCCCCGTAAAGAAAAAGGCGAATCCGCCCGCGCGGTGCGTTTTTGTCCACACCCGTTCGCTTTTCCGCGTTGCGGGCGTTTTAAAGCCGAACGTGCGATTGGGCGCAATGCGGGGCGCATAGTTTCCGAACGCACAAAGCGCCATCGAGAGCGGCAATATAATAGCGACGGCGAACGGAAAGTTTACCTTATCGCCCAACGCGCCGCCCCCCGAAACGAACGCGAAAAACATCCAACCCAAATATACGAACACACAGCCGATCGTAACAAGGGTGATCGAAACGAATTTCGCGTTTTTGCCCCTTTTGCCCGAGGCAACTTCCGCCCACAGCCCTGCGGAAATCAACGCCGCAACCGAAGGCAGCGCAACCAGCCACCAAGGCGAACCGACGGAATCGACCGTCAGCTTCCAATCGAAGTGCATAGGCACTACCGCAGGCAAAAACGCGACCGCGATCGCATATCCGATTAAATTGAGCAGCGATAACGCCGTGTACAGTATGATCCCTTTCATATTACTCTCCCTTATATAAAAATCCCGCAACGCTCTTTAAAAGTTCTTGAAACACCGTCGTGTTCAGCGAATAGGTGATCGTTTGCGCCTTTTTTTCGCCTACGATCAAACCGCTTTCCTTTAACACGCTTAAATGGTGCGAAACGGTCGCACCCGTTAAAGTAAAATTTTCCGCAATTTCCCCCGCCGTATACGGGCGGTCGCGCAGCAGCGTTAATATTTTACGCCGCGTCGCATCCGACAGTGCTTCCCAAACTCCCTTCATGCT
The DNA here is from genome assembly GCA_910578065.1 of uncultured Christensenella sp. GTDB lineage: Bacteria > Bacillota > Clostridia > Christensenellales > Borkfalkiaceae > Gallimonas. The sequence goes on along the minus strand of CAJTPB010000004.1, from coordinate 25,828 downwards.
TTCTCCGTTGTATTTTGAATTTCATCTAAATAATATCATAGCCATTCCCGTTTGTCAAGCGTATTTCGATAAATTTCTAAATAAAGGATAAAAAAACTCCCCTTTCAACCGAAAGCGATATTATTCATACATTTTTCCCATATAAAGAATTTGAGCGAATACCCTGAACTGAATCGTATCCCATGCTATATCATTTGCGGGAGAGGTAGAATAGTCCTCTACCCACCCTGCCATTTGTTCAAGAAATGATGGAATCGTTTTGTTTTCCCATTCATCGGGATTTTTTTCAAAATCTTTTGATAACATATTAAGAAAATGAATAAAATCGGCTTTGCTTTCTATTTTTTCGATTAACTCAATCATATACCTTTTACCTTATTATAAATCTTTATCGGTTCTTTACAATTAGTACACAATTCCGAAAAGAGAGAAAAAGAAAACGCTTTCGCGTTTCCTTATTTTTTCTTTCGCGGTTTCCGCATGCACAACAACACGTAAGCGCCCACCAAAAGGGCGATCGTCAAAGCGAGTACAAGATAACCCGCCCATTCGGGCACCGCGTGATCGAAAAAGTAAAAGTTGCAGTCAAATCCGTCGCGCAGACCTTCGCGGTATTCCGCCGCGATCCCTTCCGATTCCATCGCCTCGATCGCGCCGCCCATAAAGTGATCGTGCAAAAGAACGGTTCCGTACGTTCCCGGCAAAAAGGATATTACGTATTGGATTCCCTTTGCAAGCGAAGAGATGGGCATATACGCCCCGCACAAAAACCCGTAAGAAGCGGAAACGATGGTCGAAACCGCCGCGATCCCCCCTTGCGTTTTAATAAACTTACATATAATGGAAGAGAGCGCCGTTCCGAACAGCACCAACAGCACTGTATCGAGCAAGGTAAAGAACACGTCTGCCGCAGTCAAATACCAGCCGACGATGGCAAGATACACATAGCCCACAATCAGGGCAAAGCAGCAAACGGCAAGGGTAACGAGAACGGTAGAAAGATAGTATGCGAGCGCGAGCATGGAACGGGAAACGGGCGCGATCGTTAAATCGGAAAAAGCCCCCGTAACGCGATCGTTTACCATAATCATGTTGGCGGTAAAAGCTATCGTCACCGTGCAAACGGCAAGCAGCGAAGACATCAGCCAGCCGCCCGCAAAGCCTTCTACCAGCCGATCGGGAAGTTCCGCCCCCTGCAACACGCTTGCAAGGCTATCGCGGTAGACGTCGCCCAAAAACGCCACAAAGAGAAAGAGTAAAATGAGGGGCGCGATAAGCGAAGATAAAAACATGCCTTTGTCTTTAAAAAACAGTTTGCAGTTGCGCGCGATCAAATAGGGTAACGTTTTCATACTTCTCCTCCGATAATCTTTCCCGTAACGGCAAGGAACACGTCGTCCATTTTGCCCTTTACGATTTCGTAATCGCGGAACAAGGCAGCATGTTTTAAAATAAGCTGCGTCGCCTTTTCCGTATTTTCCACTTCGATGCGGAACGCCTCTCCTACGCGCGTGTAAGAAAGGGCAAGTTCCGCCACCTGTTGTTCGGTTACGCCGTACAAGGTAATGTAATCGCCCGTATAATCGTTTTTCAACTGCAAGGGCGTTGCATCCGCCATTACCCTTCCCGCATCGAGAATAACTACGTGATCGGAATCAGCCGCTTCTTCCATATAATGCGTGGTCAAAAATACGGTAAGCCCCCGCTCTTCGCGCAGTTTGCGGATAATTTCCCACACGGTTTTACGCGTTTGCGGGTCTAAGCCCGTCGTCGGCTCGTCTAAAATCAAGATGCGCGGATCGTGCACCAAAGCGCGCGCGATATCTACCCTGCGCCGCTGACCGCCCGAAAGTTTTCCCACCGCGCGGGAAAGCAGTTCTTTTAATTGGAACAGCCCGGTCAACTCTTCCAACTTAGAAGCAAACGCCCGCCCCGTAACGCCGTACAGCGACGCGCGGTATTTTAAATTATCCTTTACGGTAAGCGCTTTATCGAGCGCGCTGTTTTGGAACACAACGCCTAACCTGCGGCGGATCCCCTGCGGATCGGCGTCGATTTCGGCGCCTTCTACCTTAACCGTGCCGCCGTCGCGCGGAGAATCGCCGCATAAAATGGAAATGGTAGTACTCTTCCCCGCCCCGTTTACGCCGAGAAAGGCAAAAAATTCCCCCTCTTCCACGCTGAACGAAACGCCGTTCACCGCTTTTACTTCGCCGTAGCTTTTTTGTAAATTTTCGATTTCGATCGCGTTCATATTCTTCTCCGTTATAATTTCGACTTGTGCGGAAGGGGCGGAAGATCGGGACAGTACACCGCATACAGCGCGTAAAACTGCACGCGCAGCCGCTCTTCGATCTCTTCGTCCGAAAGATCCAGCTCCCCCGTATTTAACAACATTGCAAGCCCGTATGAATATATGGACATATCCGCATGAAACGCTTTTGCCTGCTGTTCGCTCATGCCGTATAATTGTTTTATTTCGGCAATGATATCGCCGAAATAGGGATCTTCCGCCCGCGGAAGGTCCCTGCCGCCGCCCCCGTATAAAAAGCGGAACAAGCCTTTTTCTTCCCGCGCGAAACGAACGTATCCCATACCGTACGCTTCGTATCGGCCGCGCGAAGTCTGCGCAAGATACCGATCGATCCGCAAGCGATATTCCCGTTTCGCCTCTTCGCGCAAGGCGCAAATCAAATCTTCCATATTGCGGAACTGCGAGTACACGGGTTGAGTAGAACAGCGCAGTTCTTTTGCGATCCTGCGCGCGTTTAACCCCTGCTCCCCTTCTTTACGCACGACTTCCGCCGCGCCCTTTAAAATCGCTTCCCGCGTTATCTTTAATTTCGCCATACGTCCTTTACCCGACTAAGAAATATAACACCTGTTATTTTATCACGTTTGGAAAAAAAACGCAACTGTTTCGCATAAAAAAGATTTTGCAACAAAAATTCTTCCGTTTCTTAGGGGAAAACACAAACGCTTTGCAAACAAGGCTTGTGTAACGAATATACTTCCCCTTCCTTAGGGGAACACATTCACCTCGCACAAAAAAATTTTGTAGCGAATATATTTCTCCTTCCTTAAAGGAAAACGCAACCGCTTCGCTAAAAAACGGCTTTTACAACAAAAGTTTCTCCCCTTCTAAGGGAAAAACGTAACTGCTTCGCACAAATAAGGCTTGTGTAACGAATATCTTTCTCCTTCCTTAGATGAAAACGCATTTACCTCGCACAAAAAAGATTTTGTAGCGAATCATTTCCCTTTCCTTAAAGAAAAACACAGCCGTTTCGCAAAAAAAGCTTGTGTAATGAATATTCTTTCCCTTCCTAATGGAAACGCATTTACCTCTTATAAAAAGGCTTTCGCAGCGAATATATTTCCACTTCCTTAGAGGCAAAACACTACCGTTTCGCATAAAAAACTGTCGCAACGAATATTCTTTCCGTTCCTTATGGGAATAACGCAACTGTTTTGCATAAAAAAAAGGCTTGAAATTCAAGCCTTTTTTTATGATTATTCTTCGCTCGATGCGAGCGCGGTTTCTTCCGCCAATACGTCGGCATATCTGCCCGAATTTTGAACGGATACGTTTTTGTAATCTTTCATGCCCGTACCCGCGGGAATCAGTTTACCGATGATTACGTTTTCCTTTAAGCCGATCAGCGGATCGCGCTTGGTGCGGATTGCCGCTTCGGTGAGCACGCGCGAGGTTTCTTGGAAGGAAGCCGCCGAAAGGAAGGAATCGGTTGCGAGCGCCGCCTTGGTAATTCCCAAAAGCACGCGCTTTGCCGTAGCGGGAACACCGCCCGCCATAATCGTTTTTTCGTTCTGCTCTTCAAAGTAGAACATATCCACAAGTTCGCCGGGAAGCATTTCCGTCGTACCCGCGTCTTCGATGCGTACTTTTCTAAGCATTTGGCGCACGATGATTTCGACGTGTTTATCGTTAATATCAACCCCTTGCGAACGGTAAACGGATTGAACCTGTTCCAAAATATAATCTTGCACGCCCTTTACGCCGTTTACGCGAATGATATCCTGCGGGTTTACCGAACCTGCGTTTAACAAATCGCCCGGTTTCACCCTGTCGCCCGATCTCACTTTGAGTTCCGCGTTGAAGGGAAGCACATATTCTTTTAACTGTTCGCCCGTATCCGAATCGCGCACGATCACGTGATTGAGGTTATCGCTGTTGTCTACCGTAACCGTACCCAACACTTCGCAAATGGTCGCAACGCCCTTGGGCTTTCTTGCTTCGAACAATTCTTCTACACGGGGAAGACCCTGTGTAATATCGCCCGTCGCCGCAATACCGCCCGTGTGGAACGTTCTCATGGTAAGCTGCGTACCCGGTTCGCCGATGGACTGCGCCGCGATAACGCCGACCGCTTCGCCCACTCTGATGGGAAGGGTAGTCGCCATATTTTTACCGTAGCACTTCGCGCACACGCCGAAACGGGTGTTGCAGTTGAAGATACTGCGGATATTCACGCCGCCCTCGCGGTATTTTTGTATGCCCGCGATCGTCTTTGCGGTCGATTCGGTGATCATTTCGTTTACGGGAACGATCACTTCGCCCTTTTCGTCCGTTAAATCTTCCGCGGCGAATCTGCCCGTAAGCCTGTCTTCGAGCGATTCGATCAACTCGCCGTTCGCGCCGCAAATGGCGTTGATGACGGTGCCGCGCGGGCGTTTGCCCGCCGAGCAATCCTCTTCGCGAATAATAACGTCTTGCGAAACGTCTACCAAACGGCGGGTAAGATATCCGGAGTCTGCCGTTTTCAGCGCCGTATCCGCCAAACCTTTCCGTCCGCCGTGCGACGAAATAAAGTATTCGAGAACGGAAAGTCCGTTTCTGAAACAGGATTTTACGGGAACTTCGATCTTTTTACCCTGCGGGTTTACCATCAGTCCGCGCATGCCCGAAAGCTGTTTGATCTGGTCGATCGAACCGCGCGCGCCCGAATCCGCCATCATCCAAATGGGATTGAACTTATCTTCCGCGCCCTGCCGTTTTAAAAGGGAAGCGACTTGATCGGTCGCGTCGTCCCAAACGGAAATTACCGCATGATAACGTTCTTCCTCTTTCAAAAGTCCGCGCGCGAACTTTTTGGAAATTTTTGCAACTTGCTCTTCCGCGCCCGTAACGATACCGTCTTTTTCCTGCGGGATCTTCATATCGAATACCGAGGTGGTAAGCGCGGCAAGGGTGGAATATTTGTACCCACGTTCTTTGATCGCGTCGAGCACAGCCGAGGCTTTGGGCGCGTATCCCGTGCGGAAGCACGCTTCTACGATTTTGGAAAGGTGCTTTTTGCCGATCGCGCGCGAGCCCTTTACCGAAGAAATGAACTCGCTGGAAAGCTCCAACTTCAAATAGTCTTCGGGAGCGACTCTCTTAACAAAGTTAAGGTCCTGCGGCATGTTGTCGTTGTAGATGATCCTGCCGACCGTCGTCTTTAAAATACCCGTTACGCACAGTCTGCCCGTCTTTTCGTTCTTCCAAACGGAAACTCTGCCGCGCAAGCCGTTGTTTGCGACCTGCTCTTCGGTAAACGTCTTTTCGTAAGGAAGCTGCAGAGAATCGAATTTGCCTTCGGGAAGTTCCACCGTGCGGCGCACGTAAATTTCGTCTTGGCAGTGCGTGTGTTTCAGCTGATAGCTCATTAACGCTTCGTCGAACGAAGAGAACAGCGGCGGAATATAAACTTCGCCCGATTCGCTCTCTTTGCCCAGTTCGTTATATTTTTTGCCCTCTTCCTTTCTTGCAATGGTAAGGTAGTACGCGCCGATAATCATATCCTGCGTGGGGCTCATAACCGATTTACCGTCGGCAAGTTTTAAGATGTTGTTGGCGGAAAGCATCAAGAAGCGCGCTTCCGCCTGCGCTTCGATCGACAGAGGAAGGTGAACCGCCATTTGGTCGCCGTCGAAGTCCGCATTGAACGGTCCGCAGACGAGGGGCGAAATTTTGATTGCTCTTCCCTCGATCAACACCGGTTCGAACGCCTGAATGGACAAACGGTGCAGCGTAGGCGCACGGTTCAACAGAACGGGGTGCTCTTTAATCACCTCTTCCAAAACGTCCCACACAAAGTCTTTTCCCTTTTCCACCGTACGCTTTGCGCTTTTAATGTTGTGGCAACGGTTGGTTTCCACAAGGCGCTTCATTACGAACGGTTTAAATAACTCGATCGCCATTTCTTTGGGAAGTCCGCACTGGTAGATCTTTAAATCGGGTCCTACGACGATAACCGAACGTCCCGAATAGTCTACGCGCTTTCCGAGCAGGTTTTGACGGAAACGCCCCTGCTTTCCGCGCAGCATTGCGGAAAGGGATTTTAAATCGCGGTTGGAAGGTCCGCTTAAAGGCTTGCCCCTTCTGCCGTTATCGATCAACGCATCTACCGCTTCTTGCAGCATGCGCTTTTCGTTTTTCACGATCATTTCGGGCGCGCCCAATTCGATCATGCGCTTTAAACGGTTGTTGCGGTTGATCACGCGGCGATACAAATCGTTCAAGTCGGAAGTTGCGAATCTGCCGCCGTCCAACTGCAGCATAGGGCGCAGGTCGGGCGGGATTACGGGAAGAACGGTTAAGATCATCCATTCGGGACGGTTGCCCGATTTACGGAACGATTCGATGATTTCGATACGCTTGATCGCCTTTAACCGCTTGGGTCCCGTTGCGTTGTTTGCGATAATTTCTTTCGCCTGCGCGCTTTCTTTATCTAAATCGACCGCCATCAACAGTTCGCGGATCGCTTCCGCGCCCATGCCGACTTTTAATCCCGTTTGGGAAGCGTCGCCGAACTGTTCTTCCAATTCGCGCAGCTGTTTATCGTTGATCACCTGTTTGTAATCGAGCCCCGTCGTACCCGGATCGAGCACCACGTACGCCGCAAAGTAGATGACCTGTTCCAAATTTTTAGGGCCCATATCGAGCAGCAGCCCGATTTTGGAAGGGATCCCTCTGAAATACCAAATGTGCGAAACGGGCGCGGCGAGTTCGATGTGTCCCATACGCTCGCGGCGAACCTTTGCGCGGGTGACTTCTACGCCGCACTTTTCGCAAATAATGCCTTTGTATCTGATTCTTTTATACTTGCCGCAATGGCATTCCCAGTCCTTCGTCGGTCCGAAGATCTTTTCGCAAAACAAACCGTCGCGCTCCGGCTTTTGGGTGCGGTAGTTGATGGTTTCGGGCTTGGTAACTTCGCCGTACGACCATTCCCTGATTTTTTCGGGAGATGCTACGCTGATCTGAATCGAGTTGAAATCGTTTAATTCGTACATATATTCTGCCTCCCTTGCTTATTCGTTGTCTTCGTCTTCGGAATCTTCTTCGTCGAACAGAGATTTAAAGGAAAATTCGTCGTCTACGTCGGACATATCGTCGTCATCTTCTTCCAAATCTTTATCGCCGAACAGATCTTTCGAAACAAAGTCTTCGTCGTCGCCCGCGTCGTCGAAGATAGAGCCGATTCCCTCGTCGTCCTCTTCTTCGTCTTCGTCGTCCAAACCGAAATCGAAATCTTCGTCGCCGAGGGGAATCTCTTCCCTGCGCGGTTCGTTTTCCGGTTCGTCTTCGAATTCGCGGATAATCAATTCTTCGTTATTTTCGGTAAGCACTTTCACGTCGAGCGCAAGCGACTGCAATTCTTTTAACAACACCTTAAACGCTTCGGGAATGCCCGGTTCGGAAATGTTGTTGCCCTTTACAATGCTTTCGTACGTTTTTACACGCCCTACGATATCGTCCGATTTTACGGTAAGGATCTCTTGCAAGATATGCGCCGCGCCGTATGCTTCCAGCGCCCAAACTTCCATTTCGCCGAAACGCTGACCGCCGAACTGCGCTTTTCCGCCAAGGGGCTGCTGCGTAACAATGGAATAAGGTCCGATGGAACGCGCGTGAATCTTATCGTCTACCAAGTGAATCAGCTTAATCATGTACATGATGCCGATGGTAACGCGGTTTTCGAACGGTTCACCCGTTCTTCCGTCGAACACCTGGAACTTACCGTCTACCTTGCCTTCGGGGTTGAACAGGTTGTTTTCTTCGAACAGCTTTTCGATGTCTTTTTCCGTCGCGCCGTCGAACACGGGCGTTGCGATCTTCCAGCCGAGCTGACGGCACACATAGCCGAGGTGCACTTCCAATACCTGCCCGATATTCATACGGGAAGGAACGCCCAACGGGTTGAGCAAAATCTGCAACGGAGTTCCGTCGGGAAGGAAGGGCATGTCGCTTTGCGGAAGCACGCGCGAAATAACGCCCTTGTTTCCGTGACGGCCCGCCATTTTATCGCCGACCTGAATTTTACGCTTTTGCGCGATATACACGCGCACCAATTTATTTACGCCGGGGGAAAGTTCGTCTTTATTCTCCCGCGTGAAGATCTTAACGTCTACAACGATACCGCCCTCGCCGTGCGGCACTCTTAACGAGGTATCGCGCACCTCTCTCGACTTCTCGCCGAAGATCGCGCGCAAAAGCCGCTCTTCGGGGGTGAGTTCCGTTTCCCCCTTGGGTGTCACTTTTCCTACGAGGATATCGCCGCTCTGTACTTCCGCGCCGATCCGCACAATGCCGTCTTCGTCCAAATCTTTCAGCGCGTCGTCGCCCACGTTGGGGATATCGCGCGTGATCTCTTCTTCGCCCAATTTGGTATCGCGCGCTTCCGTTTCGTGTTCTTCGATATGAATGGAAGTAAACACGTCGTTCTGCACGAGCTTTTCCGAAATCAAAATAGCGTCTTCGTAGTTGTATCCTTCCCACTCCATAAAGCCGACAAGGATATTTTTGCCCAGCGCAAGTTCGCCGTTGTTGGTGGAAGGGCCGTCTGCGATCACTTCCCCCTTTTCCACTCTGTCGCCCGTGGAGATGATGGGGCGCTGATTAAGGCAGGTGCCCTGGTTGGAACGCTCGAATTTCTTCAACGGGTATTCCGTTTCGAATCCGCTGTCCTCTTTAATTACAATCTTATCCGAAGAAACGCCTACCGCGGTACCCGCTTCTTTCGCGCGTACGATTACGCCCGAATCGCGCGCGATCGCAGCCTCGATGCCCGTTGCGACAATGGAACTTTCCGTCTTTAACAGGGGAACTGCCTGCCGCTGCATGTTCGAGCCCATCAGCGCGCGGTTGGTATCGTCGTTTTCCAAGAAAGGAATCAACGCCGTTGCAACCGAAACAAGCTGTTTGGGGCTTACGTCCATATAGTCGATCCGCTCGCGCGGAAGTTCGGTGATCAATTCTTTATGGCGGCAGCCGACGCGTTCGTTTACAAATCTGCCCGATTCGTCTAACGGTTCGTTCGCCTGCGCAACGATATATCTGTCCTCTTCGTCCGCAGTCAGATAATCGACGTGATCGGTTACGACGCCCGTTTCCTTATCGATCTTGCGGTAAGGAGACATGATAAAGCCGAATTCGTTTACTTTCGAGAAAGTCGCAAGCGACGAAATAAGACCGATGTTCTGACCTTCCGGCGTTTCGATCGGGCACATTCTGCCGTAGTGCGAGTGGTGAACGTCGCGCACTTCGAAGGTCGCTCTGTCGCGGTTCAACCCGCCGGGACCGAGCGCGGAAAGTTTTCTCTTATGCGTAAGTTCCGCAATGGGGTTGGTTTGATCCATAAACTGCGACAGCTGCGAAGAGCCGAAGAATTCGCGGATCACCGCCGAAATGGGGCGCACGTTAATCAGTCCCGAAGGGGTAACTTCCATCGGATCTTGCGTAGCCATTCTTTCTTTGATCAAACGTTCGAGGCGCGCCATACCGATGCGCAGCTGGTTTTGCAGTAATTCGCCCACCGAACGCACGCGACGGTTGCCCAAGTGGTCGATTTCGTCGATCGTACCGATGCCGTATTTCAAATCGAGGTTGGTGGAAACCGCGGCGACGATATCGTCTACCGTAATGCACTTATGGTTGAGTTTTTCCACGATCGGCTTTAACGTTTTTCTTTCTTCGGGGGTAAGTCCGCCGCAGGAAAGGCGAGCCTCCTCGTTTAAGTCTACCGTTTTGCCGTTCGTCTTTTCTTCTTTTGCAAGCAGCGCGTGGAAGAGTTTAGAAGCCGCAACGAATTTAATGCGGTTGTCCTTTCTCTTTTCGCGGTTCTTCTTTTCTTCTTGCTTTTCGTCCGCTTCGGGCGCGGTTTCGCGCGCATAGTAAACGGCGTTGATTTCGTCGCAGTATTTTTCCGCTACCTCTTCTACCGAAAGCGTTTCGCACTCTTCCGCCAGCTTCTTAGAGAATACGAAGTTGGGATAGTAAACGGTTTTTAAAAGCCCGAACGTCTTGGGGTCCTTGTCCGACAGGGCGGAAAAGTCTACCGTGTTGTTCGCGATGATTTTATGGCGGATCTCCCCCTGTTCGGGATCGTTTACCAAAACGAACACTTCGTTAATGCCCGCGTTTTGAATCAAGCGCGCGTTCTCTTCGGAGATAACTTCCCCTTTCGCCGCCATAATTTCGCCCGTTTCGGGATTTACGATATCGTCCGCCGCACGGCAGCCGGGCAAACGGTATGCAAGGTTCAGCTTTTTATTGAACTTGTATCTGCCCACCTTTACCACGTCGTAACGGCGCGGATCGAAGAACAGATTATTTAAATGCTGGCGAACGGAATCCTCGGTAGGAACTTCGCCGGGACGCAGACGGCGGTACAATTCGATCAGCCCGTCCGATTCGGAGCGGGTGGTATCCTTTTCGATCGTCGTCGCGATCATCTTATCCCCTTCGAACAATTCTTCGAGGGCGCGGTTAGATCCGTAACCGAGCGCGCGCAGCAGCACCGTAGCCGCGAGCTTGCGCTTTCTGTCTACGTTCACCCATAAAACGCCCTGCGAATCCTGTTTAAATTCCAGCCATGCGCCGCGGTTGGGGATCACCGTGGTTTCGTACATTTCTTTCCCCGCCTTGTCCTTTTCCGAAACGTTGTTCACGCCGGGGGAACGGACGAGCTGGGAAACGATCACGCGTTCCGCGCCGTTGATGATGAACGAACCGTTTTCCGTCATCAAAGGGAAATCCCCCATGAAAACGTCTTGATCGATCACTTCGTCTTTCACCTTGTTCACAAGGCGCACTTTCACCCTTAAAGGAAGCGCGTACGTCGCGTCGCGGTTGCGGCATTCCTTTTCGTCGTACTTGGGGGTTTTTCCGAATTCGTGATCTAAAAAATACAATTCGAAGTGGTCGGAAAAGTCGGTGATAGGCGAAAAATCTTCGAAAATTTCCGCGATCCCTTCTTCCTTGAACATGCGGTAGCTGTCCTTTTGGATCTCTACGAGGTCGGGAATGTCGATCACTTCGTTGATTCTGCCGAACTTTCTTCTCTCGGTTTTACCGAATTTTTGAATGGGTAAATTCATCCGTCGATTTTAACTCCTTTTAATTCGTTGTTATCACCCACGATCTACCGAGTATATCTTTTCATCGATAAAAATCGAAATGTCCTTTGAAAATGTACTTCTCCTCTTTACAACCGCCCGAAAATGCGTTATAATATTAAGGAAAGAGATTTGCCCGAAGCGGGTACTGTTTTTTGCCGAAAGGCGCAAAACCACATTTTAAACATAATGATACAGTATGTTATTATAACGCGCGGAATAAAAGATGTCAAACCATTTTCGCGCACAATTAAAAAATATTTTTGAAAACGGGTTTTTTTTATGAGAATCGACAAATTCTTAAAAGTATCGCGCATTTTAAAGCGCAGAACGGTCGCCAAAGAAGCGTGTTTGGGCGATAAAATTTTTGTAAACGGAAAGGAAGCAAAGCCCTCTTGCCGCGTAAAAACGGGGGATATCGTAGAATTGCACTATGCGGCGGGCACGGTAAAATTCCGCATTCTCGAAGTAAAAGAGTTTGTAAAAAAAGACGAAGCGCAATCGATGTACGAGGTAATCGCGTGATCAGCGTTATTTTGTGCGCCGCGGGCAAGGGGGAACGCGCGGGCTTTGCCGAAAACAAAGTGTTGCGCGCATACAACGGGCTACCCGTTTTATGCTATTCCCTTTCCGCATTTACGCAGGCGGGCGCAGATGAAATTTTGATCGCCTGCCGCAAAGAGGACGAGGAAACCGTTCTCCCCCTGCTTTCCCCCTATCCCGCCGCCCGCATCGTTCGGGGCGGAGATACCCGTACGCAATCGGTTTATAACGCGTTAAAAAAGGCGTCGGGCGAAATCGTGCTGATACACGACGCGGCGCGCCCCTTTGTTACGCAAAAGATCATTCGCGATTGCATTGCAAGCGTAACGGCATACGGAAGCGGCGTTTGCGCTCTTCCCGCAACGGATACCGCCGCGCTTACGAAAAAGGGCTATATCGTATCGGTACCCGCGCGCAAAAGCGTTTACGCCGTACAAACCCCGCAGGGCTTTTTGCGGGATCGCCTGCTATGCGCATACGAACAGGCGATAAAGGAAGATAAAACGTTTACAGACGACAGCGGCGTTTTTGCGGCGTACGATTCGCCCCCCCGCGTGTTTACGGGAAGCGCACAAAACAGAAAGCTGACGTTTGCGGAAGATTTTTGCCCCGCCGAACGGGTAGGGTTCGGGATAGACACGCACGCCTTCGCGCAGCCCTATTCGCCCCGATCGAAAAACGAGAAAACCGAAACGGTCACGCTTGCGGGCATTCAAATTCCCTCGCACAGCGCCTTGATCGCGCACAGCGACGGCGACGTTCTCGTTCACGCTTTGATGGACGCATTGCTTTCCGCGGCGGGCTTGCGGGATATCGGTTGCTACTTTCCCGATACGGACGAAACGTTTGCAAAGGCAGACAGCATGAAACTGCTAAACGAGGTAATGCGCCTTGTAGCCGAACGGGGATTGCAGCCGCAAAACGTAAGCATTTCCGTTTTGGCGGAAACGCCCCGCTTTTCCCCCTATATCGAACGCATGCGGCAAAACCTTGCGAACGCGCTTGATCTTCCCCTTTCTTCAATCGGGATCGCCGCGGGCACAAACGAAAAGCTGGGCTATGTGGGCGAAGGCAAAGGAATCACCGTTTACGCCGCCGTTTTGCTTAAAGGAATTTCGCATGATTAAATTTTTAGGCTACGCCTTAGACGTCGGCATTTTGCTTGTAATCCTCTCCCTCTTGCTTTACCTCGCATTTAGAATATACGATACCTCCTATTTTAAAGGAAAGCGCGGAGAAAAAAAGGTTGCGAAGTTTCTTAAAAAGTGTTCTCTTTCGGGCGACAAGCAAATCGATAATTTGTATTTGATAAACCCGAATAATCAAATGACCGTACAGATCGATCATCTTCTAATTTCCACGCGCGGCATTTTCGTGATCGAAACCAAAAATTTATCGGGCACGATATACGGCAGCGATAAGCGCAGAGAATGGATCCAAACGTTCGGATACGGAAATTCTACCTATACCTTTTATTCGCCCGTAAAACAGAACTATACGCATATTTGTACGCTGAAAGATCTATTTCATCCTGCCGTGCGCGTAAACAACGTGGTCATATTCGCGCAGAACAACACCGCGCGCATTAAAAGCGAAAGCGTTTATTCCCTTTCGGCATTTAAAAAGTTTTTAAACGAGCAGCCGCAAACGCTGCTGACCGAACGCGCGCGGGACGAACTGTATACGGAGATCTTGCGCTATCGGAACAGTCACAAAATTTCCGTAAGAAAGCACGTGAAAAATATTCGCGCCATGCAAAAAGATATGAAAAAGAATATTTGCCCGCGCTGTAAAGGCAGACTGGTATTACGAAACGGACCGTACGGCGAATTTTACGGATGCGAACGGTTTCCGAAATGTAATTTTACCAAGCAATTAGACGATTAAAAATGAACGCAATTTTAAAACCTGTTTCCATCGACCAAAAGGAAACTTTAAACAATTTAATGGAAAAGCACACGTACGAATTTTCGCAATACGATTTGATTCCGTTCGGCAAGGACGGGCTTTTTCACGATTCGCACGTCGATTCGTATTTTACCGACCCCGAAAGATTTCCCTTTTTTATTTACTGCGGAAAAGATATTGCGGGACTTGCGCTTGTATTCAAGCGGGCGGAGTGTCCCGCGCCCCTCGATTGGGCGGTCGCGGAATTTTTTATCGCCTACCCTTTCCGAAGAAAAGGGCTGGGCGCTTCCGCAATGAAACAGCTGTTCGAACGCTTCCCCGGCGTTTGGCAAATTAAATATCATCCGAAAAATAAGGGAAGCGAAATTTTTTGGCAAAAAATCGCAAGCGAGGCTTCGGGAAACCGCTATGAAATTGTACGCGGCAACGAAGACTATTACGACGGGACTCCCTCGAAAGTACTTGTATTTAAAGCATAAAAGGAATAATTTATGGCAAAAGCAACTACACAATTCGTCTGTTCGGAATGCGGATACGCTTCCCCCAAATGGCTGGGGCGCTGCCCCGACTGCGGAAAATTCAATACTTTGATCGAAGAAGCGATCGCCCCCGCGCCGACGGCAAAAAAACAAAACCCCCTGCGCGCTTATTCCAGACCCACCCCCCTTTCGCAAGTCACGTTCGAAAAATACGAACGCGTATCCTCCGGCATCGGCGAACTCGACGTCGTTTTGGGCGGAGGGATCGTGCGCGGTTCGCTCGTGCTCGTGGGCGGCGATCCCGGGGTGGGCAAATCCACTTTATTGACGCAGGTTTCGGCGCACCTTGCAAAAGAGCATAAAGTGCTGTATCTTTCCGCGGAAGAAAGCTGTTCGCAGGTAAAACTGCGCTGCGAGCGGCTGGGATTGAATTCGGACAATTTATTGCTGTTAAACGAAACCAACCTCGACAACGCGGAAGAAGCGCTTTGCGACGCGGAATACGTTATAATAGACTCTATTCAAGCGGTGTACACCGAAGCGCTGTCCTCTGCGGCGGGCAGCGTGGGGCAAGTGCGCGAATGCGCAAGCAAGCTGATGCGCATTGCAAAATCCAAAGGAATCACCTTTTTTATCGTGGGGCACGTAACCAAAGAAGGCACGCTTGCAGGTCCCAAGGTACTCGAACACATTATGGACGCGGTGCTGTACTTCGAGGGCGAGCGCACCGAAAACTTTAAAATTTTACGCGCCGTAAAAAACCGCTTCGGTTCGGTGCAGGAAGTAGGCGTTTTCGAAATGACGGGCGAGGGTATTTACGGGCTTTCCGACTATTCCGCCCTCTTCCTTTCCGATACGCGCGGCGAAGCGGCGGGCGCGGCGGTCACCCCAAGCGAAACGGGCAACCGCTGTATGATGGTGGAAATGCAAACGCTTATGTGCAAAACGGCGTACGGACTGCCCCGCCGCATGTCTTTGGGGGTGGATTTTAACCGCCTTGTCGTTTTGATCGCCGTACTCGAAAAGCGGTGCGGACTTGCCTTGGGCATGCAAGATATCTATTTGAACGCGATGGGCGGGATCCGCTTAAACGAACCGAGCGCAGATCTTGCCGTTTGCGCCGCCCTTGCAAGCGCGGAAAAAATGGTCCCCGTAGAAAAGTTTACCGCCGTATTCGGCGAAGTGGGATTAACGGGCGAGGTGCGCGGGGTCAACTTTGCCGAAAAGCGGGTAAACGAATGCTTAAAAATGGGCTTTAAGCGGGTAATTCTTCCCGCAAAGAACTTAAAAGCGTGCGAAAAATTTAAAGATAAAATCGAACTCGTTCCCGTGCAATACGTTTCGCAAATGATAAAAACGCTGTTTCGAAAAGAGAAATGAAGCGAAAACGCATATACATCGATCCCGCAGACTTCCCGCCCGAACTGTTTGCTTATGTAAACGGTTTCGCCTTGTACGACAGCAGTTCCTCCCCCTCTGCGCGCGTGTACTTCATTGCAAAAGAAAACGGCTATTTTTTAAAAACAGCCGCAAAGGGAACGCTGAAAACGGAAGCGGATATGACTGCGTATTTCAACAAATTTGCACTTGCTTCCCCCGTGCTTATGTACCTTTCGCGCGATTACGATTATCTGCTTACAAAAAAAGTGGCGGGAAACGATTGTTCCGAAGCGCGATTTCTGCAAGATCCAAAACGGCTGTGCGACCGCCTTGCGGAAGCCATGCGCCTGCTGCACGGTTTCGATACAGTCGGCTGCCCCGTTAAAAACCATACAAAGCATTATCTTTCCGCAGCCGAACGCAATTACGCCGCCATGCGCTACGAACAAAGCGCCCCGCGCGCGTTCGGTTTTTCCTGCGCAAAAGAAGCGTTCGAGCGCGTGCAAACGCACGGCGGAAATTTAAAAGCGGATACGCTGATCCACGGGGATTTTTGCCTGCCCAACGTAATTTTTCGCAACGGAAAATTGAGCGGCTTTGTAGATGTAGGAAACGGCGGCGTGGGCGATCGGCACGTAGACATTTTTTGGGCGCTTTGGAGCCTGAACTATAACTTAAAAACAAATACGTACGCACAGCGATTTCAAGACGCCTACGGACGCGAATCGATTGACAAAGAAGTATTACGCACGATTGCCGCGATCGAAGTTTTCGGCTGATACGAAACCTGCAACTTAAATCATATGTGTTTATAAGCGCGATTCCATCGGCAAAGAAGTATTACGCACGATTGCCGCGATCGAAGTTTTCAGCTGATACGAAACCTGCAACTTAAATCATATGTGTTTATAAGCGCGATTCCATCGGCAAAGAAGTATTACGCACGATTGCCGCGATCGAAGTTTTCGGCTGATACGAAACCTGCAACTTAAATCATATGTGTTTATAAGCGCGATTCCATCGGCAAAGAAGTATTGCGCCCGATTGCCGCAATCGAAGTTTTCGGCTGATACGAAACCTGCAACTTAAATCATATGTGTTTATAAGCGCGATTCCATCGGCAAAGAAGTATTACGCACGATTGCCGCGATCGAAGTTTTCGGCTGATACGAAATAAGAAGCACAAAAAAAGTTTGCAATCTTCCTTTTAGAAAGATTGCAAATTTTTTTCCAACAATTAATAAAGCATTCCGTCAAGAATTACGTAATTCAAAATAATTTACTTTGCGCTTTTTTTCTTAAATCTTATTTTCTTTTTTGCGCCGCCCAAAACGTCGGCAAGTTTTTTGCCCGATACGATATTCAGCACTAAGAATATAATAAGGAATACCCCAAGCGCGAGCGACTGAAACTGCGGATTTACGGTAAGCCCGAAAAAGTTAAGCTGATATCCGAAACTGCCCGAAAGTTCTGCGATCAATTCCGCGCCGTTTTCTATTTGCATTACGTTGATTACATGATCGGAAAGCAAGTTCAGCGGCGTTTCCATAAACGAATAACGCAGCAGCGAACAAGAATACGTTCCGGGGATAAACGCGCAGAAGTTCTGCACCCAGTGGGGAAGCATGCCCAGCGGCATATACGCGCCGATCAAAAATCCCATTGCGGTAGAGAACACCGCCACAATGCTCGCCATGGTCGCTTCCGTTTTTACGAAAGTACAAATAAAAATCGTCATTAACGTAGAAACGACGGTCGTAAACAGCAACACCGCAAAAATCGTAAGAACGTTGGAAAAGGTAAGAACAAATTCCCCCATCAGCCCCAAGTACAAGGCGCAGATCAGCAAAAACACAAAGCAGATTGCCGCCGTTACAAGAAAGTTAAACAAAAAGTAACTTCCGATTAAAACGTTGCGATGTATGGGCGAAGATGCGAAATCGCGGTTAACGCCGTTTTGCTTGTCCTCTACAAATACGCTGTTCGTCTGCAAAGCGACGGTAATCGTAGAAAGCGCGGTAATCCCGCTCAGCATCCAAGAATCGACCAACGTGCATACGTGCTTATAAAGCGTTTCGTCCGCCTCGATCCCCATTTTAAGCAAGGTGTTTTCCACCGTTAAAAGTTCCATATCCCGCAAAAACAGCACGTACACCGCAAAGATGATCACGGGCACGAGCAAGGTATACATTACCCTGATTTTGTTTTTAAAAAATACCAGCAGATGCCTGCGCGTAAGTTGGAAAAATACGTCGGCATATCTCGTTTGTTTGCTTAGCTTACGCACCGTTTCCTTCCTCCGCAATTTGTATCTTTTTGCCCGTTACGTTTAAAAACACGTCGTCCATGTTTCCCTTGGTGATTTCGATATCGTTTAATACCGCTCCGCAGTCGCCGAGCAGCGCCTTTGCTTCCGCCGTATCCTTTACGGGAATGCGGTATGCGCCGCGTTCGGGATCGTACGAAAATGCGTTGCCGCGCTTTGTAAGCAGAGCTTCGATCTCTTCATTTCGTTCGGAATAGACGACGACGGAATCGGAAGCATATGCGTTTTTCAGCGCGTTGGGCGTTCCGCGGGCGATAATATTGCCCTTATCCATTATAATAACGTCCGTCGCTTTATCCGCTTCCTCTAAATAATGGGTGGTCAAAAACACCGTCATGCCCGTTTCCGTTCTGATCTTATCGATCAGCGACCAAACGGATAAACGCGTTTTGGGATCTAAGCCGGTGGTCGGTTCGTCTAAAATCAACAATTTGGGGCGATGCACCATTGCGCGGGCGATATCCACCCGCCGCATTTGCCCGCCGCTTAAATTTTTTACGGGGCGATTTAACAGCGGTTCCAACTCTAACAGCTGAACGATAAGGGCGATGTTCTCCTTTTTTTCCGCTTTGGAAAGGGAATAAAAGGCGGTGCGGATTTCCAAATTTTCTTTTACGGTAAGTTCTTTATCGAGCACGCTGTTTTGGAACACGATGCCGATATCGTTTTTAATCGCAAACGGGTTTTCGTCTAAATCGTAGCCGTCTACAAAAATTTTACCGCCGTCTTTTTGCAAAATGGAACAGACGATATTGATGGTGGTGCTCTTTCCCGCGCCGTTCAACCCCAAAAATGCGAACAGGGAGCCCTTTTCCACGGTAAACGAAATATCGTTCACCGCTTTTACTTCCCCGTAATTTTTACACAAGTGCTCGATTACGAGCGCATACTCTTTTTCCAAAAAACACCTCTTTCGCGCACAATGCGCTTATGCGATCCCTTCGGCGATCATTGCGCCGAACTTGCAATCATCTAAAAAAATCAACGCGCCTTATTTCCGCCTGCACTGCGAAATGAGGCATCTTCCCGCAATACGCACGAAAAGTTCACGCCGCAGGAACTTTTTCCCCGCGCGGCGAGAACTCTTTTGCAACATGTTTGCGTTAAGAAGCGCTGTCCCCGTCCGACTTGGGATTGCGGTTCACCTTGCCCCAACTGGGTTTCGACATTGCGCCGATGCAAAGCGTAACCGAATACAGCACAAGGAACACGGGGAATAAAAATACTGCGGAAATCAATTCGCGCCGCTTACGCGCGCCCAATTTTTTATAGTCTGCAAGCACAAGGAACAGCGCTTGCAAGAATCCGAAAAATAGGAACAGCCCTACCACTACGCTTCCGCCTATGATCACGGTGTTCCACAAAAGGGAACTGTAATATTCCGCGCCGAACATGGTAAGTTCCATTCCCCCGTATGCCGCAAACCCCAAAAAGGTAAAATGATAAATGTAGTACGCGGGGATCCAAACGGAGATCAACACGGCGAGAAAGTTAAAGATGTACGTTAAAAAGATTTCCAAATAAGAAAAATCGCCCGTGGTGAAAAATTTACCCGTCATCTTCAACATTTTATTGCGGATCAGCTTCATGCTGCCGCTGCCGATGCGCTTATTGCGGTTTAACGTATCGTGAAAGGAAGAAGGCATATCTTCATATACGATCGCGTCTTCCACATAGTGCCCTTTATAGCCGTCGTTCAGTCTGTTTAAAAAGTATTCCGCATCTTCGGAAATGGTATAACAGTCGAATCCGCCCGTCGCCTTTAACATGCGTACGCTCATCATCGAACCGCTGCCGTTAATATGCGCCGCAACGTGCAACCGTTCGCGCACGCGGCTTCCGTAACGGGAATCGAACGAGTAAAACATTGCGCAGGCTTTGGTGAAAAAATTCTGCGTGGCGTTGATCGCCCCTTCGTAAGGACGGGCAAGGTCTACCCCGCTTTGATAAGCGTCGTTCATCAAAGAAGAAAATTCGTCGTTTAAATGATTGTCCGCATCCACGCGGATAATAAAATCGTAATCGACGTTGCTTTCGTTTAAAATATGATCGATGCCGTACCGAATGGGATAAGCCGCCATATGGTGCGCGGGATCGGGATCGTTATGGACTAAAACGATCGCCCCCGCCTCTTGTGCGAACTGTGCGGTACGGTCGGTGCAGTTATCCGCAACGACGTATACGTCGAAACATTCGCGCGGATAATTTTGATTTTCGATGATCGAGCGAACGGTATCGAAAATAACGTTTTCTTCGTTATGCGCAGGTATCAGATATGCGATTTTCCCCTTCTTGTCGCTTTTTTTCCACGTTTTCTTTTTTACAAACGAAAATATAACGTAAAAAAGCTGTAAAGCTACGGGAATCGCGATCATAACAAGCACGGCATAATTGATAATACTTAAAACCCGAAACAGGATTTCATACCACATCGCAACTTTCTCCCTTTGTGTTTTTCGGCTCCCCCGCCGATTCATTTACCGATTTATTATATCCTATCATACACGCGCTTGTCAAATCATAACGGAAAGAAATCTCTTCCAATTCCCTTGCCCTTAAACGGATAATACCGCCGTAACGGAAAAGATGGGCATTCCTTTTTCGGAAAAATTCTTTTCGTACTCGGTTATAATGTTGTCGCTTGCGTATTCGCTCGCGTGCAGATCGCGCGTGAGCCGTTCCAAGCGGAGTCCGTGCGCAAGATACTGTTCCAGCGAAAAATCGAAAAACGGTTCGCTGTCCGTTTTTTGACGGATTTCCCCGCCCGTCTGCAACAGTTTTTTGTAAATTTCCAAAAAACGCGGCGCAGTCAGCCGTTGCTTTGCGTATCCGCTGCGCGGCAACGGCGTGGAAAAGTTCAAATAAATGCGCGCGACACTTTTTTCGGGCAGGTAGCAACTTAAAATTTCGGCGGGAATATTTAAAAACCGCACGTTTTTAAGCCCCGCTTCCTTAACCCGCTCCATTGCGGCGAGAATCACGTTCGAGCACACTTCCACCGCAAGAAAGTTGATATCGGGGTTGCGCTTTGCGATTTCCGCAAGAAAACCGCCGTACCCGCACCCGATTTCGAGGTGCACGGGGTGATCGTTTTGAAACAATTCCGCAAAGTCGAAAAGCGCGCGGTATTCTTCCGC
Source organism: uncultured Christensenella sp. (assembly GCA_910578065.1). Classification (GTDB taxonomy): domain Bacteria; phylum Bacillota; class Clostridia; order Christensenellales; family Borkfalkiaceae; genus Gallimonas. Next base: position 4,655 of record CAJTPB010000004.1, on the reverse strand, counting down.
CGCCCGCTTTAAATTTAAAAAAGGTCTGCCCCGCGCGATAAGCAAATCGGAACAGGCGGCAAGCCTCCCTTCGAGGTTGCGCTTGCGGTGCATTCTCATTCAGTTTCTCCCCGTAGAGCCGAACCCGCCTTCGCCGCGCACCGTTTGCGAAAGTTCTTCCGCTTGTTCGAACTGTACGGTATAGCAGGGCGCTACGACGAGCTGCGCGATGCGCTCCCCGTCGGCGACCGTGCGCGCTTCTTTGCCGTGATTATGCAGGGCAACCATAATTTCGCCGCGGTAATCGCAGTCGATCACCCCTACTTTGTTGGCGGGCGCCAAGTCCTTTTTGCACGAAAGCCCGCTGCGCGCATACACAAGCCCCACCGTGCCCGCGGGAAGTTCGATCGCAATGCCCGTATGCACGAAAACCGTTTCCCCTGCGGGAACGACGAGTTCCCCCTCCGTTACCGCGTATAGATCCGCGCCTGCGGAATAGGGCGAACCGTACGTAGGCGTATGCGCCCGCTCGTTTAACTTTTTAAAAGGTACTTTCATTGGTTTATTCTCCTTTTTCTTCCGCGGCCAACTCGCGCGCCATTAAAACGCCCATTACCGAAGCCATCATCAATCCGCGCGTCCAGCCGCTCGAATCGCCCAAACAGTGCAATCCCTTTACGTTGGTGTTGAACCGATCGTCCATTTTTACGCGGTTGGAATAGAATTTCAGCTCGGGCGAATACAACAGCGTTTCGTACGCCGCAAAGCCGGGCACAACCTTATCCATCGCCTGAATAAAGCCGATGATATTCGTCATAGCGCGGTACGGCATTCCCGCCGTAATATCCCCCGCGACGGCGTCCGGCAAGGTAGGGCGCAGATTAGAGCGGGAAAGTTCTTGCTGCCAAGTGCGCTTTCCCTCTAAAATGTCACCGAACTTCTGCACCAAAATTTTCCCCGCGCCCAACATGTTGGTAAGTTCCCCCACCTTTTGCGCGTACTCGATGGGTTGATTGAAAGGCGTGGTAAAGTTGTGCGAACACAAAATGGAAAGATTAGTGTTTTCGCTCTTTAAATCTTTATACGAGTGCCCGTTTACAACGGCTAAATCGTTATCGTAATTTTCCTGCGAAACGAATCCGCCGGGATTTTGGCAGAACGTGCGCACCTTATTGCAGAAGGGCTTGGGATAACCGATCAGCTTGGATTCGTAAAGCACTTCGTTTACCTTTTCCATGATCTCGTTGCGCACTTCCACCCGCACGCCGATATCTACCGTGCCCGGCTCGTGCGCGATATCGTGCTCGGCGCAGATTCGTTCCAGCCAATCCGCTCCCCTGCGCCCCGTCGCAATCACCGTATGCTTTGCGCGGATTTCGAGATTTTCTTTTTCTTTATGTACGTAAACACCCAAACAGGTGCTGCCGTCTAAAATAATATTGTCGCATTCGTAGCCGAAGTAAATTTCCACCCCGTGCGCAAGCAGATACTTTTCGATGGCAAGATACAGATCTTGCGCCTTTTCCGTTCCCAAATGGCGAATGGGGCAATCGACAAGTTTCAGCCCCGCCTTAATCGCGTTTTTGCGAATTTCTTTTTTCGCTTCCTCGTTGCCTAACCCTTCGATATGCGTATCCGCGCCGAATTCGAGATAAATGGAATCGGTATAATCGATCGTTTCCTGCACGCGATCGGGCCCGATCAAGTTGGGAAGATCGCCGCCCACCTCGTAACTTAACGAAAGTTTTCCGTCCGAAAATGCCCCCGCGCCCGAAAAGCCCGTTGTAATATGGCAATACGGCTTGCAACCTACGCATTTTTTTGTTGCGTATTTGGGGCATTTGCGCTTTTCTACGGGCGCGCCCTTTTCTACCAATACGATTTTTTGCTTGCTTCCCTTTTTTAACAGTTCGAGCGCGGTAAAAATACCCGCAGGTCCCGCACCGATGATCACTATGTCCGCTTTCATACGTGTTCCGTCCTTTTTTGCTTCCCGTTCATCATACTATAAAAACGCCCGCTTGTCAATGAAAACGCCCGCGGCAAGAAAAATCCCTTCCGTTTATACGGAAGGGATTTTCGTTTATTTTACGCTGTACATGATATCGGTATAAGTGGGGAACGGCCAATAGTCGGCGGAGCACAGTTTTTCCAATCCGTCCGCGCAGCGGCGCACCTCTTCCATATCGGGCACGATAACATGCGCCATCTTCATGGAAGCGGGTCCTTCCCCTTCGGGCATTTGCAACAAGTCACCCTCCAGCTTCTTTGCCGCAGCCATCATCGCGTCGTTTAAAGCGGAAAGTTTTTCGATCTGCTCCAAATCCGCTTGGCAGGCAATTTTTTCGCTGATCGTGCGCTTTGCCGCAACCGTTGCGCACAGTTCCGCAATATAACCGTTTACCGAAGGATATATATCTTGCTTTACCATTTCGAGCATCGTAAGCGCTTCTACGTTGATGCTCTTTACGTAAATTTCCAGCGAAATGTTCGCGCGGGCGACGACTTCCTTTTCGGTATAAACGCCCTGCTTTACGAACACGTCGATATTTTCCCGCTTGAAATATTCGGGAACGGCGTCTGCCGTCGTCTTGTTGTTCAGCAAGCCGCGGCGTTCCGCCTCCGGCTCCCAATCGGGTCCGTATCCGTTATAATTAAAAATAATGCGGTAATGTTCTTTTAACAGCTTTTCGGTGTATTCTTTGCACGCCTTTTCTAAGTCTTTCGCGCCGCTTAGCTCTTCTACCGCTTGGGAAAAAGCCTGCGCCGCAATGGTGTTCAGCACGATATTGGGATCGGCGACGGAAGCCTGCGAACCGAGCATGCGGAACTCGAATTTATTCCCCGTGAACGCAAAGGGCGAAGTACGGTTTCTGTCCGTCGTATCGATGGGGAAAATGGGCGATTCGGGTACGCCGATCGACCCGGGAACCGCCTTTTTGGGAACATATTCCCTGCCCAATACGATACTGTCTACAATCGCGCCCAACTGATCGCCGAGGTAAACGGAAATAATCGCGGGCGGCGCTTCGTTCGCGCCCAAACGGTGATCGTTCCCCGCCGAAGCGACGCAAGCGCGCAATACGCCTTGATAGGTATCTACCGCCGAAATCACGCACGCGAGCACGAGCATGAACAAAGTATTCTTTTCGGGATTTTCGCCGGGATCGAGCAAGTTCAGCCCCGTATCGGTGGAAAGCGACCAGTTATTGTGCTTGCCCGAACCGTTTACGCCTTCGAACGGCTTTTCGTGCAACAGGCAAACAAGCCCGTGCTTTTGCGCCACCTTTTTCATCAGTTCCATGGTAAGCTGGTTGTCGTCTACGGCGACGTTGGTCGTCGTAAACACGGGCGCAAGTTCGTGCTGCGCGGGCGCGACTTCGTTATGCTTGGTCTTTGCGAAAATTCCGTACGACCACAACGTTTCGTCTAAATCGCGCATAAATTCCGCCACCCGCGTTTTAAGCGAGCCGAAATAGTGATCTTCCAGTTCCTGCCCGCGGGAAGGAGGCGCGCCGAACAGCGTTCTGCCCGTAAGCGACAAATCTTTTCTGCGCGAACAAATTTCTTCGTCTACCAAAAAGTATTCCTGTTCGGGGCCTACCGTGGTAGAAACCTTTTTGCAGTCGATCCCGAACAGCTTTAACAGCCGTTTGGTCTGCATGTCGATTGCCGTCATCGACTTTAAAAGGGGCGCTTTTTTATCGAGCGTTTCGCCCGTGTAAGATACGAAAATGGTGGGAATGTACAGCGTGCCCTCTTTTACGAACGCGGGGGAAGTAGGATCCCATGCCGTATAACCGCGCGCCGCGCTCGTCGCCCGCGACCCGCCCGAAGGGAAGGAAGAAGCGTCCGGCTCGCCCACGATAAGCGATTTTCCCGTAAGCTGTAAAATGACTTTATCCCCCGAAGGTTCGATAAAGCTATCGTGCTTTTCCGCAGTTAAATTGGTAAGCGGCTGAAACCAGTGGGTGTAATGGGTCGCCCCCTTAGATACCGCCCAATCTTTCATCGCCGCCGCAACCGCGCTTGCAATGGAGGTATCGAGCGGTTCGCCCGCGTCGATCGTTTTGCGCAGCGATTTATATACCTCTTTGGGGAGGGAATTTTTCATTACCTCGTCGCCGAATACGTTACAACCGAACAGCTCGGTCACATTCATAAAATTAAGCTCCTTTTTTTCGTCTGTTTGCTTTTTTATTATATGTTTTTTGTAATTTTAAGTCAATCGTTTCGCCCTGTTTTTCCCTTTTTCCAAATATTATGCCCGCTATAAGTTTTTGTAATAGAAATCTATCGGTTACGGCAATAATCGCAGCAGTAACAAATATGTTCGTTTATTCTTTTAAAATAACAACCTAACCGTTACAACATTCATAGCAACAAAGATGCCCGCTGTATTCTTTTATTATAGTATCCCAACCGCTACGGCAATCGCAGCAGCCGCAAAATTTTCCGCCATAAACTTTTATATTAAGCCCCCCGCTTTTCCCTTAACGAGAAAAGGGGGAATATGTTTTTTAAATCCCCGCGTGCTTAGACAAGCGCGCGGGGATTGCTAAAACTAATCTATTCGGTGCTATCATTCTACTCAAATGCAATTCAGCTCATCGGCGCCCTCGTCAAGAAAAAATAGAACTTAACGTAATTAACCCCCGCGCGCTTAGACAAGCGCG
>CAJTPB010000003.1 GCA_910578065.1 uncultured Christensenella sp. | reverse complement strand
CCATTTATTTAATTATATTTGGTCTTCGATTTAAAAATAAGAGCCATAATAAAAGAAAATATTACCGCCGCAGAAACTCCCGCGCTTGCGGCGGCGAGCGAACCCGTTAACGCCCGAAACAACCCTTCTTGCGCGCCGCGCATCGCGCCGTTCGCAAGCAAATACCCGAATCCCGAAATGGGCACGGTTGCGCCAGCACCCGCAAATTCCACAAGCGGCTGATATAACCCAAGCGCAGTCAACCCGATTCCGAGCAGCATAAACAAGACAAGAATTTTGCCCGCTGTCAAATCGGTAAAATTGATCACAAGTTGCGCTAATGTGCAAATCAACCCGCCTATCGCAAACGCCTTAATAAACATAAATAATATTTCAAATGCTTCCGACATATTTCACCTCTCCAAAACCACCGCATGCGCAATACAGGGAATACTTTCCCCCTGCCCCGAAGAAACGGTTGAAAGCAACGCGCCCGTTGCAACAAATAAAACTTTTTTTAATCCGCCCGTCATCATCTTGGAATGGATGTACGAATTTAACACTACGGCAGAACAGCCCGCACCGCTTCCGCCTTGAAACTCGTCTTCGATCACGTTATAGATAATTTCCCCGCAGTCTACGTGATTTGCCGAAATATCCAATCCTTTTTCCCAGGTAAGATCTTTTAAAATACGGCTGCCGAGCGCCCCCAAATCGCCCGTTACAATCAAATCGTAGTCGGCAACGTCCTCGCCCGTCGCCCGAAAATGCGCCAGTATTGTGTCTGCCGCCGCAGGCGCCATCGCAGCTCCCATGTTGTTGACGTCCGTCACGCCGTAATCGACTACTTTCCCAAGCGTAGCCGCCGTGATCCGAATTCCGTCCCCCTCTTTCGCAACCAACGCACCGCCCGCGCCCGTTACCGTCCACTGGCTTTGCGGAGGACGCGTTGTACCGAGTTCCAAAGGATAACGGTACTGCCGTTCCGCAGACGCAAAATGACTGCCCGTAGCGGCAACCGCATAATTTGCATGTCCGCCGTCGATAAAGGTTGCGGCAACCGCCAAACTTTCCGCCATGGTAGAGCACGCTCCGTACACCCCCAAAAAAGAGATGGAAAAATCGCGCGCAGCAAAACTTGCGGATATAATTTGATTAAGCAAATCGCCCGAAACGAGAATATCGATCTGATCCCGCTTTAAACCTGCGTTAGTTATCGCCCCGTCAATCACGTGCGAAAGCATTTTGCATTCCGCTTTCTCAAAGGTTGATTCGCCGAACATGTCGTCTGAAAGCGCCGTTTCCACGTAGCGCCCGATAATGCCCTTGCATTCTTTCGTTCCCGCTATCGAACTTACGGCAATAATTCTCGGTTGATTTTTAAAATAAATCGTTTGGTTCCCCATAAAAAACCCCGCTTATATGCAGTGTTTGCAACAGCGGGGTTTTTATTCGCGATCGAATTATTTACAGAGCGCTTCCGTCGGCTTGCACCTCTTGATAAACGGAAGATGAGGATAATTTGTAATAATGAATTTTTCCTTCCGTAGAATCGAACAGGGCGATTTCATGTTTAGAATAGTTATCCGTTTGATTTTGATATTGCGCGGTATTATTATACTCTAAAAGATAATATTGGCGGGAAACGTCTAACGTTATTCCGCTGTAATCTCCTGCGCCTGCATTAAGCCTGGAAATATATACGTCGATCATGTCGCCGTAAGAAAACATTGTTTTATCTGCAATCGTACAGCCGAATAACGAGCAAGCCATAAGTTGATCTTCTACCGAATCAAAAGTCGAAGAACTCCAACCGGACATATAGATATCCGGATTATAAAACAAAATGATTTCCGCGGCAATCGCGCTATCCAACTCGTAAAGAGAATATCCTTCTTCCTGCAAGCGAAGAAATGCAGCTTGCCGAACAGGTACATTTGCAGTAGGATGACCGGGATGCCCCTTATAATAGTAAATATAATCATCCCCGTACAGATCCATCGTCAACCGCACATAATCGTATAGCGTATCGCCCTCTCCCGCAGCGGAAGCGCCGAGAATCACCATCACTTTTTTTTGCTGTTCCTGTGCAACAGAAAACATATCGTCGCTGAAATGATACAATTCTTTAAACGCCGTTTTTTGCTCTTCGTCGAGCGCTTTTAACAAGGTATTCGTATTTAACTGAATGGAATCGCCTATAATCTGCTGCACGAGGGCGGGATTATTTTGATTCGCATCTGATAAGTTATCGTTTACGTTTAAACGATTTACCCACCATTGTGCGTTTGTCTGTTCGTGCGCTATCACGCATGCGTACCGTTGCAAAATTTGAAAATAGCTGTTTTCACCGTAACGAATTATTTCGCGCACTGCTTCAACGCGATATCCGTTTTTCCACACATAATCTTTAACGGCGCTCCAATCCTCTGACATTTCCTCGAATTTTGCCTGCCCGTTTTCTTCGGAAAAAGTAGAATTTACCAAATGAGCGGTTCCTGCTCCGTCGCTTAATAAAACAACATTCCATTGCTCTTCCGGAATATGATTCGCGACTAAAAACTCTAAAATCAATTCGGGATAATTATCTACAACAAACAAATTAAATTTCGAACGACTGTCTGCGGAAAACAAATCGGAAATCCAAGACTTTATTCCGGGGCGCAAATGATGAAATCCTTTGTTTGCCGTCGCGTCGTAACGCGTAGCAAAGGGCATCGGCTGCATTCCGTTAGTCAATGCGCTCCAATTATATGCGTCGCACCGTTCAAGCGCAATAAAGGTAGGAACGGTACTTTGCTTTGTTATCTCGTTTAATTTTAACGAATATACAAGTACAGGATAACTTCCATTTAATAAACCGATATTGTATTCCTCAGCGGTAACCGAAATACTATCGGTTAATTTTGTACCGTTCCATACGTCGCTTCCACTGTAAACTTCTACGGAAACATTGCGAAAAATACCATAAGTGCCGAAATCCACCTTTAACGCCGCTTCTTTCGATCCGTCAAGGGGAAGCATATCGGTAAATACAAAATCGGTAGATTGATTCAATGCCGCTTTAAATTGAACGGAAGTTACTTCTTGCGGAATATTTTTCACTACGCAGTCGACCAAAGTATCGTTATCGGAACTATCCGTAACGGTAACGCTCATAAAAGCGGTGTTTTCAAATACGTCTTTCCCAAATTCAACGTTGCCGTCGAATACGGGCGTACCGTTTAATAAAAACAAGTGCACCGCTTCCGCATGATCGCCGTAAATAAGCCGATTCAGTTTTGTGCAGTTCATAAAAGCGCCGTCTTCGAATAGCGTGACCGTATGGGGAATTTTAACGGACATCAAATTTTTCGCATCGGAAAATCCGTATTCCGCGATTCGCGTAACGCTTCTTCCGTGAAATTCCGCGGGAATTTCGATTGCGGAAAGATACTTTGCATAACCGATTCCCACGGCAAAACTGCCATCGTCCAAAGGATAAAAAGCAAGCCCTTGCGGATTGTCTTCCCAATAATCTTTACCGTCGTCACCGTCCGCCCCGTTGCTTCCCTGTTCGCCTATGGGTCCTTGAACGCCTTGTTCCCCCTGCGGTCCCTGCGGACCAGCCGGACCTTGCACCGCTTCCGAACAGCCGAAAGCAATTCCCGCCGTAAATACAACGATCGCCGCAATTATTAAAGAATACAAAATTCTTTTCACTTTATCCTCCTTTCACTAACCACACTAATTAGTCTTTATTTATTTTAACAGATTATACCCCCCCCCTGTCAAATACATTGTCGGCAAAATTTCACTTTTTTTGACAAAATTCTTTAAATGTCGCCAAAAAGAAAAACCTACTGTCAACAGTAGGTTTTTACATGATACATTATAAAATTTAAAAATAATGACGGTATGTTTAAATCCGTCTGAAATGCTTACGGTAATCGGCAATCCATTTTTAATTACTTATAAATTTTTCCTCCTTGCGCAAAGGCAAAGAAAAATTATATAGGGCATTTTACCGATTATCCGTTATGTAATCGTTTAAAATATTCTTAATGCCATCCTCAAATTTTACTTTCGGTTTCCAACCGGTATCCTCAGTCAATTCGCCGATATCGGCGCACAAATGCATAACCTGTTTTTCCGCATACGGTAGCATACCCAATCCAATCGGCAACGTCGGATCGATCGCATTGCGAATCTGCATAATATACTCGCGCAAGGGAATTGCATTTCCGCTACCGAGCACATAAACTTTTCCATCTTTTCCCCTCTCTCCGAGCAGACGAAACGCTTGCGCCGCATCACCGCTATAAAGATAATCCCACAGCTGTTCCCCTTTTGTGAATTGAGCCGTTTCACCCGCTTTCATTTTACGGATCGTCGAAGATATCATGCTGTTTGCTCCGTCGTTCGGTCCGTATACGCTCAGCACTCTCGCCCAAATATGCCTCACCCCTAATTTACGGGCTGCCTCCCGCGTCATTTGTCCCGCGCAAAGTTTTGCCATGCCGTAACCGTTTTCGGGAAAAGCGGGCGTTAAAGGCTTTAAAACGCCTTCCACCCTACCGTATTCCGCCTGAGAACCCGCCCCGACAAATACCTTACACCCAAACCGTGCAGCCGCATTCAGCGCATCCAAAGCGTAACGAATATTTTGCGTTTGCAATATCATATCATTTCGACTGTCGCCGAATGTTCCCGCCCAAGCAAAATGATAAAACGCATCGTATTGTCTGCCCGTATCGTTTTGCAGCGAACAGAGTTCTTCCAAACCGCAATATGCTACTTGAATCAGCGGATGAACGGGAATCACACCGTTGCGCGCGGAATCCTTTCTGGTCAAAACCAAAACTTCCGTACCGCAAGCGATAAACTCTTTTAACAGCGCCGTACCGATTGCGCCCGTCGCCCCTGTAATGATCGCACGCTTCATACGATATTTTTTATGCCGACAGTTTGAAGAACGTCGGAAAAAATGCTTTCAGTTACAAACGATATTTTCATTTTATCGCGCGCAGACAAAAGAAAATCTTTAAACATTGCGCAAATTTCTTCGTTCAGTTCTTCCCACTTATTATCTGTCTTTAAAACGGGAAGCGATACGTCTGCATAACTGTCGCCGTATTTGGTTTTAAATCCGTCGAAGCCTGCGACAGCAACTTCTCTTACGTTTAACTTTTCCAACAGGCGCAAACAAACGATAACGGCGTTATCGAAATGCTCCCAACCTCGTTTAATTACGCTGTTAAAATTAACGATATATTCGTCGCTTTCTCCTTCCGCCTTGATGTTGGAAAGAAGAATTTTTTTGGTATTTGCAAATTGATTTTTGTATACGTCTTTTGCATAGTCGTACCGAACATGATTGATCGCAAACAGATAATCAAATCGATACAGTGTATTTAACGCATTTACCGCTATTATAATCGGATCGTTATTTTTAATATAGTTCTCAATTTTATCTTTTTCTTCCGACGAAGTTTTTCCGGGTGCTATCAACAGTATTTTTCTGTTTTCGAAATCCCTGCGTAAAATTTCTTTCGTTTTCTCGTCGTCTACAATGCGACTTTGATTTTCGAGATAGCGATTTTCCAACAAATCGTAATCATATTTTCTACGGTCGGAAGGCGAAAGCGATTCGATAATATTTTTCATATCCTTCGCATTCGTTCTGTGATTTTTTAAAAGGTATGCAATATTGTTTACGTGACAACAATACATGCCCGCAATGAAATAAGGAATAGAATACCCCCATTCATAACGTTCTTGAAAATATTGCATATACATATCGATAGAATCCATTACGACATTTAAATCGTAATTGCAATTATATTTTTCGTTCAAATAATTGGCGAGAAGTTCCGTAGTAGCGTTTCCCGCCCCCCTGCCCATTCCGCACAAACTGGAATCAACGATCGAGCCTCTATGCAACGATTCCGTCAATTCGACAAAGCGCATAGACAAGGCAAACGAAAGCTGTTGGTTGTTATGCGAATGAAATCCGAGTTTGATCTTTTTGTTCAATCGACCATCGAGGACGCGCACGATCCGCTCCAAATCTTCGAAATACATTGCTCCGAACGTATCCACCACCGAAAGAGCGGCTGCATTCGTTTGATTGACGCAATCGGCAAGATCAAGCAGATCCTCCTCGCTGTAAGCAAGCGTATTCGCAGCTTGATAGAAAACGAAATAATTCTTTTTCTCGATCTCTTTTCCGACTGCAATTCCTTCCCGATGCTTTCCGTGCGGAAACACGACCCGAATCGCATCGATCGATTTTCCGTTGTTTTCGGGAAGAAAATTTAAATCGTATCGATCCCAATCGATCATAACCGCATAAACGGAATTGCTGTTCTTTTTGTCGATAAAACTTTCCAAATCGGCGGGCACGTGAAAATAGCTGCTTCCGGCACGATACGGCGAATCTTTCAACCAACCGCACTCGATAATATCAACGTTCGCCTCTTCCATTTTTTTGATAATTCCTCTAATTGCGGGAACCCCGAACTCCCCGTCTACGACGTAAGCGCCGTCCCGCAATGTACAATCGAGCAGTTGTATTTTTTTATCCATCGTGATCTCCTTTATATAAGCGACTGCGGCAACTTGGGTTTTTCCGTTTCTTCCAAAAACGGATACATATCTTCAAGCGAAGGCGAAACGATCGTTCCGTCCGGCATTTGCTTGGAAGAAAGCTTCGGTTCGAAAAATTGCTTTTTGTCGAGAACGACTTCCAGCATTGCCGCGCCGTCCGCATTCAGCCATTCTTTTATTCTGCTTTCAATGTCTTCGTGACGGCAAATTTTATAATAAGGAAGCCGATATGCGTATGCTATGCGTTCTGCCTCGGGGAACGAAATGCCGTCGTTTTCCCCCACGCCGCAAAAGTTTGCCTGAAAAGTATTCGTCTGCGTTTGACGAATCGAATGATAACCTTCGTTATTCAGCCAAACGAGTTTAAGCGGTAAACGATTGGTAACGATCGTCTGCAATTCCTGTATATTCATTTGAATGGAACCGTCCCCCTCCAAACAAATGACCCGCTTTCCTTGCTGCGCGACTGCCGCACCGATAGCCGCAGGCAATCCGTATCCCATAGAAGCGCTACCTGAATTGGAAAAAATGCGCTGTCCTTGGCAGATCCTCATAGCTTGATACAAACATACGCAAGCAGTTGCGTTGGAAGATACGATACATTCATCCTGTCCGATCAGTTCTCCCAATTTGCGCATGAAGACGTAAGGATTTACCGGTTCGGACTTTTTATAATACGAAGGACAATCGGCAGGATAAGCGAATGCCGTACTGCGCGCCCATTCCAACCATTCGCCATGACGGGGCGCATAATCATGTTCCAACAACGTCGGGAGCAGTTCTTTTAAATCCGCATGAAGTTTTAAATCTACATGCAGCGTAGGCTTATTTAATTCCGCCTCGTCAATGTCCGCAGCAGCCAAATAGGCATTTTTTGCAAAATTTTCCCAATTATAACTGATTTGCCGAATGTTCATGCGGCAACCGAGCGAAAGCACAAAATCTGCCGACTGCAACACATAATTTCCCCCGCGCGTACCAACGGTACTCGGACGACCGCATTGAAAAGGATTTTCATCCCCCATTAAATCGTGCGCGTTCCATGCAGTACAAACGGGAATACGCCATTTTTCCGCCAATCTAAGCAGCTGCTCTTGCGTTTGAGAAATGCGAATGCCCTCCCCCGCCAAAATTACAGGGCGTTTCGCCTGAGAAAGTTTTTGATACAATTCTTCGATTTGCAGTGTATTTACCTTCGGCGCGCGTTCCGATTCGTCTTCACGGCTATCATAATCGATCAAATCATCCGTTTCGATCCAAGCCGATTGAATGTTGATGGGAATATCCAGCCAAACGGGAGCGGGTCTGCCGTGCGTAGCCAAATAAAGCGCTTTCTTTAAATGATAACGCACCGTATTCGGATCGGTAATCATAACCGCGTACTTCGTCATGTGTTCGGCGCATTTTACAATGGGGAATTCTTGATCCCCGAGCTGCCGCAACTTTAATTGAGGACAGCTTGCCAACGTCGTCGAAAACTTTACTTGCCCGGAAAAAACGAGCATCGGAATCGAATCCAAATACGCGCCCATTACGCCGGTAAGCGCGTTTGTTCCCCCCGGTCCCGTTGTTACGCAAACGGAACATATTTTCCCCGTAGCACGCGCATAACCTTCTGCGGCAACCGCGCAAGCCTGTTCGTGATGATTATAAATACACTTTAAGCCCTTTTTATGCCCGAATGAATCGTTTAAAAACATCGCGCCGCCGCCCGTTACGGTAAACTGATGTGTAATTCCGTTTTGCACCAAAAAATCGGCTATATAATCGGATACTCTTACTTTCATATTTTTTCTCCCGTATAAAGTACCATGTTAATTTATCGCTTCCCGAATCGTTTTTGCCATATAGTCGATCATAGCATCCGTCATACCGGGGTAAACGCCGACCCAAAAGGTATGATTCATAATAAAATCGGTATTTTCAAGCGAACCGACTACGCGATAGGCTTCCGTTCCGCGCAACTGATCGAAGCAAGGATGTTTGATCAAATTCCCGCTGAACAACAAACGCGTTTGCACGTTATGCTCTTCGATATATCGCGTTACGGCATTTCGATCTAAGCCGCTTTCCGGCTTCACCGAAATCAGAAAACCAAACCAAGAAGGATCGCTGTTTTCAGCCGCCTCGGGTAAAATCAATTTATCTTCCGTTCCCGCAAGCGCTTCGCGCAGGCGTTTCCAATTATGACGGCGGCGTTCGATAAACGAAGGGAATTTTTTTAACTGTTCGCATCCGACTGCCGCTTGCATATCGGTTACTTTCAAATTGTAGCCGAAATGACTGTAAACATATTTATGATCGTAGCCGTTCGGCAGTTTCCCGAACTGTCCGTCAAACCGATGCCTACAAAAATTATCTTGACCGGAAGGACAAATACAATCTCTTCCCCAATCGCGATAAGACAAAATCAATTTGTGCAACATGGGATCGTTCGTGTATACGCACCCCCCTTCGCCCATGGTCATATGATGCGGCGGATAAAAGCTGCTTGTTCCGATATTGCCCCACGTGCCCGTGTATTTCGTTTCGCCGTTTATCGTATACCGAGATCCCAAAGCGTCGCAATTATCTTCTACCAACCACAAATTGTGTTTTTCGCAAAATGCCTTTACTGCGGACAAATCAAACGGATTCCCGAGCGTATGCGCAATCATAACCGCTTTCGTACGCTTGGATAACGCTTTTTCTAATTTGGTTACGTCAATGTTATACTGGGGAACCGTAACATCTACGAATACGGGAATCGCTCCGTATTGTAATATCGGCGTCACCGTAGTCGGAAATCCGCATGCGACTGTAATCACCTCGTCGCCGCGTTTGATTTGCCGATCCTTTAATTCGGGCGCAGTTAAAACGGAAAAAGCAATCAAGTTTGCCGACGAACCGCTGTTTACAAGATGAGCGTACTTCACGCCGATCCACTTCGCAAACTCCCGTTCAAACTCTTCTGCAAATCTACCCGTCGTCAGCCAAAAATCAAGCATAGCGTCAGTCAACGCGCACATTTCCTTTTCATCGTATACACGAGCGGCATACGTGATTCGATCGCCTTCGCAATAAGGCGTGCGATTTTTTTTGAATTCGCGATAATATTCTGCGACCATCGATTTGATTTTTTCTCTTGCTTGTTCTTCCGTTAAATTTTTCATTGAAATCTCCTCTTCTATTACGCTGTTTTCTTTTGTTTTGCTTTTCAATTTGTTTATTATCGCATGGAATACATTTTTAATATTGCCGATAAAAAATTCATCTCTTAAAAGCAATAGCCCGCCGGCATATACACTCACGCCTACGAACATAATGAGCAAAAAGCTCCATACAGAGTATACCATGTACCGATTCAAAAAGTAAATGGGTACAAACATAACTGCGGCGGAAACGGCATACTTCCAACATAATCCGATTACTTTTAATATCGAAAGATATCGGTTTTTTATTACAAAAGCCGCAAGCGTTGCCGTCACTAAAAATTCGGAAACGGCAGTCGCGATCGCCGCGCCCGTTGCGCCCATCTTTGGAATTAAAAAGTAATTCAACGTAACGTTTACCACTGCCGCAATAATCGCCGAGATCGTCGGATACTTTTCTTTTCGTATTGCGATAAAAAGCTGATCTCCGAAAACAACGCCCAAACCGGAAACCACAAATCGCACCGACATGATTTTTAACAATAACGGAACTTCCGCATACCCATCGCCTAAAAACCATGAGCACAAATTTTCGGACATAACCGAAAAACCAACGATTAAGGGTATCCCCAACAACCACACATAATTCGCTGCTGCATATAAATGCCTTTTTACCGAATCGAAATCGCCTTGTCCAAAATCGTGTGCATTCCGAGAAATCATAACGGAAGATATCAACGTAACCGGCAACAAAGCAACGCTGTTTAATTTATACGCCTGCTCATAGCAACCGTTTTCGTAATCGGGATTCGCCGCCAACAACCCGATCATCGTTTTATCGAATACGGAATATACCGTAACCGCCAACGTAGGCAAGAATATTAAAATGGTCGGTTTGATATGCCGCAACAGGGAAAGATTCTTAATCGAAACAAACTTTACCCTTTTAAATACCGTCGGCCAAATAATAAAATTTGATGCGATTACCGAAACCGACATCAATAAAGCATAAATCCAAGTATCCGACGCTTCTTTTACAAATACAAAAATGCAAATAAGACTTATTATCTTCATTACAACCGATCTGATTGCAATCGACATAAAATCTTCGTCGCCGCGATATAAAAACTGAATATCGAACGGTACCGCAACAATTTGGATAGATAATATTAGAATTAAAGCATTATAGTTCGCACCGAATCCGATGGTAAACGCTGTTGCATATAATATGGAAAGAGCTATTACCGTAGTAATGCTCTTTAAAATAAAAAGCTCCCAAAATACTTTACTCTTCTGTACTTTGTCGTCTTGACAAGCCGCAATTTGCCTTTGCCCGTAAGTATCGAATCCCAAACTAGCAAACATTACAAAATAAGTAATAATTGCCAAAGAATAGCTGTACCGCCCGTTTCCTTCTTCCAACAACACCCTTGCAAGATATGGCGTTGTAACAAGCGGAATGATCAACGTTAAAATCTGGCTGATAAAATTAAATATGAAATTTGTTTTCAAGCCGCGTTTTTTAACGCCGATCTTATTCATATTTCAAAAACTCTTTTATCTCCCTTTGCATTTCTTGCGGAATTTTATCCCGATCGGATAAATACACCTTTGTCCAATTAACAATTTCCCGCATTGTTTCTTCGATATGCCAACGCGGCTTCCAACCGAACACTTTTTTGACTTTCGTGTTATCCAACTTTAAAAATGCCGCTTCGTGCGGACCGCCGTCGCTCTTATTTACCCAATCGGTCTGATTTCCCCAACACTTGCAAAACAGCGTAACCAAATCGCCTGTGTTCACGCAATCGCAATTATCCGGTCCGATATTATAATAGCCCGCAAATGCCGAATTGTCAAATTGTTTTTGCGCAATCAGCAAATAAAGATACAGCGGCTCTAAAACATGCTGATAAGGACGCGTAGAATAAGGATTTCTAACAATAATTTGTCTGTTTTGTTCTACAGCACGAATGCAATCGGGAATGATTCGATCGTTTGCAAAATCCCCTCCGCCGATCACATTGCCTGCGCGGGCAGTCGAAATCGCGCAATGGCCGTCTTGAAAAAAACACTTTTGATAGCTATGCGTGATCAACTCGCTGCAAGATTTGGAATTGCTATACGGATCGTACCCGTCAAGCGGTTCTTCCTCTTGAAAGGCATGATCGGGAATTTCATCGTTTTTATACACTTTATCCGTTGTAACGTTTAAAAAACTTTTCACGCAAACGCTTGTCCTTACGCATTCCAATACGTTCACCGTTCCCATAACGTTCGTTTCAAAAGTATATTTCGGATCTTTATACGAATCGCGTACGATCGGCTGGGCCGCTAAATGTATTACGATTTCTGGCTGATATCGATCGAATACGCTTTTCAAAACCGCATAATTGCGCACATCTCCGATTACGGAAATCATTTCATTTTCTATTTTCGATAACGAAAATAGATTGGGTTCTGTCGGCGGATTTAACGCATAACCGATTACTTCTGCTCCCGCATCGATTAGAATTTTACACAGCCAAGCGCCCTTAAATCCGGTATGTCCCGTAACCAGTACTTTTTTCCCTTTATAAAAAGTTAGATCCAACATATTTAATCCTTCCATTTTTTCCAAGGCGCTTTCTTTTGCTCGTAAAGCTGATTTAACATATCCATTTCACGCTTGGTATCCATACATTGCCAAAATCCCGTATGCTTATAAGACATAAGCTGACCGTTTTGCGCCAGCTGTTGCAACGGCTCTTTTTCCAAAATTGTTTTATCGTTTTCAAGATAATCAAATATTTCGGAAGAAAACACCATGTAACCTGCATTGATCTGCGCTCCGTCGGTATGGCTTTTTTCACGGAAAGAATGCACCGCATTATCCCCCCCTATATCGAGAACGCCTTTTTGCTGTTCCATCATGACCGCAGTCAACGTCGCAATTTTTCCGTGCGATTTATGAAATTCAACCAGCTTTTTAACGTCCACATCGCATACGCCGTCTCCGTAAGTCATCAAAAAAGTTTCCGTTCCCACATACGGCTGAATCCTTTTTATCCGACCACCCGTCATCGTGTTCAATCCTGTGTCTACCACAGTCACCTTCCAAGGTTCGCAATGTTGATTATGGATCGTCATATCGTTGCGCCCCTGCGTAAAATCAAACGTAATATCGCTGTTGTGCAAAAAATAATCTGCAAACCATTCTTTGATAACATGCTGTTTGTATCCGGCACATATAATAAATTCGTTAAATCCGTAAAAGGAATACTCTTTCATAATATGCCAAAGAATGGGTTTTCCGCCTATTTCGATCATCGGTTTCGGTTTAAACTGCGACTCTTCCGATATACGCGTACCGTACCCGCCCGCAAGCAATACAACTTTCATAACAAATATTATTCCCCTTTCTTCTTTTTTCTTAAACGATTCAGTTTTCGCAAAAATATCGCCAAAAACCTTGGTAAACACACAAAGGGCATAACAGCAAAATACGCCTTTTTATGCTTTTTTAATACAGGAAGACCATATTCTTTAAATTCTTTTTTCCAGTATATATTTTTTTCTTCTTTTAACTTTAAGATCGTTCCCGGCCAACCTTTGGCAATCCAACCGGAATATATCTTGCACATTTGCTTTTTATCGTAATTATTTTCTACCGCTACATTGCAAAAAGCGTATTCCATTCCCCTGCCGAAAATCTTAAACGAGGTATGTAAATTTACGTCGATGCTTGAATTTCCGTATGTGGCATCCTGAGCGACGCACGGTTTGGCAATTATACCTAAAAGCGCATCTTTATCGGCAGTCGCTTCGAAAGCGATACAGGTGTGCATAAAAAAAGTATTATTGTACTTTTTGGGATCATTGACTTTTAAAAATGCAGACTTTTGAAGCAAAAACGCACTCATATAAGTAATTCTGTCTTGCGCTATATCCATTAAAGTTTTTTTATCGGTAGTTAAAATATTCTCACGCAACGAATGATCGTATATCGCGCAATTACTCACTGTATATTCATTTTTAAAGATGGCATGATTCAAAAATACAAGCAAACAATCATTTCCATCTGTTTTTAAAAAGGAAAGAATTTCTTTTAATGCACCATCCATTAAAACATCGTCATCGCCTAAAAGCAGAACAAACTTTCCTGCCGCCAAATTATAACATTGCAAAAAATTATTATCGGGACCGATATTGTTTTCGTTTCGCACATAATTTATGTGCGGATAGTCCTCAATCGCTTTTGACATATAAGCAAAAGTTTCATCTGTTGAAGCATTGTCGGAAACTAATATTTCCACTTCGTCTTCAAACTGCTTTAAGATCGAGTTCAATGATCTATTAAGAAACTCTACTCTGTTATACGTCGGTATTGCAATGGTCAATAATTTTTCTTTCATCATTTTATCCGTTCCAAACTAATAACTAATGTAAAAGTTCGTCTGCCATAACTGCTTGATCTAAAACAACTTGCTGTTTTAAAATATCCGCTTTCTGTTTAACATATTGAACTTTTTTGTTGTAATTTTCTTCGACTATAATATAATTGATTCCTTTAACGATAGAATCGATCGATTTTGGATTCACATAATAACCCACGGCGCCCAAAACTTCCGGCATTGCACTTTTCCATGAGGCAACGACAGGCTTTCCGCACAATATTGCTTCTGCCACAGGCAACCCCATTCCCTCATTTAAAGAAGTGAACAATAAAAATTTGCAAGACCTATAAAGCGCGTGTAATTCATCGGGATTGACATACCCTTTTAATGCAACATTCTTATCGTACAATAAAGGATCGACATATCCCGATTTTTTTATTTTGCATATTTGTTTATCCGATAATCCCGTAGCAACCAAAGATAACTGATTGTTTTTTACGGCATCAGATTTGCCAAATGCAATCAAAGCCCTAATAAAATTTTTTTCCGAACGTCCGGCGTTTACAAACAAGATATAATTTCCCGCAACGCTTTCATCTAAATTATAATTTTCTATATCGATACCGCAAAAATTGTAAGTTATAAATTTGATTTTTTTAAACTCGATCAATCTCTGCATCGAATAGTTCGATACGGTAAATACTTTATCCGTTATCCGTATAATCCTTTTTAAATATCTATCTATTTTTATAGCGTTCCATTTTCGCCCTATCGCCAAAACAGCATTGTTGCTCTTTAAGCCGAATTTTAAAGTGCTTGCATACTTATCATAAATTAAATCTTTATGACGTCTATCATGAATTGTAATATAAATCTTGCAATCGGCATTTTTTTTGCGGAATTTAATTAACTCTTTCGCATACTGCTTACTATCATTCACCTGCGGAATCAATAGTACGTCGTGATTTGTTAAAAACAATTCAGATAAATTTTTTATTTCGATATAATTGATATCAGCGATACCTAACGTATCTTTCAAATCATTTGCCGTTGAAAGATTGCAAATCAAAAATATTTCCGTATTATGATCCGATTTTTCTTTAATTAGATTAAGAACGCTGATAACGTAGTTATTCCCTCCGTTAAACTTACCGCTTATTTTAGATACAGTAAAAGAAAATCGAACATCAATATATATTTTTTCAACCAAATCTTTCATGTTATTCACCGCCATAAACAACTGAGGTTTTTTTCAAGTTCGCATTCACAAACCTTTGAACGCCAAATTGTGTAGATTTTTTTACCTGTTCCCTTTCGCATTCATAAATGAGATAGCCCACTAAATAGAAAGGCAAAATCCATAAAGAATAAAATAATAGATTATTAAAATTGCACACGATTATGGAAGCAATCAGAAGGCAACGAAATGCAGCGTTATTGACACTCTGATACATTCTTGCATAATGTGCGATAAATGTTATAAAACCAACCAATCCCGTTGTTATGAGCACCAAAAACAACGACGAATCGACCCCGGCAACGGTATTGGACGAATTTAAAGCGCCATAAAACATTTCGTTATATGCGCCGTACATGTTATAGCCAATGCCCAAAAAGTTTGTATCTTTAATGATTTCTATACTTTTTTGCCAAGATATAAATCTTGCCCCCGCAGAAGCATCGTTAAAAACTTCCCTTATTCTAACGAACACTTGAATATCGGAAAAGACAACAAAATATCCACCGATAAAAACAAATGCAAAACAAATAAGTATGTCGCTCTTTGTAATCTTTTTTCTATCGATCGTAAACAGAAAATATAATATTACAACAATTCCAAGCCCTAATATTCCGGAACGCGATTTTGTTAATAAAATTGCCAACAAATATATCGATAAACAGATATAATTTGTATAGATACTTGTTCTTGCAAACTGATTTTTTTTCTTGGACTTTATAAAATACAGATTTATGATCACTCCGATTAAAAGACAACAAGACAAATAATTCGGATCAAAATCAGTAGAAACCAATCGGTTTATGTGCGGATCGCCTACCCAATATACGCCTATTTTTTCAAACAACGAATACCATTTTAAAGCGCTCGGAAATAAAATAATTTGTATAAATCCAATTATACAAACTGCCAAATAACAAACATTTACGTGCTTTAATATAGGCACTAACTGTTTTGTTACCGAAAGATATTTCGATAGAATAAACGCCAATAGAATAAGTACCGCATAACGAAATAAGTAAATATACCCCATCAAAATTTGGCGAAAACTGAATCCGTAAGCAAAATAGCTAACTAAATTTAAGATCACGGAGAGTAAAAACCAAATAAAAATAGGATCAATTCGTACCAGTTTCTGTCTGAAAACATACGGTAAAAGACAAACAAAAAGAATAATCGAAAATAATTCCCCATATCGGATGGAAATTCCGTGCAAATTGAAAGACAATGCATTTCCGCCGACTATAAACAAGAAAATGCACACGTAAATCAATATATCAAGAAATATGTTGTTTGGCTTTTCAAATTGTCTCATTTAATAATTTACCATTTCAAGCAATTTATCTGCAAATTTTTGAAAGTTATATTTTTGCAATAATCTTTCACATAATCCATTTATATTTTGGCTATTTCTTTGCAGTTTCTCGCTTAAATCTTTTACGTTATAAAATATTATTACCGGAAAACCTTCATATATTTCCTTAAAAACTTCTATGTTTGAAAGAATAGGCTGCGTCCCCAAATATAATGCTTCTAAGGGAGGTAATCCAAACCCTTCGTAGATAGAAGGCTGAACCAAGTACTTTGCTTTCTGAATTTCGGAAAAAAGCGAATTATTATCGATTCTTCCCGTAAACTCCACATTTGGATACTTATTTTCATTTAAATTTAAGCCGGTTATAAACCCTTCGCGCTCCCCAATGATTTTTAATTTCAATGTAGGGTCTTCCACCTCGGAAAACGCATTCAACAAAGTTTTAAGCCCTTTATGCCGTTTTATATTACCGACATAAACGGCCGTATTTTCCTTTTGTTCAGTTGGATGATTTTTTTGATATTCAATGATCTCTTTTGACAATCCGTTATAATTCACATAACATTTATGCGCATATTTTTTAAAATGATATTCGCATCTCGACTTTGTAAAATTGGATACGCATGCAATGCTTTTCGACTTTTTCATCGCCCTTTTCAGCAAATACTTTTTGATTTTATAATCGATTTTGCCATTGACCGTTTCTTTTACGTCAAGAAAAATCAAATCGTGCATCACGGAATGAACGGGTATTTTAATTCCGAACGGAATAATAAAATTCGGAATAATCATACAATCGCACTCGCGGTTGATTCGCTTTTTTTGCAAATGGAACAGCCCCTTTTTAGAAAACGGATTCGTATTGTCGGCGATTAAAATAGCTTTATTGTATTTTTGCAATTTGTCAATATCGCCAATCAAATAATAAACATTTTTCTCGTAATCCAAATGATCAAGAAGGCCTTCGCAAACGCGGCCGATCCCTGATTTTCCTATATATCGACAATCTATTGCTATCTTCATCTACGTTCCCTTTTCGTGTTATTTTGCATTGCCGAACAATGATGCTATTACCGACTTTAACTTTCTTTGAAATACTTCTTCGGTAAAGAGTTCTTCTACTCGCTTTTGAGCGTTTGCGCCATATTGCACACGAAGTTCTTTGTTTAAAGCCAACTCTTTAATCGCTTCGGCATACTTTTCGGCATTGCTATTTTCCACTTCGATTCCGGTAACGCCGTTGAGCGAAACATAATTAACGCCGCTTCCTTTAATCGTAAACGTAACTGCCGGTTTTCCGCATCCCATCGCTTCCGCCAATGCAATACCAAACGCCTCGTTTTTTGTAATAGAGGGAAAGCAAAAAATATCGCACGCCTGTATGTATGCTTTTAAAAGTTCTAAACTGACTTTTCCGAGAAATGTAATTTTTTTATCATTTTGGGCAAGCGCAATTAAAGAATCGGTCAACGGACCTTGACCGCCGATGTATATGCGATATTCGCCGCTTAAAAATGCGCTTGCTTTTACCAAATATTCCAATCCCTTATAGGGTACATGCCTACCCATGGCAAGACATATCGTTTTTCCCTTGTTTTCTTCCCGAATTGCATTTGCAAGCGCAATTTCTTTATCGCTGATTTTTATGCGTTCTTGGGCAACGCAGCACGACAACACCTCGCATTTATCTTTATTTTCAGATAAATAAAAACTTCCGTCAATATAATTCGGACTTGTCGCAAAGATTTTTGCCGCTCTTCGAATTAACCTTTTTGTTTGTCCTTTAAAAAACTTCCCCAATAATTTTTGTTTTGTAATGTCTAAATGCCAATACAAAATCAGTTTAATATTCGGATATTTTTTTATGTG
Organism: uncultured Christensenella sp.; assembly: GCA_910578065.1. Classification (GTDB taxonomy): domain Bacteria; phylum Bacillota; class Clostridia; order Christensenellales; family Borkfalkiaceae; genus Gallimonas. Next base: position 93,861 of record CAJTPB010000003.1, on the reverse strand, counting down.
TTTCAGCAGATAATGTGCGGCAAACGGGTTTGGATAATGAAAAATAATCACGTCGGGCTTAAAGTCTTTAAGCGTTTTTTTCAATAACTTCCCAAACGAAACCGATAGCGATTGAGATGCAATTTTTGCAAAACAACCGGCGCGAATTACGGAAATACCGTCCACTTCGTCTATAAGATTTCCCTTTTCGTGATTAAAGCAAATAATTTTCTGTTCACAATCGTTTTTTAATGCATTCGCACAATCCCGAGCGACTTGTTCGATCCCGCCGATATGAGGATACATATAACTACAAATTTGAAGTATTTTCATTGTAAGCTCCAAAAATAAGCAAAAAATTATTTTATTTAGCGCCGTCTCGTTTTAATACGCCGAAAAACGTTTTAAATATTATTTTTATATCCAACCATATAGACCGATGTTCGATATAATAAAGTTCCATCTTTTGCCGTTCGCCGCTTTCGTAAGTCGCGTTATTTCTTGCATATGCCTGCCAATATCCTGTAAGACCGGGCTTCACCGAAAGCAACAACGCTCTTTGTTCCGCAGAATAATATTTATTCAGTTCCTCATCTAACAACGGACGAGGTCCAACGACAGACATATTCCCCAAAATGCATATATTAAAAAGAATTTGCGGAAATTCGTCTATGGAAGTTTTTCTGATTTTCGCACCGAAACATCTTCCTTTTTCCCCGTCGCCGGCTTTTTTATAACCAATCAATCTTGGATCGTCATTCAACTTATATTCGCGCCTGTATTCTTCCAGTTGCTCGGGCGTAAGCATTTTTTCTAAACGGTCCGCGCCCTTTTTCATACTGCGAAATTTCCAAATTTTTAAAGGCTTATCCTTTTTGCCTTGTCGCCTTTGTTTATAAAACGGACTGCCATGGTCTTTACAAACAATAATAAACGTGATTAAGATAATCGGCAACAACAAAAGCAAACTAACACAAAGCGATGACAAAAAATCGAATATACGTTTCAGCAAAATATAAATAAATACGCTAAAACCTTTACGTTTTTTCGGCACATAATCGGATATGTATTTTGCGCTTCCGTCAGACCGTTCATCCGTCAGTACTTTACTGTTTACAGCTTGTATCGCCGATTGCGAAATTTCATCGTAAATAGAATCGTCGATCGATTTATCCTCGGCAATTTCGTCTTCAATTATATTATGGGTCAACTTAATTTTTTCGCTCATTGTATGTCCATCCTCGGCTAGTAAAACACTTTATTGTACTATAATGATTATACACTTACCGCTAAAATCTTTAAATTTCCGCATAATTGCACAACATCCCGACACCCGCAAAACCATGTGTCGCCGAATTTTGTTTCGAATACATGTTCGCCGTTCGAAATCGTACCGCTTCCTTCGATCACAACGATAACTTTAAACGAAGATTCGTTCGAAGCGAGCGCAAGCTCCCCTTCGATCTCGTACTTATTTACGGCAAAGTATTTGCATTGCCCTAAAAGCTGTTTTGTATATCCTTCGAAATTGCATACTTCGTTTTGTTCGCAGGGATCCGACTTCATCTTTTCGGTATTTAAAACGTCTAACGCTTTTTCAAGATGCAATTCCCTTGTATTGCCGTCGGCGTCTTTTCTTCCGTAATCGTACAGCCGATACGTGACGTTCGAAGATTGCTGCACTTCGCATATTAAACAGCCCGCGCCGATCGCATGCACCGTGCCCGTATGAAGGAAAAACGTTTCTCCCTTTTTTACGGGAACCGCGTTTAAAACTTCGAGCAAAGTATTGTTTTTAATGCGCTCTCGTATTTCTTTTTCCGTCACATTGCGGTTGAAACCGTCGTAAATGCACGCCCCCTCGTCCGCTTCCAAAACGTACCACATTTCGTTTTTGCCGTAATCGCCTTCGACGGGGAACGCATATTCGTCGTCGGGATGCACTTGAATGGAAAGGCTTTCTTTGGCGTCGATAAATTTGATCATAAGCGGAAAGGTTTCGTACCCCTGCGCCTTCCAGCCTAATTGCTCTTCGCCGATCGCTTTGATAAATTCGGAAAACGTCATGCCGCCATATTCGCCCGTGCCGATAACCGACTCGCCCGCGGGATGAGCGGATAATTCCCAACTTTCGGAGATGCGCTTCATCGTTCCGACGTCCTTTTTCAAAACGTCGCGGATCTTCGTTCCGCCCCAAATAGAATCTTTTAAAGCGGGGATCATTTTTACCAAACAGCTATCCCGCTTAATTTCCTTTTCTTCCGCTACCCCGCCGATATTATCCGTTTGAATTAAAACGAGATTGCCTTTTCCCTCGTTTGCGATCTCGTAATTCTGTTCAGCATGAAAAGTAACGCTGCCGTTTAAGCCGCAGTCCCACGCGCCGTTTTCTTCCGAATAGATCTTCGCGCTTCCTTCTACCACAAAATAATTTAAAATGCGGCCGCGCTTTCCCTCTTCTTTGAAAATTTGATTTTGATAAACCGTAATTCTGCTTACGACGCAATTTTGCGTTTGATTTAAAATTTCTTTCGTGCCCCATTTTTCGTAATAAATGGAACACTCGTCGAAATAACGGCTCTTTTTCAAATAGTACTTTTTCGCAACCGTTTTAATATCCGCTTCTTGATCGATGGGCGTAATATAAATTGCATCGCGCGTGTTGGCAATGATTATATTGCGCAGTCCGTTCGCGACAACCAACTGATCTTGCACCATGTTGACGATTTCGACGTTTTTATTATGATACCCGATGGTGTTGGAATTGTTTTCTACCGCTTTTCCGAAATAGTTGTAGTAGGAGGAAATATCGGTAATGCGCACCAACTCGAATTTTGCTTGCACCAGCTGCATTTGTTCGGTACGCAGCACGCTTGCCAAACTTGTCGCCCGTACCTTTTTTAAAATATCCTTTGTAAGAATATTCCCCTGCGGCTGAACTTTTTTCATTTGCTCGACAAACGATTCGTCTAACGATTGCAAAAACACGGAAACTTTCCCCGCAAAAATTCCGCAATCCCAATAACTGTTTTTGGTGCGGTGGGAAGAAAGCACGATTTTTTTGTTGACGCTGCTGATAAAATGATACCCTTCCGAATGATTGCGGGGCTTTACGACGACAACGGCAACTTTATCCTTTTTTACCGTTTCTTTAACCTGCATCATGCAGGCGTTATACTCGCCCTCGATCAAATGATCGGTCGAAACGATCAAAAGCTCTTCGTCCTCTTGCGAACGCAGTGCAACCAGCGCAACGGAAAGCGCCGTTTTTAACGGAATTTCTTCGATCAAAACGGTGTATTTCAGTCCTTGGAAATCTTGAAGCTGACCTTGAACGATATTTTCGTATTTCCGATTGGTTATTATGATAAATTCGTCGCAAAAAGGCATGTTTCGAAGAATCGCTTCTTGAAACATCGAACGTCCGCGGCGGATTTCCATAAATTGTTTCGGATAATTCTTGCGCGAAAGCGGCCACAATCTGTCGCTGCTCCCTCCCGCTAAGACCAAACACTTCATACTTACATTTCCCGTTATTTATTGACCGACCAATTCGATCAAGCTATCTTTCAAGCGACCGACGCGCGTTTCCGCGTCCTTTAAACTACTGCCTTTTACGCCGAAATAAAACTTGATTTTCGGTTCCGTTCCCGAAGGGCGAACACAGCACCAACCGTTATTTTCCGTTTCGAAATATAAAACGTTGCTTTTCGGCAAACCGATTTTTTCCGTACGACCGGTGGCCAGTTCGGTGCGAATACCCTTTTCGTAATCGCGCACGGCAATCACGCTATCTTCCCCCAATCGAGCGGGAGGATTTTTGCGCAATTCCTCTATGATCGAAGATATCCGTTCCGCGCCGTCGGCGCCTTTTAGCGTAAACGTGGTTAATTCTTCTTTATAAAATCCGTATTTTCGATACAGATTCAGCATTTGATCCCAAAGGGTAAGCCCTTTGCTTTGATAATACGCCGCCGCTTCGCACAGCGCAGTTACCGCCATTACGGCGTCTTTATCCCGCGCATGCGTGCCCACTAAACAACCGTAACTTTCTTCGTATCCGAATTGGTATTCGTACGCATATTGCGTACAATCCGTTTTACCGCCGATACGGCTGCGCGCTTCTTCGAATAATTTGATCTGTTCGCCGATATATTTAAATCCGGTAAGCACTTCGATCACCGAAAGACCGTACGCTTGCGCAATTTCATACGCCATTTTAGACGATACGACCGTTGTGACAAGCGCGCCGTCTTTTCTGTTATGCGGGAGCAGTCCTTTTTCCGCCTTTTGCGAAAGGAGATACTCTGCGATCAAAAGACCGCTCATATTTCCCGTAAACGAAACGTATTCGCCCGTTTTGGCATCTTTGGCATAAATCCCCAAACGGTCGGCATCCGGATCGGTCGCAAGTACGATATCGGCGTCCTTTTCTTTCGCCAAAGCCAACGCATAAGCAAACGCTTTGGGATCTTCCGGATTGGGATATTCGAGCGTAGGAAAATTCCCGTCCGGCATTTCCTGTTCGGGCACCGTCCATACATTGGAAAAACCCAATTCCCGCAAAATTCTGCGAACGGGTAAATTCCCCGTTCCGTTTAAAGGGGTATAAACGATTTTGATGTTTTTTGCGTGTTTTTGAAGAACTTCTGGATTCAAAATCAACTTTTTCAGTTCCGAAGTATACAAATCGTCGATTTCTTTTCCGATAAAATGAAGCAATCCCCGCGCCGTCGCTTCTTCTTGGGAGATACGCTTAATTTTCCCGAAATCGGAAATTTTATGAACTTCTTCTATGATCAGCTGATCGTAAGGAGGTACGATCTGCCCGCCGTCCGACCAATACACTTTATAACCGTTGTATTGGGGGGGATTATGGCTTGCCGTGATCACGATTCCCGCGGTTGCCTTGCACGCGCGCACCGCAAACGACAATTCGGGCGTAGGGCGCAGCCCGTCGAACAAGAACACCTTAATCCCGTTCGCGCAGAGGATCAACGCAGAATCGAGCGCAAATTCCGCAGACATTTTTCTGCTGTCATACGCGATCGCAACGCTGCCGTTTTCCGTTTGCGCGTTGATAAAATTTGCAAGCCCCTGCGTCGCTCTTCCCACCGTGTACACGTTCATACGGTTGGTGCCCGCGCCGATCACGCCGCGCAGCCCGCCCGTGCCGAACGATAACTGCTTATAAAATCTGTCTTTGATTTCCTCTTCGTCGCGCAGCGCTAAAACTTCTGCCCGCGTTTCGTCGCTGAAAACGGGATCGCTGCACCAATCGGAATATTCGGAGCGCCAATCTTTCACAGCAGTTCCTCCTTTCCTTCCGACTTTAAGCGATCGACCATCTTTTTTACGTCTTGCGCTTTGTCTTTAGGGCATACAAGCACGGCGTCGGGCGTTTCTACTACGATCAAATTCTCCACGCCGACCGCCGCAACGAGTTTTCCGCTCGAATAGAACACAGAGTCTTTCGCATCGATTTGGACGACGTTGCCGACGGAAACGTTCCCGCCTTCGTCTTTGGAATGCAGTACGCCTAACATGTCCCAACTGCCTACGTCGCTCCACCCGAACTCCCCGGGCACAACCAAAATATCTTGCGCTTTTTCCATGATCCCGACGTCAACCGAAACCGAGCGGATCTCGGGATAAATGCGCGAAAGAGTTACCTCTTCTTCCGAAAGCCCTATTTTTTCGCCGATTTTCATTAAATCTTCGTAAATATCGGGCAAATATAAGCGGAATTGTTCCAAAATGACGGAAATCTTCCATATGAACATGCCGCTGTTCCATACATAACCGCCTTCGGCAAGGTATTGCACGGCGCGCTCAAACGAAGGTTTTTCGACAAAGCGCTTTACGAGCTTTGCCTCGTTTTTCGATTCCTCATATTGAATGTAACCGTATCCGGTTGCGGGGAAAGTCGGTTCTATGCCGATCGTAACCAAATGTTCCCCTTCTTCCGCCCCTTTGATCGCCCGATTCAGCGTTTGCGTAAACGCCGCATTGTTTTTGATATAGGCATCGGACGGGGTGATCACCATGATCCCGTCGCCGTACGTTTTTAAAAGTTTGATAGCCGCGTACCCTATGCACGCGGCTGTATTCCTTGCAGAAGGCTCGGAAAGAATGTGATCGGGCACGATTCTTCCCGCCGTCACCTGCTGCATTTTATCTTTTTGATTTCGATTCGTCACGATAAAAATATTATCGCGCGGAGCGACCGATGCCAATCTGTCGATCGCCTCGTTTACCATAACGTCTTTACCGCTTAAATTTAAAAGCTGTTTAGGCGTGGATTTTCTCGATAACGGCCAAAAACGAGTTCCGCCGCCGCCAGCCATTATAATGCCATAAATATTCATAAGTTTTCTCTTTGGACGAACGCCCGTCCTCTATCGGAGAACTACTCTCCGCTATGGTCGAACACGACCATGAATGCGCCTTTAAAAATTATTTTTAAGTCTAACCAAACGCTTTGCCTGCGGATATACTCTAAGTCGAGTTCTACCCACTCTTGAAAAGAAAGTTTGTTGCGATTTTTTTGAATCTGCCACAAACACAGCAAACCGCCTTTTACGTCTAACCGATGAAACTGATATTGCGTATATTCGTCCACTTCTCTCGGAATACAAATTCATTTCCATTTCCGAACCTTTACTCGGCACGCAATACGAAATCCCCTCGTCGTCTTTCGAATGCGCCGAAACGGTACGATCCAGCGCAAACAAAGTGATAAAATTTCATTATTTTATATCTATTATACCATGCGTACAGGCTTCTGTCAACAATCTGTTCGTAATTGTTTTATATGACAAAAATTTGCAGTATTTTGCCGCATTTTGTCGATATTTTATTACAAAACGCCGTTTATAAATATTTTGTTTTTCAAATAATTTCACCTTTACCGCTTCGAACGAAAATGCGGCAGATAACGAAAAGACAAAGCCAACCGCAGGCTTCATTCCCACAGTTGACTTTGGTTTCAAATTCTGCAAATGAATTATAGAACTATGCGATGCTTCCCCGATTATTCGTTTTGCGCTTTCTTGTTAAAGACAGCGTTCATCGGCGTGTAGATTACGTCGAACGCTTCCCCCTTCAAATTCCCCTTACGGTAAAGAGCGAAGTACAGCGCAACGTATACGGCAAGCAAAACGGCTGCAATAACGCCGATCGTGACGCCTGCGATCGCCCCTGCGGAAAGTCCGTTTCCGCCAGAGATAACCGCCTTTTCGCCTACGAAGATAAATTCCGAAAGCCTATCGGTATTCACTACGGCATAATTGCCGTTTATCGTATATTCCATATCCGCCGCCTCGCTTTCGTGCAAGTGGAACAGCTTGAAATTTTTGCCTTGCAGATTTTCGGGAATACGCAGCTTTATCGTAAGCGTGCCGTCCGGCTGAACGGTTACGCCGCCGCTTTGTAACGTTACGTCGTACACAAGATTGATTTCGCCGTTTACCGTTTGGGCGACGCTGTCGTATTGCGCGTAATTTTCATTTGCGATTTCCGTTACAACAAGTTCCGTATCGGGAGCAAAGCCGTTCGGCGTAGTTACGATAACCTTGTGTTCCCCGCCGTTTTCGTTGGGTTTTACCAATTCCGCTTTGAGCATGGGGATTATAACGTTTTCGATTTCGTTTACTGCGTTTTCGTCCGAGAATTTCTTTTCGCAGACCGCACACGCCCAATGCGCGATATTTCCGTTTGCCGTTACCGTCGCTTCCGCCCTGTCGACGTGCGACAACGTATGGGAGCTAAGCGGAATTTCGGTTACTTCCGTCTTTTCTTCGCAACGGGTGCAATGTTTTGATTTGCTTCCCTTTTCTGTACAGGATGCCGCCTTGTCTAACGTAAATTCGGTTGAAAAATCGTGCCTGAGCGCCGCGATTTCCGCATATGTGGTATGTTCGCAACGGGAACAGCTTTCGTATGCGTTCCAGCCGATTTGCGTGCAGGTTGCCGCTTGCGCTTCGTGCTGTACGAGATCATGACCGAGTTTAACCAAAATCTCGATATCGGTTTCGTTGCAAACCGTACAAGTACCCGTAACCGATCCGTCTGTCGTACAGGTGGGCTCTACGCGCACCGAATCGGGCCCCCAAGTGTGACCCAGCGCATCCGTTTCGCGCGTTTGCTTATGCCCGATGTTGTAAGCGCACACGCGCGTTTCTTCGCCCTTGTGCGTACAGTCGGCGCGTTCGCTTTCCGTCCACTCGCTGAAGGAATGGGCGTCAGCGTCTATCGCGATCGCTTGGGTTTCTTCGTGATTGCAAGCAGTGCAACCGTGTTTTTTGCTACCCTGCGCCGAGCAGGTGGCGTCGAGCGTAATTTCCCAGTTCCCGTAAGTGTGCGCGCGTTTTTCGATCGTCTTTTCTGTTCTGCTCAATTCTGCGCCGCACCCAACGCAGTATGTTATCTCGTCGTAAGAACCTTTTTGCACACAGGTAGCGTCTACTAAGTTTTCCTGTACCGCAGCTCCCGCAACGTGCGCGGTAAGCACCCCGTACTCGCTGTTGCAGACGGAGCAGACGGCTTTTTGGGTACAAGTTGCCGTGCCGCCGCCGTGGGCCGTTTTATTGCTTTCGTCCTGCACGTCGCAATTTGCACAAACTTTCCAATGTTCTTCTGCGGTACACTGATATGTGCCGTTTGCAAAATCGTGTTCCGCAAATTTCACTGTGCCGTTATCGTTATAAATACAATTTAATTTATCGTTGTCCGAAACAAAATAATCTGTCGGATCCTCGCTTTGGCTGTACCCCGTTGCTGCGTTCCCCGCGCTTTCCATATAAACGCCTATGGTTGCGTTTGAATCAAGATTGCCGACAACGGTTATCGTTTGGATAGATAAAAATTGAACGTTATTAGCTTTGTTATCGACTGTATTTTCGAAAATTTGTACGATACCCGAAACATTGAACTTACCACCGTCTTTTACGCACACGCCGCCACCCGAGTTTACCGCGGCATTTCCCTTTATCGTACCGCCGTTCATTGTGAACGTACCGCCATTCGATACGCCTCCGCCTTGTTCAGCTGTATTGCCTGAAATCACGCCGCCGTTCATAGTGAACGTACCATCATTCGATACGCCTCCGCCGCTATAAGTATCATTATTTCCGTTACCCGAAATTTCACCGCCTTCCATAGTGAATGTTGCGTTTACGCCTACATATACACCATTGTTGCCGCACGTAATTTTGCCGCCGCCCGCGCTGTCTTTCAGAATAAACGTATTTCCGGAGTTAATATTAAATACGATATTTCCGCTTGTTCCCGTAACGGTATGACCGTTCAAGTCGAGAGTAATGTTTGTGTTTTCATTTTGGGAGACGAAAAGATTGCTTATCAGCGACGCGTCGTCGAACATTTTTATCGTTGCCGTGCCCGCCGTTTTTGCCGCCGCCCAAGCCTGTTCGATATCGGTATAGAAAGAATTACCGACAGACGCCGCCGCCTGCGCACTGCATGCGCACTTGCCCGACGAGGAAAAACTGTGTTCGGAAGTAATCCTCACGCCGCAATTATTGCAAACCGCGGAATGTTTGTCGCCCTCGTTCTCATAATTTTTAAAACCGCTATGTCCGCTGAAAACCACCTCGCCTCCGTAATAATCTATTTGCGGGCACTTTTGGTAGTTGTCCGAATAAAAATACTTATCCGCCGCTTCGCCCTCGTGGTACGTTTTGTAATCTCGGCTGATAGTGGCACCAAATTGGGCGTAATCATCCATTAAAGTTAAGCCTATCCGCGCATTGTTCCCCGCGCCGTCGTTCAAAGCGCCGTTTACTACTATCTTTGCATTATAATCGAAACCGAAATTGCCTTCCGCTCTTTCGCTGTCGTTGATATTCGTGCAGCTTGTGTTTCCGTCTATTTTTATCGCTCCCGATAATTTAACGGAAACCCCCTGAACGTGCATGCCGCCCACGCCCCCTGCGGTGTTTACGTTTTCGGTAATGGCTCCGCCCGTCATGGTAAAAACAACGCCCGGGTTAACCGCCCCTCCCCATTTGTAAGTTATAACGTTACCCGCAACCGTACCGCCTTGCATATTGAATGCTCCGCCGTTGATTAACACCGCCGAGTTTCCGGTTGCTCCCGTTATCACGCCGCCCGAAATTTCAACGGTCTGCGGCGTATTTCCCCTTGCGTAGCTTATTATGCTATTCGTTGCGGTCGGATCGCTGTCTAATAACGTAAACGTTCCGCTGCTGTTGATAACGCTTTCCCCTTTGGTGCTTATAGAAAGTTTATGCCCGTTGAGGTCGAGCGCTACGGTAAAGTTCGCGCTGTATATATCCAGCGTATCCGCAACCTCGGCATCCGCAAACATTTTAACGGTAGCCGTCTTAACTTTATCGTTTACTTGTTTAAAAGACAGAGACATCGCCGCTCCCCACGCGGAAGAGATATCCTCGTAACCGCTATGAAAAGCGCCGCTTCCGTCATATACGCGGAAATTGCCGTTCTCCATCACCGTCGCGAACGCCGTTTGTTTTTCTTGTGTAAAAGTTACCGCTCCGATAACGCCGAGAAGCGTTAAAAAAAGAAAGGCGATCACGCAAATTACATGTTTTTTGATTCTGAAAAACATACTACACCTCTTACAAATTTTTTTACGCTTTCCGCAAGGAAAGCGTAAAGCCCCCCGCGGGGGGCTTTTTAAGTTTTGTGCTTATATTGTAGCAAACTATTTCATTTTAAGGAACGGTTAAAGGGCGTTTATAACGAATCTTCACACTTTCTTCACGATTTTATATAGATTGTTTTTTAAGGCGTAATGTGTTATAATAATACCGATGAATAAAGTAATGTTTAAAAACATTTTGATCGTCGAAGACGGCGACAAGCTGCGCAATTCCTTAACCGAATATTTTTCGGCAATGAATAAGGTTACGGCTTGCCCTACCTTAAAGAGTGCGATTTCCGCTTGCGCCGAAAACGAGTACGATATTACGCTTTTGGATCTGATTTTGCCCGACGGAAACGGCATCGAGCTTTTGCGTTATTTAAGGCGTACGCCCGTTATCATACTTTCCGATTTGGGAACGGACGAAAACGTGATAGACGGGTTAAGCGCGGGCGCGGCAGATTATATCGTAAAACCTTGCTCGCCGCAGGTGATCGAAGCGAAAATGTCGTTACGGCTTTTACCCAACGGCAAAGCGAATTTATCTTCGGGCGGACTTACGCTTAATGTTCAAAGCCGCACGGCAGTATACAAAAATACCGTTCTGGATTTCACTTCGAGCGAGTTCAATATTTTAACTTTTTTAATGCAGAACGCAGGCGTTTATTTTAACTCAAACGAAATTTACGAACAGGTATGGAAAATGCCGCACTTAAACACCGAAACCATAAAAAAGCACTTATCCAATTTACGTAAAAAACTGCTTGCCGTATCCGACGAATGCGCCGCGCTTCTTACCACCAAGTTCGGAAAAGGCTATGCTTTTATAGGCGGTAAAAATGATTAGTCGCTATCTTAAAAAAATAATAACGGTTATATCCTGCGCCGTATTTTCAGCTTTGTTTATTATTACGCTCTTTTTTTTCGCGCCGAAAATTGCCGCCGTGCCGCAGACAACGGGCGACGTTACATACGTTCGCGGATGGTTGGCAGACGGCACATACTCGGGGGATAAGATAACGGCGGAAATCGGAACGCACCTAACCGCCGTGCGCATAAACGATTTGACCGATTTAGGCAGGCTGACGAAAATCAATTACGTTCCCGACCGCTTTATCTCGCCGGCAAATCTCAGCGAAGAGATACAGATCGTCGACTTGACGAAGCCCTTCAAATTTGCCGAAAAAGGAACGCTTATTTTAGCCGTAATGAACCTTGACCCGTATGCGGAAGATTTTTATGAACAATCCCAAAAGCTATCCCCGCACAAACTGGGCGATTACTGGCATTTTACTCTTTCGCTGCCCGCAGTATTCAGCGCCGCAAACGTATACCAAAAAGTAAATCTTGTTGCGCGTTACGGTGAAATCGAAAACTACGACTTTACCGATTTTAACACTAACTACGACAAAAAAACAGATCGGTTTTCAGCCGAAACGGGTAAAACCACAATCGATCTTACCTTTTATACGCGGCGCAACGCTTTGGACGATCAATTAAATTCCGCTCAGATCATAACCATTCATTATCAATCGACGGGCGGTGCGTTTTCCGCTATTGCCGATTATCCGCTTATCGGCACGGAAAACGCAGTCAAGGGCGTAAACCAAACATCCGACAATCTTTTGATTTCGTTTGCCATTCTCTCTGCCGTGGTGTTCGCCGTGCTCGTCGCGCTTTCAGCCCTCGAACGCTCGAAAAAATTTACGTCGGCTATCGTGTGGGTACTCGGAATAACCGTACTTTTATTATGCCGCTTCTTTTTAAACGGCGTTACGGGGTCGCCTCTGCTTTGGACGGCGTTATCGCTTACCATGCCCTTTATCATCCTCGGCGGGGCGCAACTTGCTCTCGGCAGGAATTTCGGAAAATTTCCCGCAAAATATATCTTTGTCATTCTTTCCGCGATCGGCGCGCTGTTCGCGTTTATCCGCCCGTTCATCCCATCCGGCGCGGCAAGCGCAATGGGTATCGTCTGCACTGTTATAAAAGGGATCGGCGCGGTTGTGCTCTCTGCGTTCCTTGCGTTTGCCCTATTCCGCAAAAAAGACGATCACGGCGTTTTACAATCGGTATGCGGGACTATTATAGCGGTATCGATCATTTCTTCGCTGTTCTTGCCGCATATCTTCCCCGCGCAGATCAATCCGCTGTTTTGGCTGTGCGCTGTAACTGCGGTCATCACTTTTATCAGCGTGTTTATCGTGTTTGTCGATATGAAAAAGTCTAACAATTATCTGACCGATAACTTGCATAAAGAAGTTGAACGGCAGGTAAAAGATATAAAAGCGGTTATCGCCGAACGGGATAATCTGTTGCAATTTGTTTCTCACGATATGAAAAAGCCCCTCTCTTCCGCCGTTGCGCTGTGCGATACCGCGATCGGGCGCGAAAAGAATGCCGAGCAAATCAAAACGATTCGTATTATAAAACAGGACGCCGAGCGCGTAATCAACAATCTTTCCGAAATTGCGGCATACGCTAAACTCAATTATTTGGCGGAGCCGTCGCAGGTTATCGATATGTCTGAGCTGTGCGCCCTTTTGTATAAATATCACGAATTCGACTGCAACGCCAACGGCATTATTTTAAAAAATACGGCAGATGCGCCCGTTAAAGCGTTCGTTAAACCCAAGGGGATCGAAAACGTCGTTTCGAATATTATCATCAACGCAATCGAACATGCAAACTGTTCTGCGATAACGTTAACGGTTAAAACGGATAAAAATAGGGTCGTGCTTTGCGTTAGCGATAACGGCAAAGGCATTGACGAGAGTTTGGATATTTTCAAACCTTACGTTTCCGAAAACGACAGCGATACGGGCGGCATAGGGCTTTACATTTGCAAGAACATCATCGAAAGTATGAACGGCGAACTTACTTACGAAACGGGCGGCAGCGGCACGACATTCTATCTCTCTCTGTTAAAGGCGTAATCCGCCGTTCTGCCGCTTTTTCTTTATAAAAGCCCCGTCGGTCGGTACACTTTACGCACATGCCCTATATTCTCTCGCCGTATAATGATTGCAAGCGTATCGACAAATTTATTCTCAAAGTCTATGGCGTTTTTGATTATATAGTACAGCGAGGTGTGTCGCCGCGTTTCCCGCCAATGATTAAGTTTTCTTGCTGTAACAAGTCCAAGTGTATTAAATATATTTCTTCCCTCAACCTAGACGGCTCGTCATTCCGCCAACGGTATGATGCTTCGCCCAACTTGAACAACTTATACTAGCAGCCGGGACATACTACATATTTGTTCATTTATTACCTATCTACTTAATTAAAAATTAACGTTTACAAAATCTAAAAAGCGGACAAAAGAACGAACTGCTTTTGAACTTGATTTTTCCCGATTCCCCCAACGGAAACGGCGGCGAAGACGAAAACAGCGCAAAAGAAAAAGAAACCGAAAACTCGGTTTCTCTATCTGGGTGTTCGTATACCCCTGTTATGGTGCGGATGAAGGGACTCGAACCCATATGGTCTCCCACAGGAACCTGAAACCTGCGCGTCTGCCAGTTTCGCCACATCCGCATAAAAAGAATTTTAAAATTCTCTTTTTTCTACTCTTTCGCCCGAAGTACCGTCTAACAAATAAACTTTTCCGCCGCAAGATAAACTGCGAATCGGTTCTCCGTTTACGATTTCCAAAGCGGCATCGTTTTCAATACCCCAAGCGCGGAATCTATTATACAATACGATTTCGTCAAAGTCAAGCATTCTTTCGTTATAATGCGGAGAAATTTTTCCGCGTACCCAGCCGAGCCCTTTATACATGGCGTAATCCCCTTCTACAACCGAATCGGAATACATTTCTTCGAACCAACAGATCGCCCCCGCCGAAAGTCCGCAAAGCAAAACGCCGCGCTCGTAAGCATCTTTTATCAACGATAAAAGCCCCGTTTGCTTCCAACTTTCCAACATAAAAACGGTATTGCCGCCGCCAACATATATAAAATCCGCCTTTTCGAATTTCCCGCGCATTTTTTCTAAATCGACTTCCCGATTTAGGGTAAGCGCGACGTCCGTTTTTAACCCGAAAACGCCCGTATAAACTTTATGAAAGGTATTATAATACGGCATGCAGTCGTGGCTCGCCGTGGGAATAAACAAACCGCAAGCGCGGTTTTCATCCGCATGCTTTTTGGCTTCTTCCGCGATATACGCTTCGATCGCAAGCGCAGTTTTATCTTTTACGCGAATATCGCCCCCGCCGATCGCAATGATCCGCTTTTGCGCCATTTACTTTTTTTCCTCCTGCCCGTCGGCATCCGCTTCTCCCCCCGTTGAGCCGATGCCCACCGTTCTGTCTACGGGTAGGGAAAACAGCACGCCGCCCGCTTCCGTTTTTAACCCCGCGCTTTCGGAAATCGCCTGCATGATGGCGGTTTTTCCCTCGCGCTTGGAAAGAATCAACAAAATTTCCTGTTCCTGTTGCAGAGAAATTCCGATAAACTGCTCTGCCTTGGCATTGTTGACCGAACGGGAACGGATGATCGTTCCGCCCGCCGCGCCTGCGCTGCGCGCCGCCTCCATCGCTTCGTCTACGCTGCCCGCTGCGACCGCCGCAACGATCAAATCGTATTTTCTGTGATCGTCTTTCATAAGATTTCTCCCGTCCGAATTTTTTTCTGCCGCCGCGCCCGTAATGCCGTTTGCGATGATTTCCGATATTGCCGACAGCGGCAACGTAAACGATATTCCCCTGCCCACTAAATATAACGACATTTTTGTTTGAATTTCCCGCAAGATCGCAAGTTCGTCGCTTTCGGGAATGAGCGCGATCAAAACGTCCTTTTCCGTCGTACCGATTCCGAGATAGTCGAGCACCGTCGTTCGCGCCGTACCCGTTCCGGGAAAAGAAAAGGATAACGCAACGGAAAAATCGTTTAATATTTCGGTCAAGCGCACGTCGTCGCCCGCATTCAGAATACTGATAAGCGCTTTGGCGCGATTTTGCCTGCGCGCGCCGCGCGCGGATTTTACCGTGCTTTTTTCCCCTTCCGTTTTCTTTTTTACGGCGTTTTTTCTTTCCGCCATATCAGTCCACCTCGTATTCCAAAATTCTGTCCTCTACATTAAGGAAGTTGCGCTTGATCTTGCTTGTTTTCCGTTTATAATTGATTCCGAGTATCTGTATAGAGATAAGCGGCGTAAGCGCGACGAACGCGACGCAACCGAACGCCTGCGTCATGATTGCTTCCGCGCCGTTTAACGCATAGCATGCGCCGATTGCCATGGGAAGCACGAACGAAGAAACCATTGCGCCGCTTGCCACGCCGCCCGAGTCGAACGCGATACCCGTAAACAGCGGCGGAGTAAAAAAGGTAAGCGCAAGGGCAATCACGTAACCGGGAATCAAAATGTACATGATATCGATTCCCGTTAAAATTCGCGTCATAGCAAGCCCGATAGAAATGCAAACGCCGATGCAAAGCCCTTTTTTCATGGCGGAAGAGCTGATCGCCCCCGCCGACATGCGCTCCACTTGCTTGTTGAGCACGTGCACGGCAGGTTCTGCCGCAACGACGAAATAGCCGATCAGCATTCCGACGGGAATCAACAGCCAACCGCCCCAAAGATCGGCAAGCGATTGCCCGATTTCCATACCGACGGGCATAAAGCCCACGTTTGCGCCCGTAAGAAAGAGCATCAAACCGACGACGGTATATAAAAAACCGAACAGGATACGCACGATCTGCCGTTTGCGGAAAGCGCGCGTAGAAAGCTGAAACAGCAAAAAGAAAATCAAAATCGGACTGATTGCAATAAGCACTTCCAACGCGTATTTGCCGAATCCGTGCAAATAACAAAATAGCACGCCCTGCGTATTGACGACCTCTTCTACGACGGTCATTTCGTACGGCACGTCGGAAACGTTAAAGACGATTCCGAGAACGAGCACCGCGATAATAGGTCCTACGCTGGAAAGTGCGACAAGACCGAACGAATCGTCTTGCCCCTTTTTATCGCTTCGAATGGAAGCGACGCCCACGCCGAGCGACATGATAAACGGCACCGTCATGGGTCCCGTGGTAACGCCGCCCGCGTCGAACGATACCGCCCAAAAATCGTGCGGAACGAAGATGCTTAAAATAAACGCCGCCGCATAAAAAACGATCATGATATACGAAAGTTTGATCCTGAAAACGATACGCAGCATCGCGATCATAAGGAATACGCCCACGCCGACCGCAACGGTAAGGATAAACAGATAGTTGTTTACGGCGGAAACCTGTTCCGCCAAAATCTGCAAGTCGGGCTCGGCAACCGTTACGATAATACCGATGACAAACGAAATTAAAGCAATCAGCCAAATTTTACGCGAATGAGTGATGGTAGAACCGACTTTTTCGCCGATGACGAGCATAGACATATCCGCGCCCAACGTAAAACAGCCCATGCCGATGATCAGCAGGACCACCCCCACCGTAAACAACGCAAACGTTCCCGTGCTTAACGGCGTAAACGTAATGCTGAGCGCAATTACGATAAGCGCGATGGGCAATATAGACGTGAGCGATTCGATTATTTTATCGCGCAACGCGTTCGTCATCTTTTCCTCCGTTTTATAATCTTACTTTGTTATACTTTTTTTCGATCTCGGCAATTTTCGAAATTCTGCGCTTGTGCTTTTCTTCTTCCGAAAAAGGCGTTTCCAAAAACGTTTTAACCGTTTCCAGCGCAAGATTGATGCCCGTAAACCCGCCGCCGAGGGCAAGCACGTTCGCATCGTTGTGTTCGCGCGTCATGCGGGCAAGATAGGGATCGGAACAGAGCGCACAGCGGATCTTGGGTACTTTATTCGCCGCAATGCTGATTCCGATCCCCGTCGTGCAAACGAAAATCCCCCGTTCGCATTCGCCGCGCGCGACCGCTTCCGCCGCAGCAAGCGCAAAGTCTGGATAGTCGCACGAGCAGAAATCTTTCGTGCCGTAATCGGCGATTTCGTGCCCGTTTTCGGTCAAATACTTTACGATCTCGTTTTTCAAAGCAAGTCCGCCGTGATCGCAAGCCAATGCTACTTTCATGTTTTATTCCTCCACGCTATCTAATTTTAAACCTTTTATAATTTTCGGGAAACACTCGCGGATGCCCCGCAGCGTTTCGCGATAAGTATCGATGCTCTTTCCGTACGGATCGGGAATTTCCTTCCCCGCCAAGCGGTAAAAACTCGTTACGTTGGAATACTTTTCCAGCGCGCGGCATTGCGATTCGGTCATGCAGACAACCGCATATGCTTCTTTGATCATCTCATCTTTCAGCTGACGGGAAGTAAAGGTATCCGAAAAAGGAATCTTCGCTTCGGTAAGCGCCTGTTTGCTGTTCGGGTTCATCCCCCCGCCCGTTTCCGCCTGTAAACCCGCCGATTGCACGGTGAACCAGCGAATGCGCTTGCGCTTTAATTCCGCTTTAAAAGCCGCTTCCGCCATGGGCGATCGGCACGTGTTGCCCGTACACACGAACAGTATTTTTTTATGCTTCATTCCCGTTTCCTCTGCAAGCGCGCGTAAGACGGTTTAACACGCCTTCCATTACGCCTCCCTTTTCTTTCGGTTCGATAGCGATCAATATGCCGCTTATCTCTTCGCCGCGGCGCAAAAGCGCATAAAGCCGACGCGCCATTTCTTTCCCCGTATGCCCTAAATCGAGCGTGCAAAACGCGCTTAACGCGCCGCATGCAAGTTCGCTTTCGCATAAAAAGCAGGGGCGGTTCCCCGCTTGTTCTTCCCTTTGATACCGTTCGACGGCGGCAGCCAGTTCTTCTTGCGGGTAATACGCCGTCGCGCAGCGGGGAGAATAATGTTGATACGCCATGCCGGGGCTTTTGGGCTTTTCCCCCGATTTCATGCGGTAAACGCCGCAATCGCCCGCAACGCGCGCGATCATCTCTTGCGTTACCAAGCCAGCGCGCAAGATCTGCGGAACTTCTCCCGTGCAGTCGAGCACGGTGCTTTCGATCCCGCCCGAGCATTCCCCGCCGTCTAAAATCAGCGGAATCTTCCCCGCAAAATCGTCGTATACGTGCCGCGCGGTAACAGGCGATACGTGCTTGGAAAGATTCGCGCTCGGCGCGGCAATCGGAATATCCGCCTCTTTTAAAAACGCTTGCGCCGTAACCGAAGACGGTACGCGTACGGCAAGCGTTTGCAGTCCGCACGAAACGAGCGCGCTTACTTTCCCCTTAGAGGGAAACACCATAGTAAGCGGACCGGGAAGATATTCCCGTTTTAACGCTTCCGCATACGGCGGCACATAATCGACAAGGGAAGCAATATCGTAATCCTTATGCACGTGAACGATCAAAGGATTATCGGCAGGGCGCCCTTTCAGTTGAAAAATGCGCTTTACCGCGTTGTCGCTGCGCGCGTCCGCGCCCAAGCCGTACACCGTTTCGGTATGGAAGGCAACGACTTCCCCGTTTAAAATGTATTCTTTCGCCCAAGTGAGCGCAGCCCCCTCGGCACGTGCAATTACCGTTTTCATCTTATTCGAAAGGCAGTTCTTCTTCGGGCGGGATATCCTGCTCGGGGAATGATTCTTCCGCCGTGGGAAGTTCCCTTTGCGGTCTTTTGCCGTATTGCGGTTCTTCTTGCGGTTCGCCCTGCGCGTCTACGTCTACGAACTTGGTGCTTTCGCCGATGAAGCGCAGCTGGATCCTGCCGCAGCTACCGTTTCTGTGCTTGGCGAGGATCAGTTCCGCCGCGCCTTTTACGATTTTGCCCGAAGCCATTTCTTCCGCCGTCGCCGTCGCGTCCGGTCGGTTGATAAACATAACGATATCCGCGTCTTGCTCGATTGCGCCCGATTCGCGCAAGTCGGAAAGCTGCGGTTCTTTGGTTTGAATACGGCGAAGCTGCGAAAGCGCGATCACGGGCACGTCTAATTCCTTTGCCATAATCTTTAAATCGCGCGTAATCGAAGCGATCTCCTGCTGTCTGTTTTCGCTTGCCGCGTACTTGGTTTCCCCGCCCATAAGCTGAATATAGTCGATCATGATCAGATCGAGCTGACCTTCCGCGCTTTTTAATCTTCTGCACTTAGAAAGGATTTCGGCGGGCGTCGTGCGAGAAGAGTCGTCGATGAAAATGCCGCTCTTTTGCAATTTATCGCTGGCGAGCATTAAATTTTTCCACTCTCTTTGCACCAACTTACCCGAAAGAGCCTTTTCCATGCTGACGCCCGCATATGCGCAAAGCAATCTTTGCACGATCTGCACGCGCGGCATTTCCAGCGAGAACACGGCGCACACTTTCCCCTTTCGAAGAGATGCGTTTTCTACAATGTTCATGGCGAGCGACGTTTTTCCCATACCGGGGCGCGCCGCAAGTACGATTAAATCCGACCGCTGCAAGCCGTTCGTCATGCGGTCGAGTTGACGGAATCCCGTTTCGATACCGCGGAATACGTCCGGATTTTCCTGTATGCTTTCGAACTTGTTGATGACCTGCTGAACGACTTCGCCGTCTTTCAGCCCCGCAAGCGCGGAGTTATCCCCCCGCTTGGAAATATCGTATATCTTTTTTTCCGCAAAGGCGAGCGCGTCGCGCTCTTCCGTGCCCTTCATGCTGTTTTCGATGATCTCTTTCGAAGCACGAATGAGCGTGCGGTTGGTGGAATCGCGACGGATAATCTCGAAATAGTGCTTGAAATTCGCCGCGGAAGGAGTAATTTGCGCAAGTTCGGTGATATACGCGATCCCTCCCGCGCGCTCTAACTTTCCGTCCCGTTCTAACTGGTCGGTAAGCGTTACTACGTCGATGGGTTTTCTGCCGCCGTAAACGGCTTTCATCGCGCTTAAAATTTCTTTATGCGATTCTTGATAAAAATCTTCGTCGCGCAGCGATTCCAACAATTCGGACTGAATTTCCGAATCGATAAGAATGCACCCCAAAAGCGCCGCTTCCGCGTCTAAATTGTGCGGCATCTGATTGATTGCCATATTGCTCCTTTCCGCCGACCGGCGTTTCATTCATCGGTATTTCTATACTTCGTTCGAGCGCGACTGCAAATGCCGCGAACGGTTTATCATTCGCTGAATCCGCCCTAACTAACAGCAACAAATTTGTTTCGCACCCGATCCAAAAGCGTTAATTCATGAGCGCTTCATATTCTTCGAGCGCAACTGCAAATGCTGCGAACGGTTTATCTTTCGTACTATCCGCATATTCAACAGCATAACGCTTTTGACCAGCACCACAAGCGTTAATTCATAAGCGCTTCATATTCTTCGAGCGCAACTGCAAATTCTTTCATTGCCAAGTCGAACGGTTCGTCTTTCGTTAAATCCGCGCCCGCGATTTTTAACAGCGAAACGGGATCCGTTTTGCACCCGCTCGAAAGGAATGCGAAATAATTTTTGATCGCGCTTTCCCCTTCGGCAAGAATCTTATTCGCAATGGTAATTGCAGAAGTGATGCCCGTCGCGTATTTATAAACGTAGAACGAATTATAAAAATGCGGTACGCGTGCCCATTCGATTTCGATCTCTTTATCGTGTTCGACCGCGTCGCCGTAATACTTTTTGTTTAAGCCGTAATACAATTCGGACAAATTGTCTTTATTCAGCGGTTCGCCCGCTTCCGCCATGGCGTGCGCGCGCTCTTCGAATTCCGCAAACTGCGTTTGACGGAACAGCGTGGTGCGGATCATATCCATATAATAGCTTAACAGATACTTTTTTAAGTTGATGTCCGTCGTCGTATTCTTCAAGTATTTCAGAAGTAATACTTCGTTAACGGTACTTGCGACTTCCGCCACGAAAATTTTATACTGCGATTTCGCGTACGGCTGCGCTTGATTGGAAAAATACGAATGGATTGCATGCCCCATTTCGTGCGCGACGGTAAACACGTCGTGCGTGGTCTGTTGATAGTTTAACAATACGTACGGATGATTGCCGTATACGCCGATAGAGTACGCGCCGCTGCGTTTCCCTTCCGTTTCGCATACGTCGATCCAGCCTTCCGCCTTGCCCTTTTCGAGCAGGGCGCGATATTCCTCGCCCAACGGCGCAAGCCCTTTTACGACGAGATCGAACGCTTCTTCAAACGAAAGTTTAAGTTCCGCGTTTTCTACAATGGGTACGAACAAATCGTACATATGCATTTTATCGTAGCCGAGCGTCTTTTTCCGCCCCGCCATATAGCGGTGCATTAAGGGAACGTTTTCCCCCACCTTTTTTAAAAGATTTTCGTAAACGCTTCTGTCTACGTCTTCTTGAAACAGCGCCGCGTCTAAACAGGTAGCATAACCGCGCACCGTTTTATAGAATATATCGTTTTTCACGTTGCCGAAGTAAGAGGTTGCAATGGTGTTTACCAAGTTGCGGTACGCCGAATAATACAGTTTAAACGCTTCTTCCCGCTTCGCCCTGTCCGTTCCGTTTAAGATGACCGAATACAGCCCGTGCGAAAGTTTTTCATTCTTTCCCTCGTATTCGATTTCGGGAAAGTTCATTTCCGCATTGTTCAGCATTTCAAATACGTTGCTTGCCGTTTCTAACGGTTCGCTTGCCTGCGCGAGCAGTTTTTCTTCCTTTTCGGATAAAATATGCTTCTTTTCTGCAATCAGGCGGGTAAGCATATAGTCGTAATCTTTCAGCCGTTCGTCCTTTGCGAGGGATCGCAGATCGTCGTCCGAAAGGGCGGAAATTTCGGGAACGGCAAACGAAGTCGCCGCGCTTAACCGCGCAAACAGGCTTACCGTTTTAGAAAGGTAGCCGCCGTATTTGCTGTCGCGCACGTCTTCGTCGTGCTTGCAATGCGCGTACAGATACACGCGCATCAGTTCGAGTTCGTATTTCTCTTCTTCTTTGAAATAGGTTAAAATGCGCTCCGCCTTGTTCAGCGTGCCGCGGTATTTCTCAAAATCGAGTTTTTCCTCTAACTGCGCAAACGCGCGCTCCCATGCGGCGTCGTCTGCAAATACGTCTTGTATGCTCCATTTGTAACTTTCGTTTACTTCCGATCTTTCCATGCTGTCTCCTTATCAATTTTTAAAACTGTGAATGGGCGCGGGAATGGATCCGCCCCGTCCGATAAACTTGCTCGCATCCCCCGTATGCACGGGCATAACGGGCGCGCGCCCCAAAAGTCCGCCGAAGCTGACTTGATCGCCCACCTTTTTGCCGTATGCGGGAATCACGCGTACCGCCGTCGTTTTATTGTTCACCATGCCGATCGCCGCTTCGTCTGCTATGATCGCCGAAACGGTGGTAGGCGGCGTATCGCCGGGAATGGCAATCATATCCAATCCCACCGAACAAACGCACGTCATCGCCTCTAACTTGTCGATGGTAATTTTGCCCGCTTCCGCCGATTCGATCATGCCGATATCTTCCGAAACGGGAATAAATGCACCCGAAAGCCCGCCCACGCGGGAAGAAGCCATAACGCCCCCCTTTTTTACGGCGTCGTTCAGCATGGCGAGCGCGGCGGTCGTGCCGTGACCACCCACTACTTCCAAGCCCAATTCTTCTAAAATATGCGCAACCGAATCTCCGCGCGCGGGCGTGGGCGCAAGCGAAAGATCGACGATGCCGAAGCGGGCGTTTAAACGCTTTGCCGCTTCTTTTGCGATCAGCTGCCCCGCGCGGGTAATTTTAAACGCCGTGCGTTTAATCGTTTCCGCCGCGTCCGTTAAATCCGCGTCGGGAATAAACTTTAACGCATGCTGTACCACGCCGGGACCGGATACGCCTACGTTGATCACGGTATCCGCTTCGCCCGCGCCGTGGAACGCGCCCGCCATAAACGGATTGTCTTCTACCGCATTGCAGAACACAACGAGTTTGGCGCACCCTTTGCCGTCTTCTTTGCCCGTCAGCTTCGCCGTTTGGCAGATGATCTCTCCCATCTGCTTTACCGCGTCCATATTGATGCCCGATTTGCTCGAACCGACGTTTACGGAAGAACACAGCCGCTGCGTTTGGGCGAGCGTTTGGGGAATGGTGCGTAAAAACGCTTCTTCGTAGTCTGCCGTTCCCTTGTGCACGAGGGCGGAATAGCCGCCCAAAAAGTCGATCCCGAGTTCGCTTGCGGCTTTATCGAGCGCCATGCCGACAAGCGCGCTTTGTTCGGGGAACGCCGCCGTAACGAGAGAAACGGGAGTCACCGACACCCGCTTGTTTACGATGGGAATCCCGTATTCGGCGGAGAGCGCCTCCGCCGTTTTTACAAGATCTTTCGCCTTACCGCATACGCGGTCGTATACGGCGGAAGCGGTTTTTTCCGCGCTTTCGCGGATGCACGGCAGCAGAGAAATCCCCATTGTTACCGTGCGGATATCGAGGTGTTCTTTTTCGATCATATCGATCGTTTCTAAAACGTCGAACTTATTAAACATAGTTTTTCCTTGTTAAATGTTGTGCATGGCGTTGAAGATATCTTCGTGCTGCAACCGGACGGACATGCCGATCGAACGCCCCATTTCCTCGCAGTCTTTTGCGAGTTTTGCGATATCTTCTTTGCTTTCCGAAGTTTCCACCATCATGATCATCGCAAATTTATCCCCCAAAATGGTTTGGGAAATATCTTCGATATTCACGTTTTTTTCTGCAAGAAAGCAGCTTACTTTTGCGATAATGCCCCTTCTGTCCGAACCCGTTACCGTTACGACTGCGCGCATATTATTCTCCTTTTTCGATTTCTTCCGTTTGCGAACCTTCTTCCTTCCGCCGTTCGATTTCGTATTCGATCAGCAAATTGCCCTGCGATATCATTTTTACGATATCCCCTTCGCGAAAGGGCGGAAAGGGCTTTTCGCCGTCCACATAAATACTGCGGATCATCGTTTCGTTCCGCTTTACCCCTTTTACCGCAAAATTGGCAACGTTTACGTCTACCCCGTCGCGGTTGACCCAATCATCGATTTCCAAAAAGGGAGAAACGGAATACTCTTTTAACCCGACGGAAATGAATTTTAACATTTTGCAATAGCTGTTGCAACGCTTGAATTTGATCCCCATAAACGGAAAGGAGAAAAACAAAAACAGCGTTGTAAGAATGCCCGTTACCCAAATGACCCAAGTTGCGTTCGGATCTTCGAACGGCAGAGAAATGTAGTATACGATAAGGGCGATAAGCCCCGCAAGATACGCGCCGAGCACGCCGAAAAACACACCCAAAATGCGCCTGCGCTGTAATACGGCGTCGTATAGATCTTCGTCTCGATACAGTTTGATCATGTTTTCTCTTCCTTTTTATAGTCTGTGCGCACGTATATCCATTGTTCCCCGTCGCGCCGAAACAGTTCGTACCTGTCGCGGTATTCCGCAAACGCAAAATCTTCCCTGCCTTCTACCGCAAACCAAAGCGGATAAGGCGGCTGCGCCGCTTTGCATTGCGCTTCCTCTTGCGCGGGCGCTTCGCAGCTGCAATATTCCCGCTCTAAGGCGTTTTTGCGGCGAAGGCGTTCGATCGCGCCGCCCGCATACCCGTAAAGGGTAACAAGACAGCAAACGGCGAATCCAACCCAAAAGTAAGCGATGCCCATTCCCGCAAACGAATGAAAGCAAAGGTGCAACAAACCGCATACCGCAAGATACAGCGCGAGCAAACGAACGCGAAAAAGTTTTAAAATATTATAGACGATTTTCAGAAAAATTGCAAGCAAATGAACAGCCGCGCCGCACGCCGCGCGCAAAAGCCGAAACACCGCTTACTGCCCCGCGATAAACAGCACGCCCAGCGTATTTCTGCCGCAGTGCCCCGTTATTACGCCGCCCGCAACCGTTTCGAGTACTTCGTCAAATTCGAACGCCGCCGCAACCTCTTTTTTGGCGAGTTGCACAAGCGACTCGTCCGCACTGCTGTGCGTAATAAAACAGCGCGTTTTATCGTATACGGGATATTCTTCTTTTAAATCGGCAACATAGTTTTTAATGCACTTATCCATACTGCCTTTGTATTTCTTTTTTACGATCAGCTGCCCTTGGTTCATAGCAATAAGCGGATGAATTTTTAAAAGGTTCGCGCCGTACATACTCATGCGCGAACACCTGCCCCCTTTGTACAAATAGTCTAACCGATCGGGAATAAACGAGGTGTTTATTTTAGGCGCAAGCGCTTTTACGCGCGATGCGATCTCGCTTGCGGAAAGCCCTTCGCCAACAAGATCCGCCGCCTTCATTACCATAAGCCCCTGCCCGCTGGAAAGCGCCATGCTGTCGATCACCGTTACTTTTCCGCAAAAGATCTTTGCCGCTTCCCGCGCGTATGCGTGCGCGGAAGAAGATTTTTCCGAAATGTTAAAGTGCAGCACTTCGTACCCTTCTTCTACAAAGGGGCGGAAAAATTCTTCGTAATCGGCGATGCTCGGCGCGGCAGTTTTGGGCAGTTCGTTCGTCTTTGCAACGTAAGCGAAGATATCGGCGGGCGTAATATCTATGCCGTCGCGATAGCTGTTTGCGCCTAAAATTACGCTGAGCGGCATAACCGCAATATTGCGCTTTTGAATGCTTTCCCCTAAATCGCAAGTGCTGTCTGTCGTAATTTTGATTTTCATCTGTTCTTTTCTCCTTAACCTTGTTTAACGAAACCAACCGGAAACGGCGGAACGGAAGTTTTCCCAACCCGTCGTCAAGCCCTTGCAGGCGATCGACCACTGGGGCACGACGCCCACGATATCCGTACTTTTATAGCAGCCTAATCTGCGCGAATCGTAACTGACAAGGCGGTTATCGCCGAGGAAGAAGATTTCCCCCTCGCCCACCAGAACTTCGGTAAAGTCCGTGGTAAGATCGCGCGCGTAAGGTTCGGTAAGCGGCACGAATTGCGTTTCGCCCGCGCGCCTAAGGTGCACTACGCCGTTTAGGCAATACACGCTGTCCCCCTCGGTCGCGATCAAACGCTTGATAATGTAGTCGCCCGAAAGATGATCGTGTTCGCGGTAATTTTTTACGTCGATGATAATCACGTCGCCCCGCATTGCCTGCTTTTCTTGCGCGTAAACAAAATCGCCGTCTGCCACCGTTTCGTACATGGAATCGCCCGAAACGAACACGCCGAAACAGGTGGAACCGATGTACGCGTCGATCGCGGCGATAAACGCCATAAAAATAAATAGAACGATAAACGGAATATACAGCAGCGTATTGTCGTTCGTTTCGTTTAATTTACGAGGTCGTTTCAGTTGATTCATTTGCGCTCCTTAACAGTTTTTTTACCCGCTTTTTCAATTCGTCGGGGGTGAGCATTACCACCCGCCCGCAGGTTAAACATTTTATTTTGTAGTCCGCCCCCGTGCGCACGATCTCCCACTCGTTCCCCCCGCAAGGGTGCGGCTTTTTCGTTTGCACGCGGTCGCCTAAATTCATAGCCATATAATATTGTTGAACAGCATTTCGCCGTCGCTGTCGAACACAACGGCGTACACGCGCGTAAAATCGGAAAGGGATACGCCCGTATCCGTTTTAAATTCGTTTGCGCGCATGTTCACTTTTTTCCACCTGCCGCCCCCTTCGATCCTCTGTTCGCAGGTGTAGATCAGCTGCCCGTACTCCTTATCTTTATACAAAAACGAAACTTTGCAAACCGCGTCCGTTCGGCAGTATGCGTCGAACTGCAATTCGACGCCCGCAGGCGCGCGGTAACGCTCTTCCCCGGGGCGGTAAGAAAGCAACCCTACCTCGCAGGAAATTCCCAAGATCCCGCCGTAACCGGGAAGCATTTTCGCGCTTTCCCTTCCGCCCGCAACAAAGCAGTCGGCAACGGCGCGCGAACGCTGGCGATAGGGCAGAAATCCGTTTAATTCGTCGTCGCACGAGTACAGAATGCGGCTTTTGCCCGCCGTGTTGTTATACCGTTTGGCAACGGCGAATTCCTGTATTTTAGATGTAACGCTGAACCCGTTGGTATAGCGCGCAAACGAATAGGCAAGCACGCGCGAACTGCCCTCGAACACATTGATCGGACAGGTAAACGTATTTTCTTCTACGTCGTCTTCCGTCGCAAGGACGCGCGTCCAATCGCGGGCGCGGTAATTTTCGATTTCTTCCGTATAGAAAATGCCGCATTCCTGCATGTCGCCGTCTGCGTCGAACACCCCTTTTGCGATCAAGTTGCCGTTTTCATCCTCCCCGAACGAGATTCCGATGGGCTTGCTGATATAGATCCAACGATCTTTTAAATGTTTATCCAAAAACAAATTCAAATCGACCAACGAGCGCGACCCCATAAGTCCGCTTCCGCGCGCGGAAAACAAAATGGCCTTTTCCGTTTGAGGATTGATCTGCTGAAAGGTATCGTAAACCCTGTCGCTGTTGTACTTTTTATCGTTTACGGCGCACAGCAGCAAAACTGGGCACGCGCAATAGGGCGCGTAACTTTGCGATTCCACGCCCGCGATAAAGCGGTGGCGTTCTTCGTCGAACGTTTTGATCCCGTCGTTGCCGAATCTGCCCTCGCCCTGATAGGCAAGCCAGCCCGCCGCGCAAACGGAAATCATACAGTCTACGGGCGCGAAGGGCGCGATCTTCCAAAGAACTTCCCCGCCCGTGCGCATGCCGATACAGCCCGCCTTGGTAACGCGCGGCTGCGCGCGCAGATATTTCACGCCGTAGCGCGCCACCGCCGCCCATTCGTACCAGCTGGTTTCTTTTGCCGTTTCTTCGGCGCGCGTAAGCGCCTTGCCCGCGCGGGCATAGTTGGCGTAATCGATATCGGCAGGGTATACGGTGTGCGTTTCCGTTCCGTCGTCGCCGCAGTAATCCACGCATAAAACGCCGTATCCGCGCTCGATCAAATACCGCACGAAATTCATATCGGTAGGAAGCCCCGCTTCGAACAGCACCATAACGGCGGGATATTCTTCCGCACCCTTGGGCGTAAAAAAGCGGGAAAAGATTTTTACGCGCGCTTTTGCCGTTTGACGTCCGTAAAAATACGCTTCTTTGCAATCGAACTTTTCCGATTGCTTTTCGCTTACGATCTCTTCGTTTAAAGGAAGACTATCGTCGAAATCTTTCCAAAGCGTGATGGGCGTTAAAATCGTTTTTGCCATAGTTTACCTCAATCCGACTGTATTTGCGAACCGTGTTTTTCGTTCGCCTTTACGACCGTAAGTTTACGGTCGATTCTGTGCTTCAATTCTTCCACATGGGAAATAATGCCGATGGAAAAATGTTCGTTTTTCAATTTTTCCAAACTGTCCATTACCGTATCGACCAGCCGTTCGTCTAACGTGCCGAATCCTTCGTCGAGGAAGAAAAACTCGATCGGACGAAGGGATCGCGCGCAAATCTCCGCGCTTAACGCAAGCGCGAGGGAAAGGGAAACAAGAAAGGTTTCCCCGCCCGAAAGGGTGTGCACCCCGCGCGGCGCGCCGCCGTCGAAATTATCCCCCACGGCGAACCCGCCGTCGTAACGCAGAAAGTATCTTCCGTCCGTAAGCGAAAGCAGCCTGCCGCTTGCGCTGAGCGCAACCGTCTGCAAATACTCTTCCGCAACGTATTCCATAAATTTATTGCCGTCGAGCAGCTTTTTCAGCCGTTCGTACAGCTGCGCATTTTCGAAAGCTGCCGCATATTGCTTTTCGAGCGCGCATTTTTTTTCGAAATCTTTCTTTTTGCGCTCGATTTCCGCTTTTAACAGGGCAAGTTCGCGCGCGTGCGCTTCCGTTTCCGCTTCCCGCGCGCTCAGCAATTCCCGAACGGCGGATAGCTTTTCTTGCGACCCTTCCGATAAATTTTCTTTCGTCAGTTCTTCGTAGCGCGCGTTCAACGCCGCCCGCTCTTTTTCGAACCGTTCCACGCGGGCGCGCGCTTGCTGCGCGTCGCCGTATTTTTCGGTTAAGCGCACGGCCTCTTCCGCCGTTTGAAACGCGCCCGCAAAGCAAACCTCTTCCAACTTCTTTATGCTTGCGAAAAGCGCTTCTTCCGCCGCCCCTTTCGCCGCCTGCGCCGCCGCATACTGCGAACGCGCTTCCGCCGCCTGCGCGACTGTCCGTTCGATCTCCGCCGCTTTTTCGCGCTTTTCCCGCTGTTTTTCGGCAAGCGCTTTTTCCGCTTGGGCAAGCGTAAGATCCGTTTCTTTCCGCTCTTTTAAAAGCTCTGCAATCTCTTCTTTCAAGCGTTCGCCGTCCGCTTGCAGCCGCTGCAATTTTTCGCAATGCGCCGCGTACTTCCCGTTGCGCTTTTCCAAATCAAGCAGCGCCTGTTGCAGCGCATCCCGCTCTTTCTGCCCCGCTTCAAACTGCGCGCGCAATTGCGCGAAATCGGAATTATCCCCTTCCGAAAGGCGGGAATACCGCTCGATCATAGGGCGCGTATCACCTTCTATTACGGGGTGCTTTTGGGTCAAACCGCGCAGCTCGTTTGCAAACTGCGCATATTCGCCGCGCAGCAGCTGCCCTTTTGCGCGCTCTTCGAGGAAGTTTAAAAAATCCCCCCCGCCCAACTGCCGCAGCTTTTCTTCGATCTGCGTTTTTTCCGCCTTGTACGAAAATTCCCCGAACGCCTTTTTTTCCTGCGCGTAAGCGGCGCGCGCCGCAGAAAGTTTTTGTTCGCACAGGGCAATTTTTTTCTCCGCCGCGGCGGCTTGTTCCGCCTGCGCGCGTAGGCGGGAAAGTTTTAAAATTTCCTCGTCCGCCGCTTCCGCATTCCAACCCTTTTTTGCCTGTTCCGCCGCCGTTTCCGCCGCCGTAAGGCGCAACTGCCGCCGCTGAAATTCCGCCGCCGCTTCTTCCGCACGCGCACGCGCGGCTTTTTCTTCTTTTTGCGCCGTAACGACCGCCGAAGCGTGTTCCAGGCGGGAAAGTTCCCCCTTTAAAACTTCCGTTTCGGCGCGAACCTCTTCCGTTTCCGCAAGGCGTAAAGCGATTTTTTCCGCCTCTTGCCCCTTTTCGAACAAAGAAGTTACGCGTTTTTCTTCCGCGCGCGCGTTTGCAAGCGCGGCGCGTACGGCTACCTCTTTCTTTTCCCCTTCCGCGATCCGACTTTCTATTTTGCGGTTTTCCTCTTCCGTGATTTCCGCAAACGGTTCCAATTTCGCCTGCAAAATATCCCGCTCGCGCTGATATTCGGCGTATCTGCCGTTCACCTTTTTAGAAAGCCGTTCGCCGTACTCTTCCAAGCCGAACAGGCGGGAAACGAGTTTCAGCCGTTCGCCGCGGGGCGCCCGCACGAACTGCGCAAACTCGCCTTGCGGCAAAGCGATGCACTTTTCGAAATCGCGCTGTTCCAGCCCTACGATCCGCTTTAACAGCGCGTTGCAGTCGCGCACCCCCTCGGCAAGCGCAAGCAAAGCGCCCTCCGTCTTTTCGTATACGCGGGCAGACTGCGCGGCGTTTTTCCGCTTAATCTCCCGCTCGGCGCGGAACAGCCTGCGCTTTCCTTCGTATGCAATATAAAACTCGAAGTTGACGAACGCGCGATCCGCCTTATAATTGATGATATCGGCGATACTGCCCGAACGCGAACGCGCTACGTCGCCGTATAAGGCAAAACCGATGCAGTCTAAAATGGTGCTTTTTCCCGAACCGGTATCGCCGAAAACGCCGAACAGCCCGTAACTTAACAGCGATTCGAAGTCGATTTGCGCGCGTTCGGAAAAAGAGTTTATGCCGCAAAATTCCAAATAAACGGGTTTCATGCGTTTTCCTCCAACAGAGAAAGAAACTCCGTTTTTAACCGCGCTTCCGGCTCGCTGCCGTAAAGGGAAAGATAAAACTGCGTAAAAAGCTGTTCGGTAGAAAGGGCGGAACGGCGCACCGCTTCCCCCTCGCCCTGCGCGCTTTCGACGCGCGCGATCAGCGAAACCAGCCCTTCGTTGCACTCGCGGAGGGATTGCGTTTCCGCCGTGGTAAGCGGGCTTTTTAAAAACAGCGTAAGTTCGATCAAACAATTTTCGTATCGGGGAAGCAATTCCAGCGCGCTCTGCACCCCGTTCGCCTGCAAGCGCACCAACTTTTTGCCGGAAATAAGCGAAATAGGGCGCACTTCGCTTATTTCAGCCCCCTTTGTTTTTAACAGCAGCACGCAGTTGTCGTTTTCCGCTTCGTCGAACGAATAAGCAAGCGGCGATCCGCTGTAATAAACGTTTTCCCCCAGCTTCTGCATGCGGTGCAAATGACCGAGCGCAACGTAGCCGCAAACGGGCAAACTGCGCAAAGGCACCGCGCGCGCCCCGCCCAAATCGATATCCCGCTCGCTTTCGCTTGTTCTGCCCCCCGCGACAAACAGGTGCGAGAGCAGAACGTGCGGCATATCTTTGCGATACGCGCGATCCCCCGCCGCGATCCAACGGGCGGTTTTTTCCGCATACGTTTCTTCCGTCTTTTCTTCGCGGAAGCGCGCTTCGTTGGGATAAGGCAGCGCGTTGATATAAACGCGCTCCCCCGCTTCGTTTTGCAAGATCAAATACCCTTCGCCCGATTCCACCGCGCGTACGGGGCGATCGCCCCCCGTGCGGAAAGGACGCCTTCTGTTGCCTATAATATAAATGCCCTGCTCTTCGGCAAGAGGAGCGGAAGCGGAAAGGCGCACGCCGTCGTCGTGATTGCCACTTATCAGAACGACCGCGCGGTTTTCCCCCGCGATTTTCTTTACGGCACGGAAAAATACCTCCTCCGCCTCGGACGAGGGCAGATAGGTATCGAATACGTCCCCCGCGACGAGGACGACGGAAACGTTTTCGCGCTCGCAAAGCAATGCGATTTCGTCAAGCGCCGCAATCTGCTCTTGAAGGCGTTCCCGTTCCATTAACCGTTTTCCGACATGCCAGTCGGAAGTGTGAAGAAGATTCATTTTTCCGCCGTACAGCAATCAAAATTTTCCAATCCGCGCAAAAGGCTTTGCATTTGCGCTTACGGTATGATATACTATTATACAACGGCTTGCGGAAAAAAGCAAGCGGATACTCGGAGTAGCGCAATGGCATTCAGCACCTTTTCAAAAGAATTTTCCGCGAATATGTTTACGAGCGTGGAAAACCAATTTATTACCAAATACCTGCCGCAAGCGGACGGCGACGCCGTGCGCGTTTATTTATACGGCTTGTACCTATGCCAATGCGCGGAAGATTTCGACGGGGATTCCTGCGCGAAATTGCTGAAAATCGAAAAAGAACGGCTGATCGAAATTTTTTCCTTTTGGGAAGAATGCGACCTTGTTCACATTCTTTCGCGCGAGCCGCTTTACGTGCAGTATCTGCCCGTAAATTCCGCGGTGGGAAAACCAAAGCCCGTGCGCGCGGAAAAATACGCGGAATTCAACCGCGAATTTTACAAACAGCTGCAAAAGGCGGGCAAAGCGTTTAAGCCGTACGAAATGCAGCGCATTCTCGAATTTTTAGAAAACAACCCCATAGAACAGCAAGCCTTTTTGCTCGTTTCGGAATACTGCGTTAAAAAAGACGGCGACAAGCTGACTTCGGCGCATATATTAAATAAAGCGAAAAAGCTGTGCGAAGAGCGCAAATTTACATATGAGCAGGTAGAACGCGAACTTGCCGACTTTAACGCGCACGAAAAAGAACTTTCGCGCATTTTTACGCTGATGGGCATTTTCCGCAAACCGCAAGACGACGATTACGCCCTGCTCGAAAAATGGCAGAATTACGGCACCGACCTGCGCGCCGTGTACCTGTGCGCTTCCGCCTTAAAAAAGGGAACGCTCGCCACGCTCGATCAATTAGTGACCGAACTGCACGAAAAAAATGCGCATACCGCGTCGGAAGCGAAGCAATACCTTGCAAGGCGGGAAGAACTTGCAAGCGCCGTATTTAAGGTGGGCGCCAAATTGGGGATCAAAATTCAAAACCCCCGCGCCTTTTCGGAAGAATACGCCGAAAAATGGCTGGAACGGGGATACGACGAAGAAAGCCTTCTTCTGCTTGCCGCCCTGTGCTTTAAGCTACGCTACGGCTTTGCGGAAATGGATGCGCTGATCGATACGCTGTATGCAGAAGGCGTTGTCGATTACGAAGGCGTTTCGGAATACTGCGCAAAACGAAACAAGCAGTTCCGCCTGCTGCAAAGCATTCAATCGGTGTGCGGCGTGGTGAAAAAAACGCAGTCCGCGCTGGACATGGCGGAAACGTGGAAGTGTTGGAACTTTTCCGACGATATGATTTTAGAAGCGGCAAAGCGAAGCGCGAACGCTTCCGCCCCCCTGCCTTATATGAACAAACTGCTTTCCGAATGGAAGCGCACGGGCGTGTTCCGCGCGGAAGAGATCCCCGCCCAATCCCCCTCCCCTGCGAAAACGGCTTTTCAAACGTACAAAAGCGAATCGGCGATCGCCGCGGACGCGCGCAGCGACAGAGAACATTATTACGCCGTATTGCAAGCGCAGGCAAACGAGCGGGCGGAACGGGCAAAAGCGATTGCAGACGGCGACGAAGCATTCCGCACGGCGGAAGCGGCGATCCGCAAAGGCGAAATCGAACTTGCGCGCGCAGAAGTATTTTCGCCCGAAAGCATGCCCGATCTTTTAAAAGCGCTTTCCGAACAGAGAGCCAAGCGAGCGAGCGCGCTAAACAGACTGCATTTGACCGAACAAGATTTTACGCCCGCATATACCTGTAAAAAGTGTTCGGATACGGGCTTTTTACCCGACGGCAGAATGTGCGATTGTTATAATAAATAATTAAAGGGAAAATTCGGTATGAAAATGAAAAAATTTATTCCCTTTCTATTAGCGCTGTGTTGCGCCGTTTGCGCCGCTTGCTCGGGATTACAGGCGGTAAACGAAATATCCTTGCTTTCCATATACGACGATAAAAAAATAATGCTGCCTATACGGGTTCCTGCATATTCGCCCGGCAGATCCCTTTGCGGAAAAGCAGACTACTATACAAACGACAGCGAAGAAATCATCGTACAAAAAGTTGCCGATTGCGGCGCCGAATTTTTTTATGTCGCCGACTGCCGATTTTTTACGTTGCAAAACAGACCGGGCGTTTTTTCTTTGCGAGTTATTGAAAACACAAGTAAACAATACGAAAACTTTGTAATAATCGACGATATTTCATGTGAATTTTATGTTGAAAACGCTTCTTTTCGCTTTCCCTTCCCCTATTATCTCTGCACGGGAAAATATAAAGAATACGAAAACGATACAATCCGTTTCGACGTTGTTTACGATACCGATTCTGAACAATTAAAATCTGTTTTGCTTTATTTAAACATATGGGAAAAGCAAACGCTGCAAAACGGCTTTACTTTGACTTTTAAAGATAAAAGCGTATCCGTGATATTCGATCGCGACACGGTCACATTTTTACAGGTATAAAGAAACGCGGCTTATAAAGCCGCGTTTCTTTATATGAATTTCAGTTTTCCGTCTTTGAAAGCCACCGAACAAATGCACGCCGTTCTGTCGCCCGAAGGTTTTTCGTAATGGGTGTGAATGTGGAACGCCGCGCGCAAATTCCCCTCTTTATCGGTAAAAAAGCTGTTGTGCCCGGGGCCGGATATTTCCCCGTCGATATACTTTAAAATGGGGTTTTCTTCCGCCTTTTGAAAAGGCCCTTCGGGGGAATGGGATACCGCGTACCCCACGCTGTAATCGCGCGAATCGAAACAGTTTACCGAATAGGTAAGGTAGTACCGATTTCCCTGTTTTAATACCGAAGGTCCTTCGTTCCACTGCCATTCGGGATTGCGCTGTTCCCAAGGGCGATCGGGCGTTGCGATCATTCTTCCCGCGCCCTGCACCGAGGTTAAATCGCCGCTTAAACGGGTAACGTAAATTTGCGAAGTGTGCGTTCCGTTTATTACGTTATCGCTGCAATCGCGCACGTAATACAGGTATCCCGTTTCCCCTTCGAAATAAGGGCTTGCGTCGATGGTGCTGTATCCGAAATCGAACAGCGGCGCGCCCGTATCGCGGAAAGGTCCTTGCGGAGAATCGGCAAACGCCACCCCCGTGCGCAAAGCGTTCAGCGCGCGGCTTTTTGCCGTAAAGAACATAACGTACTTTCCGTTGCGCTTGATCACTTCGGGCGCCCAAAAATCCATAAAGCCCCAGCTTTCTTCTTTGCGGTAACACAGCCCCAAATTTTCCCAATTTGTTAAATCGGCGGAGCGGTATACGAAAAATCCCTTTTCGGAAGAAGTCGCATACATATAATAACTTCCGTTTTCGTACAATACAAACGGATCGCCGATATTTGAAACGTTCGTCTTGATATAGTTCACTTTACTGCTCCTTTCCGTTTCTGATCACGGTCAGTTTTTCCCCTTCCGCTTTTAACGGACAAATGCGCGCCGTGCGGGTGTCGTAAGACTTTCGATCGCCGATATCCCGCGCATGGTACACGATATAATATTCGCCATTTTCTTCGATCACGCTGTTATGCCCCGTGCCCTCTTCTTCTCCGTTTTTGGCAAGCAGGGGGGCGTAAATATCGTCGCTCGGATATTTACGGAAGGGTATTTTGCGCAAATCGCTTTCTGTACTGTGCGCGTATGCGTAACCGACGAAATACTTTTCGTTCTCGTAACAATTGCCCGAATAGGTCAAATAGTGATCGTCGCCCTTGCGAAAGTAAAAACCGCCTTCGATCGTGTGCCAGTTCTGCCCTTTGCGGAAACGGTCGTACATAAAAATTTCTTCGTCGAGCGTGGGCAAAACGACGCGGACGGGGTTTCCTTCTACGGTAAACATATCAATCATGCGGTCGATTGCGATATACGTTCCCGCGCGATCGCTTTCGTAATCGTTTGCGGAATAGATCATATAATAATCGCCGCCGCTTTTTACCACGTGCGGATCGATTGCAAAGGCGGGCAAAACGGTGTTGTGATACCGAAAAGGTCCTTGCGGACAGTCGCCGATCGCCACTTTGATCGCCTGCCTGTGCACGTCCGTTTCGCTTTTTTCGAAAGACGAGTAATACATATAGTACTTGCCGCCGCGTTCGATCGCGCAAGGAGCCCAATATTCCTGCATGCCCTCTTCGCGCAAGACTACGCCGAGATACTGCCAATTCGAACAAAGACGGTCGGAAACATACGCTTCTACCCCGTCGGCGCCCGTTGCGTAAATAAAATATTTTCCTTCCGCATAGATGATATACGGATCGGGTTGCGCCGCAGGTTCGCCTTGTTTGGGAAAAATCAATTTCATATTTTTCGCATCCTCTTTCAAAAAATCGATAAAGTAAGGGCGCATCGCACCGAAATGGGATGCGCCCGACCTTATTTTTTAATACGGCTTGTTTCGCCCCGTATTTTTGTTAAGCGTTGTGCTCCGCTTTGGTAGAAATACCCGCAGCGCCTACATACGCCATATCGGCATTGTTGGGGTGCGTGCCCGCAGGACGCCACCAATCGCCCGTTTCGTTGCCGCCGAACGCGTTGTTGTTGATTTCGTCGCCGCCCGTCTTCCAAGCCATACCTACGCGGATCTCGCCGTTTTGGATCGCGTAATCGGGTCCGAGGTGCTCTATGGGAATGAATACTTCCACAACCGTATGATGGAAACCGCCCGCTTCGCTCGTTGTAGATGCAACTTGAATATACGAGTTGCTTGCCTTAAAGCCCGTTTCCGTTGCGTACACGTAACATTGACGGGGGCCGCCGCCGCTGAATTCGCCTACGAAGAACTCGAAGTTGGTGTTTTCGTGCCATGCTCCCTTGCCCGTCGTATACGTTCCGTGCGTTACGTCTGCCGCAAGGTACAAGCCCGTCGTTTGCAGCGAACCGTAGAATTTTACGCTCTTGCCCGCAAAGGAATCCGTACCCGTAATGCCGACCGTCTTAATTCCCGTCCATTCGGAAACATCGCCGTCTAACGTGATGGCGAGCGTTGTCGCCGCAATGCCGTCTTTCCCGAACGTCATATCGGGGTTCAAATATTCGTTTTTCAGATACGCGCCGCTTTCGGTAACGTACAACATATATTCCAAGTTGTTGGGATTGGAACCGTATGCGCACCACCAGGAATCTCCGCCCCAGTTCGTGCCTGCGCCCACAATGTCGTCGCCTGCGGTTTTCCAAGCCATACCTACGCGGATCATGCCTTCTTGCGTCATGTTCTTGATGTGCGAAGCGGGCAAATACACTTCGATCACAGTGTGGTATTTCGCCACGCCTTCCCCTTCGGTAACGGAAAGTTTCTTCATCGCCGTCTTGATATCGGGCGCGCTTGCAGAAACGTGATCTTCCTTATCGAAATACACGTAACGCTGAACGCGATCTGTTCCGAGGAAGAACTCGAAATTGGTGTTATCATAC
The DNA here is from genome assembly GCA_910578065.1 of uncultured Christensenella sp. Taxonomy (GTDB): domain Bacteria; phylum Bacillota; class Clostridia; order Christensenellales; family Borkfalkiaceae; genus Gallimonas. The sequence goes on along the minus strand of CAJTPB010000003.1, from coordinate 56,054 downwards.
CAAGAAGGTTTTCCGCTAATAAATGCATCGTGTTTTGCTTCTACCGCAAGATATAAGCCGTCTTCCTGCAACGAAGCATACCACTTCGCGCCCTTATGCGACGTATTGCCTGCGCCGACAAGGGTAACCGACTTAATGGATTCCGCTTCCCAATCGCTGAGGTCGCCGTCTAACGTAAACGGAGATTCAATAGGAGGCTCTCCTCCCTCATTTCCCGTGCCGATGCCGTTCGCCGTGATCGGGTATTGATATACGGTGGGTTCGCCGCCGAAATACCACCAATCGTTGCCGTTCAATTTCGAACCTTCGTCGCCGCTGGGCGATTTGAACGCAAAGCCCGCCGTAAGCTGTTCCGAAAGGTCGAAGCCGTCTTTTTCGAGCATAGCGTTGGAAATATAAATTTCCGCAACGCTGTTGTAATATGCGCCGCTTTCGTCTTTTACCGTGGTGAAGATCGCGTCCATATAGCCGCCATAACCTGCGGGGGTCATTGCATACTGCTTATCTCCGATAAAGAACTCTACGTTCGTATTGCGCCACCAGCCCTCGCTCCACTTGATAAGCGGGCAAAGCGTTTCGTGCTTAACTTGGTACGCGATATAAATACCGTCGTCGCCGCGGAACGCGCGCACCGTTAATTCGTTGTGGTTGTTCGCGTCTTTTTTATTTAATTCGTCGCCGATGGAAAGGTTTGCCCAATCGGAAAGATCGCCGTCGATCGCCGCATGTTTGGGCGCGTATTTTGCAAGTTCTTCTTTTACCTTTGCGGTATCTTTTTCGTAAACGCAGTTTTCGAACGCAGCAACCGTGTTAAAGCACATCAGTCCGGGAATTGCTCCCTGCGCGGGATCCGCAAAGTTCTTTACTGAATAAACCAGCACGCCGTCGATTACGAAGTACAAGTTCCCTTCGCAGTAAATTGTTTCGAATTCGAGATTTTGATATCCCTTGATATAGTCGTTTGCCCAACGTCCGCTCATAGGAGCAATCGATTCGTCCCAAAGCCAACTGGTGCCCGAAGCGGTGCTTTGCACTGCTTTCACCACCGTAAAATCGGTGCCCGTTCTGTTGCCCGCGTCTACCAAGAAGGGCACGAGCGCCGATTCCGACTTGTTTACAAGCCCGAACTTCGGCCAGTTATCGTTATTTAAAAACTCTTTCTGCGAAAGTTTTGTCTTTAAATAGTATGCTTCTACGGGCACGCTATCGAAATAGTAGAACTCGTTCGATCCGCCTTTTTGTTCTACAAGCCCGTTTTCGCCTACTTCGAAGCCCGCCGTTTGCGTCGTCATGCCGCCGTCGTCTACCACATACCACGAAGCGGGTTGCGACAAATCGCAGCCGAGCATCATCGTCCAGGTAGCGCGGGGACCTTCGCCCGCCGAAGCCTTGGTGTTAAAAGAAGGCGTGCATACCACCGATTCGGGCTTTTCGCTTAAATTCATAGAAGAATAGGGCAAATACAGTTCCATCGAATAGCCGTCGCAATCGGAAGAGTTCAGCTTTCCGTTAATGCTTACCGCGCCCATGCTGGGAATATACTTTCTTGTATAATCGTACTGCATGTTATTTTCGCGCAGTCCTACCCATTGTTCCGCATAGCCGTTCGCCCCCAAACGCAGCTGAATGACGTTTGCGTTCAGTTTTTCCGTTCCGAAGGGAGCAACTTGAATTTCGATACTCGTGTTGTTATAAACTTGTTCCGCTTCGCAATATACGCGCTTGTCGTTCGATTGAAAGCCGAAGAAAACGCCCTCTTCGCCCATGTGCGCATATACTTTCATGTTTACGCCGTTTACGTCGGAAAAGCTCAAATATTTTTCGCCGTATTCGGAAGATTCCACTTTGCCGTCCATCTTCATACCGGCATCGGGATATTCGAGTTTCGTCCAATCGTTTATGCCTTGATTATAAACGAACTGATCGGGACCGTAATCGGCTTGCGGTTCGTCGTCGCCGCAGGCGCATAAACCCGCAACCGCGAAAGCGCTCATCGCCGCCGTCGTTAATGCCAACGCTAAATTTCTCTTTTTCATTTTCCCATCCTCCTTATTTTCCAAGCACCATAATATCGGCAAGGGCGCAGATATCCTGCATGCCGGAAATGGAAATCGTAATTTTCTTTACCTGCATGGGCGCAAACTCGATTGCGAAATTTCCGCCGGGGATCAATTTCCCTTCGCTCGTATAGTACTTATCCCAATCGTATTCGAGTTTTCCCGTAACGTATTGCAGTTCTCTTCCCTTTTCGTTCTTCGAATCGAACTTAACGGAACTGATCGCGCCGATCGTCTTTTCGTAAACGCAGCTGTTGAAGATGAACAATCCCTTGATCTCTCTGTATTCGTCAAATTCGAGCGTGATTTCCGCGCTGCCCGCATTCATTTGGAATTCCGGCAAATATCTTTCGCCGTGGAAGGCAATCAACTTGTCGTTGAGGTACTTCACGTCGCTTCCTTCCGCAACGTTCGTGGAAGAAACGGTCGCTTCGGGCGCAATGTTATTCCATTCGCCCACCGTATTTGGCATATAAGAGAAGGTAGGGCCGTTTGCATGAGGAACCAAAAGTCCGTTGCCGTTCGTTGCCCAATGCATTTCGTCGAAAGCGATCGCACGCTGATTGCCGCCCGTTACGCGGTTGGTATGCGCATGGTAAACGATAAAAATTTGATCGCCCACCGTTACAAAGCTATGATGCCCCGTACCCGAAGCCCATGTCCAGCCGCCTTCGGCATAAAGTACGTAACCGCCCTCTTCCCGCGTCAGTTTTTTAAAATCGCCGAGGGGCGAATCCGCCACCGCCAGCCGCACCTGATACATTTTATCTTTATAACCGTTTACCGAGAAAGTAAGGTAATACTTGCCGTTTTCTTTGTTGTAAATGGTGAACGGACCTTCGTTTACGTCGCCTTCGTTCAGTTCCGCAGGCGCGCCGCCTACCGTTAAACGGTTGTTATCGGTAAGCTGTTTTACCGTTTTATAATAACCGTTTTCATCGAGCGCGGGCGTCCAATCGTCGTTCAATTCCATGCCGTAGATGACCGATTTCTGATACTTGCCGCCCAAGTCGCGTACGAAGTACATGTATTTCTGCCCCGTTACCGGATCGACAAACGGGCTTGCGTCGATTACCTTTAAATATCCGTTGTTGTCCGCTTCGTACAGCGGATCTTCGGGGTTCATCTTCGCAAAATCGAACAGCGGTTTGTTTATATAAAGTTTCCCCGCTTCTATATTACCCCTGCGCGCAGCTTCATCGTCGCGAACGGGCTTCCAAGCGTCTTTTTCTTCTTGGGAAGCGTCTGTCGTTTGAATCCATTCCGCATACTGCACAAAAGGTCCGTTGGGCCGGGAACTGATCGCAACGTCTAAATAAAAGTCTAAACCGCGATACAGATAGCTTGCATTATAGAACATATAGTACAGCTTTGTTTCACTGTCGTAAATAACTTCGGGCGCCCAGAAGTTAGAGCTTGCAAACGAAGAATACGTGATGCCCGTTTCTTGATCGCAATACAGCGTGGGAACATAAGCAACCCCCATGCACTCCCAATCGTTCAAGTTTTTACTGCGGTAGCACTGATATCCGCTTGCGCCGATATCGTCGCTCGTAAAGTACATGTAATAGTACCCCGCCTGCTCCCCTTCCGAAATGTAGATGGCGGAAGGGTCCGCGCCCAAAACTTTTAAATCGTTTTGGTACACGGTTTCTCTGTTATACTCCACCGTGCTGCCTTTGTAATCGTAATATTTCAACGATAACGGCTCCTCGTCGCCGCAGGCGGTCAACGCGCAAGCGCCCAGCAGCATCGGCGCGCTTAATAAAAGCGCAGTGATTTTTTTCATAACTTTCCTCCTTATAATTTGCTTGTTTATTTTAATCCCGAAGTCGCAATGCCTTCGATAAAGTACTTTTGCGCAACAATATAGATCGCCACCGTAGGAAGCAACGCAACGATCGTTCCCGCCATGATCGCGGGCCAATCGGCGTTATACTGCGAAACAAACGTCGTTAATGCGATTTGCAGCGTTTGCATGGGCGGCTGCGTTAAATAGAGCAGCGGCGCAAAATAATCGTTGTATCCGCCGACGAATCCCAATACCCCTTGCGCGATAAGCGCGGGCACCGCAAGCGGAACCATCATGCGGAAAAAGATACCCAAATAACCTAATCCGTCGATACGGGCGGCTTCCAGCGTTTCGGTAGGAATGCCCATAAAGAACTGACGAAGATAGAACACGCACGCCGCCGCGCCGAACATGCCGGGGATCATCAAAGGCAGCGGCGTTTTACGCCAGCCGATCACGTCGTATATGGTGAACGACGGAACAAGCGTAACGATGCCGGGGATCATCATGGTAGAAAGAAGCACGCCGAACAGAATGTTCTTTCCGCGGAAGCGCAGTTTAGCAAATGCGTACGCCGCCAAAGCCGAAGTGGTAAGCCCGATCAGCGTGGGCGGAATAATGATCCATAAAGTGTTCCAAAATCCCGTAAGGATCGCCGTATATGAATTTGCGATCGGCGATTCGAACACCCGCTTATACCCTTCGAACGAAAATCCCTTTACGGGGAACCAGGTAAAGTTGGGGCTGTTCGCCTCTTCCAAAGATTTGAAACTTGTTACGATTACGATATAAAAGGGAATTAAGATCCAAAGCAGGAACAAGATCAACAGCGCGTGCGTTACCGCTTTTTTCGCCTTGTTGACGGAATTGTTCTGTATCGATTTGCTTTTGGGTTTCTGCGTTCCCTGCGTCATCTGTTGATTATTCATCATAACTCACCCACTTTTTCGAACCCCAGAAGTTCAAACCCACAACGCCCGCGATCAGCACCGCGAGGATCCAGCCCACGGAAGTGGCAAGCCCGATATCCGACCCCCCTTGCGCGTTAAACAGCAAGCGGTACAGATAAAACACAATGGTAAGCCCCGCATATTGCGGTCCGCCGTCCGGCGCCATAACTTGAAAGCGCGAAAATTCTTGCAGCGCCCCTATTACGCCCGTAATCAGCAAATAGAACACGGTGGGCGAAATGGCGGGAAGGGTAATTTTAAAGAACTTTGTAAATACGCCCGCGCCGTCTAATTCCGCCGCCTCGTAACAGTTTTTGTTTACGTTGGTAAGCGCCGCCGAAAGCAGAATAATGTTAAAGCCCGTTCCGCCCCAAACAAGCACCACGTACATACAGAAGATGAACGAGCCCTCGTTATTCAGCCAATTTACGTTTTCGCCGATAAAGCCGAGCGAACGCAAAATTGCGTTCAACACGCCGTAATTGTAGTTGAAGATCCACTGCCACATAAAGGTAATGGCGACCATCGAACACACGTACGGGATAAAGAACACCGTTTGATACAGTTTTTTCCCCCGCTTTACCTGAAACAGCAACGTGCTGATTACGATAGAGATCGCAAGCGATAAAATGGTTGCGACGATTACCAACACCGTATTGCGCACCGAGATCCAAAACAGCGGATCGGAAAGCACTTTGCCGAAGTTGTCGAACCCCACCCACTGCGCGGTGTTTAAGCGCAACCCGCGGAAGGTGTTAAACGAGATATAGAACGAGAACACAAGCGGGATCAATCCGAAAATCAAGAACCCCAAAATGGGAATGCCCGTAAGCGTCCAACCTACGATCTCTTCTTTATTGATCCGCTTTTTTACCTTTCCTTCCCGTTCGGGAACGGGAAGCCCGCCCGTCGATTCCAAAGCCACCGCTTCGGAACCGACGTCGGTTTTTTTACGAAACATCATATCTCTCCCCTCTCTTTCCTAAGCGTTAAGCCTTAGGCTTGTAATTGGTGTAGGAATAAAGATCTTTCTGCGTGCTTTCGCTGTACGTTTCGAACAGATAATCGACCGTCTTTTTGCCTTCGCGCACTTCGTGGTTAAGGCAGTTTGCCCATTTGTCGATCCAAAGATTGTTTTTCAAATACCACCAGTCGCCGGGGGTTTGATGTTCCGCCGCTTCTACGAATACGATAGAGTTAATGGGATCTTGTTCGGTCTGCAAGAATACAGGGCTGTTTGCAAGGTCTTTTTGGTTGGGAATGCAGAAGCCCGCTTCCGATTGGCTCGTTTGCCCTGCTTCGCCCGCAACGTAGCGGAGGAACAGCCACGATGCGCTCTTTTTGCTGCTGCCTTCTGCGATTGCAAGCCCTACCGAACCGCTGTGCCCCGCGCGAATGCCGTGCACCGTAACGTTGCCCTCTTGGTCGTATTCTTTATATTGGGGAAGGGGCGCTACGTCCCACGAGCCCTTTTCCATTTCTTCGCGCAGGAAGGTAACTTCCCATCTGCCGTCTACGAACATACCAATTTCGCCGCTTACAAACAGATCTTCCGCCTGCTGCGTGCCCAGCGAATCCGCCCCCATCGAAACGCGGTTGCCTAATTTTTTAGAACCGTCCGAACGGGTGCCCACTTCCTTTTCGTCGGGCGTGGTAAGCGCGCAGAATTCGAGGAACGCGTCTTTCATGGAAGGAAGACGGTTGCAATTCGCTTGCTTTTCGGAAGTGAAATCCGCCGACTTTTTATCGGCATACGAAACAATTTCGCCGCGCTTGTATTCGTTTCCGTTTACTTCGATTTTTTCCACGTCGTCTTTTACGATCCAGTTATACGTTTCGTCGTTCAAAGTAAATTCGTAATAACCCGCGCCGTCCGCATCGGTCACGTATTCCACGCAATCCCCGCCGACCGACCAGCCGTAGGAGAACCACCATTCGGTAAAGAATCCGTAACGGCACAAGCCTTCCCTCTGCTGCAACTGCGCAAGCGCGATCGTTTCATCCCAGCTCATGGGAATGCGGTTGTTGAAATATTTCTTTCCGTCTTTTTCGAAGAAGCCCTTTTCGGGATATCCTTTCTCTTTCAGCCCGTCTGCGGGAACGGATACGATCTCGATGCCCAACCGCTGCATATTCTTTTTGTTATAGTAAAGAACGGTAGGTCCGATATCCTTGGGCAGCGCCCACAGCGCCGAACTGTCGGTTACCGTTGCCGTATCCACGTCGTAGCGGTAACGCCCGATTCCCTGTTCCCATACGTTGCCGCCGAGGAACTCTTCTAAGCCCTTGTAAACGTAGTTGCCGTTTTCATCCTTTTTGTCAAGCTGTTCCAAATACAGGGAATCCGCCCAAGATTTTACAAGCGCGTCTTCCACGTAAACGACGTCGGGCGGAGACGAGCTGGAAAGCTGCATCGAAGCCGCAGAAGAATATCCGTTGGAAGGCTGCGCGGTGTATTCTACCTTTACATTGTTTTCGCTTCCGATCGTTTCGTTGAATTTTTTTACGATATTCCCGAATACGTTCGTTTCCGCAGCGTCGCCGTAACCCCAAAACTGAATGGTCGTACCCGAAGCGGAAGGTCTGTAATTTCCGTCTTCATCGAAGCCGCCGTCATCCCCGCCGTCGCCGCAACCGACAAACGCCGCTCCGCCCGAAAGCGCGAGCATTCCCGCAAGGGAAAGTGTCATCAATTTCTTGAATTTTTTCATGTATGATTCCTCCGTATCATTATTTCTGAATTTAAAACGGCGCCTTTCGGAAAACGAACTTTTCTTTTCCTTGTTAATTGTTTTTATTACCGAGTAAGCTCGGTAATAGCAAAAGGGGCGCCCCTTTTGAAAATTTTTGTTTTATCCGTGTTCGACGAGTTTTACGCCCAACACTTGCTTTCGGCTTTCTTTTTCATACGCGCCGTTTATTCTTTCCATCAACAGCCGTATCGCCGTTTTTGCCAATTTTTGTTTATCCGTTCCCACCGTCGCATACGCGCCGGGCAGTTTGAACTCTTGTATTATATCGTCGTAACCGACCACGCGGACGTCCGCCCTTCCGCAGTTGCGCAAAAGGTACTGCGCTTCCATTGCAATATAATCGTTAAAACAGACAATTCCATCGCAATCGGGGTGTTCGGCAAGGTATTTTCCAATCGTTTCCGAATAAGGCTACCCTTCCATAAACACTTCGCCGTATTCCGCCCCCCGTTCGGCAGCAAAACGAAGCACGCCGTTTCTTCTGTCGACCGAGCAGGAAACGTTTAAATTATCGGCAATATAGCACAAATGCTTGCACCCTTTTTCCGCAAGGTACTGCGCCGCCAAATATCCGCCCGTTTCGTCATCCGTATAAACGTAATCGATTTGCGGGAAATCGCAATGCCTGCCTATAACAGTCATGGGCAGTTTGCCCAATTTCAATCCGTCGGCGGGCTCTAAAAAACTGAGAACACCGTCTACGTTGCGCGAAATCAGTTTATCGAGCGTGGTTTGGCTCAAATTTCCGCTTGCGTCTACCAAGGTTAAAAAATCGTACCCCTTATCGCTTAAACTGATCATCAGATAATGCGTCATGATATTGTAATAAGGATTAAACAGGTTATCGAATACAATGGCTACCGTAAGACTTTTTCCCGAACGGATCTGCGACGCCGCAAGATTGGGAACATACCCCAGCCGCTTTGCCGCTTCCGCTACGCGAAGTTTTGTTTCGGCGGATATATCCCCCATATCGCGCAGCGCATGCGAAACGGAATTAACCGTAAGCCCCGTCGCGTTTGCAATGTCTTTTAACGTACACCTCTTTACCATTTTTCGAACCCATTCTCCCCATTAAACATTATCGTTAATGTAATTACATTATCTCATAAAATGTTGACTTGTCAAGTACTTTTTTAAAATTTTTTTACAAACTAACATAAAAATGCAAATTTTTAAACTTTTTAAGCGGATCTCCTTTACGAAATTCGGTTGCGTAAAATAAAAAAGCGGGCTTCTTTCAAGAAACCCGTTTAAAACCGATTATATTGCCGTACCGATCCGCTCGCCGCACTTTACCGCCGTTTCGAATCCGTTTGCGGTATTCGTATAAAGTTCTTCGTCAAAAACAACCTTGTCTTTTTCCACCAGCAATACGATCGTAGAGCCGCCGAACTCGAACCTGCCTTTTTCTTCCCCGCGCGAAAATCGGTGCGCGCCGTGGTTGTTTACGATCCTGCCGACCATCATCGCCCCCACTTCTACCTGCGTTACGTCGCCGAAGTGCGCAGTATGCAAAACGGTATACTCTCTCGAATTTTCCGCAAACACCCTGCGCCGTTCCAGCGCGACGGGCTGCACCGTATGGTATCTGCCCTTTATGGAAATATTTTCTCCCTTTTCGCCGTCGTCAAGATAATGATATCGGTGATAGTCGGAAACGGAAAGTCTGCAAATAACGGCTACCCCCCCCCTGTACTTTTCTGCAAGTTCGTCGTTTTTCAGCAACGATCTCACCGTGTAGCGAAATCCTTTTACCGTAAATTCGCTTTTTTCCGCAATGGGAAATACGGTCAGCTTACAATCGCAAGGAGATACGAACGCTTGCGGCGTTTCATCGAAAGGCCGGCATTCGGGCAAGATCTTTCGGGTAAAAAATTCGTTAAAACTACGGTAATCCTTCTTCTCGTATTCGGCAACGTTAATGCTGTGCCGTTTTACGTACCCTTTTATCTTTCTGCGGGACACGCGGCTGTCGAGATATTTCCCCGCAAGGCGCGAAACAAAGCGACAGGTTAATAGGCGCAACAACGGCGCGCCTATCTTGCTTTTATATAAAAATCGAACGCTTTTGGGTGGAGTTCCCTCTTTATAAATCTCTCTCATACGGGGCAGCAATATTTCTTAATCAAAAACAGCGATACCAAAATCACCGTTAAAATCGCGATCGTGATCAACAAACCTTTGGTTTTCAGTTTGGGCATGCGGAAGCGGAACACAAATAAAAATGCGATAAGCAAGTATGCACCCGTCATGATCAGTTTGGTAACAAGCCCGTTCCAATAATTTAAGAACATGGTGGCTACCAGCCAGAATACGGGAAGCGCAACCGCCACATTGGTTACGGGAAGCCCTTCGAACGAAGTGCGTTCGCCCGCGTTTTCGTCCGAACAGCGGATCTCTTCGGTAACGTTATAATATGCCAAGCGAATCAAGGCGCAAAGCGCGAACACCGCAAATACGGGATACCAATACCACTCGCGCATGCCCAAGCCGAAGCCGATCATCGCGGGCGCGACCCCGAATGCAACCATATCGCTTAACGAATCGATCTGTTCCCCGAACATCTTATCCTGCATCGTTCTATCTTTTCGCGTTTTGGCAACGGCGCCGTCGAATGCGTCGCATACGCCCGAAACCAACAGGCAAATTATGCCGATTCCAGACCTTCCCATTGCGGAAAAGCAAATACCTACGATTGCCGCAATTACGGAAATATACGTTAAAATTACGCCGTAATGATAAAACCCGACAAACTTTTTTCTATCGCTCTTCATAAGTTCAATCCTTTTTTCTTTCTCTCATTATAATTTATTCCCGACATCTTGCCTTTCTCCGTCGGTCGAACCTACTTTTTCATCACCCGAATGCTCGGTAAGCGCATTGACATCCTCTTCCCCATCGATCGAATTTTGTTTTTGTGTACTTTCTGCCTCGCCCGAAAGTTCTGTTTGCGAAACGGAATCCCCTTCCCCGTCGATCGAACTTTGCTTTTGAGTGCTTTCTTCTTTTACCGAAAGTTCTGTTTGCCTTTCTCCGTCGGGCAAAAATTGAGTTTGTGCTCCTTCTTCCCCTAACACACTTTCAGTAGGCGATATACCGCTTTCGCCTATCCCTTCCGCTTGCGGCTGTTCAACTTTCTTTTTACGCATCTGTATACCGTGATAGGTAAGCGTATATGCTCCGCTTACTACCATAGAAAGATAGTACGAAATCGTACGCGTTACCATCATCGAAGCAAGTATAAACGAAGCCTCGAACCCCACGCTGTATACGTTCATATACATATATTCGAACGCACCCACTCCGCCCGGAATGGGAATGGAATTATAGCCGATCGTAACGTACGCTTCCATCGCGATTACTTCCCAAAAAGAAATATCGGGATTCACGCTATAACATACGAAAGCTGGAATCAGTAAACGAACGACCCTTTGTGCGATATTAAATATCAACGCCCAAAAAAATACCGATTTGTGCTTGCGAATCATCACAAACCCTGCATGATATTTATCGATCGCGCCGTCTAACTTATTGCGCCATTTTTCGGTATTCTTTATGATCTTCATGCGCGTTAAAAGGGAAATAATTCCGTTCCCCGCCTTCCGCAGTCCGTTCGACCAGCACATGCATGCAATAAAAAAACCGAGCAAAAGCGCCTGTATCACCAATCCGATGATAACAAGAAACTTTACGAAAAATTCAAACCCCAAAAACATTGCGGGGCGCAATATAAAGCCCAACGCCGCTACAACAAAAATCGCAAACGTGTATGCGATTAAGTTGAAAATCAATATAAACGACGTGCCGCCCCCGTCGATCCCGTCTTTGATCATGTAATACGCAGAAGCAGGCTGTCCGCCCGACGCGGAAGGCGTCAATGCGGAATAGTAAATATCCGCACACGAATACGCCATTGCGGAAACCATTTTACACTTATAACCGAGTTTCCGCGCAATGATTCGAAGACTGATTCCTTCGCATGCGATCCCAATCAGCATGCACGCAAACGCCAACACCAAATACAGCGGACGGCTTTGTCGTAAAAATTCCCAAATGCTCCCGAAATTGAGTTCGCGATTGCTTGTAAATAATATGATCAGCGTTATGCCGATCAGCACAAGGAGCACAGCAATGTTGATCAGTTGTTTTTTTGTATTCTTCGTCAAAGCTACGTGCGCCCCCTGTCTGCCGCGCAATGCGCGCGCCTACTCACATTATACAAAACAATTATACCCCCCCCCAGAACTTTTTGTCAAGTAAATTTAGATTCATTCACAAATTTCCGAAAATTGCCAATCGTACAAAAGAATGATTCGAGCAAAAAACTTTCTTCGAATTTTTAAAAATTCTTTAATTATCGCTTGACTTGTACGCCCGTTTTTTATATACTGATAAAGCATTGCAAAAGCGGTTTTCGCCTTTTGTTTCAGAATAAGCGATAACGGTTAAGAAATACGTTAAGATACACGCTTAATTAAAAAATGCTGCTATGGCTCAGCAGGTAGAGCACGTCCTTGGTAAGGACGAGGTCACCGGTTCAAGTCCGGTTAGCAGCTCCAAACGAAAAACCACCAAATGCGGTGGTTTTTTCATTTTCTATAATATACTATTTCAAAAAATTATCTTTTGGCATATGCTTTAAAATTGCTTTTTATATTTCGATCTCCATTCCGTCGTACGCAGCAAGAACGCCGTATTCTTTTTCTGCCCGATTCAAACTTTCGCACGACGGCGCGGAATTATGCGAAAAATGCGTGATCACTTTTTTGGTGTTTGGCGAAATCAAACCGCATTCCGTCAACCGAAGCATTACTTCCGCATTGTCTTTCAACCCCATATGTCTGCGCGCACCCGATCCCTCTTCCCATAAAAACGTGCAATCGAACGTAATCAAATCGCACGGGTCAGATAAATTGCTTGCAAGATAATCGTACGTTTCTTGCGGAAGCAACCCCGTATCGCACAAGTGCAAATACCGTTTGTTATCTTTCTGCAAAAGATACACGAACGGCTCTTTGGAAGAATGCCTTGCGGGAAGCGCGACCGCCGTATACCCGCCGAACGTAAAGGGCTGAAACGCGGTTACCGTATGAAAGCGGATCGACTGCGCGATTTCCTGCCGAAGTTCCCTGCGGGTGCATTCTTCGAACACCTCCCGTACCTCTCTGTTACCGAAAATATCCAGCGTGGGAGAAGCGGGATCGCGCCCGTACTTATATCCGCGCAGAACAAAGTCGTGCGCGTAAAAGTGGTCCATATGCGAATGCGTGACAAGCAGATACTTGATTGCGGAAAAATCGGCGCCCGATCTCGCCGCATGAAAAAACGCGTCGGGCGGAAAATCGACGGAAAGTTCGCCGTCAATCAAAACTTGCGCGCGCGAACGCACCTCTTTGCCCCCGCGTACACGCACCCCCTCGCAATAGCTGCATTTACAGAACAGAGCGGGAATGCCTTCCGCCGCCCCCGTTCCCAAATAACACACTTTCATAACTTACCCTTCGTAAATGATCGTAACAGGACCGTTGTTTTCCTGCAAAATTTTCATATCCGCGCCGAATACGCCCAACTTAACGGGAACGCCCGTTTGCCTTAAACATGCCGCGGCGTATTCGTACAACTCGTTCGCACGTTCGGGGCGCTCTGCTTCGGTAAAAGAAGGACGGTTACCCTTGCGCGCGTCGCCGTATAACGTAAACTGCGAAACAAGCAAAACTTCCCCTTTTACTTCCTGTACGGATAAATTCATTTTGCCCTGCTCGTCTTCGAACACGCGCAGCGCGGCGATTTTTTCGGCGCATTTTTTCGCCTGCGCCTGCGTATCGCCCGCCTTTACCCCGAAAAAAACGACGAGCCCGTATCCGATTTCGGAAACGAGCTTACCGTTTACATGCAAGGTTGCGCTTTTAACCCGTTGCGCGACAAAACGCATAAATTATACGCGCCCCATATAATCACCCGTACGGGTGTCAATGCGAATGGTATCCCCTTCTTCTACGAACATAGGCACTTGGAAGGTAGCGCCAGTTTCTACTTTTGCGGCTTTGGTGGCGTTGGTCGCCGTGTTGCCCTTTACGCCCGGTTCCGCTTCCACAACTTTCAGTTCTACAAAGTTTTCCGGTTCTACCGAGAACGCGTTGCCGTAAAGGAACTTTACGGTGACCATATCATTTTCTCTGATATAGCGAAGCGCGTCTTCTACCTGACCCAAATTGAGCGGGGTCAAGTTGAATTCTTCGTCCATGAAATAATAGAACTCGCCGTCCGTATAAGAATAGGTCATTTTTTTGGTTTCTACCTGCGCCGTTTCGAGTTTGGTCGTAGGGTTGAACGTCTCGTCCGAAAGGACTTGTCCCGTTACCACGTTTTTCAATGTGCAGCGCACGAACGCCGCGCCTTTGCCGGGCTTTACGTGCTGAAATTCGGTTACGGTGTAAACGCCGCTCTTATACTCGAAAGTAGCGCCTTTTCTGATATCGCCTGCCAAAATTTGTGCCATATTGATAAATCTCCTAAATATAATTTCTTATTTTATTCCCGTTACAGAATAACGAGATTTTTATTTGTTTTCTTCATGAACGATACGGCTTTTCCGTCTTTCATGAACACGCTGTCTTCGATGCGTATTCCGAACTCGCCCGCAAAGTATACCCCCGGTTCGTCCGAAAAGACCATGCCGTCCGTTAAAACCTCTTCGCCGCGCGGATACAGATTGGGAAGTTCGTGAATATTCAGCCCGATACCGTGCCCCAGCGAATGGGTAAACGCTTCCGCAAGCCCCGCATTCTTTAAACTTTCGCGCGCGATTGCATCTGCCTGTTTGCCCGTCATGCCCGCTTCCAGCTTTTCAAGCACAAGCAAATGCGCCTTTAATACTTCCGCATACGCCTTTTTAAACGATTCGTGTTTATGATCGTCGCCGAAGAGAAAGGTGCGCGTAATATCCGAACAGTACCCTTCTGCCTTGCAGCCGAAATCGATCAAAACGGGATCGCCGAATTTTAAGCGGGTGTTGCCCGTTTCGTGATGAGGAACGCTGCCGTTTGCGCCGAACGCACAGATCGTATCGAACGAAGTTCCGTCCGCGCCCCGTTTACGCATTTCGTATTCGAGCACGGCTGCAACTTCCCGCTCCGTCATACCCTCTTTTATCTGAGGCAATAAGGCAAGAAACGCTTCTTCCGCAATGTCGCAAGACTTGCGGATACAAGCAAGTTCTTCTTCGCTTTTCACCTTCATGGCGGCTATGAACGCCTTGTAGCTATCTTTTAACCGAAATCCCTTTTCTTCTAAATCAAGATAATCGGAATGGGAAATCAACGGAAAGGGAACGCCCAGCGTACGGTATGCGGAAAGCAGTTGCATTGCGCGCGCCTGCGTGCCTTCGACCGCTTCGACCCCGCTTCCCTTTAACGCGTTTTCAGCCGCTTCGAAATAGCGCGGATCGACGACGAGCACGCACTTTTCCGCATCGACGATCACATAGCCGTCCGTCGAATAAAACCCCGTTAAATAACGGCGGAGATAGTCCGTCGTCGTATAAAGCGCGTCCGCGCCCGTTTCACGGTAAATTTTTGCCGCTTTTTCCGATAACATACCCGTATTATACCAAACTTGCGCCGTCAAGTCAACAATTTTACAAAATTTGTCTTTTACGCAAACTCGCCCTTTTTCACCCTTTCATAAATGCGCTTCATGATAAGGGCGTCTTCCGCCTGCGTGCCGTCCGACTCGCTTACGATATACGGCTCTAACTTTAAATCGCACAGCGTTTGGGCAAGCGGTTCGAATTCCGGTCCGTACACCGTATCTTCCAACGTTAGATGCTTCACTTCCCCTTTAACGGAGTACATGATCTTGGAAAAATGCACGTGAAAATGCTTCATGCGGTCGTAACCCAACCGCTCGATCATGTATTCTAACCGATCTTTATAATCGCGCGACGTTTTTAAAGAGCCCTGCTCGCGCGCGTTGACGTGCCCGAAATCGACGCACGGGGTAAAAATCGGGTCGATCTCGCAAAAAGCCGTAATCTCTTCCACCGTGCCGATCTGCGCGATTTTGCCCATTGTTTCGGGGCAGAATTTTAAATCTTGCAAATCGTTCAAATACAGATAATCGCGCAAAACTTTCAGCCGTTCCGCCGTGCGCGCGACCGCCTGTTCCCGCAAGTCTTTGCCCTGCGCCGCAGGGTGAAACACACAACGCGTGCCCCCCATCGCTTTCAGCATTTTTCCGCTGTCGAGCACGTAGCCGTACGACTTTTGCGCCATTTCATCGTCCGGATTGGCGAAATTGATATAATAAGGCGCGTGTACGGAAAGTTCGATTTCTTCTTCGCGAAACGCTTCGCCGATGGAAATCGCCTTGTCTTCCGTCATGCGAACGCCCCTGCCGAATGAGTATTCAAAGCAGTCAAGCCCCCTGTTTTTTACAAACGCCGCCGCTTGTTCGGTATGCGTGTTGCCCTCTGCATAAAAACTTTCGCAATTTCCGCTCGGTCCGAATTTTATCATATGCGATCCCCCGCCCTTTGGTAATTTGCGCAGCTCAGCCGCGCCTTATCGCGCTCTAACTGCGCGCGCAACGCTTCCGCGCTTTCGAATTTTGCGATTTCGCGGTAAAATTCGCGCGGACAAATATAAATTTCTTTTTCGTACAGATTCCCGTCGAATCCCTGTAAATACGCTTCTACCTTGCGCTCTTCCACGCCGAAAGTCGGGCGCGCGCCCACGTTTACGATTGCGGGATATTCACCCGCTTCCGTTAGCACCGTTCCCCCGTAAACCCCTTCGCGCAGGGGATATTTTTCAGCGGGGAATGTTACGTTCACCGTAGGAAAGCCGATCGTTTTGCCCACTCTTCTGCCGTGTTCCACCCTTCCGCCGATAAAGTACGGGTGCGTCAACAACGCGTTCGCGGCGGGAAGATCCCCTTCGGACAAAAGCTGCTTGATGTGCGAAGCGGAAACTTTTTCGCCCGCGATCCGCTTTAACGCGACGACTTCGACAGGGCACGGCGCGCGATTTTTTAACAGCTCGGGCGTGCCGCAAGCCCCCATGCCGAAGCGGAAATCTTCGCCGCACAGCGCGGCTTTTACTTGGAATTGCGAAAAAAGTTCGCTTAAAAAATCTTCTGCGGAAGTATTTTTAAACGCCGCGGAAAACTCGATTTCCCAAACAAAATCGATTCCCGCGCTTTCGTAAATGCGTTCGCGCTCGCAAACGGTGAAAAGATCGCCCCCCCGCTTACAGCCCAAAACGGACATTATGCCCACGGGATAGGGATATTTTTTCGCCGCTTCCACCAGCGTTTTATGCCCTGCATGAATACCGTCAAACCCGCCCAACAGCATTGTGCACGGCTTTAAATACGCCGCGCCCTGTTTGATTACCTTTAACATAATTTGGTTTTGATTTTTGCGTATCCCCCGCTTACGCAGGCAATGCCGTAAAATTCTTCCCCTTTGTAAATCTTATAAAGCCCGTCCGCCGTCTTTGTTTTGCTCGCAATCCCGTGAAAAATATGATAATCGAAATCGATCAAGCGGGGAAATGGCAAAACGCTTTCCGTCGGTATTACATGATCGGCTAAATTTTCTTTTGTCAATTCTTCGAGCGGAACAGCGGTTTCCGCCGTAAACGGACCGCTTTGCGACCGTTCGAGAAAACTCATATAGCCGAGAGTGCCGCACGCCGCCGCCAGATCGCGCGCCAGCGAACGGATATATGTACCCCCGCCGCAAACGATCTCAAATTCAAATTCGTCGGGCGCGGTTTGCCCCGTAAGGCAAAACGACCGAATGCTTACGCGCTTGGGCGAAAGCGTAAACTGTTCGCCCGCCCGCGCAAGTTCGTACCCCCTGCGCCCGTTTACGCTCTTTGCGCTGTAACGGGGCGGAATTTGATCGATTTCGCCGACAAAGGCATTTGCCGCCGCCTGCAACGCTTGCGCGGAAGGAACGCTTCCTTCGCCGAAGAGCGCCCCTTCTCTGTCTAACGTTTCCGTCGTAACACCGAAGCGGAAGCGGGCGCGATAGCGCTTTGTCTTTTCCAAAAAATAATCGAACAATCTCGTCGCGTTGCCCACGCCTACGGGAAGCACGCCGCACGCAAGCGGGTCGAGCGTGCCCATATGCCCGCAGGGAACGCCCGCAAGTTTTTTAATGCGGTTTACCGCCGCCGCAGACGACGCGCCCTCCGCTTTATATACGTTTAAAAGCCCCGTCATCGATCCCCCAACTGCTGCGATACGGTGTAGCGCAATTTATCGAGCACCTCTTCCAATTCGCCGAAAATCATGCAGCCGGATGCGAGCACGTGCCCGCCCCCGCCGTAAAAAGCTGCGACTTCGTTTACGTTCGCTTTTCCCTTAGACCGCAGCGAAACTTTATACTGCTTGCCTTTTACTTCCAAAAGGGAAGCGGAAACTTCCACCGTATCGACGCCCAGCGCGAAATCGACAAATCCTTCGGTATCGGCTGGCGTTGCGCCCGTCCGCTTTAATTCGTCTAACGGAATCACCGCGGCGGCGAGCCTGCCGTCCAAAAAGTAGCGCAAACGGGAAATGACGGAAGCGTACAGCTCCGCGCGGGCGCGCGTCTGTTTGCGGAAGGTATGGTAAGTGATAAGATCTACGTCAGCCCCCGCATCCGCCGCTGCGGAAGCGGCGCGGAAAGTATCGCCGTTTACGTCTTTATGCGAAAAATTGCCCGAATCGGTGATCAGCCCCGTCATAAGCGCGTTTGCGATCTTTCGGTCGTACGCAACGCCCATAGCGGAAATGATCTCGGCAATATTTTCGCAATTCGCCGAGCGCTCTTTTACGTAATTGTACTTGGCGTACCGCGTATTGGAAATATGATGATCGAGATTAAAGGTGATTTTTTTCTTCGCGCCCGCAAGATACACGTCCGCAAGATAGCCCAAACGCGCTTCGTCGCTCGAATCCACGCAGATATAAGCCTCCGCGTCGATCGTAGGCTTTTTTAATATTTCTTCCGCGCCCTCTAAAAAACAAAATTTTGGGGGGATCTCCCCGTCGTTCACCACTTGATTGGGGATTTTTAACAACGTAAGAGCGCGGGAAAGCGCAATGCCGCTACCGAGGGTATCGCCGTCGGGGCGCATATGCGTGAAAATTACCGCGCTCTTGATTGTTTTTAATCGGTTTGCAATTTCTTCGACCGTATTCACTGATCTTCGTCCTTATGCAGTTTTGCAAATATATCGTCCATTTTCGAACCGTATTCCATGCTTCGATCGGGCAGAAAGGTCAACACGGGCACCGTGCGCATGCGCATGACCTGCGCAAGTTCGTGGCGGATAAACCCCGCGTTTTCCCTTACGAGGGCAAGCGTTTGCGCGCGCTCCTCTTCGGTAGGCGCATAAACGCTTACGTAAATTTTTGCGGTTTTCAAATCGGGCGCGACGTCCGCTTCGGTCACACTTACAAGCCCCTTGATATTCGGCGCTCTGTTGCGTAGCGCGCCCGAAAGGATCGCCGAGATCTCTTTGCGGTATTCACTGTCTAACCGCTGTGTACGGGAATTTTTCATGCCTGTTTGATCTCCTCGATCAAATAACATTCGATAAAGTCGCCCACTTTGATTTCGTTAAATCCTTCGATCGCGCAACCGCACTCGAACCCGAACGAAACTTCTTTTACGTCGTCTTTAAACCGCTTTAACTGTTTTACGTTGCCTTCTACGATCATAACGTCTTCGCGGTAAATGCGCAGTTTTCCGCCGCGCACGAGTTTGCCTTCCGTTACGTAACAGCCCGCGATCGTGCCGACGCCCGTAATGTTGAACGTTTGGCGCACTTCGCATTTGCCCATGTAAATTTCTTGATACTTGGGCGAAAGCATGCCTTTGAGCGCCGCCTGAATATCGTCGAGCAATTCGTAAATAATGCGGTAGCTTCTTACGTCTACCTTGCTGCGCTCGGCAAGCGTTTTTGCCTTGCTGTCCGGTCGAACGTTAAAACCGACGATGATCGCGTTGGAAGAGTCTGCAAGCATCACGTCGCTTTCCGTGATCGCCCCCGCCGCCGCGCGAATTACTTTTACCTTTACTTCCTCGTTAGAAAGTTTTTCAAGCGCTTGCTTTACCGCTTCGACCGAGCCCTGCACGTCGCCCTTTACGATTACGTTTAAATCTTTTATTTTGCCTTCCGCAACCTGCGCGAACACGTCGTCTAACGTGATCTTCGCCTGTTCTTTGATCATGGATTCGCGCTGAATATTCTTGCGCTCTTCCTGTACCTGCTTCATAAGCGACTGTTCCGCCGCGAAAATCGCGTCGCCCGCGTTGGGAACGTCTTCTAAGCCGAGCACGGATACGGCGGTGGAAGGACCCGCTTCTTTAACCATTCTGCCCTTGTCGTCGATCATGGCGCGCACGCGCCCCATCGTCGTTCCCGAAATCAAATTATCGCCCGTGCGAAGGGTTCCGTTTTGCACCAGCACGCTTGCCACGGGACCTTTGCCCTTATCCAGCTTCGCTTCGATGATAACGCCCTTTGCGAGGCGGTCGGGATTGGCGCGCAGTTCCTGCATTTCCGCCACGAGATTGATGCTTTCGAGCAGGGAATCGATCCCTTCGCCCGTCTTTGCCGAAACGGGTACGAGAATCGTTTCGCCGCCCCAATCTTCGGGCACAAGCCCGTATTCGAGCAAGCCCTGTTTTACCTTATCGGGATTGATATGCGGCTTATCCATTTTGTTCATCGCAACGATGATGGGAACGTTCGCCGCCTTAGCATGATCGATCGCTTCCACCGTCTGCGGCATGATGCCGTCGTCCGCCGCAACGACGAGCACGACGATATCCGTCGCCTTCGCGCCCCGCGCGCGCATTGCGGTAAACGCCGCATGCCCGGGGGTATCGATAAAGGTTATTTTCTTATCGCCACCGAAGGAAACGGTGTACGCGCCGATGCTCTGCGTGATGCCGCCCGCTTCGCCTGCGGTAACGTTGGTTTCTCTGATTTTATCGAGAAGGGATGTTTTGCCGTGGTCGACGTGCCCCATTACCGTAACAACGGGCGCGCGCGGAACGGTGTTCTCGCTGTCGTTTGCGCCGCCGTGCGCTTCGATCAATGCTTCTTCCGCCGTTTTTTCCGGCTTGTATTCGAGGTCGATGCCAAGTTCCAACGCGATAAACGCGGCGTTGTCGTAATCGACCGACTCGTTTACCGTTTTCATGACCCCTTCGCGGAACAGACGCTTGGTAATTTCCACCGCGCTGATGCCGAGTTTTTCGGAAAGCGTTTTAATGGGGATATCTTTGCTGGTGACTACCGCATGATCGATCTTGATCGTTTGCGTTACTTTCTGCGCGCCTTTTTTGCCGAAACGCGCTTTGCGGTAACCGCTCTTGTTCTCGTCGAAGTCGTCGATCCCCGCGCCCTGCTGTTTGATAAGCGCGCGTTTGCTTACGGGACGCTTTTCGACGTACGTCTTTTCGAATTTCTTAGGCGCGGAAAATTCCCTTCTCGCCGCGGGCGCAGGCGCTGCGGGCGCGGGACGGCCCGTTCCCCCTGCGGGGCGGGGATTTTGCGGACGGTTAAATCCGCCCTGCCCTTGCGGACGGTTGCCGTATGCGGGTCTTTCCCCCTGCGGACGGCTGCCGAACGGCGGACGCGCGCCCCCTTGCTGCGGGCGGTAAGTGTTGTTTCCCTGCCCGTTTTGCGGACGCTGCGCGTTATTATTATACGAAGGACGCGCCCCTCCCTGCTGCGGGCGCGGGCGTTCTTCGGGGCGGAACACGGGTTTTGCTTCCGCAGGTTTCGCCGCGGCGGGCTTTGCTTCCGCAGGGCGAACTTCCGCCTTGATTTCTTTTTCTTCGGGAACGGGAACAGGCGCGGGAGCGGGTGCGGACGCCTTTTCTTTTTCTTCCGCAGCCTGCTTTTCGGCGACGCGCTTCGCTTCCGCCGCTTCGCGCTCTGCCCGCGCTTCCTCTTCTTTGCGGCGAGCCGCCTCTTCCATGCGGCGCGCCATAAGAACGCCTTCCATATCGCCGAGCTTTTTCAGCAATTCGGAAAGCTGTTTTTCACCGTTTACGACCGCGCGCTGCAATGCGCCGATTTCCTTTTCGCCCAAAAGAGCGCCCAATTTTTCAATGTTATCGTAAGCCATGCTGCTGTTCCAATCCTCCGATTCCTTAACCTTCTGCCTTTCCGCTTTCGTCTTCTTTCGTACTCTCTTTATATCTTACGAAGGGGGCGTTCCCCTCTTCTGCCGATTCGTTCCAAATTGCCTGCGCAAGCGACCTGTCTTTTACCGCGGCGAGTTTGCAATTTGCTTTTTTTACCGCCCCTTCTAAATTTTCCGCAAATACGAGCGGGCAGGCAAACTTTTCTTTCAGTTTAAAAATCTCTTTGCGCGAATTTTTCGCAACGCCGATATCCGCCACCAAAAGATATACCCCTTTGGTGCAAGCGGCGGCGTTTACCCCGCACACGAGTTTGCCCGCGCGGATACAAAATCCCAAATACGTTTCCGCCTTACTTCTTTGCAAGAAACTCCTCCTCGATGCGAAGATACACTTCTTCCTGCACCTCGCATGAAAACGTTTTGTGCAACAGCCGCTGTTTGCGCAATTTTTTTACGCACCCTTCGCCGTTGCAAAGATACGCGCCCCGCCCCGCAAGTTTCCCCGAAAAATCGAGCGAAATTTCCCCCGAAGCGTTTTTTACCACGCGGAGCATTTCCTTTTTCGGCTTCATTTCGCGGCAAGCGATGCACATTCTGAGCGGGATCTTCTTTTCTTTGGGCATTTATTCCTCCGCGCCTTCTTGCGCAACTTCTTCGGCGGGCGCTTCTTCCGCGTTTTCGCCAAGGTCGAGTTTCATTGCCGCGCTTTCGCTTTTTACGTCGATCTTCCAACCGGTAAGCCGAGCGGCAAGGCGCGCGTTCTGCCCGTCCCTCCCGATGGCGAGAGAAAGTTTATCGTCGGGCACGACGGCAACGGCGGATTTTTCCGAAAGCTGGGTAACGGAAAGCACCGTTGCGGGCGATAACGCCTTTGCGATGAATTCGAGCGGATTTTCGCTCCATAAAATAATATCGATTTTTTCGCCGCCCAATTCCTGCACGACAGCGTTTACGCGCGCGCCCTTGTTTCCTACGCACGCGCCCACTGCGTCGATCTTCGAATCTTCGGCGTGGATTGCCATTTTCGTTCTGTGCCCCGGCTCGCGCGAAACAGCCTTGATGACGACGGAACCCTGCTTGATTTCGGGCACTTCTTCTTCGAACAGCCGCTTTACAAGCCCGGGCGCGGTGCGCGATACGAGGACTTGCGCATTTCTGCCCCCGCTTTTTACCCGCTTTACATATACTTTAATGCGGTCGCCCGCATCGTAACGCTCGCCGGGAACTTGGTCTTGCGGAAGCATTAACCCTTCGATCTGCCCCTTGCCCAGTTCGACGTATACGTTTTTCATGTCTACTTTGCGCACAAGCCCGCTCATCAATTCCCCTTCTTTATCCGAAAATTCGGAAAGGGTGTTATCGCGTTCCGTTTCGTGCAGTTTCTGCAAAATAACCTGCTTTGCCGTCTGTGCCGCGATTCTGCCGAAATCTTTGGGGATAAACTCTTCGGTAAGAATATCGCCCGCTTTGACGTTCTTCTTTTTTTCCTGCGCGTCGGCAAGCGAAATTTCGCCGTCTTCCAACGGTTCGCCCTCTACTACCGTGCGGTGCAGATAAAATTTGATCGTGCACTTTTCGGGATTCAAACGCACTTCCACATTTCCCGATTCCCCCATGTACTGCTTTTTGCAAGCGGAAGCGAGCGCGTTTTGAAGCGCTTCTATAAATACTTCTTCGCCGATCCCCTTTTCGCGTTCCAAATCGGCAAGCGCCGCAAAGAAATCTTTGTTGATCATAGCTTATCTCCTAAATAATTATAAGTATCGTATTTTAATCGAAGTCGATCGCAAGGCACATTTTCGCGATCTGAGCCGTCGCGAACGTCAGTTCGCCGTTTTCCGTTTGGATAACGGCTTGCGTTCCGTCGTACCCGCGCAAAACGCCCTCGAACGCCTTTTTGCCGTTTACGGGCGCATACAGCTTTACTTCTACCTTTTTACCCATGTTCCGTTCGAAGTCGCGCGGTTTTTTAAACGGGCGGTCAAGCCCGGGGCTGGAACAGTTTAGCGTGTACCCTTCGCCGAATGTAGGGTCTAACTCGTCTAACGGCGCGTCGATTGCCCTGTGAAATTTTTCGCAAGTAATCAGGTCTACCCCCTCTTCCCTGTCTATAAACACAGTAAGCGATTTTTCGCGCATGTTCCATTCGGCATCTACGATTTCCACGCCGACCGCTTCTGCGATCGGCTGCAAAAACGCAATGACTTCTTCGATTGTTTTTACCTTCATTTTTGCCCCTTTATAAAGAAATTTGAGAGTGGCGAACCACTCTCAATCTCTTTTACATCGATTAAGCGTGTTCATTATACCACAAACTTTTTTCGTTGGCAAGCATTTTATCCTATTTCGGAAGGGATTTTCTTTCCTTTATCAACTCGATAAAAATTTTCGCCGTAACGAACGCGTCGTCGTACGCCCTGTGGTGATTGAACGAAAAGCCGTAATGATCGGCAAGCGTATTCAGTTTATAATTGGAAAGGCGCAGCACTTCCTGCGAGATAGAAAGCGTATCGTACATCTTTTGATCGAACAGATACCCTTCCCGCTCGCCGTAATGACGAATGAATTTATAGTCGAACATAATGTTATGCCCCACCAAAATGCAGTCGTGGCTGAATTTGTAAAAGTCTGCGATCACGTCTGCAATGTCGGGCGCGCCCACCAGCATAGAATCGGTAATGCCCGTAAGATGAACGATCTCGGGGCTTAACCGCAGCGCGCACGCGACGAACGAAGAAAATTTTTCGCAAATCTTCCCCTCCCGTATTTTTACCGCGCCGATTTCGATAATGCGATCCATCGCGCCCGTTGCGGGCGTATTGTTCAAACCCGTCGTTTCCAAGTCGAACACGACGAATTCTTTTTGGGTAAAATCTTGCGGCAACGGCGTTTCGCCGAACAGCATCGCCTGCCTGTAATCGCTTGCGGGAAGAGGAATTACCTTTTTGTATTCGAACGGAGCGGGGCGCGAGGGGCGCGCTTCGGGCACAAAATCCGCGGGCGGCTTGCCGAAGTCGAGCGCCTTTGCGCGAAAGGAAAGGGAATTGTTGTAAATTTCGTTATCCCCCGTAAGGCAGATCCAATCGCCCACTTTCAGCGAACGCGCCTTTTCGAGCGTCGCCTTTTTGGTAAAGTAAGAAATGCGCGTTTGCGCGGTTCCGTCCGAAAGGGTGATCGAAAGGTACGGCTTCCCCTTTGCCGTTTCCCGCTCTTGCAAATAAGTGATCTGTCCGCAAACGGTAATGTCCGTCGCTTCGTCCGTTAAATCGGCAATATAAATCGCGCGTTTGGGCTTGCCCCCGTCGATCGCCGCATATTCGGTAACGGGAAAGAAGCGGGGCGCGATTACTACTTCCGCGGGGGGAGGCGCCTCCCGCTCGATTTCCTCCTGCGCCTTTTCGACGGCGCGCACGTTGCCGAACCACGTTCCGCTGAACGAACGCTGCAACTCTGCGCTGAGTGCGTCTAAAATCGCGCCGGAAGAAAACTGCCCCCGTTCCGCCTGACCGACGGCAAGAAAAAATCTGCCGCCCCCCTCGTCCTTTTCCACCTCGATATCCTGCGGGGAAACGAACGCCGCCGCGGCGGGAAATTTACAGCTTAAAATATCCGCTATCTTTTTGCGCACGCTTTCCGCGTCGGGCACCGATTTTATCAGTTTCGCCCGTGCGGCAAACCCTTCGGGCACGTACTTTGCGCAAACGGCGCGCGCATGCGCTTCGTCCTCTTCCGAATAGCGCAAATCAGTGGCAAGATGAAAAACGACCTCTCGCCCCTCTACCGCGATTTTCCGCAAAACGGCGCGCCTTAACCCCGCCGCCTGCCGTATTTCGTTTAAAAATGCTTCACTCTTCATGCAGCAACCGCTCCAACCGCTCGAAAAAGACTTGTTCCGCCTGCGCGGCGTTTACCCTTTCCGCCTCTTTTCCGCGCTGTAAAATAATACAGTATTCCTTTCCGCCCGCGATCCCCAAATCGCAGTCTTTCGCTTCGCCCGGTCCGTTCACCACGCACCCCATTACGGCGATCTTTAACGCTTTTTTTACGTTCGCGACGCGTTCGTTCACCCGCTCGGCAAGTCCCAGCGAATCGTACATGCACCGCCCGCAGGTAGGGCAGGAAACGACTTCTACATAATCGCGTTCCAACCCGCAGGCGCGCAGAATGCGGTGCGCCGCATATACTTCTTTTACGGGGTCGGAAGTAAGCGAAACGCGAACGGTATCGCCGATGCCGCGCAGCAAAAGCGAACCGATCCCGATGCTGCTTTTTACGATGCCCATTTGCTCGGTACCCGCTTCGGTCACGCCTAAATGCAGGGGATACGGGCACCGCTCGGCAAGCATCGAATACGCCTCTACGGTAAGCGGCACGTCGGAAGCCTTTACCGAAACGACGATATCGTTTACCCCCTTTTTTTCAAGCACGCTTACGTTATACAGCGCGCTTTCGACAAGCGCCTTTGCGCTTCTTCCGTACCGCTGTAAAAACCGCTTTTCGATACTGCCCGTATTCGAGCCTACCCGCACGGGAATTTTATGCGCCTTTAAGCAATCCGCAACAAGGGAAATTTCTTTTTCCCCGCCGATATTGCCGGGATTGATGCGAATTTTATCCGCGCCCGATTCGATCGCAAGCACCGCAAGGCGGGGGGAAAAATGAATATCCGCAACGATGGGTGCAGTCGTCTTTTCCTTTACCCTTGCAATGGCGCGCGCGTCCTCTTCGTCTAATACGGCAACCCGCACGATATCGCACCCCGCTTGTTCGAGGCGCAGAATTTGAGCGACGCTTTTTTCCGCGTCGCCCGTTTTTTCCGTCGTCATGCTTTGCACGGCGATTTTGCCGCCGCCTAAAACGGCGTTCCCTACCGAAACCGTTCTTTTCATGTTCTATTTCTCTTTTTTGCTAACGTCCATCATATGCTGCAATTCCGCCATAAACGAAGAAATATCGGTAAACGAACGGTATACGGAAGCGTAACGCACGTATGCTACTTCGTCTAATTGTTTTAAACCGTCCATTACCATTTCGCCGATTTTCTTTGCGGAAATTTCCTGCTCCATGGAATTATACACTTGCTTGGTAACGTCTTCGACGAGCGCGTCGATTTTTTCGATGGGAATGGGGCGTTTTTCGCTCGCCTTTATGATTCCGCGCTTAATCTTGCCGCCGTCGAACGCCTGACGGGTGCCATCTGCCTTTACCACGAGAATGGGCGACATTTCGATCGATTCGTACGTGGTGAACCGCCTTCCGCATTGAATACATTCCCTGCGACGACGAATGGTTTTTTCGTCGTCCGCCGAACGCGAATCGATTACCTTACTTTCCGTGCAGTTGCAATACATACAGCGCATGTTTTTCCCCTTTCGAAACTTGACGTTTCATAACTAATATACACAATTATACCATATTCGATAAATTTTGTAAAGACTTTTTTTCTTTATTCTCGGCGCGCCGCGTAAATCGTTTGACACTTTTTTCCAAAAATAATATACTTAACTCAGCTGTTTTATCATGATAAAAAGAATAAAACGGGCTGCCGCGGGCGTTACGAACGCCCCCGTTTAAGAAGGAGAATTGGTCGGAATGAAAGCGGAAATAAAATGGATGAGCCTGTTTGCCGCAGGATGTTTGGCAATTACGGTTGCCGGGTGTTCCGCAAGCGGGTCTGGCGCAAACACCGTTCCCCGCCCCGAAAACGATTACAAGAGCGAAATTCTTACCAATGTACTGCAAGAAAAAACTTATCTCGAAGCGATCACTTCATATGCGGGCAACGGCATCGATCCGCGTTATTATTCTTTTCCCTACGGTTTTTTAAATTCGCAGGGGATCGATCCCGAACAGTATCGCAACGGGGACAAGTCTTGTTACTGTTCCGCCTACATAGAAAAAGGCAGGCGCACCTTAAACTTTGCCTTGCGTGCGGAAACGGACGAATTTACGGAAGGAACCCCTTATTACCTTTGTTACACCGTATCGTACGAGCTGAACGAACGGGAATACGGGGAATACGAACTGCTGCACCGCGGCGGCTATATCGAAGCGCCCTTTTTCGTACAAGAACTTTCGCAGCAAAAGCAAGCGCAGATCATCGCGCAGGCAAAAATCACTTCGAACGCTTACGATTCCATTTACGAAGAATTAAAATCGGAAAATTCCAAATTGGGCGAATTGTTCTGCGAAGAAAAAACGGAATTTGATTTTTTGGGTACGACCGAAACGGAAATTTCGCTTGCGATACGCACTGCCTGTGCGGAAAAAGTGACAAACGGAAAAGCGATTACGGTCAATTACGAAGCAAAACCGTATACCGTTCCCCTTCCCCAAACGGAATACTCTTCCGAAAAACTTGTGCTTTCCGTAAAGCCCATACAAACGGAAAAGCCGCAGAAAGTCGTTGCGGATTCGGAAATCACCTCGTACCCCTGCTCGTTCCGCCGATTCGATAAAACGCTGATATAAAAATTTAGGATCCGCTTTTTGCGGATCCTTTACTGTTATAAGACAATTTAACCGTAATACCTGCAAACTGTTTCGATGGTAAGTTTTCAAGAATACCGTTCCACTCAAATACCAACCGACAAATCCAAAGCCCCTTAATTACAAGCACTTACGCCGTAACCGACCACAACTTTGCGGGGCGGGCGTATTATCCCGAAATACAAACCGACAAATCCGCGGCAAACGCATATGCCAAGATCCCGCGTAAAATACGCCGCTTAAATAAGGCGAAAAAACAATTATAAATCCACCTTAGAAAAAGCCTTGCAAGACAGTATCAGCGCACATGCCGTTAACCAAACGTAAAGCGCGATGCCCGAAAACAGAACGGTAAGTTTTGCGAAAATATTTTGCGGATCGGGAGTATCGAACCCCGCCCAAAATGACGGCGACAGCGTGCAAAGCATAACGGATAACCCGATCAACAAAAACACGACGACGGTTGCAAGACAAAACGGCTTTCCTGTTTTTTTGGGATCGCGGAAGTGTATGGGAAAGAAGCATATATTAAACGCGCCGAGAATTACGCAACCCCATCCGAGCAGCACGATATTCGCGTCCATTCCCGCAAGATTGGGCGCAGGAAAAAACGCCTCTTTTAACGCAATGCACATTGCCGCCGTTAAAAGCTGGGCAAGCTGCAAAATAACGCACATTAAAATACGCGCAACGGGAATCGCCGTCTTATTGACGGGAAGCGTGCAGCCGAATTCCAAATCGCCGTTTTCCCGCGCGCTTAAACAGATAAAGTACGCACCCAACCCCGAAAAGAAGAACATCACCTCGTACGGATAGTTGGGTATAAACACAAACGCCCCGAACAGAACGAACACGATCGCCGCAGGATGCAGACAGAGCGGAAACTCTTTTTTTAACATTGCAAGCGTCATTTTCCCGCCTCCGTTTCCCAATGTACGATAATTTCGTCTATCGAAGCGTCGCGCAAAATTCCGCCCGCACACGTACCGCCGCGCGGCATAAGCCCTTCGAACCCCTCTTTCACGCGTTTTATTCCCCTCGCCCCGCTTTGTTCCGCGTCCTCTTTGCGCGCAAACAACGCAACGGAATATTTGCCCAAAAGCGTTTTTAATTCCTCGTCCGCAATCAGCCGCCCGTTCGAAAGATACAATATGCGATCTGCAATGCGGGTAAGATCGGAAGTAATATGCGTGGAAAACAGCACGGTCACGCCCTCGTTTTGCACGAGATGGAGCACTAAATCGCAAATTTCCTCCCGCGAGAGCGGATCGAGCCCGCTCGTCGGCTCGTCCATGATCAAAAGCCGCGCCCCGTGCGAAAGCGCAAGCGCGATCGCAAATTTCACTTTCATGCCTTCCGAAAGCTGCGTGATCTTCTTTTCCTCTTGTAATTGAAACGCCTGCAAAAGGGAACGGTAACGCGCTTCGTTCCAGCCCGCATAAAAAGACGATACCGTTTGCGCTATTCTTTTCAGCGTTTTTTGCGGATAAAACCGAAAGCCGCCCCCCGCATAGCCGATCTCCTCTTTTTGTTCCGCAGCCGCACGCCCGAATACGGAAATATCCCCTTGCGCGCAAATCATGCCGAGGATCGCTTTGATCGTCGTGCTTTTGCCCGCGCCGTTCCTGCCGATCAGCCTGATCACCTGCCCTTCTTCCGCCGAAAAACTAACTTTGTCTAACGTGAACGAAGGGTACTGCTTAGTCAAATTTTGCACCTTTAACGCGATCATTCTTTCTCCTTCATGCGGCGCACCGCATCGAAAAACGCTTCCGCATACGAAAAAGGCTGCAACGCGATCCCCTGCGTTTTATCGGCAAGCAGTAAAAGGGAATCCCCCGCCTGAAATCCGAACATGTCGCGCGCCTCTTTCGGAATTACGATTTGCCCTTTCGGACCGATTTTTACCGTTGCCATAAACTTCCCTTCGGGATATTCCGCCATAACTTCCTCCGCATATAAGTAAGAATAGTTTTACTTTTCTTACTTGTGGTAACACAAAAAAAGGGTGCTGTCAAGCAGTCGGGCAAAACGCGCGCGGTTTTTTGGGGAAAAATTGACATAATTTTTCCATTCGGCTATAATAATAACAGGCGTATTCGCCGTA
This sequence comes from uncultured Christensenella sp., assembly GCA_910578065.1. Lineage (GTDB taxonomy): Bacteria > Bacillota > Clostridia > Christensenellales > Borkfalkiaceae > Gallimonas. The sequence goes on along the minus strand of CAJTPB010000003.1, from coordinate 25,746 downwards.
AGGGAGATTTTATGGACGAACTGAAAGAATTAAGAATTGTAGATAACTTTTACCAAACTTCCGCCTTTTTTCCCATGCCGACCGTTCTTGCGGGAACTGTTGCGGAAAACGGGAAAACCAACCTCGGCGCATATTCGCTCTGCTTCCCCTACTACGTGGCGGGCAAAGATTATTACGCCATGATTTTGGAATGCAGAAACAATTCCAACACCGCGCAAAACATATTGCGCAAGAAAACCGTTTCGCTTAACTTTATTCCCGACCGGAAAAAGTACTTCCGCGAAGCGGTGCGGTTGGGCTTCCCCGGCGACGGAACGGAAGAAAAAATGAAAAACTGCCTTTTTACGCTGATCGACAGCCCGCTTGGCGCAGACCGCCCCAAGCTGATTGCAGAATCCTTTCAAGTATTCGAATGCACTTGGGACGATTCGCTTGAAAGCGCTTACCTCGACAAAGCGGGAAATTTGGAAGGTTACGAACCGCCCTACCGCAATTTTAACGGGATCACAAGCAAATTCGGCGCGCACTTTATCTTAAAAATCGATAAAATCCGCATGAAAGAAAAATACCGCAACGCGATCATCGGCGGCGTAAAAGGAAGCGCGTTTCCCGCCGTTCCCGTCGATTACGGCTATCGCGACAGCACGAACTTTTGGTATTCCCCCTTTAAAAAGCCGAGGGCGGAAAAGGTGCAGGCGAAAGAAGCAGACGTGCAAACGGTCAAATACGCGGCTTCCCGCATCGATCCAGACGTAAAATTTACCGACGAAGCCTGCCGAAAATTAACGAAGATCCCCCGCATTTTTTTAAAAGCCGCGCTTACGCAAATGGTGCAGATCGCCAAAGAAGAAAACATATCTTTGATCGACGAAGCGGCGCTCGGCATTATTAACGACAAACGCAGAAAAGAAAAAAAGAAATAACGAAAATCCGCGCTTAGCCTAACGACAGCGCGGATTTTTACTTTTATGAAAAAAGAACGCCAAAAGGCAAAAATTTTGTAAAAATTACGAAAAAAGTGCATTTTTCCTCTTGCAAACTATTGAAATAACCGATTTTATGTGATATAATAAATAGGAATAAGGAGAATTATATCATGATACAAAAGCGCAGCAATCCATTTGAACAATCCGAAATCGAAACCAACGAACAGGAAGAGGCAAAAATTCAAAAAAGAATCAACCCCCTTACCTTAGAAGCGGTTGAAATGCAACAGCAGCAACCGGAAGTCGTACAAGCGCAAACGCTGCCCGAAGAACCCGCCCACACGCCCGTTCTGACGCAGGAAAAGCACCCTACCGCCGTAGAAGGAAAGGCAAAGCGCAAACTCGTTTTCACCAAGGTGAACAAAGCGCTTTTAACCGAACTGTACGCGGCTACCGGCAAAAACGCGGCGGAATTGATCGATTCGGCTTTGCTTTGCCTTGCATACTGCGATTATCCCAAAGCGTACCTTCGCGCGAAAGCCGCTTTGGAAGCAAAAGGATGTGAAATCGTATGACGTATACATATTTCTGTAAAAAAGGCGGCGTCGGCAAAACGACTATTACGGGCGAACACGCCGCTTACCTTGCAAAGCAAGGAAAAAAAGTTTTGATTGTAAGCGTAGACGACCAAAACTCTATTTTCGAAATGTTCGGCTGTTCGGACAAGGTGTTCGACAGAGAAGATAATTATTTCGAACACTACATTGCAAAAGCGTGCCGTTTGGAAGACGTTTTAATTCCCATTCGCGAAAACATTTACGCGGTAAAAACGCTGAATACCGATATGCTTTCCAAAAAACTTACCTTGGAACGCTTTTTCGAAAAACAGTTCACCGAAATGGTGCAGGATTTAGCGGGCAGATTCGATTTTGTGTTCTTCGATCTTCCCCCCTCCTCGAACCGCACTTCGGAACTGATTTTAGATTACGTAGATACGGTGATCCTCGTCGTTCAGCTGAACAAGTTGGGCGTAAACGGATTTTACAATACGTTGCAATACTTTGTAGATACGGGGCTTGATTTAAATAAGATCCGTTACGTATTACCCAACGGATTTTCCAAACAGAAATCGGTGCCCGCCGTCGCGTTGGAAGAGCTTACCGCTCTTGTCGAAGAATATCTCGACAACGCGCAAATTCTTCCTTGCGTGCCCGAAAAGGCAAGCATTCAGTCGTTGCAGACGAAAGGCGTTTCTACCTTCGACGACGACATAAAGAATTTGACCCCTTACGAAAAACTGCAAAAGAAAGCGATTTGGGAAATGCTTTCCGAATTCTATAAAATCATCGTTTAATCGTATTTAAAAAAGGCTCGGCTGAAATCAGCCGAGCCTTTTTTACGATTCCGTTTCCGATTGATTAAAATCCGTTTCCTCTTCTTTTTGCGCTTGATCCGCGCTTGCCGCATTTTTCGGCAAATATATGCGCTCGGTCGAAAATCCCCTTCCGCGCACTTCCGTGATCACGCTTACCGTTAAAAACGCTTCCGGATCGATTTTATACACTTCGTTTTTCAGCCGAACGAGATTACGTTTAGAAACGACGGTCAGCATCATGTGGCAGCGTTCTTTTAAGTAACCCGTCTGCCCGTATAAAATCGTAACGCCTAAATTCAGTTCGTTTATCAGCATATCGCGAACTTCGGGATATTTTGCGCTGATAATCTTTACCTGCGTCTTTTTTCTGCCGATGGGCGAAACCGCGTCGATCACGAAACTGTACATCAATACGGTAAAAAGACCGTACAGGGCCGTTTCGATCGACATTGTAAACGCCTGCATAAATACGATGGTTAAATCGACGATCCATACCCCTACCGAAACGGGAAGCCCGAAATACTTATTTAAAATAAGCGGCGGGATATCCGTTCCGCCCGTAGAAGCCCCCTCCCGCACGACGATGCCGATACCGATTCCCATAAACAGCCCGCCGCAAATACAGGCAAGCAATTTATCGTCCGTTAAAATGCGGTCGCCGATCGCCATCGAAAACAGCCCCATAAACACGGGATAAAGAACAGTGCCGAGCAAAGTAGACATTGCAAACTTTTTGCCCAGCAAAAACACGCCGATCACGTACAAAATAATATTTGCAATCAGCGCAACAATGGAAACGGCGTTTTCGTTCCAGAAATGTCCGACAAAAATACCGATACCCGTTGTACCGCCGATCACCAAATTATTAGGCAGAATAAAGCAAGCCGATGACGCAGCCGCGATTGCATTACCCATCATAACGACTAAAATATGCCGCGCATATTTCCACCATTTGTACTTCCGTAAAAAATTCATATTCGCTCCGATAATATGCCGTGCGTTTGCATTTATTTGCAAACGCGAATTTTTTCGTTTGTATTATAACACGCAGCGAAAAAGCATGCAACGGTTTTTTATAAATTTAACGGATTTTTAAAAAAGAAACGCCCCCTATGCGGAGGCGCCCCTTTTAAAACGTCGAATCAGTTACAGCCGCAGGAATGGCAATGATGATGACAGCTGCACGAATGCCCCGATTCGGAAGTAAGCGCGTATTGACGGGCGTAATATACGTCTACCTGATTGCAGCAGCCGGAAACGCCGCGCATATTGCAGCCGCAGTTACAACCGTTCCGCGCGTTTTCGCAACCGCAGCCGCAGTTGCAGCCGTTTTGCGCGTTACCGCAGCCGTAGTTACAGCCGCAAGGCTCGCAAAACAGATTTTCGATTGCGCGGTTTACCGCGTTGATAAAATTGCAACCGCAGTTACAGCCGCAGCGCCTGCAACGGTTACCACAACCGCAAGAAGAACGGGAACAGCCGCAGGAATTACACGAATTACACATAAAATAACCTCTGTCGTAAAAATTTACGGCGCACGTGAAAGAACACCGTACTGTATTTTATGCGTATACTTTTAAAAGGGTTTCTTTTCGGCGGGCGAATCTTCTTCTAATCCGAGAATAAGACTTCCTGCCGATATCGTTACTTATCTGTCCGCAAAAAGCGCCGTACAAATATTTAACGCGTTATCTGCGGAATACGTTTTCACATAAAACGGATTTAGAATTATATCCTACTTTTCGTACTTTTAGGAACATGCGATTTTTTTATAAACGAAAGCGGAATCGTTTTTTTAAACGATTCCGCCGATTTTGCAACATTATTAAAGTCGCATTTACATTGTTTTTTTATCCCAAAAAATATTTATATTTCCTTACTTTGGGATTCCCGTTCCTCGCGGGGCGGAAACTATTTGCAGTTGCTGTTGATTTTCCGCTCTCTTAACAATACTGCATTCCCGCATAGCGTGCGTAATTCAACGAAACGATTATTTTGCGTATTCCACGCTTCTGAATTCGCGAATCACGTTTACTTTAATTTGACCGGGATATTCAAGCTCGCTTTCGATCTTCTTTGCGATATCTTTTGCAAGGAAGAGCGCTTGCGCGTCATCTACCTGATCGGGCTTTACGATTACGCGAATCTCTCTGCCCGCTTGAATTGCGTACGTCTTTTCCACGCCCGCAAACCCCGCGGCGATCGCTTCCAACTTTTCAAGCCGTTTCACGTAGTTGGAACCCGTTTCTCTCCGCGCGCCGGGGCGTGCACCCGAAATCGCGTCCGCCGCCGCAACAAGCACCGCTTCGATCGTTTTGGGTTCTACGTCGCCGTGGTGCGCCATGATCGCGTTTACGATCATCGCGTTTTCTTTGAACTTCTTTGCGATATCCGCACCCAGCTGAATGTGCGTTCCCTCTTGCTCGTGATCGACCGCCTTGCCGATATCGTGCAAAAGCCCCGCGCGCTTTGCAAAGTTTACGTCAAGCCCAAGTTCCTGTGCCATCAATCCCGCAAGCTGCGCGACTTCGATAGAGTGGCGGTATACGTTCTGCCCGTAGCTTGTACGGAATTTCAGCCTGCCCAACAGCTTGATAATTTCGGGATGAAGCCCGAAAATGCCCACTTCGAACATGGCGTTTTCGCCCGCCGCCTTAATTTGCTGTTCTAACTCGCGCGAAACTTTTTCGACCGTTTCCTCGATCCTTGCGGGGTGAATGCGTCCGTCTTGGATCAACCGTTCGAGGGTGAGCCGCGCCACCTCTCTGCGCACGGGATCGAACCCCGAAAGGATAACGACTTCGGGCGTATCGTCGATGATCAGTTCAATGCCCGTTGCGTTTTCGATCGCGCGGATATTTCTGCCTTCCCGCCCGATGATACGCGCTTTCATATCGTCGTTGGGAAGGGGCACGACGGAAACCGTCGTTTCGGACGCATGGTCGGAAGCGCACCGCTGAATCGCAAGGGTTATAATATTCTTCGCGTTCAAGTCGGCATCGTCTTTTGCCTGCTGTTCGAGATTGCGCACTTGCAGCGCTACGTCGTGGCGGGTTTCGTCTAAAATCTCTTCGCAGAGAATGCGCTTCGCTTCTTCTTTGGTAAGCTGTGCGACCCGTTCCAACTCTTGCACTATCAATTCGTGCTGGCGCGAAAGCTGTTCCTGCATCTTTTGCACTTCTTCCGTTTTCTGCGCCAACTGATTGCGCTGTTGTTCTAAACTCTCCGTTTTTTTGTTGAGTTCCGTTTCCTTCTTTTCAAGCAGTTCTTCCTGTCGATCGAGACGGGCTTCCACGCGTTGCTGTTCCGCGCGCTTTTCCTTCATTTCTTGGTCGAACTCGTTTCTCCGCTTAATGTCCTGTTCCTTGGATTCTAAGATTGCTTCCTGTTTCAGCCGTCTGCTTTCCGCTTCCGCATTCTTTAAAATGCTCTTGCTTTCCGATTCTGCATGTTTCAGCATTTCTTCCGCGCGGGTCGAAGCCTCGTCGAGCTTTTGTGCGGATCTCTTTTTGGAAATCTTATTTTGGATTACCCGAACGATTGTATATCCCAACCCCGCGCCGACCAGCAGCGCAAGAACGGGAAATACAATTACCATCCAGGTATCTACCGCAAGGAGCAGGCTGTTTAAATGTGTCATTTTTTTCAGCCTCCTCTTAATATAATTGACTCATATCCACAAAATACCCCGAAAGGGTACCGTCATGCCATTGTCAAGAATTATTATACAATATTCCGAAATGCTTGTCAACAGGATAGCGCAAATTACCCCCTTGCCGCGTTAAAAAAATACGGCGGATTTTTTAAAATCCGCCGCGCTCGATTCTTATTTTAACGCCCTTTTCCCGTTGAATTCCGCAACCTTTTTATAAAGATGCGCGCTCCTTTTTCATCTGCTAAAAAGTATTGTTATTCCAACGCAGGATCTTTCCGCTTTATAAGTTTTCGACCTCTTCCAGCCAAAGTTTGCCCGCTGCGTCGGATGGCATTCGCCAGTCCGAACGGGGAGAAAGGCTTACTTCGCCCACTTTTACCCCGTCGGGCGAGCACGAACGCTTAAACTGCTGCGAAAAGAACCGACGGTAAAATAAAGTAAGCCATTTTTTTAATTCCGCGCGCGAATACGATTTTCCGAACGCCTGCTCGGCAAGGAACAAGATCTTTTTAGGCGAAAACGCATGGCGCACGCAATGATACAGATAAAAGTCGTGCAATTCGTACGGACCGATGAGCGATTCCGTTTTCTGCGCGATCTTCTCCCCTTCGGGCGGAAGCAGTTCGGGGGATATTTCGGTAGAAAGAATGCCGCAAAGCGTTTTCCCCGCTATTCCGCCTATCCGCGCCGCTTCGTACCCGACAAGCGCCTTTACGAGCGTTTTGGGCACGGAAGCGTTTACCGAATACATCGACATATGGTCGCCGTTATACGTGCACCAACCGAGCGCGCCTTCCGAAAGGTCGCCCGTTCCCACAACAATCCCGCCCGTTTCGTTGGCGAGGTCCATTAAGATCATAGTGCGCATACGCGCCTGCGCGTTTTCGTACGCCGCGTCGTATACGGTTTTATCGTGCCCGATATCTTCGAAATGACGCAGTACCGCGGGCACGATATCGATCGTGCGCCCCTCCGCGCCCATCGCCTGCATCAGCACAAGCGAATTGTTTTTTGTTTTTCCCGTGGTGCCGAACCCCGGCATTGTAACCGCGAGGATTTGTTTTCTATCCCGCTTTAACAAATCGAACGCGCGAACGGTTACCAAAAAGGCAAGCGCGGAATCGAGCCCGCCCGAAATTCCCAGCACGGCGCGCTTTGCGCCCGTATGCGAAACCCGCTTTGCAAGCGCGTGCGCCTGCATGTTTAAAATCAATTCGGTACGCGCTTCTTTCTCTTCCCCGTTAGGCAAAAACGGAAACCGTTCGACGGTGCGCGTTAAAACGCAGGGCGATTGTTCGGTGCGGAATAACGCTTCCGCATATCCTTCTGTAAGTGGAAGAGCGTTTAACCTTCTGCGCTCCCCTTCCAGCATTTGCACGTCGATTTCCCCGTCCGCTCTGCCGCACGCAAACGGCTTGCTTTCCGCAAGGATAGTACCGTTTTCGGCTATCAAGTTATGCCCTGCAAAAACGCTTTCGGAAGTAGATTCCCCCGTGCCCGCGTCCGCATAGAGATAGCCGCACGCGCATTTTGCCGACTGCGCGCGCACGAGCAATTTTCTGTATTCCGCTTTTCCCGCAGTTTCGCTGCTTGCGGAAAGATTTACGATGATGTTCGCCCCCGCCGCCGCATGTCTGCAAGAGGGCGACTGCGCCGCCCATAAATCCTCGCACAGCTCGCACCCAACGGTAAATGCGGAAAGCGTTTCGTCGCGCAAGATAATTTCGCTGCCGAACAGCGTTTTCTGCCCGCAAACGGTAACTCCCCGCGCCGTTTGCACGCCTTCCGAAAAATAACGCTTTTCATAAAACTCGCCGTAATTGGGAAGATTGCGCTTGGGGATCAACGCCAAAAGTCTGCCGCCGCAGATCGCCGCCGCGCAATTATACAGTTTGCCGCCCAACGCAAAAGGCAGCCCGACGAATGCAAGCGTTTTAACGGCGCGCGAAACTTCTAATAAAGCGGAAAGTTCGTTTAAACAGCCGTTTAACAGCGTGCGCTGTAAAAACAGATCGCCGCACGTATAACCGCACAGCGAAAGTTCGGGAAAGACGAGCAGCTGAACGCCGTCTTTCCCCGCAAGGATCAATTCTTTTTTAATTGCTTCGCCGTTGTACGCCGTATCCGCCACCTTTAAATCGGGCGAAACCGCGCGCACTTTGACAAATCCGTATTCCATAAATTTCTCCCAATAGCGGGAATTATTCCTCTACGCCCGCGATCTCTTCTACAGGCGTGCCCTTTGCCGCCGCGCGGATCTTTTCTTCGATCTCTGCGGAAAGTTCGGGATTATCCTTTAAGAATTGGCGCATTTTTTCTCTGCCGTTGGCGACTTTGTTATCGTTATAGCTGAACCACGCGCCGCTCTTTTTGATCACGTCGTACTGTACGCCCAAATCGATCAAGCAGCCCTCTTGCGAGATCCCTTCGCCGTACATAATGTCGAATTCCGCCTGACGGAAGGGAGGCGCCAATTTGTTTTTTACCACCTTTGCGCGCGTACGGTTGCCTGCAGCGCCTTCGGAATCTTTTAAAATATCCGTCTTGCGCACGTCGATGCGGATGGAAGCGTAGAATTTCAGCGCCTTTCCGCCGGGGGTCACTTCGGGGCTGCCGAACATAACGCCCACCTTTTCGCGCAGCTGGTTGATGAACACCACGCACGTTTTCGATTTGTTTACGATCGCCGTCAATTTGCGGAGCGCCTGGCTCATAAGCCGCGCTTGAAGCCCTACGTGCGAATCGCCCATATCCCCTTCGATTTCCGCCTTGGGCGTAAGCGCCGCGACCGAGTCGACGACGATGATATCGACCGCCGAAGAACGCACGAGCGAATCGACGATATCGAGCGCCTGTTCGCCCGTATCCGGCTGGGAAACGTAAAGTTCGTCTAACTTAACGCCCAGTTTTTTTGCGTATACGGGGTCGAGCGCGTGTTCCGCATCTACAAACGCCGCGATTCCGCCCGCCGCCTGCGCCTGTGCGACCGCATGCAGCGCGACCGTCGTTTTACCCGAAGATTCGGGTCCGTAAATTTCGATCATTCTGCCGCGCGGGATCCCGCCGATGCCGAGCGCCAAATCAAGGGCAAGGCAGCCCGTAGGGATCGTTTCGATATCGGTATTGCCCGCATCCTCCCCCAGCTTCATGATCGCGCCCTTGCCGTACGCCTTTTCGATTTGCGCCAGAACAGCGTCTAACGCTTTTAGTTTTTCTTCGTTCATATCATTCTCCTTGTCATTTTATCTCTTTGTAGGTGAGGAAGAGCGCCAGGTTGATCGCCGTTTCCGTGATCTTTTCCCGATCCCCTTCCAGCTGATAGCGGTATACGCGCACCTTTTCTTTGGTGCCCACCGCGATAAAGCACAGCCCGACGGGTTTATCCGATCCGTCCGATTTGGGCCCCGCGATCCCCGTAGTTGCAACGGCGACGTCGCAATTCCCCTGCGCGATCAGCCCCGCCGCCATTTCGTAGGCAACTTCGTCCGAAACGGCGCCGTGCGATTTTATCGTATACGGCGAAACGCCCAGCCGATCGATCTTCGATTGATTGTCGTACGTGTTCAGCCCCTCGTAAAAGAACGCGCTTGCGCCCGAAATTTCCACCAAGGCGCGCCCTACGCCGCCGCCCGTAAACGATTCCGCCGTAGCAAGGCGCAAACGGCGCAGCTTTAACACGTCGTACAATCTGCGCGCAAGCGGAATATCTTCCATCGCGTACATAAAATCGTTCAACTGCGTTGCGGCAACGCGCAGCACTTCGTCCGCAAGCATTTTCGGGGTTTCCGAATCGTATATGATTTCCAGCCTGCCGTCGCCGAATTTTTCGCTTAAATTATAAGAAAGTTTTCCCCCGCTGATGTTTTCCGCCGAGGCGACCGTTGTGCGGAGCAATTCGGAGGGCGCGGCGACCGTGCGAATGACCATGCGGTCGTACCTCTTTCTGCGCCGCTTATCGATCAGCGGAATCACTTCGCCGCATACGAGGTCTGCGCCCGCGTCGCTTGCGGGCAATACCGCAAACAAACATTTTTCCGTTTCCGTAATAAAATCGCCCGAAAAACGCCCCTCGCAAAAGACGGAAACCGCGTCTTTCAAATAAGAGAGCAACACTCCGTCGCACGTTAAAAACACCCCGTCGCACTCGTAGCTGAGCCTTGTTAGCGCGGCGGCGAGTTCGGAAGCCCCGTCGTACGGAAGCACAAGCACTTCGTCCAAAAAAACCCCGCCGGACAAAAACGCGTCTGCAATTTTATCGTAACGCACACTGCCCAGCGCATGCCGCGTATTGCGCAGTGCGATCAATGAATATTTCACCCAAACGCCCCCGTTCTCAGTCTTTGAGAACCTCTCTGTTCTTTACAATATAATTGATCCCCGACCAAACGGTAAGCACCGCGCTGAGCGCAAACGCCGCAAGCCCGATGTAGTTGAACACTTCACCCGTTTTCGTATCGAGAAAGGGCATTACCATGATCAAAACGGACATCGCAAAATCCTGCGCCACCGTTTTCAGCTTGCCCAAGTTATCCGCCGCCAAAACGACGTTCTGCCCCGCGGCGATCATGCGGAATCCGCTTACGATGAGTTCGCGCGCGAGAATGAGCGCAACCATACCCCCCGCCGCGATGATTCCCCAACCGCCTACCGCCTGAAAGCAAAGCGGACGGGTAAGCAGCAAGATCATTGCGGTGGAAATGAGCACCTTATCCGCAATGGGATCGAGAAATTTCCCTAAATTGGTAACGAGCCCGCGTTTGCGCGCAATGTAGCCGTCGAGAAAATCGGTAGACGCCGCAAGCAGAAAGAGCACGGCGGATATTAAAAAGTTGTAAGGGATCGCTTCGATGTAAAACACCGCCGCAAATACGGGAATCAAACAAATTCTCGTAAGCGTGATCCGATTGGGCAGATTCATAAATTTATTCCTCCACGTATCCGTACAGATCGTATTCGTCCGTACGGTCGATTTTTACCGTATAATAGCTGCCTGTCTGCGCGCGCGGCGCCGTAAAAAATACCTTTCCGTCGATTTCGGGCGCTTGAAAGTAAGCCCTTCCTTCGAAGCAGGATTTTTCGTAATTCACCCCGTCGCACAGTACGCGAAGAGTTTTCCCTTGAAACTTCGCTAAAAACCCGCGCGAAATTTCCGCCTGCGCCAAATACAGTTCTTTTACCCGCCGCCGCTTCACGGAAGCGTGCACCTGCCCCTTCATGCCGTATGCGGGCGTTTCCGGTTCCCGCGAATAGGCGAAAAACCCGCAGTTCTGCAATTCCGCTTCGCGCAGAAAGGAGATCAGCGCGCGGTGCTCTTCTTCCGTTTCGGAAGGGAATCCCGAAATAAACGTGGAACGCAGCGCGATATCGGGCATTTCTTTTCGCAGTTTTTCGAACAGGGCAAGATAGCTTTCGTGCGTGCCTCTCCGCCCCATCAGCTTCAACACTCTGTTTTCCGAATGCTGCAAGGGAATATCAAGGTATTTTATTATTTTGGGATCGTCGCGCATTTGCGCGATCAATTCCGCCGTTACCCGTTCGGGATAGCAATATAAAATACGGATCGCACGCACGTTATTCAGCGCGGAAAGTTTTTGCAAAAGTTCGACGAACTTGTTTTCGCCGTATTTATCTTCTCCGTAACGCGCGGTATCCTGCGCGACGAGGATCAACTCTTCCAACTCGCCCAAAGAAGCCGCTTCGCTAAGCAGCGCTTCCATTTCTTCCGAGCGGAACTTTCCTCTGATTTTGGGAATCAAACAATAGGTACAGTGATTGGCGCACCCGTCCGAAATTTTTAAATAAGCGGTATGCGGAAGGGTGGTAAGCACGCGTTCGCCTGCGGGATACTCGCCGCATTTGCCCACGCAGTTTACCCGTTCCCCCGCATACGAGCGTTCGAGCGCTTCGAACAGGGCGGGCGCGTCGTGAACGCCCAAAAATACGTCCGCCTCGGTAAGCGGAGCAAACAGCTCGCCGATGTATTTTTCGGGCAAACAGCCGGTCACTACTATTTTTTCCAATTTTCCGCCGCGATATCCGTCGCATTCGAGCACCGTTTCGATCGCTTCTTTGCGCGCTTCGTTTAAAAACGCGCAGGTGTTTACGATCAAGATTTCCGCTTGCGCCGGATCGTCGGTAATTTCGCAGCCGTGCTTTTTAACCTCGCCCAACAGCCGTTCGCCGTCTACGCGGTTTTTATCGCACCCCAAAGAGATCATGCCGAACGTTTTTTTCAGCATCAGTCAAGGCTCCCGTATTTGCTTTCGAATTCTTCTTTGGTCAAAAGCACGGTGCGCGCTTTCGCCTTTCCGTCGAACGGCGAAATGTAGCCCATTACCTCCATCCACTCGATGATCTTGCCCGCATGGTTATACCCCACCGAGCATTTACGCTGGATCAGGGAAATGGACGCGGAACCCAACTTCACCACGATCGCAAGCGCCTTTATAAAGATCGGATCGACGGAGCCGCCGTCGAAATCTTCCGCGTCGCCTGCGGCGGAAGTTTGATTGCCGCTGTTGATATAGTCCGCAACCGTTTCGTCGAAATACGCTTCGTTGTTCGCCTTAATGTTTTCGACGACCGCCTGCACTTCGGCAGAGCTTAAAAACGCGCCCTGCACGCGGGAACAGTCGAACATGCCTTCCGTACGGTAAAGCATATCGCCGTTTCCGAGCAGTTTTTCCGCACCCGATTCGTCGAGAATGGTGCGCGAGTCTACTTCTTGAATGACGCGGAACGCCATACGCGTGGGCAGATTGCCCTTGATCACGCCGGTAATTACGTCTACCGAAGGGCGCTGCGTTGCAATTACAAGGTGAATGCCCGCCGCCCGCGCCTTTTGCGCGATGCGCTGAATGCGTTCTTCGATCTCTTTTTTCGCAACCGACATTAGGTCGGCAAGCTCGTCTACCACGATCACGATTTTCGAAAGTTTTTCTTCCGAATCGGTCAAATTCGCGTTGTATTCGTCTACGTTGTGCACCAGCTTTCCGCCCCGCGTCTTCTGTTCGAAAATTTGGTAGCGGCGTTCCATTTCTTTAATCGCCCAGTTAAGCGCGGTAACCGCCTTTTGCGCGTCTTTGATGATCTCGTTGATCATTAAATGAGGAAGCCCGTCGAAAATCGCAAACTCTACCGATTTGGGATCGATCAAAATCAACCGCAGATCTTCGGGGGAATATTTGCAGATCAAACTTACGAGCATGGCGTTTAAGCAAACGCTTTTACCCGAACCGGTCGCGCCCGCGACCAAAATGTGCTTCATCTTTACGATATTGCCGCACACGTTGCGCCCTTCCACGTCTTTGCCGATCGCAAACATTAAGGCGTTGGGTTTGGAGTTGACGAACTCGTCCGACTGCATAACCGACTTCACCCCCACCGTTGCGCGGCGGCTGTTGGGCACTTCAATGGAAATCGCGCCCCGTTCGCGGTTGGAATACATGTTTACCCCGTCGCGCGCGTGCAAGCGCATTGCGATCTCTTCGTCGTGCTTGATGACCGAACTTACCGAAATATTGCGGGGAATATCGATATCGTAACGGGTAACGGAAGAACCGCAGGTCACTTTTACGATTTCCGCGTCTACGCGGAATCCCGCAAGCGTTTCTACGATAATGGCGGAATTGCGCTCGATTTCCTCCTGCGGCACGCTAACCGTACCTTCGTCCTCGCGGAACAGATCGTACGAGGGGCGAACGTACTGTTTGAACACGTGCTTTTGCGGCTGAGGCGCGGGCGAAGCGTCGACGGGCGCGGCGGGCGTTACCGCCGCGCGCGGGCGTTCGAACATGCGCGGAAGTTCTTCTTCCGCGGGCGGTTCGTCGTAATCGTCCTCTTCGGGCAAATCGTCGTCTAAAAGTCCGCTTGCGCTTTCTTCCCCGCGCAGGTTTCCGCGGAACACGCGGCTTTCTTCCTGCGGCGGTTCCTCTTCTTCGGGAAGCGCAGGGCGCAGAGAATCCCTTCCCGCAACGGGGCGGGAAAACAAACTGCGGAATTCCGATTCGCGCTCGCGGGAAGCGGAAACAACATCCTCTTCCTCTTGGGGAGCGGGCTGTTCCGTCTGCTCTACCGCCTTGCCGAAGCCGAACGGGCGAAGGGGTTCGCTGCGCGCGGGCGCAGGGTCTTCTTGGGGAAGTTCGCGCTCGCGCGTGAAATCGGCGCGCGGCTCTTCCCGTTCGGGAATACGCGCCGCGGGCGTTTCAAGGCGCGAAGCAGGCGGTTCGGGAATATCTTCTACGTTAGGCGCGGAAGAAAATTCCTCTTCGTACTGCTTTACGTCGTTGCGGTAATAGTCGCGCTCTTCCGCGGGCTTTATCGGTTCCGCCGCGCGGTAAGAGGGCTTTTCGGTATAATTTACGTCGTCGAACGATTCCGTACGGCGGGCGGTGTATCCGCCTTGCACGGGCTGTTCCGGTTCTACGATTTTGCGCGGCATGGAAGGTCTTGTCGTTTCCGCGCGCTCGGTATAATGGTTGATATAAGAATTCTGCCCCTCCGTATTCGCGGGGTATACGGGGCGAACGCTTTGCCCTTCCGCCTTTTCGCGCGCGGGTTCGGAATAATACCGTTCGCGGTTGTTAAAGCGGGAGTCGCGGTCGAAAATCAAATTGTTCTTATAACTCGTCGCAGGATCGGTCGAAAACAGAATGTCGCGGCTGCGGCGGTACGTTTCCGCCTTTTCGTCGGCGGGCGTTTGCACCTGCTGTACGACGGGCGCGGGTTTGGACTGTTCCTCGCGCGGAGGCATGGCGGTGCGAGCGGGCGCAGCGATCTCGTCAAAAGAAACGGACGCGGGATAAGCGCGTACGCCGTTGCGTTCGGTGCGAAGCGCGGCGTTCGGCGAATCTTCCGCCGTATGTACGGGGCGATGCGCCCCCAACCCCTTGCGCTTTAACGTTTCGAATAAAGGCGTTGCGCGAAGCACGAAGAACAGCGCGATCGCAACGATAAAAGAAAAGATAACGTACGCCCCCGCCGTGGAAAGCAGCTTGCGGAACGGAAATACGATCAGCCCGAAAATGACGCCGCCCCCCGTAGAGGCAGAAACGCCCTCGCCCCCCGCGCGGTAGCACGCCGAAAGGTATTCGCCGTAAGAACCGTTGGAAAACTGCGCGCTCGTCGCAAGATGCACGATTAAAAATACCGCGCACACAAGCAAACCGCACGTAACGAGCCATTTGCGGGCGATCCAACGCTTTCCGAACACCATAACGACGGAAGTGTACATAAGAAGGATCAAAACCGGATAGGTAAGATATCCGAAGCACCCCAATAAAAAGGCGGTAATGGCAATGCCTACCTCGCCGAACATGAGCGAGCGGGTAACGGCGATCAAAAACGCCATCGCGCTGAACAGCAGCAGCGTCATGCCCGCCGTTTCCTTTGTTACAACGGAACGCTTCTCCTTTTTTTCTTGATTGTCTCCGCGACCGTAACCGTTCAAA
The DNA here is from genome assembly GCA_910578065.1 of uncultured Christensenella sp. Taxonomy (GTDB): domain Bacteria; phylum Bacillota; class Clostridia; order Christensenellales; family Borkfalkiaceae; genus Gallimonas. The sequence continues at coordinate 10,341 of CAJTPB010000003.1, read as the reverse complement.
ATATTTCCTCCGTGCCGCCCGCAAAACGGGCTTCGATTTCAGCTTATTTCTCAAATTACAGTATACCATTTCCGCGGAATTTTTTCAACCTTATTGGGGCAGATTTTTCGCCCGATTTCAAATTTTCACCGCAAGAGTTTTTCCGAAAAACCCAAGTTCGACACAAAACAAGCAAAAAGCCGCAAAGGCGGCTGCCCTTGCGGCTGTGTATAAGCGTTTTACGCCATACTTTCCAAAATCAGTTTATCGGCAACCAGCGCGATAAATTCGCTGTTGGTCGGCTTTTCCGAACCGATATAAACGCGCGCGCCGAATATCGCGTTAACCGCGTCGATTCTTCCGCGGTTCCAAGCAACTTCGATCGCGTGGCGGATCGCCCGCTCTACCTTGCTTGCGCTCGTTTGAAACCGTTCGCCGATCATCGGGTAAAGCCCCTTCGTCACATTGTTGATGATGTGCGGATCGGCAACCGCCATTTTGATTCCTTCGCGCAGGTAATTGTACCCCTTGATATGCGGAGGTATCCCGATGGAAATAAAAATACTGCTGATTCGCTCGTCCAGCGAACTTGCACGCTTGCGCTCTACCGTTTCGCGCGCGGGAGATATCACGTTCTCCTCTTCTACAATCTGCGCGATCCGCTCTGCGACTACGCCCACAGAAACAGGCTTCATCAAATAATAACGCGCCCCAAGGGAAATAATGCGGCTGATGATCTTATCGTCCGAAAAATTTCCCAAAACGACGAAATTCGGTTTTAAACCGTTTTTCTTTGCGCGTTCCAAAACGGTGAACCCGTCTGCATTCTTCAATAAAAGGCTCATTAAAACAACGTTGGGCTTTAACTTTTCGATCAATTCCAACCCCTCTTCCCCGTCGTCGGCTAATCCGCATATCGAATAATTTTCGTAAGAAGATAAGTGTTCGCGCAGTTCTTCTGCGAATGCGGCATTGCTTTCCAGAATCAAAATCTGGCTTTGTTTCATAATGCATCCCTCGCTTTGTGTTGATAATGCTATTATAAAACAAAATTATGTAATTGTAAAGTGGTTATTGTAAAAATTTGGATAAAGTTTTTACAAATTTAAGTTCAATTTGTAAAATGATGTCGAAACGACAAAATTTTCAATTCTTCTCCATTCCGTCGAGATATTCGTCGAATGTTACGTTTTTATCGAACGTTTTGATTTTATCGATCACGATAATGCGGTTTGCGACCGTATTCATCAACTCTTGATCGTGCGAAGTAAGCAACATGCACCCTTTAAACGCGGTAAGCCCGTTATTTAAAGAGGTGATCGACTCTAAATCGAGGTGGTTGGTCGGTTCGTCGAAGATAAGGAAGTTCCCCCCTTCGAGCATCATTTTCGCAAGCATGCAGCGCACCTTTTCGCCGCCCGAAAGCACTTTGGCGCATTTTAACGCCTCTTCGCCCGAAAAAAGCATTCTGCCCAGCCAGCCGCGCAGATATTCTTCGTAATGATCTTTGGAAAACTGCGAAAGCCACTGCACAAGGGTCAAATCGCACCCGTCGAAATATTCGTTGTTGTTCTGCGGGAAATAGGAACAGGAAATGGTTTTTCCCCATTTTACCGTACCCGAATCGGGCTGTTCTTTGCCCGTTAAAATATCGTACAGCATGGTTACGGTAGTAGACTTATCGCACACGACGCCGATTTTATCCCCTTTTTGCACGGTGAAAGAAAGATTTTCGAAATAACCTTCCTTGGTAAGCCCTTCCACTTGTAAAATATCGTTGCCGATTTCCCGTTCGTATTTAAAATCGATAAACGGGTATTTACGCAAAGAAGGTTTAAAGTCGGAAATGGTGAGTTTTTCCAATTCCTTTTTGCGCGAAGTCGCTTGGCGGGATTTGCTCGCGTTTGCCGCAAACCGCGCGATAAATTCTTTTAATTCCTGCGCGCGCTGTTCCGCCTTTTTGTTTGCGTCTTTCTGCTGACGGGCAAGAAGCTGCGAAGTCTGATACCAGAAATCGTAATTGCCCAAATACAGATTGATCTTGCCGAAGTCTACGTCGCAAATGTGCGTGCAGACTTTATTTAAAAAGTGACGGTTATGCGAAACGATGATAATGGTATTTTCGAAGTTGAGCAGATAATTTTCTAACCAACGCACCGTTTTTAAGTCTAAGTTGTTGGTCGGCTCGTCCAACAGCAACACGTCGGGATTGCCGAACAGCGCCTGCGCCAACAGCACGCGCACCTTTTGCTTTGCGTCCAGCTCGCTCATCTGCAAATCGTGATACTGCGAGGGAATATCCAACGCGTTTAAAAGGGTCTGCGCCTCGCTTTCCGCTTCCCAACCGCCGAGTTCGGCAAATTCGCTTTCCAATTCGGAAGCGCGAACGCCGTCCTCTTCGGTAAAATCGGCGTGCGCGTAAAGGGCGTCCTTTTCGTCCATGATCTCGACAAGGTGTTTATGACCGAGCATTACGGTACGAAGCACCGTTTCGAAGTCGTATTTGTTCTGATTTTGCGCGAGCACGGACATGCGCTCGTTTTTATCGAGCGATACGTCCCCCTTGTTCGGTTCGATCTCCCCCGAAAGCACTTTTAAAAAGGTGGATTTTCCCGCGCCGTTCGCGCCGATAATGCCGTAGCAATTCCCCTTTGTAAATTTTAAGTTGACTTCTTCGAACAATTTTTTGCTGCCGTATTGCAGACTGACTCCGTTTACCTGTAACATAACGTACCTCTTTGATTTCTCACGAAAGATTATACCATATTATTCCCCGTTTATCAAACGAAAAACGCACACATTCCCGAAAAACGTGTATAAGAAAAACAGGGCTTGTTTGCCCTGTTTTTTCTTATCCGTATATCTTGTTCCGCAAGAATTTTTAAATGTGCGGCGATATCGGGATTCCAATGAATTTTTTCTATCAGCCCTTTGCAGGTAAATTCGACGCAGATTCCGCAAAATGAAACGCCGTGCGCCTTTGCGCATACATATATACCATGAACAGACAGAATATCAACCTGTCACTCTCTACCATTTTAATCTAAAGCCTTAATAACGCATTCCGGCACCAATGAAACAATACCAAAAAAGCTCTATCAAAATCATAATCCGTATGGTCTTGTAATGATATGCTCAATTTCAAAACAAGTTTATCCTCGTCTTGTACGCATTCAAGCAATTCCCGTTTTGTTGGAATAAAATTGCCGCTGCTTAAATAATACAAATGTTGCATAATGAAAAATACCGATTTACAAGTTATCGGCAACTTTATAACATTATACTCTCTGTCGGCGTGTATATAGCGGTGACAAATTTCGTGACATAGATTATTCAAACATAATTTTACATAGTTTCTTTCATCTTCAACGTTATATGCAGGAACAAGATTTTTTAGTTCTCCGTAATAGTCTTTAGTCGTATTCAACAAATGACATATTTCTAACGGATTCCAATGTTCTAAATCAGCTTTTCCACAGATAAAACCACAGGATTTGTCAAAATTTCCTACGGAAACAAGTGCTTTTTGATAGGTTTTCAAATCCTCAATCGAAAGATTGTCAATCACAGCCATAATATCGATATCACTATTTTCAGTTTCTTCGTTACGGAGATAGCTGCCCTGTAATCCGATATACATCAGCCTTTCACCAAAAGCGTCTTTTAAAAAAGTTATCAGTTCGTCAACATATTCATCTATCCTAAGCATTCCGGATCGCCTATCTCCTCATTTCCAAGATATTTTATGTATTCTTTTCCCTCATGAAAATTCATTATCGGGCGGCGAAGTTTTGACGGGAACAACGGTAACTTATTTAATATAGATAGATCCAGCCAATCAAACCCAACCTGACCGGTGTCACCTTGAAGTGTTGCATTGGGGGCATTACCCAAATAATCGCATAAAAATACTAAATCCATTCTGTGAAAACTCTCACCGTGAACCCCCTCTATAACAAACAGCAAATCTTTACATTTAACCTCTATTCCCGCTTCTTCTCTAACCTCCCTTTCAACAGTCTGAGGAAGTATTTCCTCACATTCTTGACCTCCGCCGGGTAAAATGTACCATTCCTCCTTGCCGTCAGTCAATTTTATTGCAAGCAATTTACCATTTTGAATTATAACTGCTTTTGCAGAAGTTCGTATTTGCCTTGACATATTTATAATCCTTTCTTATCTTTTCAATATCATGATTCACCATTTGAGCATACCGTTTACGATCTCTATTTTCCGCCATAAAATTAGGGCATAGCAATCGCCACGCCCTACAATTTTCATTACTCCCATTCGATAGTTGAAGGGGGTTTGCTTGTAATATCGTACACGATCCTATTGGCGTGCTTTACCTCGTTGGTGATGCGGTTGGAAATTTTTTCCAACACCTCAAAGGGAATGCGCGCCCAGTCCGCCGTCATGGCGTCTACGCTCGTTACCGCGCGCAATGCGATCACGTTTTCGTACGTGCGGAAATCCCCTTGCACGCCCACAGTTTTGCTGTTGGTGATCACCGCGAAGTACTGCCAAATTTCGCGGTTTAACCCCGCATTTGCGATTTCCTCGCGGAAAATGTAATCTGCGTCGCGCAGCGTTTCCAATTTTTCGCGCGTGACCTCGCCCATAATGCGAATGGCAAGCCCCGGACCGGGGAACGGCTGGCGCTGAACGACGTTATCGGGAAGCCCCAATTCCGTACCTACGCGGCGCACTTCGTCTTTAAACAAATCGCGCAGCGGTTCTACGATCTCTTTAAAATCGACCACGGAAGGAAGCCCGCCCACGTTGTGATGCGATTTGATTACCGCGCTTTTGCCCTTTCCGCTTTCGATCACGTCGGGATAAATGGTGCCCTGCACCAAAAAATCCACCGCGCCGATCTTCTTCGCTTCTTTTTCGAACACTTTAATAAATTCCGCGCCGATGATCTTGCGCTTTTTTTCGGGATCGGAAACCCCTTCGAGCTTGCATAAAAACAGCTCGCCCGCATCCGCTTTGATCAAATTCATGCCCAGCTTTTCTTTAAAAACGGACATTACCTCTTCCGCTTCGTACTTGCGCAAAAGTCCGTGATCGACGAATACGCAGGTAAGGTTGCTTCCTACCGCTTTATGGATCAGCGTTGCCGCAACGGCGGAATCTACCCCGCCCGACATTGCGCAAAGCACCTTTTTGTTTCCGATTTTTTCTTTTAACAACGCGACCTGTTCGCAGACGAAATTTTTCATCGTCCAATCGCCCTGCGCGCCGCAAACGCGGTATAAAAAGTTTTCGAGCATTTTATTTCCGTATTCCGAATGCACCACTTCGGGGTGGAACTGAATGCCGTAAATTTTCTTTGCTTCGTTTCCGTAAACGGTTACGGGGCAGCTTTGCGTCGTCGCAAGCACGTCGAACCCTTCGGGAACGGCGGTCACGTGGTCGGTATGGCTCATCCAGCAAATGCTCTTTTCGGGAATCTCTTGCGAAAGCGGACTGCTTTTGCAAAAAGCAAATTCCCGCTTGCCGTATTCGCTGGTAGGCGCGTGCTCTACCTTGCCCCCCAGCGTGTAGGCGATCAGCTGACAGCCGTAGCAAATGCCGAGCACGGGGATCCCCAAATCGAAAATCCCTTTTTCGACATGAGGGGAAGTTTCGTCGTAAACGCTGTTCGGTCCCCCCGTAAAAATAATGCCGATGGGATCATACGCTTTGATCTCTTCTAACGTCATGTCGCACGGCTTTAAATCGCAGTATACTTTTAAATCTCTTACGCGGCGCGCGATAAGTTGGTTGTACTGCCCGCCGAAGTCGAGAACGAGCACTCTTTCGTGTTTCATATAAACTCCTTGTATCGTTCGCAAAAAACGCCCGCAGGGGCGTTTTTTCCTTTTAATTTCTCGATGAATAGTTGGGCGCTTCTTTGCTGATGGAAATATCGTGCGGGTGGCTTTCTAAAAGCCCGGCGTTGGTAATGCGCACAAATTCGGAATTTTTGCGCAATTCTTCGATATTATGCTTGCCGCAGTACCCCATTCCCGAACGCAATCCGCCCTTCATTTGGAAGATGATGTCCGAAACGCTTCCGCGGTAAGGCACTCTGCCTTCCACCCCTTCGGGAACGAACTTCTGCGCGTCTTCTTGGAAATATCTGTCTTTCGAGCCTGCCGCCATTGCGGAAAGGGAGCCCATGCCCCTGTAAACTTTAAAACTTCTGCCTTGATACAGTTCCACTTCGCCGGGACTTTCCAACGTGCCTGCGAGCATCGAACCGATCATAACCGCGCTTCCGCCCGCCGCCAACGCCTTTACGATATCGCCCGAATACTTGATCCCGCCGTCCGCAATAATGCGCTTGCCCAACTTGTCCGCCTCTTCCGCGCAATCCATTACCGCGGTGAGTTGGGGCACCCCGATCCCCGCGACGACGCGCGTGGTGCAAATGGATCCGGGACCGATACCCACTTTTACGACGTCCGCGCCCGCTTCGATCAAAGCGCGGGTCGCCGCCGCCGTTGCCACGTTCCCCGCGATAAGGGGCACGTTGGGATACTTGTTTTTGATTTCCGCAACCTTTTCGAGCACTCCTTTGGAATGCCCGTGCGCGGTATCGATTGCGATCACGTCTACCTTTGCCGCGACGAGCGCCGCAATTCTTTCCATCGTGTTCGCCGCCGTGCCGACCGCCGCGCCGACGAGCAGTCTGCCGTTTTTATCGCGCGCGGAATTGGGGTATTGGATGGATTTTTCAATGTCTTTTATGGTAATAAGCCCTTTTAAGTACCCCTTTTCGTCTACAATGGGCAGCTTTTCGATGCGGTGTTTGCCGAGGATCTTTTGCGCGTCTGCAAGCGAAGTTCCCACGGGCGCGGTGACGAGGTGATCTTTCGTCATTACGTTTTCGATCGGCTGTTCGTAATTGGTTTCGAAGCGCAGATCGCGGTTGGTCAAAATCCCCACGAGTTTGCCGTTTTTCGTAACGGGCACGCCGCTTATGCGGTAACGCTCCATTAAGGCGACCGCGTCTTTTACAAGGTTCTGCGGTTCCAAAAAGAAAGGATCGGTAATTACCCCGTGTTCCGAACGCTTTACCTTATCGACCTGCGCCGCCTGTTCTTCGATCGTCATATTTTTATGGATAATTCCCATGCCGCCCTCGCGCGCCATAGCGATCGCAAGGCGATTTTCGGTTACCGTATCCATTGCGGCGGATACGATGGGAATATTCAACTTGATATCGGGCGTTAAGCTCGTTTTTAAATCCACGTCTGCGGGCAGCACGTCGGACGCCTGCGGAATCAGCAATACGTCGTCGAAAGTAAGCCCTTCCTTAACAATTTTACTCATTTGCGAAATCCTCCAATATTTTTATGATATCTTTGCATCTTTCGTTCTCGTTCGCGGAGCAAGCGCGCAGCTTTTCCGCATACAGTTTGCAAAAGTCTTTCTTTTCAAGCGAATGCGCCTCGATCGCAAGCGCGATTGCCGCGTTATTTTCGGGGAAGGATTCCCCCGCCGCCTCGATTGCAAAATCCGCCGCTTTTTCCGCTTCTCCCGTGCGCAGCAGCGCGCACGCGTACTGCCCGTAAAGAAATTGCGCGTATCCGCCCGAAACATATTGCGAAATTTCTTCGGGTGCCCGATCCGGTTCGCCGTCTTTTTTTGCGCAATATTCGGCAAATTTTTCGTGCTCGAACAGCGTTTCGCACCGAGATACGATCGCCGCGTCCTCTTTGCGGATCGCCGCCATTTCGCACGAATAGGCAAGGTACGAAATTTCTTCCGTGCGCTCGTACGCGGTATACGCGTAGTCGCCGCTCGCGCCGTCCATTCCCATAGAGGCGGTCAAGTTCATCATCGCCACAGGCGAAGAGGAAGAAACGATGATAAAAACCAGCGCAACCAAAACGAGCGCTGCGCCGAACGTAATCAATGCGGTTTTTAAGACGAGTTTTTTCATTCTTCCATCCGTTCCCGAAATTACTTCTTTTTATTTTAACACAAGCAAGAAAAAAATGCAACCGAATCGCGAAAAAAAGTCATGTTTGAACCGCCGTTTTCATACTTTAATAGCATGAAAAAATGTATTGGCACCGTTATTTTACTCGGCGCGCTGCTCCCCGCGCTTACCGCCTGCGGCGAGTACGACTATACCGCTCATATTTCGGAAGAACGGAGCGATTTATTCTGCGCCCAGACGGATGAATTTTCCCTTACCCTTTCCTGCGTTTTAAGAGAGTACCCTTACGTATCGGACGGCGTTCCCTGCGATATGACCAAATCGGTGGAAATCACGCTGACCGACGCGCAGGGCGCGAAAGATTACAGCGTATACCTTTTGGGCGGCGAAAAAGAGATCGGGGGCGAAATGTCCTTCCGCAACGTGCGCGGCGATTACTACTATTCGCAGGGGGTGGAAGTCTTCCCCGAAGCGAGCGTGACGCTGCGCGTGGAATGGGGGGAAGAATCGCGCGAAATTACCGCGACTTCGGTAAAAAACGAAAAGACCCTTACCACCAAGCAAGCGCTTTCTTCCGCGCTTGCCGCCGAGCAAGAAACGCTGAAAAGCATGACGGACGAAAACGGATTTTACGGCGAATTTTACGTGCGCCTTTTGCGGCGGGATAAAAACTATTATTATGTGGGCATTATCGATAAAACGGGCGCGACCGTTTCTATTTTGTTAGACAGCGAAAGCGGCGAGGTGCTCGCGCGGCGGGTAACCGATTCGGGAAAAATCCGTTGACAGTTGTTCCGTTCCGTGATATGATAGCATTATTCTAAACTTTACGGAGAAAACCTTGTCGGCACAAAAGGGAAAAGCGCGAAAGATATTCGGCAAAATAGGCATGATTTTTGCGGGAACGGTAACGGGATTTATTGTTACCGCTTCCCTTTTGCTTTCTTGCTGTTTGGCAGCCGACTGGGCGGCGGAAGAATCCGCCCGCACCCTTCCCCCTTATGCGCGGGAAGACATTTCCGCACTTCTTGCAAAAGACGTTTGGAGCGAAGAAGATTACGCCTATTTGTACAAACAAACGGGGCTTGGAAAAGCGCCGCTCGACGAGCTGAAAAGCGCGCCCGAACGCATTCTCGAATTTCAAGACGCGCTGTTCTTCCAACCGCAGATCGCCCATATCGACGCGGCGATCACCACCCCGCACGAAGTAACGGTAGGCTACCGCGCACCCATCGCGCCGCTGCAAGCGGGCGACGTGCTTATAACCTCTTCCTGCCATACGTACGGCTGGCGGAACGGACATGCCGCGCTTGTGACCGACGCAACCAACTTCGCATACGGCGACGAACACGTAATGCAATCGATCGCGCCGGGCTATGTAACGAGTTACGAAAATTCCGACTGGTTCCGCGCCTCGCCCAACTTTTTGGTGCTGCGCTTAAAAGACGTAAATCAAGAAAAACGGGCGGAGATCGGCGCGTTTGCGGAAGAAAACTTAATGGGGATACCCTATTCGCTTACCGTGGGCGTGCTTTCGAAAAAAGATCAAGGCGCAACCCCGAAATCGACTCACTGCGGACATTTTGTTTGGCAGGCATACAAAATTTTCGGCTACGATATCGATTCGAACGGCGGAGCCGTCGTTACCCCGCAAGATATTGCAAACAGCCCGCTTTTCGAAGTGGTGCAAGTATACGGCTTCGATCCCGAAAAACTGTGGAGCTGATCAAACCGCGCTTAATTGATTTAAGCGGCAAAACCCGCAGGATATAATATTGCTCAGCCCCCAACACGATTGGGAAGCTAAAACAAGCAACATTACGGCTTAGCCAATAAAATATGATAACCGCGCTTGCGGATAAAACCACATTTTAAGGCTGCACTTGCGGCTTAAATATAAACGGCGGCGCGGAATTTATACAGCCAAAACCGCAAAAGAACGGCGCAAAAGCACACTTTTAATAGGGTATCAAATACTAAATTTTTAAGAGTTGTACTTTCAAGCGATGATAAAAGCTCTCGAATGATATGTTCGAGAGCTTTTTACTACAAACTATTTAGAAAGACAAATTGAAATTTATTTGTGTTTTAGAGCGTGCAATTTTATGTTTTCGACAAATCCGATATTCCTTTTTAGACTTTGAACATCAAACGGTTTTCCGTGTCCCGAAAAAATTTTGGTAGGCTGTAATGTAATAATCTTTTGCCACGACTGCAAAAATGCTACCTTATCTTCCGCCCAAATCGTTATGTTGTATTTGCTTGGAAATCCGTTCATTGCCGCATCACCGCAAAACAGATAGCCATTATTCAAAAGCAACGAAATAGAATCAGAAGTATGTCCTGCTGTTTCTACGATTTTGCCGTTTAGCTCTTGTTCCAAATAAGCCCTATTGTCATTTGATATAATGATTAGCCTACTTTCA
>CAJTPB010000002.1:147605-156308 GCA_910578065.1 uncultured Christensenella sp. | reverse complement strand
CCGAGCAGTCTGAGCCACATCTCAATTTGATATTCTTCGGGTTTGTTGAAGAAATCGATATTGCGCCCGATTTGTTCGCGTTTAAAGCTATCCATATCATAATAGTAATATGCTTTATCCACAATATCATAATAAAGACTAACCAGCTTATCCTTTTGCGCTTTTGTCATCATGCTGTGGTTTCTCCTTTGTCTATCATATAATTTTACCCCCACCGCTTTGCGGAGAGGGTATTGTCTTTGTAGGACGAAAATACTGCCACCCATATCCATTATAATTATTTTATTAATTCTTTTATTTGGTTCAATTCTAAATCAATATTGTGAATTATCAAATTTTTAACAGTTGCATTTTTATCTATTTTATCCAAACTCCTTAAACATTCATAAATAAAATTAAATTCATCAATCATATAATAGCTCTCTGGCAAACACACTGCCATAATGGATGTTATAATTTCCGCATAAATTTGAATAATTGTATTAGAAATTTCAATAAAATCGTGCACTAGGATTTTTCTAAAAGCACTCCTATATTCATTTTGTGATTTTTCGTCTATATCTATATGGGCTAAAAATTTATCTCTTACTGTACATAAATTTTGAACAAAATCTTTCTTTGATTCCAACCACAATACAACATCGTTTTTAAATCCATTTTTTAACACTTCATCGATTATACTTTGTTCTATGCTATTTAAAATGTGAAGCAAACTTACTTTATTATTTCTTCTATTATCAATTAGCTTGCAAAGATCAAAAATCGACTCGCCAAATTGCGTAAAGAGAAATTTTGCTGGCATGTTAGGCATAGTTTCATTAAAGAACATATATAAATTAAAGTCCGTAGCAAGATCATCAATTATATGTAAACTAAAACCAACCCATTCCGTATTCAAATTTTGAGATTGAAGGTTCGGTATCGGCGATTTAATCACATTAGACAAATAATCATTTGAATAAGTTCTTTCCCCCGTCCTAATATATTGTTTCATTAACCATGCCACCTCTAAATTCAATTATAATTTGCCTTTATACTCCTTACTTAAATATTATAAGCATATTTTTTGCATTATGAAAAGTCGACACTCCCCGTTTTACAGGAAAATGTCGACTTTTTTCGTTGTGTTTAGTTGATAAAAATACTGCCGTCATAATTTAGCTATATTTACTTAAAAATCTCCCAGCAACAGCTATCAGCGCTAAAAATTGAGCGTACTGCACAATTTTTCAATTCTTCTGCTCTTCTGCCTAATTTGCCATAAACTTCACCGGTTTTATCAAAACTCACTTGTGGGTCTTCTTCAATTAAGACATACCAATCGCTATAAATGTTATGTACTATCACACTTTCACTTGTTCTTTCTTTCCACAGTTGAAATATTGTTTTACCCGGAAGCTTTACTTCTTTATCGAACTTTTTTGTTTCTATTTTGCCATTTTTATTGTATGTAATGCCTACTATCATCTCATCTTCTTTTTCGACATTAGTAATAGACAAGATATCTTGATAGGTTTGAACACCCGATTTCCCAAAACAAGAACAACAATAACCCATTTCCCCATCAATTTCTATTTCACTATCAATTCGATAGTCGCAATACCAGCAATCAATATCTTCAACACTGTCTGAATAGAGTGGACACGCGACATAGGAATGGATCACCCCTTGCCCCGCCCCACCAATAGGCTCACATACCTTCAACAACATTTCTCTTACTTTGGGTATTTGCTCGTGGCATATCCATTTCTTTTTTGTGATATCTGTTTGCAAAATGTATTCCATTTCTGATTCTGTAATACCGTCTTTTACCCACGACAAATCTATTTCGATTATATTATACCCTTCTTTTTTTAACCTATCTATCTCTTTTTCATCTGCACTTGACTTAATGCGAATTAGAAGCGCGATACGACTACTATCTTTACAATGTAAAATTATAGATTTGGGAATCCGTGATTTCCCCTCACAAAAATATTCACATTCTTGAAATTCCTCAGTCCAAGATTCTCTGACGACTATTCCTTTGCCAGCTGTCGGCAAAACAATATTTGGCAATTTTAACTTTTTCTCTGACTCAAATTGTGATTTTATCAGCCCAAATAACTCGCCGCTTGTCCTATACAATTTTACCTCACTATCCGGATCTTGCTCATCGGGTCTAGGAAAATTGAACGGATTACTCTTTAAAATACGGGTGGGTTTTGATTCTCGTTCTACTTGTTGTGTCGCAGTGATTTCTCCCAATGCAATATTTTTTGCTTCATTTGGAATTGTTATTGAGGTATTTGAAGACTCCGCGCTCATTTTCGGCAAACCTCTTCTATATATCCATTCGCCCAGTGAACCACCTGATGAAGGCTTATCGCTTTTCGCCCAACTAAGCATTCGTTCCAAACATATAGCCGCTTCTTCCTTGCTAACTGCACGCATCCATTCAAAGTCTCGGTCAATTCCATTTTGCCTCAATTTAGAAGGATCACTTAAAAATTCTTCAATGCTACCACATAAAAATATAATTTTCTTCGCCGTGATAGGATTCAATAATATGTTTTCAAGTTTTGTAATCCATCTCAGATTTTCGGGACGATTATTTCTCCGATTCGTATCTATATGATCGACAACATATTGTGGCGAAGGTGCCGATCCGTGAAACGCCGTAGCAACTATTCTATGCACACGTTCACCTGCAATTTCAGCATACCCCGTTTTAACATTATATTTTCCAAAAGTCCAAATATTATCTGTCGGACGAGGCTTGCTTCCGATACGAGGGTGACGCAAAACAGCGCCATTATCACGCACAGAATAAGTCTCTCCTTTGTATGTACACTCGATTTCTTTTTCAAAATCATTTATCATTTGAAATATATACTCCTTTTTAGGCTAACAGTTGATAAATATCTAAACAAGAATTCTCAATGTTTAACCGCGCTAAAAGCTCGCTTAACTTTAATACCGTAGAATACATATAGCGGACAGCTTTAATCACTTTTCTGAAATTATCATCGCAATATGTTTGTGCCAACAATTCGGTCGTTCTCTTATACGATAAAACATCAGCTCCTTGCATACTAAATCCAATGTTAAGAATTTCAAGCAAAGATACTAAATCTAATATTTCGTCGGTAAACTCCAAATCCACACGCTTCAATAAAAAATTGCCGATTGTATTTTGTTTATTCGCTATTACATTTGTATAAATTTCTATCTTATCGTCTTTATATACCGTCAGCCCGATACTATTGAATAAACCATATCCTACGATCATTCCCCTACCGCTACTAGTATATTGAGAGATTATCTTTTTGTTGTTAACCGTCTTGTTGCCTACGCAATACAAACCTTTTGAAACCGTATGTACTATTACTTCATCTTCAAGACGGTTAAATATTTTGAGCAAAGTTTTATACGGAATATCCTTGAACACACTATCTCTAACAATAGAAATATCTATCAAAGTATCGTTATGCTGTTCGCAATATTCTCTTACTTGCTTGGTATAATTCACTTTTACACTCCTTCTCACATCATTATAACATATTTTTTGTAATATGAAAAGTCGACACTCTCTGTTTTATCAGAAAATGTCGACTTTTTTCGCTGGTGGACCTGCGCAGAATTGAACTGCGGTCTTACAAGGTTCTTCCGAGGACACTACACGCTTAGTCTGTGGTTAAATCTCGCCTGCGAAAAGTCCATAGACAAACTTTTCCGCAAGCACGTTTCCGCAATTCATCGCGCATAGGGGGAAACCAGCCTATACGCAACGTTCCCTACTGAATTGACGCCCCGTTTCCGACCGTAGGCAATCGGAGCGGGACGGAGCTTAAATCGGTTAAGCCGCAAGCGCTACGCGGCGGGTAGCCCGACGAGCAACGCTGTTTCTTCTGCTTTTATTATCAGCATTTAAATTAGTTCCGTTTTTACGGAGCCGAGCCTCCGACGTGCGTCCGACGAAATCCGCTTGCAATCGAATCCGAAACAGGCCCGTATGCAAAAAAGATTTCTCTTTACCATTATATTATACCCTTTGCGCGGAATTGTCAAACAAATTTAATTCAATACCACGTCTTTCAGGCTTTCGCACTTCTTTATGGCGGCAATGCGGATCTCTTCCGTGTTCAGCTTGCGTTCGAACGCCTCTTCCGAAAGTTTTTTCGCCGTAAAGATAATTTCGGTAGAATAACGCAAATTTTTGATGCCGTTAAAGAATCTGCCGCTTTGGCGGGTACCCAAAAAGTCGCCGCTGCCCCGCAATTCCAAATCCTTTTCCGCAAGTTTAAACCCGTCCGTCGTCGATTTTAACACAGTAAGCCGTTCGATCGCGGCCTCGCTTTCCGAACCGACGAGCAAAAAGCACCAACTCTTTTCCGTTCCCCTGCCCACTCTGCCCCGCAGCTGATGAAGCTGCGAAAGCCCGTAGCGCTCTGCATTCATAATAACCATGATCGTCGCGTTGGGCACGTCTACCCCTACTTCGATCACCGTTGTCGAAACCAGACAATCGTATTCCTTCCGCTTAAATGCGGACATGATTTGCGCCTTATCTTTTTCCTTCATTCTGCCGTGCAGAAGGGCAAACCGCACGTCGGGAAGCCTGCCGCGCAGTTCTTCGTACAATTCGGTTACGGAAGTTACCTGCCCTTCATCGTCGTCGATCTTCGCACATACAAAATATGCCTGCCGCCCCGCCTTCGTCTGCTTGCGGATATATTCAAGCATATCGTCGTACTTGTATTGCGGAATGATAGACGTAGCGACTTCCTGCCGCTCTTTGGGCTTATCCGCAATTACCGTAATATCGAGATCGCCGTAAAAAATCAGCGAAAGGGTGCGCGGAATGGGGGTCGCCGACATAACGAGCATATCCGCGCCGTTCCCCTTTTCGCTTAACGTATTGCGCTGCCCTACCCCGAAGCGGTGCTGTTCGTCGCACACGCAAAAGCCGAGCGAAGAAAATTGCACGTCTCCCTGCAAAACGGCGTGCGTTGCGCATACGATATCCACTTCGCCCTTTGCGGCAGCCTCTTTCAGCGCGCGCTTTTCCTTTGCCGAACTTCCGCCCGCAAGATAGCCTACGCGGTATTCGGGGAATAATTTTTGCAACAGTGCAAAATTTTGCGCGGCGAGCACTTCGGTGGGCGAAAGATATACCGCTTGATATCCGCTTTTTACCGCCATAAAAATGCCCGTAAGCGCAACCGCGGTTTTTCCGCTTCCCACATCCCCCTGCACCAAGCGGTTCATGCGGGTGGGAGAAGTCACGTTTAAATAAATATCGCGCACCGCCGCCTTTTGTCCTTGCGTAAACGCAAACGGAAACCGCTTTTCGAACGCTTCCACTTCTTGCTCCGTAACGGAATAGCGGTTGATACGCGCCTCGCACTTATCCCCTTTGATTAGCTTAAACGCAGAAATCAACGTAAAATATTCTTCCAAGGCGATGCGCTCGGAAGCCTTCCACGCGTCTTTTTGCGTTTCGGGCGCATGAATCGCAAAAAACGCCTCTTTTAAAGAAGAAATGCCGTACTTTTTGCGCAGTTCTTCGGGAATGACCGATTGAAAAGTTTCCCGCTGCAACGCCTGCGCAACGCTTTCCCGAACGATGCGCTGGGTGAGCGTTGCTTTTAACGGATAAACGGGCACCAATCCCTTTAAGCGCCTGTTATGTTCGATCGGTTCGAAGGTAGGGTTGATCAGCGTTACCTGCCCATAGCGGTTTTGCACCCTTCCGTAAAAGAGGTAATCCCCTTCTTTTAAACGGGGCGCAAGATAGGGCATATTAAACCATACGGCGGAAAACAGATCGCCGTTTTGCTGCAAATGCGCCTTGATATACTTTACCCTGCCCGTTTGCCGCAAGGGCGCGGCCGAAGTTAGACGGCACGCGATCAACGCCATATCGTTATGAAACACGTCGCGCACCGAAACGCGGTTGGTCATATCGAGATAAGTACGGGGAAAATACCCGATCAAATCACGCGTATCGAAAATATTTAATTTGGCAAATTCCTTTTCCCGCTTTTCGGTTACGGAACGCAACGAAGTCAATTTCATAATGTTTCACTAATGAAAAAAGAGCGTTGCCGCTCTTTTCGCTCTTTCGTTTTTTTACGCTTACTCTAACGACAGCAAATAGTAGTATACGGGCTGACCGCCGCAATGGAAATCTACGTCGCAATCGGGGAACGCTTCGCCCACTTTGCCCGCAAGCGCTTCCGCCTCCGCTTCGGTAACTCCTTCGCCGTAATAAAGGGTGATCACTTCGTGATAGTCCTCTTTCAGCTTATCGATGAGTTTTAACACGGTATCGTCGATATTTTTGCTCTTTGCAAGAATCTTTTTATCGTCTAACCCGATAATATCGCCCTCTTTGATATCGAATCCGTTTACGTTGGTCGTACGCACGGCATGCGTTACCTGACCCGATTTTACGTTATCGAGCGAATGGATCATATTCGTTTTATTTTCTTCCGCGCTAGCGTCGGGGCTGAACGCGAGCGCCGCCGCGAATCCCTGCGGAATGTTTTTGGTGGGAATTACGTGAATGGCACGGTTTTCGACCAAAGCCTTTGCCTGTTCCGCCGCGAGAATGATATTTTTATTGTTGGGGAATACAAACACGTTTTCCGCATTGATCTTCTGCACCGCCGTGGCGATATCGGAAGCGGAAGGATTCATCGTCTGCCCGCCCTCGATCACTCTGTCTACGAAAAGATCTTTGAAAATTTCGCTGATCCCTTCGCCCGCGCAAATCGCAAGCATGCCCTGCTCTTTCTTTTCCGCTTCGATCTTTGCCTTTAACGCGCGGTTCTGTTCGAGCATGTTTTCGATCTTGGGGCGGTCCAACTCGCCCAATTCGAGCGCGTAGGTAAGCGCAACGCCGGGGCAGTTGGTATGCACGTGTACTTTGATCATTTCGAGATCGCCGATACAAATAACGCTGTCGCCGATCCCCATTAAGTTTTCGCGCAGTTTATCGATGTCCGCAAGCGTGGTGCTCTTTTTTAAGTTGATCACAAAGAACTCGGTGCAGTACGCAAACTGAATTTCGCCGAGGTCCATGTTGATAATTTCGGAATTATCGCCGAATTCCGCATCCGAAGCGGAAGCGTTGTTCGCCGCTTCCGTTTGGATTTCGGAAACGATCTCGTCCCCCATAAGCGCGGCTTGGAATCCGCGCATGATCGTCATAAGACCGACCCCGCCCGAATCCACAACGCCCGCCTTTTTTAATACGGGCAAAAGTTCGGGCGTTTGCGCAAGCGCTCTGTCGCCCGCTTCGATTACTGCGGGCAAAAAGGTATCGAACGTTTTGTATTTGCCTGCGGATTTTACCGCAAATTCGCTCATTAAGCGAACGACCGTTAAAATCGTTCCTTCTTTGGGGATTGCCACCGCGTTGTATGCAACTTTGGTGCCCGCTTCCATCGCCTTTGCAAACGTTTTTGTGTCTACGTCGGGCTTGCTTTCCCGTAAAACGGAACAGATCCCGCGGAAGATCTGCGAAAGGATCACTCCCGAATTTCCGCGCGCGCCCCTAAGCGCGCCCTTGGAAATGCAATCGCAAACTTCCATATAATTGTTGGAAGAACAGCCCCCCAACTCTTTCACTGCCGATTGAATGGTAAGCGACATATTCGTACCCGTGTCGCCGTCGGGAACGGGAAATACGTTTAACGCGTCTACTTTGGCGCGATTATTTTCCAACATTTTCGCACCGACCAAAACCATTTTTCGGAACTCGGCGCAATTTATCGTTTTCTGCATTACAAATGCCCCTCTCTTAATTTGAGTAAATCATGATGCGCGGGGAATTACGGCTTTAAACCGGTTACGTTTACGTTTACGGTATCTACAATCATACCCGTAAAGTTTTCCACTTTATATTTAATTGCTTCTTTCAACGATTCGGCGACCGCTTCAATGGATACGCCGTACTTGATCAAAACGTAAACGTCGATAAAAATACGGTTTCCGGAGGTCGTGACTTTAACGCCCTTGCCTCCCGCGTCTTTTCTAAGCAGTTCGGCGAGCGCGTCGGTGAATCTGCGCGAAACGGTATCCACGATGCCGTAGCTTTCCACCGCAGCCTGAGACGCCACTTTGGCGATTGCCAAATCGGATATCGAAATTTTACCATATGCGTTGCTCGTGCTAACTGACATAATGCTCTCCTAAACCTACTGCGTCTATTTTACCTTATTATTGCGCATTTTGCAAGCGTTATTTGAAATTTTTTCCGATTTTGCAAAAAAAAATAGTTTTCCGCCCCGTTTTTATTTGCTTTTTTTTTACTAAAATGATATCATATTTTCGTTAGTTTTGCATAGGGCTATCCCCTATGTATTATGAATATGAGAATTTTCCGAAACGGAGGTGTCTATAATGTCGAGAGTTTGCAGTGTCTGCGGAAAGGGTCAGACGTCGGGTAACAACGTCAGCCACAGCCATCGTAAGACGAGAAGAACGTTCAAAGCGAACGTACAGAAGGTTTCCTTCGTGAAAGAAGGCAAAATCGTAAACGATTACGTCTGCACGAGATGCTTAAAGAGCAACAAGATCGAACGCGTTTAAACTCAACTGAAAAAGAGGACTGCTATAAAGCAGTCCTCTTTTATTATTTTAAAGATATGTGCGCCCGATCGGTTGCGGCGGCAAAGATGATCACAACAGCCCTCTTTTATTATTTGAAAAACA
>CAJTPB010000002.1:0-147506 GCA_910578065.1 uncultured Christensenella sp. | reverse complement strand
ATGTGCGCTCGGTCGGTTGCGGCGACAAAAATGAGCGCGGCAGTCCTCTTTTATTATTTGAAAAACATGTGCGCTCGGTCGGTTGCGGCGACAAAAATGAGCGCGGCAGTCCTCTTTTATTACGCTGCGCGCGATTAAGTTTTTGATCTAACACGGCGTGAATGTTTTCTCCCACGAGGCATTTCGGATTAGGGTTTTCGTGAAAGTGAAACAGCTCCCCTTTGCCGCAATTGACCGCGCGGTAAATATCGTAAAGCGTAATCTCTTTGGAATTGCGCACAAATTATGCGCCGCCACTGCCCGCCTTTACCCCGATAAAACCCGTCCCTTAACGTTCTGCGAATTACAACGGGATTCACATTTACGCTGGAAGCGAGAAATTCCGAAGTCGTTTTATATTCCTTTTCAATCAAATCGATCGCAAGCAGCGTATGCACCGCCCACCGTAAACCGCGAAGAAATTTGCATATTTGATCCTCTTATCTTTATTTCCGTCGCATAATCCTTGCGAAAGCCCAATGCTCCCAATTCACGGCTTAACAATAACTCATTGCTGTAAGACAGCCGAAAATCAATTTTATACTCTTCCGAATGGATTTTGCTTTCAATATCGGATTTTTCAAAACTTTTTTCGGCAGAACTATTGACAAACGCCCTGCTTTTGCGTATAATAATATTAGAGTCAAGCGTTGCCAAAACGTCGGGAAATTGGATCCCGGGGTTCACCGACAAGGCTTGGCTTTTTTCTTTGCTCCAATACAAAACAGTACCAACTTGCAGATTTCTATTCAGGAAAGATTCAAAATTATCTTTCCCATATACGCTCGTCAAAATATTTGCTTCGATTTTATATCCGCCAATATTACCTTTCCCGTCAATTTTATCGCAGCAATTACAGGGCGATTCTCTTTATCGGCGATTTCCGTTAATACGACAACGCTATCCGATCTCGTCAAGCTATCCATTATCATTACGGGATCGGCAAGAAGCTCGGGCAATTTTTTAATCGCTTTTACTCCCAATCCGTGATAATTCATGCTGTCCGTTCCGCTGTCCTGCGTTACGCTCCGTAAATGTTTTGCCGTTATCAGAATCGGTAAATTCGGTAAACCGACGTCGCGCAATATTTTCGGCGTATTTGAAACTTAACGTGCGTGCTCGTCGTATCAGCTCCCGAAAGGACGGCGTCTACCTGTTCGGAAAATACCGCTTCCGCATCGAACACAGGCAAATCTTCATTTGTGTTTTCTGCATCGAGCTCTGCGGTGTGTTCTGCGTTCAGATAGTGCTCCGCAACGTAATCGGAAATCTTTTCCGCATCGCGAACGGCGTTATCTAACTTACTGTTTTGGGCAGTGCGTTCCGTCTTGCTCTAATTCGTTGCTTGTCCAATCGATTTGCGAATCTTGCAATCGTTGTAAAATGTATTCCGCGGCAGGCAACGCACGATAAACGGCGGCGCAATAAAAAGTTTTACCCACGTTAAAATTGATCGAACCGCTTGCGCCCTCTTTTACGTAAAACTTGCCTGTATCTTTATTCAACTTGCTTCCGTTGCTTATAAAATAAAACTTTTCCAGCTGATCGTAAGAAAAATCGTAAACGATTTTTTTGCGTTTGCTTCCGTTGACCAAAATTTGCAGCCGATCTTCCCCCAACGTTAAGTGCGGTTTTCCGTTGCACAACAGCCCCTCGATTCCGCTTTTTAAAAGCACAACCGCCGCAAGCAGCAACAGCGCCATGGCAAAGGTAACAAAGACTATGACAGCGATATTTTCCTGCATCAGTTTTCGAAACATCAAAAAATAGGCAAAGGGAAGCAAAAATCCCCAAAAAAGACCGACGAAAAATTTCAGCCACCTGCCCGCACAATGCTCTTTGAATTCCATACAAATATTATAGCACAACTATGCGGCAAATTCAATAAAATTACCTTAAACTGTCGCGCAAAAAACGGACGGCGTTTTTATAACATATTTTTTCGGCAACCGCGCTGCCGAACTTCTTTGCCAACGCTTGCGCAAGGTTCGGCATATGCGCAGGATTTTTCAGAAAGGGATTGGGCGGAATCCCGTCGAAATCGCTTCCGATGGCAAGTACGTCTTCCCCGCCCGCATCGATAATTGCCTGCGCGTGCGCGAGAATCGCTTGTTTCTGCCCCTCTGCGCTCGCATCGGGCGAAAGAAAATCGGCGCAGAAATTCAGCCCGACAACGCCGCCGCTCTGCGCGATCGACCGAATGTGCTTTTCTTGCAAATTGCGCGCCCAATTACAAACCGCGTTTGCGTTGGAATGGCTTGCGGCAAACGGCTTTTTCGAAACGCGGGCAACGTCTTCGATCAGTTTGTCGCTTCCGTGCGATACGTCTACGATCATACCGAGCGCGTTCATTTCTTCCACGGCGGAAACCCCAAACGGCGTTAAACCCCGCTCCGTTTCGCGCGCGGTCGGCGAAACGCGCCCTTGCAGCAGTCCCTCGTAATCGGGGAAAGCGGGATATCCGATCTCGTTCGGATAGTTCCAAGTAAGCGTAAGCATGCGCACCCCGCGCGCGTATAAGGCGCGCAGTTTTTCTAAACTACCTTCGATCGCGCCCCCTTCTTCCACGGTGAGCATGGCGCATAGTTCCCCTTCGGCGAAGTCGGAAGCGCTTCGCACGGGGCGATACCCTTCGCGCGCGATCAGTTCGTCAAACCGATCGCATAGCGAAAGCGCGGAAGAAAACCGATCCTCCCGCGAAGAAACAAACGCCGCAAAGCATTGCAAAGCGCATTCGCCCGCCTGTAAATTTTCCTTGGTGACCTGCCGTTCGCCCGTTTGCGTGAGCGCGTCGCAGTGCAAATCGCAATATCTCATTTCCGCTTGTAAAACATTCGAAGAATCAGCCGCACCGCATAGGGCGGCTTTACGCAAATAATTTTCATGCCAGCTCCTTGGGAAAATTTACGAACACGAGCACCCGCCCGCGCGAAGCCGTTACGCCCGCTTCGTCCGATACCGCGAGATTGGAGATTCCGCGCGACGAACCGTAACGCAGCGTAAGATCTTGCAGCGGGTATTTCAGCCCCTTACTGCTTATCATATGCGCGTCGCCGCCAAAGGGTACCAAAGAGATGGTGCGCCCTTTGTAACCGTTTAAAGGAATTTTCCCCGCGCCTTCGAAAATACGCGCGTAATTGGTGATCAAATAGGCGGGTATGCCGCGCAAAAACGCGGCGTGAAGCAAGTGCAGATTGCCGAGAAAATGATCTTCCCGCTTACCGCCGCCCCCGTAAATATAAATTTCCTGCGCGCCCGCTTCAATGGCGCGAAACAGAGCGATCTCGCCGTCCGTCATATTTTTTTCGGAAGGATACACCTCTTGCGGAGGCGGATCGGGCAGTTCGTTCAGAGAATCGAAATCCCCCAGCGTTTCGTCTATTTTAACGCGTCCGTTCGCCCAGGAATACGCCCCGTCGCAGCAGTACACATATGCGCCGCTCGTATCGATTTCCCCGCGGAAAGGCTCGCCGTTGAGCAAGATAATCGCTTTCATTCGCCCCTCAGCTTTGCGATCGCCGCGCGCATATCGGGCG
Source organism: uncultured Christensenella sp. (assembly GCA_910578065.1). Classification (GTDB taxonomy): domain Bacteria; phylum Bacillota; class Clostridia; order Christensenellales; family Borkfalkiaceae; genus Gallimonas. The sequence continues at coordinate 143,931 of CAJTPB010000002.1, read as the reverse complement.
CGCGGAATACCGCGCTTCCCGCAACGATGACGTTCACGCCCGCCGAAATTACTTCTTTTACGTTTTCGGGCGTAACGCCCCCGTCCACTTGGATATCCAACTGCGGCTTTCCCGCCTTTTGCGCATATTCGCGCAGCGCTTCGATTTTTTTCAGCGATTCCGGAATGAATTTCTGCCCGCCCCAGCCGGGGTGCACACTCATAACAAGAAGCATGTCCGCTTCCGCCACGCATTCGAACAACGCTTCCGCGGGCGTTTCGGGATTGCATACCGCGCAAGCCTTTATGCCCAAACGCTTGATGCGCTTTAACGTTTGCAACGTTTGTTTTTTGCACGCCTCGACGTGAACGGAAATGATGCTTGCCCCCGCATGCGCAAACGCTTCCAACTGCGTTTTCGGGTGATTTACCATTAAATGACAATCGAGCGGAAGCGTTGTATGCGGACGGATCTGTTCTACCATTTGACTGCCGAATGTGATCGGCGGCACAAAACTCCCGTCCATTACGTCGCAATGAACGAGGTCGGCGCCGTTTTCTTCTAACCGTTTTACCGCTTTCCCCAATTCCGCGAAATCCGCCGCCAAAATGGAAGGCGCAATTTTTACCTTTAACATAATTCCTCTCCGAATCTGAAATCTTTTGTCACTTTATATAATGCACCAAGTAAAATCGGCAAAAGCTGTGTACCGTAATTGTTACAACCGTACAAAGCGCCCGCCGTACATAGTGCAATTTACCGTCAACATATCGCCTCAACTTTGGCACATTGCTATTTTTCCATCGTTTGCTCGATAGCCCCGCAGCTTGCCGCCGAAATATCCGCCTCTTAGATACATTGCTATTTCAAGCCGCTTGCTCGATAACCGCCTTTCTGCCAAAATACCGCCGCGCCTTGCCGCGTATCTTTTATAAACGCGCGCACCACACCGCTTACTTTACGCTGCCATCTAAATAACTTGCGCGGAGCTGTCCGCAAGCACCGCCGATATCTGCACCCATCTGCCGGCGAAGGGTAGCGGAAAGCCCGTTCTTTTCTAAAATCCCCAAAAAGCGATATGCCTGCTTTTCCCCTACGGAAGATAGCGAACGCTCTTTTACCTCGTTTAACCGAATCAAATTTACGTGGCAGGGCTTCCCTTTTAATAACGCGCATAGCGCAAGCGCATGCGCTTGGTCGCAATTTTCGCCGTCGATCAAGCTGTATTCGAAAATGTATCTGCGTTTGGTCTTTTCGAAGTAATAGGCGCACGCCTTTAATATTTCCGCAACCGAATACGCCTTTGCAACGGGCATAATGCGCTTACGCGCTTCGTCGTCCGTCGCGTGCAGGGAAATGGTCAAATTCAAAGGGATACCCTCTTCCGCCAAGTCGTAAATCTTGGGTACAATGCCGCAGGTGGAAAGGCTGACGTTTCGCGCGCTGATGCAAATACCGCCTTCCGCCGTTAAATTGCGCAAAAACTTTATTACATGTTCGTAATTATCGAGCGGTTCGCCGCTGCCCATCAGCACGACGTTATGCACGGCGCGCGTTTTTAAACTGCCCCCTTCCGCGCGGTTTACGCACAGGATCTGGCACAAAATTTCCCCCGCGGTTAAATTGCGCACAAGCCCGTTTAAGGTAGAGGCGCAAAACGCGCACCCCATGCGGCAGCCCACCTGCGTAGAAACGCACTGCGTGTTGCCGTATTGGTATGCCATAAGCACCCCTTCTACCAAGTTGCCGTCTGCAAGGGCGAACAGATACTTTTTTGTTCCGTCGCTCGATACAAACGTCTTTAAAATGCGCACGGGTTCGTCTTCGAACTGCTCGGATAAAGCGGTGCGAAGCGCAGGCGATACGGGCAATTCGGAAATCCGTTTGCCCTGCATTAGTCCTAAATAGATTTGTTCCGCGCGAAACTTTTTTTCTCCGAATCGGGTAACGAGCGTTTCCAACTCTGCGCGGGAATAATCCTGTAAAATTTTTTTCATGCCCGTTCCGTTAATGCAAACAGTTCGGCGCAGACTTCATTCATCGCGAGAGCGGAAGGAAAATGCCCCGACTGCTTTAATACTTTTACCTGCACGTTCGCGTTTCCGCATTCTTGCGCCGTTTGAACCGCCGTATCGGTACAAGTTACAAGATCCGTATCCCCCTGATAAATCAAATACGGAATTTCGACGCGCGCCAAACAATCGCTTAAATCGATGGCGAGCAGTTCCTGCCAAATGCTTTCGTTCTTGCGATAACCGTTATTCATGATCGCTTTAAAATCGCGAAAGGTGTAATCGGGCGAAGTTAAAATGCCCTTTATGAATTTTCCCGTTGCGATGCCTTTTGCCGAACGGTTGTTATAGCCGTTCGTGTACTTGCGAAGATACAAAGTTAAATCGCGCAAATTACGGTCTAATACTTTATACTCGCACGAAATGCCGTCCGCGCGGATTTCCGCCGCGCGCGCGCGCACTTTTTTGGGCGCATGTTCAAGTGAAGCGTAAACTTGCTCGTTAAAAAACAGATTTTTTATGATCTGTCCGTATACGACCACGCCGTTTAAAAAATCAGCCGCCGCAACCGCCGCTTTCAGCGCAAGCGCGCTTCCCCACGATATGGCGAACAAAAACAGCTTGTTTTGCGGAAACATACGCTTGATCTCCCCGATTAAATCCACCGTCATATCGACAAACGACTGCACGCAGAAAGAATTGTCTAAATTGTAATTGTTGATTCCGCAGCCCAGCTGATCCCAATATACCATAATAGCGCGATCCGTCCATTCGGGCATCAGACCGCGGCAACCCACCCCGAACGGCACGGGAAGTCCCGGCCCTCCGTGCAGGCAAATGACGACGGGTAAATCGCGCTTTTTCCCTTCGATCGAAATCTTCTGATCGTATCCGCCCAACCGAACGGTGCGCACTTCCGAAATTTCGCAGCTTTTCATGTACGCTTTTCTTTTCATTTTATTTTCCTCATTTTACACACATAGAATCCCGCGCCGAATGCGGTATCGGGTAAAAACTGCAAGCCGTATTCCGTCCTTTCGTGTAAGAGCGGACATTCTGCAACTTCCGCGCGGTACTCGGTATGTTCTTTTAAAAATCGATTTACAATGCCGTCGTTTTCCTCGCCGAAAAGGGAACAAGTCGAATAATACAAACAGCCGCCCGCTTTTACATAGCGCGAACAGGTTTGCAAAATTTCAAGTTGAACGCGATTCAACCCGGGCAAATCGTTTTCCGTTTTGTTTAATACAAGGTCGGGATTTTCCGCAACCGTTCCCATGCCGGAGCAGGGCACGTCACACAAAACGCCGTCGAACGCGCCTTCCCATTCGGGGCGGAACTGCGCGGAATCCCCTTGCATAGCCGTCACGTTGTTTACCCCCATGCGCGCGCAATAACTTTCGATCAGTTTAACGCGGTGAGGGTGCAATTCCTGCGCGACGACGTTTGCGCATTTTTGCGATAAAAGCACGCTTTTCCCGCCCGGCGCGGCGCACGCGTCGAGCAGCCGATTGCACGATTCCACAGCCGAACAGATTGCAACGGAGCCGACCGATTGAAAGGTATAATCCCCCGCAAAAAATTTTTCGTCGCGCACGAAATTGGGGAACAGATACAAATGCGGAAAGGGCGTTTGTTCGTGCGGAGCGGAAAGATACCCTTCTTCCCCGCGCGCAAAGCGAACGCAAACGCCGTGACTTTTTGCCGCGAGAATGCGTTCCGCCCGTTCGCCGTATTCCGCTTTGATGCGCTTAACCGCAAACAACGGATAATTATAGGCGATCGAAAGCCCCTCGTCTCCCGCGGGAAGGGTCACTTTTCCCCCGTCGAATGCGCGCAGAAAAGCGTTAATAAACCCCGCCATGCCCCCTTTGCCCAACCGCTTGCACAGATCCACGGCAAAATCGGTTACCGCATATTTCGGCTTATTTAAATAAAGCAGCCAGTAAAGGGATATTTTTAAAATCAAGCGCGCACTCTGTTTGGGGCTTTTGGGCGCGAACGTTCGAATACACAGCGAAAGATAGCCGTCCCGCTCCAACACGCCGTACGCCGTTTTTACCGTGCGGGCGCGCTGCGATTCGTCTACTGGCGTATCGGCAAGCGCTTGCTTTAACCGCGCGCCGTCCGCATACACTGCATTTAAAACGCGGTAAGGATCATAAAACGGGTTGTTTTTCAAAACAAGCCCCCTTGGCAAGTTTTTTTCCGTTTAAGAATGCCGAAGCGGGCATGCGCTTTCCGCCGGCGGGCTGTAATTCGGTAATTTTTACGGCGCCCGTTCCGCACTTTACGATCAAGCCCGTTTTGGGCGAATCGCTTAAAACGGCGCCGCACGCTTCCGCACCCGCCCACGGCAGCGCTTCCGCACCGTAAAAATGCAAAAGGGTATCTCCGATTTTTCCGTATGCGAGCGGCGACGGAGAAAGCCCGCGTATTAAGCAGGAAACCTCTTTTGCCGAACGGGAAAAATCGACCGCCTGTTTTCGCACCTTTTTGCACACGAAGCCTTCGCCTTGCGGCGTAAGCGTAACGTTCCCCTGCGCGATCTGCCTAACCGCTTGCACGATCGCTTCTGCGCCGAGGGCGGAAAGTTTTTCGGAAAGCGTACCGCAGGTTTCCGTTTCCGCAATCGGAATCGCGCGCGAAAATAAAATATCGCCCGTATCCAAACCGACGTCCGTCTTCATAATCGTAACGCCCGTTTCCGTTTCCCCTTCGATGATCGCGCGGGGAATGGGCGCCGCGCCGCGATATGCGGGAAGCAAACTTGCGTGCACGTTCCACACCCCTTTGGAAAAGATATCGAGCACCGCCTGCGTTAAAATTTGCCCGTATGCGCATGTGACCATAACATCCGCCCCTACGCTTGCAAGCGCGGAAAAATCTTCTTTCAGCTTTGCGGGCTGCAAAACGGGAATGCCCGCTTCTTGCGCCGCAAGTTTTACGGGCGAAGGAGTTAAAATCTGTTTTCTGCCCTGCGGCTTATCCGGCTGGGTGAGCACGGAGGCGACTTCAAACCCCGCAGATATCAACGCCTTTAACGGCGCCACGGCAAATTGCGGCGTGCCCGCGAATACGATTTTCATAAATACCTTCCAACCTTTTTATAAATAAGTACAAATTAGCGATACAAAATTTTTTTTCGGCGCATGTAGTCCGCAACGAAATTGATTTTTTAACCAAACCTGCTTACGGCATACTGTAAATTTCGCGCTTTTTCTTCGCCGCAAACAGCCCGCTTTAAGATACGTACCTTTAAACAAACGCTTTGCGGCATACTGTAACAGATCTGTTTTACTCTTCCTCTTCGGCGCGGACGTCTTCCGCTTTGTCGACATATAAAACGCCGTCTAAATGGTCGAGTTCGTGGCAGATCGCCCGCGCGAAAAATCCGCGCGCAACGAGCGAAAACTTATCCCCCTTGCGGTCGTAAAATACGATTTTCACCTTTTCGGGACGGGTAACAACCCCATATTTTTTGCGCACGGAAAGACAGCCTTCCGCACCCCGCTGTTCCCCTTTCTGCCATACGAACACGGGATTTACAAATTCGAAATATCCTTCGTCCACGTCTACTACGACGACCCGCTTTAACACGCCGATCTGCGGCGCGGCAAGTCCCGCGCCCTGTTCCTTTTTCAGCGTCTGCTTCATATCGTCAAGCAGTACGCTCAGTTCCTCGTCGAACCGAGCGATCGGTTCGCATTGTTTGCGCAAACGCTCGTCGCCTACCTGTAAAATTTCGCGCAGCATACCTTCTCCTTAACTCAAATTTGCGGGATTTTCTTCCACGTAGATCAAAACGTCTTTGCGCTTGACTGCGGAAACCGCATTGTAAATACTTTTTAATACGCTTGCGTCCGTCAGGCGCATTAACACTTGATAGCGGAATTTATTTTGAATGCGCTTTACGGGCGCGTGCATTTTGTGGAAGAACAAAAACGCATCGGAATGCTTTGCGTATACTTCCTGCAACTTTTCATACACTTCGCGGAGCGCTTCCAACGTTACGCCGTCGTCGCCGCCCGTTACCATAACGCGCACGATTTTCGCAAACGGGGGAAACATCGTCGCTTCCCGCATGGCAATTTCGTGTTGATAAAAACCTTCGTAATCGTATGTTACCGCAAAACGCAAAATGTAATTTTCGGGATCGTACGTCTGCAAAACGACTTCGCCCTGCTCTTCCGCGCGGCCGCTTCTGCCCGCCACCTGCGTGATCAGCTGAAAGGTGCGCTCGCTGCTGCGGTAATCGGGAAAGTGCAAGCTCATGTCCGCATCGAGAATCCCCACCAGCGTGACGGAAGGAAAATCGTGCCCCTTTGCAACCATCTGCGTACCCACCAAAATATCCGCCTTGCGTTCGGAAAACTGTTTTAAAATTTTAAAATGCCCTTCTTTTCCGCTCGTCGTATCGTTATCCATGCGCAATACGCGCGCATCGGGATACAGCTTTTTCAGCTCCCCCGCAACCTTTTGCGTGCCCGTGCCCACGTATCCCAAATGCGTGCCGCCGCATTCGGGACAGGCGGAAAGCATGTGATAATGCGTACCGCAATAATGGCACTTTAAACACCCCTCTTCGCTATGATAGGTAAGCGCTACGTCGCAATGCTCGCACTTTGCCACGTAACCGCACGTATGGCACATGACCGACTGCGAATATCCCCTGCGATTTAAGAATAAAATCGCCTGATTGCCATCGTTCAAACAGCGTTCCAGCTTTTCGCGCAAAACTGCGGAAAAGGGCGAAGCGTTTCCCCGCCGCACTTCCCGCCGCATATCTGCGATTTCTACATTTGGCATGGGGCGGCGATTGATGCGATCGGGCAGATGTATCAACTGAAATTCCCCCTGCTTTGCGCGGCGATACGTTTCTACCGCGGGTGTGGCGCTGCCGAGCACAAGTTTGCAGCCGTTGTACTTTGCTCTTAAAAACGCGACGTCGAAGGTGTTGTAACGGGGGGAAGATTCGCTCGAATAACTTCCGTCGTGCTCTTCGTCGATGATGATCGCGCCGATATTTTCTACGGGAGCGAAGATCGCCGACCGCGCGCCGATCGCTATTTTCGCCGTACCCTCGCGCAAGCGGCACCATTCGTCGAACCGCTCGCCCGCGGAAAGCCCGCTGTGCATGATCGCCGCGCTTCCGCCGAACCGCGCGCGCAGCTGCAACAGCATTTGCGGCGTTAACGAAATTTCGGGCACCAAAAAAATCGCGCTTTTGCCCTGTTTTAACTGTTCGGCGATCAGCGTAAGATAAATTTCCGTTTTGCCGCTGCCCGTAACGCCGTGCAAAAGAGTTACCGTTTTTTCCGTTCGGTTGATTTTTTGCACCGCTTCGCTTTGCGAGGCGGTTAAAACGCGGTTTAAATTTTCCCCCTTTAAATCGCTGTAAGGATCGCGCATTACCCGCCTTTTTTCTACGGTAACGTATCCCTTTTTGATAAGCGCGTTCACCGCGCTTCCGAAGCGGTCGCGCAAGATCGCCGCATCCGTTTCGCCCTCTTCTTCCAAATAGGCAAACAGCGCCGCCTGTGCTTTGGCAGAGGCGGAAAACACGGGCGTTACGCCCTGCGCGATTTGCACAAAACTGCGGTAACGCTCGCTCGCTTTGCCCGTGCGCAGTTCCGCAGGAAGAAACAGGCGCAGCACCAGCGCTTTGGGGCAGCGGTACCGTTCGGCGATTTTTTCGGAAAGCATTAAACATTCGCGGTTGATCGCGGGGTAATCCTCTTCCGCGCGAAACACCCGCTTTAATTTTTCGGCGGGGAAGTCGCTCGTTTCTTTGATTCGCATAACAAAACCCGTCGCCGTACTTCTGCCGAAGGGTACGACGACGCGCATGCCCGCTTGAATTTCTTCGCCGCAAGCGTAATCGAAAATTTTATCGACGTCGCTATGCGCGATATCTACGATGACTTCCGCTACCATAACGCTGATCCCGCATGAGAAAATCGCCCCGTGCTTTCAAGCGGGGCGTTTTTTTCAATCTCTTAAACTCGTTACCTTGCCGCCCATAATTTCTTGGCAGGCAAGCACGATCTCTTTTTGCTTGTTGGGCAGCTCGCCCGTACCCATGTTCTGCATCTGTTCGATGATCTGACGGGTGCGTTTGGAAACGACCACGCACAGTTCGTACCTGCTTGCGGGATCTTCTTCCGAGCCGAGTTTTCTTACCAATGCGTCTACCGAAGGTTCGTTGATCATATGCTGTTTTCTAACACTCCTTGTTTTGTTCCGATTTTATAATTTCCTGCAATCGCCGTTTACTCGATTGCAGATCGTCGTTTACAACGACGTAATCGTATTTGCTTTGTTGTTCGAGTTCGTACCGAACCCGCCGCATGCGCTCTTCGCGCTGCGCTTCGCTTTCCGACCCTCTGCCCGCAAGCCGCTGTTGCAACGCCTTTAAGTCGGGCGGAACGATCATGATAAGCACCGTTTGCGGCATCAGCCGTTTGGCGTTTAACGCGCCCACGACGTCGATTTCCAAAATGACCGATTTGTTTTTCAACTGCCGTTCGACAAACGAACGGGGGGTGCCGTAATAGTTGCCGAAATGCTCGTCGTATTCCAAAAAGTCGTTTTCTTGGATGCGCGAAATAAATTCTTCCCGCGAAAGGAAAAAATATTCCTTTCCGTTTTTTTCGCCTTTACGGGGTGCGCGCGTCGTGCACGAAACGGAAGATACAAGCGAATCGTCCTCTTTCAGCAACAGCTTTACAAGCGTACCCTTGCCCACGCCGGAAGGACCTGAAATTGCAAATACCACGTTCCGCATCGCTTACTCCAAATTCTGAATCTGTTCGCGCACTTTTTCGATTTCGTTCTTCATTTCGAGCGCGGCGGAAGTCAGCGTTACGTCGTTGGATTTACTGCAAACGGTGTTGCATTCGCGGTTGAATTCCTGCACGAGGAAATCGAGTTTTCTGCCCACCGTATCGCTTTTGCAAATGTTGCGGAATTCTGCGATGTGCGAACTTAAACGGGTAAGCTCTTCGTCGATATTGCACTTATCGGCAAAAATCGCCGCTTCCGTTAAAATGCGGCTTTCGTCCGCCTTTCCGTTTAAATATTCGTTGATGCGCTCGGTCAGTTTTTTACGGTATTCTTCCGCCACGAGGGGCGCGCGGGTTGCGATTTTATCGCGCAGCGCCTCGATGGTATCCATGCGGGTCAAAAGGTCTTTTTTCAGCCGTTCCCCTTCCTGCAAACGCATTTCCGCAAGCGAAGACAGCGCGCGGGTAAGCGCAACGCGCAGCGCGTTTTCCAACACGTCGTCCGCGCCCGAAACCTCTTCTTGGCGGAGCACGTCGGGAAAGCGCAGAACGCTCGATATTGTAATATCGTCCGCAAGGTCGGGAAACGCTTGTTTGATTTGCCTTGCCGCTTCCGCATACGAACGCGCCGCCGCCAGATCTACATATAAACTTTTTTCCCGTTCCCGCCTGTCGTTATAACTGATAAACACGTCTACGTGCCCGCGCGAAAGTTTTTCCCGCACAAGCGCGCGCACGCTTTCTTCGAACGCCGCGAAAATGCGCGGACTTTTTACGGAAATATCCAAAAAACGGTTGTTCACCGTTTTCAGTTCCACCGTAAGATCGATGCCGTTTTCGCGATATTCGCCTTTTCCGAAGCCCGTCATGCTGAACATGTTTTTTTGTTTCCTTTGTGCTTTTGTAAATTATACCATAAGGAACGCGAGATTTCAAGCAATTTTTAATCTTTTTGCAAACGGCGCAAAAATTCCTCTTCGCCGATAATAGGAATCCCCGCTTTTTCCGCTTTTTGCAGCTTGCCGCCCGCCTTTTCCCCCGCAACGACAAGGGAGGTTTTCGCCGTAACGGCGCTTTGGCACACGCCCCCTTCCGCTTCGATCAGCTTTTGCGCTTCCGTGCGGGAAAGGGAATCCAAACTTCCCGTAAGCACAACGTTTTGCCCCGCGAACACCCCTCCGGCGGAAGCCCGCTTGCCGTAAGCGGTTACGCCTAACTGTTTTAAGCGCGCAAGCTCTTCGCGGTTTTCCTCGTCGGCAAAATAGGCGAGAATATTGTTTGCGGTAATTTCCCCCACGTTTTCAAGCGCGATCAACTCTTCGAAGGTGCGCGCGGCAACCGCTTCTACGCTGCCGTACGCCGCAAGATCGCGCGCGGCGACCCTGCCGATCCCTTCGATACCCAACGCATATAAAAACCGATCGAGGGGAATTTGCTTGCTCGCTTGAACGGAATGAAGCGCGTTTTCGATTTTTTTCGCTTTAAACCCTTCGAGCGCGGAAAAATCTTCCGCCGTCAAACGGTATAAATCGGAAAACCTGCGAACGCCGCGTTTTTCGTATAACATGGTAAGCGTCGCTTCCGACATGCCCTCTACGTCGGCGGCGTTTTTCGAACAGTAATGGGTAAGTTTGGCGATAATTCTGGGCGGGCACGCGCGGTTGGTGCAAAACAAATTTGCGCCCGCCTCTTTTACCGCGCTTCCGCAAGCGGGGCAGATACACGGCTTTTCTACGGGAACGCTTCCTTCGGTATGGGAAACCGCCCCTAAAATTTCGGGAATCACCTCGTTGGAGCGGCGGATCATTACGCGGGAATTTACCTTTACGTCTTTCCGCTCGATATCGCCGAAGTTATTCAGCGTGGCACGGCGCACCGTCGCGCCCGCAAGTTCTATCGGTTCCACTTCTGCCAACGGGGTAAGTTTGCCCGTTCTTCCCACCTGCCAAAACACGCGCTTTACCGTGGTTTCCGCCTCTTCCGCTTCGAACTTGTAGGCGATCGCCCAGCGGGGGAATTTATCGGTAAAGCCCATCGCCGCGCGTACGGCGGGCGCGTTTACTTTTACAACGGCGCCGTCCGTTAAAACGTCTATCCGCTTGCGTTCGATTTCGATTTCGTCGATCGCGCTTTGCACCTCTTCGGGCGTTTTGCACAGTTTGAAATAGGGATAAGTCGCAAACCCCTCTTTGCGCAAAAAGTCCATCGCTTCCTGCTGCGAAAGTTCTTTGCCCTCCGAACGGTAATTGACGTCGTAAAACAAAATTTCGGGATTGCGCGTTTTGGTCACTTTGGGATCGAGGTTGCGGATCGCCCCCGCCGCGGCGTTACGCGCGTTTTTCAGCGGTTCGTCGGGGTGCCGTTCGTTATACTTGCGCAAAGCGGAAAGACGAATCACCGCTTCCCCCCGCACTTCCAGCGTGCCCGTGTACGAAATGTTAAGCGGGAAACTCATTATGGTAAGCGCCTGCGCCGTTACGTCTTCCCCCTCTACGCCGTTGCCGCGCGTGGTCGCGCGGGTGAACGCGCCCCCTTCGTAAGTCAAACATACGGTAAGCCCGTCGAATTTGTATTCCACGGTAAATTCCGCGTTCGCCCGGATCTTCTGCACGCGGGTAAAAAAGGCGTTAAGTTCGTCCGCCGTTACCGCCTTATCTAAGCTGTACAGCCGCGCGATGTGTTCGTGCTTGCCGAATTCCGCAACCGGTTCGCCCCCTACGCGGCGGGTGGGAGAATCGGGCGAAACGTATCCGCTTTCCCGTTCCAACTCGCGCAGTTCGTCGTACAGCTTATCGTACTCCGCATCCGAAACGCTGGGAGCGTCGAGCACGTAATACTCGTGCGCCCAGCGGTTTAAAATGTCGCAAAGTTCTTTTCTGCGATCCATACCTTTACTCCGAAATAATTTCGAGCGGGGCAAGCGCCGCCGCCAGATCTTTATTGCCCGCAACCGCAAACTTTACGGTAACGATAAGATTACTCCCCTCTCCGCGGGTGGCGACGATCACGCCGTCGCCGAAGCGGGCGTGCCGCACGCTTACCCCTTCGCGATAGCGGGAAACGTCTTTCCCCGCAGACGGCTTGCTGTGCGCCGTTCCCACGTTGCCGAACCGCACGGGCGCGGCGGAAGTTTTGGCGCCCCCGCCGAACGTGCGAAAGCCTTCGTCTTCCCCCCGCTTTTGGTAAGCGGTCGCCGAAGAAATTCTGCGCGGAGCAGACGACGCATATCCGCCGTATCCCCCGTATCCGCTCGAAGCGCGCCCGCCCCCGTAATAATCGCCCGAATAGCGGGGCTGTTCCGCGCGCAAGTTCAATTCGCTTTTCAACTCTTCCACGAATTGCGAACGGGAGGTAGGTTCCCGCTTGCCGTATAAATAGCGGGAGCGCGAACGCGTAAGCCAAAGCCGTTCGCGGGCGCGGGTGATCGCAACGTACATCAGCCGGCGTTCCTCTTCCAAATCGGCGGGATTATCGAGCGCGCGCGATACGGGCATAACGCTTTCTTCCAGCCCGCACAAAAATACGCAGCGGTATTCCAACCCCTTTACGGCGTGCACGGTGGCGATCGTCACGTAATCGCCGTCGTCCATTTCGTCCGTATCCGAATACAGCGTGATCTGCTGTAAATAATCGGAAAGGCTCGCTTCTTCGTTCATGCGCACAAACTCGTCCACCGAGTTTTGAAATTCATCGATATTGGCGCATTTGGCGATGGACTCGTCCGAACTGTCGGCATACTGTTCGCGCATGCCCGAAGTTTTAATCAAGTACGCGGTAAGAAGATCGGCGGTGAGGTCTTGCGAACGGATGACCAAATCTTTGATATAATCGCCGAACGCGTGCAATTTCTGTTTGGTGCCCGCGTTCAGCGGAAGCACGTCCGCGTCGAGCACGGCGTCGTACAGCGAAAGTTCTTCCCTTTGCGCGTAATCGCTAAGCGCCTGAATAGTCTTTTCGCCGATGCCGCGGCGGGGAACGTTGATCACGCGCATGACCGCTTCGCTGTCGAAAGGGTTTGCGATCAAGCGCAGATACGCCAAAATATCTTTAATCTCTTTGCGCTCGTAGAATTTGAACCCGCCGAACACTTTATACTTAATGCCGTACTTTGTAAATTCCTGTTCGTATGCGCGGGTAAGCGCGTTCAACCGCATTAAAACGGCAAAATCGGAAAGGCGGTATCCGCTTTTCCGCGCTTCCGAAATAATGCGCGCGGCATACAGCGCTTCGCTTGTTTCGTCTTCCGCCTCGTAATAAACGGGCTTTTCCCCTTCGTCGTTTTCCGTCCATAACTGTTTGCGCTTGCGCATGGCGTTGTGCCCGATAGAAGCGTTTGCAAGCGCCAAAATCGCCTTGGTGGAACGGTAATTGCGCTGCAACTTAAATGTTTTTGCATTGGGGAAAGAGCGTTCGAAGTGCAAAATATTTTCGATCTTCGCTCCGCGCCAGCCGTAAATGGACTGATCGTCGTCGCCGACGACAAACAAATTTCCGTGTACGGAAGAGAGCATTTTAATAATATCGAACTGCACCGTGTTGGTATCTTGAAACTCGTCCACATGAATATAGCGGAACTTGCCCGCAAGATATTCGAGCGCTTCTTTGTCTTCGGCAAGCAGGGCGCGCGCTTCCAACAGCAGATCGTCGAAGTCGAGTGCGTTATTCTTCTTTAAATGCAAGCTGTATTTTATGTACACTTTTACGATCGTTTCGATATTGCGCTCGTAATCGTACTGCTTGTTGTACTCTTCGGGGGAAAGCCCCAGCATTTTCGCGTTGGAAATGTGCCACTTTACCGATTTTAACAAATTATCTTCGTCATCGAGGTCGCTTTCCTTAAACGCCTGTTTGATCACGGCGGTGCGCTCTTGCTCCGAATAGATAGAAAAGTTTTCCGTTAAACCGCGCTTTTCCGCAAACATTCTTAAAATGCGCACGCACATCGAGTGAATGGTGCAAACCCACATTCCGCCGATATCCGTCATGGCGGAAAGGCGTTCTTTCATTTCGTTTGCGGCTTTGTTGGTAAAGGTAATGGACAAAACAGAGGAGGGCAAAACGCCCTTCTCTTCTATCAAATATGCAATGCGCGAAGTAAGCACGCGCGTTTTTCCGCTGCCCGCGCCGGCAAGCACCAATACCGCGCCTTCCGTTTCGTATACGGGCAAAATCTGTTCTTCGTTCAGTGTTTCGGTTAAGTGACTCATACCGTTTTATTATACCACAAACGGGAAGAGTTTTCAACTCTTTCGCCCTTTAATCTCGAACTCGTATTCCCGTTTAAACCGCTCTAACGCGCGCAGATATTTTTCGGAAAGGTCGAGGGTATACCGCTGCTGTTCCGAATAGGAAAGGGTAGCGTAATACTCTCTGTCGGTAAGCCGCCCGATCGCGTCGGAAACCTCCCCTTCTGCCAGCAACAGTTCGCGCACCTTTACATAAAAGTCGTCCGTCTGTTCGCCTTTGATCTTCGTCGTAACCTTTTGCGTAAAATAGCGTTCCATTTTACTTTCGTTGATCCCTTGTTCTTTCGCGTGCGTCCGTTCGCTGATCAGTTCTTCTTCGCATTCTTTCCAGAATCCTTTTTTCATGCGTTGTTTTGCTTCTCTTGCGAGTGATTTCAACGTACGTTCCATAACGCCTCCGACCGTTCTTTTTGTTTCGACAAATTCCGCATTAAAAAATCCGTAACGCGCGTTACGGATTCTTCGTTAGTTCTTATTTCTTTTTCTCGCGGCTTCCGACTTCTTTCTCTTTTTTACGGAAGGTTTTTCGTAAAATTCTTTCTTTCTGAGATCGCCGATAATGCCGTCGCGAGAGCACTTTCTCTTAAAACGACGCAATGCGCTTTCAAGATTTTCGTTTTCACCGACTTTGATCGTAGACATGCTTTTTTCTACCCTCCTTCGCCCTCGGCACTTATTACCCGATTATTATAGCAAAGCGCAAAAGAATTGTCAAATTTTTTTCGCGCCGATCGCGCAATTTTTCCCGAAAAGCGCAAAGTTTTTTACAGCGCGCGAATGGCTTCGACGGGCTTCTTTTTTACAAGCGAACGCACGGGAATCACCGTTGCAAGCAGCGCCGTAAGCAACGAGATTGCAAGCACGAACAGCGCGTTCAACCCGTCGAACAAAAGTATTTTAAACGTAAGAACGCCCCGCGATATAAACGATCCGTTTACGATCGCGCACCCGATCGCGCTTCCTCCGCAGGCAAGGGCAAAACACAAAGTGGTTACCGCCAGCGCTTCCGCAAAAAAGATTTTAAACACGTCTATCCCGCGCGCGCCCACCGCGCGCAAAATTCCGATATCCTTTTTCTTCCCGTTTACGCTTGCCGAAATAAAGTTAAACAACAGCAGGGCGGAAAACAACGCCAACACGCCCGAAGCGCCGCCCAGTATGGGCATCATGTCGTCGATAATGTTTTTGCCCGAAGAAATTTCGGAAGTAAAGCTCAGCGTATTTACTTTATAAACCAAATCCCGATCCGCATCGCCCGATTCGTTGATTGCGCGCATCATCAAATCGCATTTCTTTCTTCGGTCGTTTTTTAACGACGCGATTAAAAATTGGCAATACGCTTCGTCCGGTTCTTGGTAGCTGCTTCCCGTAAAACGGCGGTAATTGTTCCAAGGACCGTACTTCATGCTCAATTCGTTGATTTCTTTTTGCACGCGGTCGGTTTCCGCATCGAATCTGCCGTAAAATTCGCGGAAGCCGCCCGAAACAAACGCGATCGAAGAAATAGAATTTAAATATACCGTTTTATATTCGGCGATCTCGTCTTCATAACTTTTAAAGTCGGCGGCGACGGCGGGATCTTTTAAGTGCTCGTACGCCGCAAACGATTCGTGCGTTTCTAAAATCCCCGTTACTTTTAACGTGATTCTCGAAGAGAAGTCCGCCACCAACGGAATGCTTTTTCCGATCATGTCCTCGTACGAGCGCACGGGCGTAACGCCCTCGCTCGAAGCGTGCCCGTAAAGGCAAAACGCCTCGTATACCTTTGTAGAGATCAAACACTCGTTTTCTTTTTCGGGATACTTGCCCGCAACAAGGGTGTAATCGCTTTTATCGCGGATCGCCGCAACGTCTGCAAACGCGCGGAAGGAAGTAAGCTGACGGTAATAGTAATTAGTCGATTCGGAATACCCCATCGACGTTTCTTTAAATTCCAGCCCGCCCGCCAAGTTCATATCGTAAGCGGGAATAAATTCCAGCTGCGGATACTCTTTTTGAAAGGTTTCTATTTCTTCCTGCGTAAAGCGCGCGCCCGCGTTCCCCGTGCCGAATTCCATGGTAACCGCTTTGCCGCTTACCGCCTCTTTAAAATGCGCGATCGCTTTTTTACGGACGATCGCTCCCGTATACTGCGATTCGTACAGCGTATTCGCCGCAACTTTGCTTTGATCGAAGGTGATCAACGTAGAAAACATGCCGAACACCAAAAAAGCGAGCGTAGAAAGCACAACGGTAACGGCAAGCCGAATAGGCTTAAACCGCAGCCCCGAAAGCCCCATTCTTACCGCGTGGCGCAAAGGGAATTTGGATTTGATAAATTTGCTTTCGTCCTTTTCGTACACGCGGGCGCGCGTTTGCGTCGTTTGGGAAAAGCCGCCGCTCTGCCGTTCGGCGGGCAGATTTTTCAAATCTTCTTCCTCGGCGGAAATGACAAACTTCCCCTTACCGTTTTTAAGAAACGCGCATACTTTTTCCATCTCCTCTCGGGTAAGCGCGGCGCCGCAGCCGATCGAAATCTTTTTTTCGGAAAGAGAGCACACGTTCGCGTGTTCCTGCCCGTCCGTTCCCCTGCTTACGTCGGATACGATGCAACCGTCTTTTAACTCGATAATGCGGTCGGCGTACGTTTCGGCAAATTCCCGATCGTGCGATACGACGACCACAAGTTTCTCGGCGGAAAGTTTCTTTAAAGTATCGAACACCTGCCTGCCCGTTTCCGAATCGAGCGCGCCCGTCGGCTCGTCCGCCATAATGATTTCGGGATTTTTCACCAAAGCGCGGGCAATGGCAACGCGCTGTTTTTGCCCGCCCGAAAGGGTGTTGGGGCGCCGATCTGCCATTTCCGACATTTCCACCTGTTTCAACAGGCTGTCTATCAGCGCTTCGTCGCGCGGTTTGCCCTGTAATTCGAGCGCGAGCGCGACGTTTTCTTTTACCGTAAATTCGTTTAAAACATTGTATTCTTGAAAGATAAACCCCACGTATGTATTGCGGTAGGCATCGAAATCGCTTTGCGAAAAATCCCGCGAAGACTTGCCTTTTACAATAATCTCCCCTTCGTCGGGCGTATCCAACCCGCCCGAAACGTTTAAAAGCGTAGACTTCCCGCTGCCCGATTTTCCCAACAAAAACACCATGCCCGTTTCGGGAAAATCCACCGAAACGCCGTTCAACGCGGTAACGACTTCCCCCTTCGTCTGATACCGCTTTACCAAATTGATAACCCTTAACATTTAACCCCTCTTTAACTGTATTTTTCCGCCTTTTCCGCAAGAAACTCGTACGAACGCTGTAACTCGCGCAAATCGGCGTAATCGTCTTTATAATTTTCGATGAGCAGCGGACCGTGAAACCCTACGTCGCGCAAACGGGCAAACAGTTCGTCGAAATCGAAATTCCCCCTGCCGGGAAGACACATTCTTCCCATATCGTTATAATCGCTTACATGCACATGTGTAATTGCGTTTCCCATTTCGGAAAGATAATCTTGATAGGGATACCCCGAAATGCGCGCCTGCTTTAAATCGAGCACGCCGCCGAGCGCGGGGCAGCGCGCCTTTAATTCGCCGAATACGCCGGGGCGGTTGTAAAACGCCCACTCTACGTTTTCGTAACATAAGCGCGCGCCGAATCCCGCGCAAAATTGCGCGATTTCCCGCGTGAGCGTTCCCGCCCGCTCGAAATTTTCGCGAAAGGTGCGCTTTAAACGCGCAAGCCCGTGAAAGGTATAACATTCCGCGCCCAAAATGCGGGCAGATTCCATCACCTTGCCCAACCAGAAATATGCGTCTTGCTTGGCGCGCGGATGATCGTTATATAACTGCGGCTCGAACTGCGTGTTTAACACGTGAACCGAGTGCACGCGAACGCTTCCCTTTTGCTCTTTTAACCGAGCGGCGAACGTCGGCTCGTATTCGGAAAAGGTAGCCAAAAAAACTTCCGTTTCTTTTATTCCCCATTCGTCGAAAAGAGAAAGCGCTTCTTCGTTATATTTGCGCAAAAACAGCGTTGCGGTGGAAATACCTACTTTCATATTCGAATGTTTCCTTTTCAATTAAAAAAGGCGGAATGCCCCGCCTTTTTTCTTTACATTAACACGCGGACGTGATCAATCGGCGCGTTATTTGCAGACAATGCCCTGCCGAATCCCTTGCCGAACAGCGAGAACCCGCCGCGGTGCACTGCGTCTTCCGGCACGAAAATGCGGAATTTGATCTGTTCCCCCGCCTTAATTTCCAAATCGGAAAGTTTCTGTTCGGAAACCTTGATCCCGCAAATATACGTGCCCTCTTCGTTTACCGCGATCAGAATTTTTTTGCCGTATTGCCCCAAATTGCCGTACCACCACTGCGGATTGCACGTGCCCGCGCGGTCGTTGTTTTCCCCTTTGCTTGTATAATAGCCCAACGTATGCCCGTTTACCGCAAAGTGAATGTCGCTGGGGTAGTAAGCGGAATACCCCGGCGCTTCGGAAGCGATCTCCATAGAAAACTGCAATTCTACAAGCTGCGTATCTTCTGTAAGGTAGTTGGGAACGAGATATTCCACATATCCCCAAGAAAGCCACAAAAGCCCCGCTCTGATGCGGTCGGGATAGGAAAAACATGCGGGATCGTCGAACCTGCCGATCACCTTTTCCCGCGTGACGATGCCGCACGTAGGGTGAATTTCGTACCCGACGTAGTGCCCGATATCGATCGCCGCCGATTCGATTTTCCCTTCCGACTGCGGTCTGTTTAAAAAATCGATTATAATTTTATCCGTTGCAAGGCAGCAGATTTTTTGCGTGCCGCGGATCCCCGAAGAGGTGTTGATTTCGATCAATCCCGCTTCGTACAGTTTTTTGATATGCGCCGTGATCGCCCCGTTCGAAACGTTAAACTTCTTCGCAAAATACGCAAGATTCAGCTCGCCTTCGCGCAGCAATTCTTCTAAAATCCCCAAACGCACTTCCGAATCGAGCGCTTCGTACAACAACTTCCCCTGCTTAAAATCTTTCAAATAAATCATAGAACCCCTTACTTCCTCGCATACTTTTTTCGGCGCAGCCGTCCCCAACGGCAAACGTCCCTTATCTTATGTAATCGGCGTATCGGCAAAAAAAGCGGACATCCCCTTCCGCTTTTTCGCACGCTTATTTTTTTACGCGTTCAAGCAATTCGGAAACGGCAGTTTTCGCCTTTTCCAACGCCGTTTGCGCTGCTTTTTCGTTTTCCGCCTTAATGGAATAGTAAATTTTCAGCTTAGGCTCGGTACCGGAAGGGCGCACGCAGATGAACGAACCGCCCTCTAATTCGTAATATACGCAGTTGCACTTGGGAATATCCAGCGCTTGCGTTTTTCCTTCCGCCGTCTTTCTGACCGAAGCGGAATAATCGCGCACGGCAACCACTTTAAAATCGCCGAACGCGGGCACGCTCGCGCTCTTCAACCCGTCGACGACGGCGTTCATCTCTTTCATCGCGTTTAAGCCCGCGTATTGAATGGAAACGTTTTTATCGAGCACGTAGCCGTATTTTGCGTAAATTTCGGAAAGGCGGCGGGATACCGTTTTCCCGATATACGCATAATAGCATACCATTTCGGCGCAGAGCATCGAAGCGACGACCGCGTCTTTATCGCGCGCGTGCGTGCCGCGTAGGTACCCGCACGATTCTTCGAAGCCGAATACGTAGGTATGCTTTCCGTCTTTTTCCCACTGTTTGATCTTTTCGCCGATAAACTTAAAGCCGACGGGCGTTTCGTAAAGCGCAACGCCGTAATCGTCGCAAATCGCCTTTGCCATGCCCGTTGTTACGAACGATTTTACGACCGCCGCATTTGCGGGAAGCGCGCCTTCCTCTTTCAACCTCGTTAAAATATAATCGAGCAGCAAAATCCCCACTTGATTGCCCGAAAGCGCGGTAAATTCTCCCTTTTCGTCTTTTACCGCAACGCCCAAACGGTCGGAATCGGGATCGGTGCCGAACACCACGTCCGCCTGAATTTCGTCGGCAAGCGCAATGCCCATTGCAAGCGTTTCTTTATATTCGGGATTGGGTACGGCAACGGTGGAAAATTCGGGATCTTTCGCCGTTTGCGCTTCCACAACGGTTACGTTAATGCCCAGCCGCTTTAAAATGCGCGTAACGGGAACGTAGCCCGACCCGTGCACGGGCGTATACACAAGTTTTAAATTTTTGCCGCAAGCCTTTACCGCCGCGGGCGACAGAGTCAGTTTGCCCAACTCTTCCAAATACGTTTCGTCTACCTCTTCGGGTACGGGCAAGATCAAACCGCTTTGCTCGTCTGCCGAAACGGAAAGATAATCGGTAATGCGCGCAATAAACCGCACTACCTTTTCCGTCGCTTCGGGCGACATCTGCGCGCCGTCTTCGCCGTATACTTTATACCCGTTATATTCTTTGGGATTGTGCGATGCGGTGATCATAATCCCCGCGACCGTATGTAAATATCTAACCGCATAAGAAAGCATGGGAACGGGGTGCACGTCGCCGAACAAATACGCCTTAATGCCGTTCTTCGCCAACACGCCCGCCGCCGCTTGCGCGAACTCGCGGCTTTTTCTGCGCGTATCGTAAGAGATAACGACCCCTCTTTTTTGTTCTTCTTTCGAAAGGGTGCCGATATATTCGGCAAGCCCCTGCGTTGCGCGCATAACGGTATAAACGTTCATCATGTTCGTTCCGTAGCCGATAAGCCCCCGCATGCCCGCCGTGCCGAATTCGAGCTCGCCGCCGAAACGGTATTCCTTCTCCTTTTCGTCGGAAGCGATTGCGGCAAGTTCCGCCCTTCCCTCTTCGCACAGGCGGCTGTCGTTCATCCAAGACTGGTAATTTTCCCGATAACTCATAATTTCACCTTCCTATTATCCCTTCGGGCTTAAGCCCGCAAAAGGCAGATTTATTCCCCTATTACGTCCGCTTTTTTCTCCGCATTTACGATTTTATCGTATGCGATAAAGTATTTTTTCTTTTCATCTTCGAAGTAATTGACAAACTGCATGCACAGCAGCAGCAAGAAACTAACGGGAACGGTAAGCAAAAGTCCGCTTCCCAACGTGCAAACCGCAACCGTTACGTTTAGTACGATAATCATATAAATAACGACAAGGAAGCCCACGAACCGCTTGCCGAAGCCCTGTTTGCGGGCAAAACTTTTGCGCATTGCGGCGCAAACCCGTTCGTCGTCGGCGATCACGGCGGGCAGCCATGCGGAAATTACCGTAAACTTTAACGCCTGCAAACACACGATCCCCGTTACCGCCATTGCGATTGTGATGATCAACGGCAGGAAGGAAAGCGCGTAAAAGAAGAAGAAATAGCAAAGCAGTACGGTAAGCACGTCGTACACGAAAATCATGGGAACGTAAATGATTTGATAGAGCGCCGCTTTGCCGAGGTTTTTAAAGTACGCCGTCGAAAACTTCGCGTGCGCGTAAACCTGCATTCTGTCGTTCACCGCGTGCCCTACGGCGAATACGCACAGTCCGTTTGCGAATCTGCCGCACAGATACAGCAGACAGATCCCTACAACCGACCATACGATCGAACCGATATGCAATTTCAACATTTCCCAAAACGCCGCGACCGCACTGTTGAACAACGCTTGGAATCCGCTTAAATATTCTACGTTGCCCGAAACGAGCGCGCTGAAAAATTCTTTGATCAAACGAAAAATTTCCGTCGCTTCCGCGCTTTTTACAATGCCCTTTAAACTGAGCGTTAAAATAACGTATACCAAGCTGAAAAAAATCACGTCCGTTACCAAGCGGTACAGCAGCATTTTAAATACGTTTACAAAGTTATCGATGACGATCGAGAGGGTATTTTTAAATCTCATAATCAAAGCTCCCTATAACTGCGGATCAAATCTTCCCTATCCAATTTATCCGTTGCGAAATAGAACGTTTCCATGCGGATACAGAAACTTAAATACAGCCATACGCACACCAAAAACGCCGCCGCGTAAAACAGCGGACGGGGCAGGTATACGGCAAACACGCCGAACAGCGCGCACGCGCCGATGAATCCGCCCGCAAGCGAGAAAAACAGTCTTCCCCGCACGTTGATCATAAGCTGATAAGAATAGCGCAGCGCCTCGTAACCGTGAAAGCCCGTATGCTGCAAACAGGGCAGCCAAAGATAAAAGATCGTCGAGCAGTAAAACAGCACGCCGCCGAGCACAAGATACGCCGCAACGGAAATGAGGTAAACGCCCGTCGCGTTATCGACGATCCCGCCCACCGCATACTGAATGGCGGCGGTAACGACAGCCCACGCTTCGTACAAAAACAAATACAAAAGGGTTACGCCGAGCGCGGTAAACAGGTTGTTTCCCAACTGCGAAAACGCGCCGCTTAACGTGCGCTTGCCGATGCGCATATGTTTTTCTACCAAAGAAAGCATTAACGCCGTGCAAACGGAAACGCTGATATACGCGCCCGCGCCGATCAGCGCGCCCACCCAAGAATCGACGCGAATCAAGCTCCACGCGCGGAACAGCTGAATGAATCCGATCGAAGGATCGCCCGTAAAAAACGCTTTCACCGTTTCTCTGATCGCGGTGTAATCGAGCGAGAGCGCCAAAAACGCCCCGGGTAAAATCGCAAACGGAAGCACGAACCATATATTTTTAAAAATGTATTTCCAGTTTCCGAACATAATCGTTTTAAATCTCCTTAAAGATACGCAATCATTATATACCAAAATCGCCGCCGTGTAAAGAGATTTTACGAAAATTCGCGTTTCGGGCGAAAAAGTGCGGGCGGCGTAACGTTTTCGCCGCCCGAAAGCGCTTAAACTGTCTTATCGTACGAAATCGAATACCAAAGCCCTTGCCGCCCCGAAATGCCGTATTCGAACATTATTTTAAAACCTTTCAACCCGTTGCGCCGTTTAAATCGTTTATCGTGTACCGATTCTTATTGCCCGAAGAAGTTTCTAACGTAAAATTTTTCATATCGCGAACGGAATCGCCGTTTAAGTTAAACTTTACGATATTTACGCCAAAAACGGGAGAGATGGCACCGTGAACCGTTAACGTCTTTCCTTTGAGTTCCACCCGGTAATTTTCGGAAATAAACACGCCGTTATGAACGTTGGCGTACAGCCCCCGTTCGTCTTTTTGCATAGTCGAAACGAGCGCCCCTCCGTCTTGCGCGCCCGCGCCCGACAAAAAATACTTTCCTTCGATCGAATCGTCGCAGCCGAACAAGCATGTAAGCGAAATGCAGAGGAACAATGCAGTTAAAACAGCGCCCAAAACTTTTTTATATCCAAATCTTCTTAATTATTTTTTTCGTTCTGCCGTTTCTATCTTGCCGATGCCGTATGTAATTTGCATCAGCCTGCTGTTCATAGGAGTGGGCGCAAGCTGGATCAGCCGATCGCCCTGCACGACCGCCATGCCCATGCTCCAACCCGCTTCCAGCTTATCGGTGTTGTATGTAATCAGCATGGGAACGCGCTTCCATTCCCCTTTTCCGTAATTGTAGTTTACATGATAGTACCCGGGATCGCGCATGCCGATGTGCTCCCCCTCACGCTTAGCGGAAACGATTACCGTTCCGTTTTTTCCGCCTTGCGGAACCCAAAGCACGTACGGCATCGACCCGAGGAAAAGCCCTTCTTTTGTTTCCACCCGTTTGCCCTGCAACAGCGGATCCCCCCAATCGACGCCGTCGTCCGAAAGTTTAAAATAAATATCGCAACAGGGATACCCCACGATCTCATACACCATAATGTACTTGCCATTGCCCATGCGCGAAACGACGGGCATTCCCGGGCGCAACGCGCGGTCGGGCACGGTAACGGTATAAATCGCCTCGCCCCAGCTTTTTCCGCCGTCTTCGGAAACGCTTAGCGCGAGCGTTTGATTAAAACGGGGATCGGTATGCGGGCGCTCGTCGGTAAACGCAACCGTAAGATCGCCATCAGCGTTCAAATAAATGCATGGCTCCCACACGGGACCCAATTCTTCGAAATTCTGTTCGACGGGAGGTCCGCCCGCCGCAATCGTAGAACGAAATTCCCACGTAATGCCGTGATCGCGGCTGATATAAAAATCAAGCGCGGTAGACTTAAAATCGAGCGGAACGGAATTTCCCGCAAACACCAACGTTCCCGCAGGCAAATCGCCGCACGGCTGCGGTAGTTCTAAAATTACAGGCTGAAAGCGTATCCCGTAACCGTTGTGCGTATCTTCTACCTTGCTGTATTCTTCCCATGTGATGCCGTGATCGCGGCTGCAATAAACGGGCGTTACGGGCGGTTCTTGTACGGTAGAATGATCGAACGTGGCAAGCAGCAGTCCGTTCAGCTCTCCCGCATAATGCAATTCGAGCACGCGGGGATACAGCACCCCCGAAGTGTGCGCGTATACCTCTTCCGCGCGCGGCGTGAATACCACGCCCAAATTTTCCCTTGTAATTTTAATTGCCAAAATCTTTCCCCCTTTTCTTTGATTCCCGCATTCTATTATAGCTTGTAATTTGCAAAATTTCAAGTCCTCTTATCAAAAAACGCCTGTAAAACAGGCGTTTTTTGATACGGATAAAACATTGAAAGGCGTTATTTGCGCAATTAAATTTCCGTCCATTTTGCTTACGACTTTTTCACATGAACGCAAACCTATACAAATCGTACGTTTGTTCTTTCTATGTTATATCAATTTCGTAATCGAAACTTTTCATTAGCATAACGAAATTCCCGTCCGTTTTGCTTACGACTTTTTCACATGAGCGCAAACCTAAACAAATCGTACGTTTGTTCTTTCTATGTTATATCAATTTCGTAATCGAAACTTTTCATTTGCGTAACGAAATGCCCGTCCGTTTCTTCTATGACTTTTGCAGAAGGATGCCCGTACGTATTTCCCCATCCAAACGGTATTACGTATTCACTCCCTAATTCTTTCCAAAAGCCCAAATTTTCCCAAGTTTTTTGCGAACCGTGGTGAGGCACTTGAATTAAAGTTGTCGCATGCGCGTCTTGAATATCTTGATTCAATCTGACATCCATCAACTCGTTTGTCTGCGCGTCGCCCGATAAAACGGTAAGTAAATTGTCCTTGTGTCCACTGCAAACCGTGCAACTCGAATATTTCGGTGAAAAATAAAAGCGGTGCCGCTTTTCGATTCCCCGATAACAAACGCCGTGCGTTACATCGGGATAGTGCAGCAGCAAAGTACAAAAATCGTTTAAGTTTTTTTCTGGAACACCTTAACGTAAATATTCTTGATTTCTTTAAAATTTTCTTTCTGCACCAGCTGCCGGATAGAAATATCCCCCCTTGCATGCAACAAGCGATTTAGCAACGTTTCAAAATCATCAAACTCTTCACGAAATATACTGGGATTCACAAGCAGAAACTTCCACGGAATGTCGTCCGCAAATATTTGACTATAATAACCGACGCGGTCCGCTTGTTCCTCCGCCATAAACGAAATTATCGTTTGCCCGAAATTAGGTTCCAAGTAGAGATTCAGCATAAATCGATATAATTCATATCGGTCTGATTTTTGCGGTTTCGCGCGCGTTCGAACGCCTCCTCGCACGAAAATTTCGTATGCAAGCACTAACTCAATTAAATTGCGATCAGTGCCCACGTAGGGCAAAAATAATTTATGTACCGCGACGCCTTCCATTAAACGTTTTAGCCCGCTGAAATGGTCGAAATGTAAATGAGAGATTACCGCAAACGCAACCGATTGTTTTTGCTTGTTACATTCGGTAATGTATTCGTCCACTGCGGAATTTAAATACGCTAAATCTCTTTCATGCGCGCCGCAATCATATACAAAGCGGTAATTGCCGCCGTCGATACTGCCCGTATAAAACAACCCCTGCCCGACGGGCGCAAAGCGGAACTTGCTTTTCACTTTACTTCCTCATCTTTGACTTCCGTCTTTTCCTTTTTGCGGCGGGAAATAAAATAGTAAGGCAGCGCAACGAATACGATCGCCCCGATCATATTGCCCAATGTAGCAACCGCAAGATTATAAAACCACCCGCCGACGGTTACCGTCGCTCCGCAGGGATCGAGCAATGCTACGGTTAAAAGCGTCATGTTGGCAATGCTGTGTTCGAACCCCGTGGTGATAAACGCAAGCAGGCACCAAAAAATCATAATCAGTTTTCCGCTTTCCGACTTACACCGAAAACCGCACCACACCGCAAGGCATACGAGCACATTGCACAGCACCCCGCGGAAGAGCAGTTCCCAAAAGGGAAGCGTCATTTTCGTTTGAGCGGAAGCCGCCATAAAAATTCCCGCGGCGGTATCGTGCCCCAGCCCCGTAACGCGGTAAAGAAGCGCAAGGATTACCGCGCCCGTTAAATTGCCGATCCAGCAGAACGCCCAAAGCAAAAGCCCGTCGCGCACGCGCGCCGTTTTATGCAGCATGCCCGCCGTTATTACAAAGTTATTGCCCGTAAACAGTTCCGCCCCCGCCATAACGACAAGGCTTAACGCAACGCCGAACGTAGCGCCCATAACGATTTTACCGTATATCTCGCCCGTAAGAATGCCGCCTACCGTAAAGGCGAGCAATACGCCGAACCCGATAAACATACCCGCCAAAAATGCGGAAAGAAAATACCCTACGGGATTTTTCTTTAAAAGCGCGATCTTCCCGACCGCAGCCGCTGCGACAGCGCCGTATTCTTCCGTAAACATGTGCTTCCTCCTAATTGCAGATATTAAAACGCGCCCGTAAAATGCGGGCGCGGATGGTACTTTCCGACTGTGTTATTTTTGCAGTTTTTCCAACATGGAAACGATATCCTGTACTGTTTTCAGGTTTTCCACTTCCCCTTCGGGCAACGTTACGCCGTATTCGTCTTCGAGCGCCATCATCAATTCGACTACGTCCAAAGAGTCCGCGCCCAAATCTTTTACAACTTCCGAAGCGGGCGTAATGGTATCCGCCGAAATACCCAACTGCTCGGCAAGCATGTTACAAACTTTTTCAAACATAAACCGTCCTCCGTTTTCGCCTGCGGAATACGCAGGGCGTTGATTGCGTATATTGTAACCGATTGCAAAATAAATGTCAACCCTTTTCAATCGGTCGCTTATCTTTTCAACTTCTTTAATTGCGCCTTTTGTTCGGGGGAAAGCCTGTAACTTTCGCACGCCTTTTGAATTGCACGGTTGTGCATTTTTACAGGCATTGCGTTTTGTTGCATAAAGGAAAACCCTTCTTCGTAAAACTTTGTAAGCACCTCTGCGATCAGCCATGCCGCCGCCATCATAACGTAATAAGGCTCGTCCCCGCATTGCGTTACGCTTTGAAAAATAAGCGGAAGATATTCCCCCGTCATATACGAAGAAAGCAGCGTTACAAGCCCGTACCGCCTTACAAATTCCCGCTCGTCCGATAGATAGTTTTTCAGATAGGGCAAAAACGCCTCTCTGTTCTTTTTGATGCACGGCGCGCGGAAGCAATCGCACGTCGCCCAATTATCCAACAGCGGAACGAGCACGTCTACCCGCTTGCAAAATTCGTCGAAGGGGAGCATGCCCGTTGCGGTGCACTTGATAAAGGTGATTTCGTAATACTCGTCGGGAAAGGTTAATAAATAATCGACGTCCGCTTTGAACTCTTTGGCAAGCGCGCGCAAACGGGGTATGCGCACGCCGATCAAGTTTAAACGATCGTTTTTCAACAGCTTTTTATGAAAATCGCGATATGTAGTATCTTGTAACGCGTGCAATTTTTGCAGCAGGTCTTGGTATGTTATCGTATTTCTTTGGCGATCCACCGTATTTTCTCCTTATTGTATGCCGATATGGCGATATGCGCTTATGCACGCGGAAACAAGTTTAAAAGGGCTTCCCGCCACTCTTCCGAAGAAAAGCGCGGGTTCGCGGGCGAGGTAGACGAAAGTTTTTTTGCAACGGGAAGATACTGCGGAAATCGTTCGGAAAAGAGGGAAAACGATTTACTGCCGTTGCACAGCACCGCGCGGATCTTGCCGCCCTCTAAAACGGAGGGAATATCTGCGACGACTTCGTTCCGAATAGAAGCGTCGGAAGAGCCGATAATATCGCATTCGATAATCACGTCCCACAGGGCAATGTTGCGCCTTAGCAAAAATTCCCGCTTGCCCGCAACGGTAGCGGGAACGTCTTCGCCGAAAAATTCGCACACGGTACGCCAAAATCTGTTTTGCTTATGCCCGTAATAAAACGCCGTTTCGCGGCTTTTTACGGAAGGAAAACTGCCCAATATCAGCACCACGCTGTTTTCGTCGTACACGGGCGGAAAGCCTGCTGCGTGCGCGTAATTCACAGCGAGATCCCGCGTTTTAAATTTCCGACGGAAGCGACCGCCGCGCGCGCAAAGTCGAAATTTCCCTCGATCGCTTTCATCACGTCGTCGCGGGTGAGCGCGGAAATTTCCGCCATGCGCTTTTCGAAATCGTACACCTTGCCCGTATAAAGCAAGTGTTTGCCGTACAGCAGCATTTGCGCCGAAGTGTTCTCTTGCGAGAAGATAGAACCCGACTTCATCTGTTCTCTGCCCCGCAAAAATTCTTCTTCGGAAAGCCCGCTCTTCTTTAACTCTTCGATCACGGAAACGACGGCGGTGGCCGCCTCTTCCGCCTTTTGGGGATTAACGCCCGCGTACACCGTTAAAAGCCCCGCCTCTTCGTAATGGGAAGAATAGGAATAAACCGAATAAGCAAGCCCCAGCTCTTCGCGCACCTTTTTAAACAAACGGGAACTCATTCCTCCGCCCAAAACGGTGTTCATTACCTGCACGGCGGGGAAGGCGGGGTTTTCCCGTTCCACCGCGGGAAAGCCGAACGCGAAATGCGCCTGTTCGATTGGCTTTTTGCGGAACAAATTTCCGCTTGCGAACCCCACTTCTTTTTTCCTGTTTGCAAACGGCGTTTTTTCCAAATTGCCGAAAAACCGTTCGGCAAGATCTTCCGCCTGCGCGGGAGAAAGATTACCCGCAAAGGAAATTACGATATTTTCGGGGCAGTAACGCTCTTTTTTATAGCGGAACAGATCTTCGCGCGTGAACGACTGCACGTTTTTTGCGGGGCCTAAAATGTTTCTGCCGTAATTCTTTTCGCCGAACGCCGCGCGGGAAAGCAGATCCAAACATAAATCTTCGGGCGAATCTTCGTCCATATTGATCTCTTCGAGCACGACTCCCTTTTCCCGCTTGATCTCCTCTTCGGGGAAGGTCGATTCCAAAAACAAATCGGCAAGCAAGGCAAACGCTTCCGACGCGTGGTCGGAAGTGCTCTTTGCATAGTAACAGGTCAGATCTTTGCCCGTAAAGGCGTTTACCTGCGCGCCCAGCGCGTCGAACGCATCGGAAATTTCGAACGCGGTGCGCGTTTTCGTTCCCTTAAACTGCATGTGTTCGATAAAATGGGAAATGCCGTCTTCCCGTTCCGTTTCGTACGCCGCGCCCGTGCCGACGAGTATCCCCATGGTAACGGATAACAACCCTTCCATTTCTTTTACGATGAGTTTTACTCCGCTTTTTAACGTTTTTGTCGTGATCATGTTTTTCTCCTTATGTATGATTAGGTGTTTCCTCCGCCCAAATTTTCCCCCACGGTAATCGCGCGTAGGGAATGCGAGCGGTAATATTCCAAAATTTCGGGAAGCGCTTGCAAGGTGTGCTCCATGGGGTGCATTAAAATAAGATCGCCCCCCTTTACCTTTTCCGTCGCGCGGCGGTAACATACGCTTTTATCTTTATCCCGCCAGTCGATGGTATCTTTGCTCCACATCACCGTTTTACAGCCCAGTTCGGCGGCGGCTTCTACCGTTTGCGAATTGTATGCGCCCGAAGGGGGCGCGAACAGCGTTACCGTTACCCCCGTCGCGCGGGAAATAAATTCCAAACTCGTTTTGATCTCCTGCACGTTTTCGCTGCGGGAAAGTTTATCGTGATCGCGGTGGAAATAGCCGTGCGACCCTAATTCGTGCCCGCGCTCTGCAATCTTTTTTAACGTATCTACGTTGTCGTCCGCCCAGCTTCCGCCGATAAAAAAGGTCGCCTTTGCGCCGTACTCGTCCAACACGTCTAAAATGCCGTTTACCTGTTCGGTGCCCCAATACACGTTGAACATCAGCGAAACGCCGTCTTGCGAACTTCCTTCGTAATACGCCTTTTCTTCCATGCCCGAAGCGGTGGAAACGGCGGGTAGAAAGCAAACCGCGCCGACGATCAAAACGACGGCAAGGAGCGCCGCGTTGGTAAAAGCAGTAATGGTGCGAGCAGACAGTCTTTTCAAATCAGTTTACCTCAAAATACGCAAATCTATTACAGTATTGTATGAGGCGGACTTGCAAATAATCCCTATTTCAGCGTAACCACCGTTACGCCCGATTCTCCTTCGCCGTACTTGCCCAAGCGGAACCCTTCCACATGCGGGTGTTTGCGCAAAAATTCGTGAATGCCCGCGCGCAGTTTTCCCGTGCCCATGCCGTGCACGATGCGCACTTCGGAAAGCCCCGAAAGCACCGCGCCGTCGATAAACGCTTCCGCTTCGGGCAGCGCTTCCTGCACCGTAAGCCCGATCACGTTGCATTCGAGCGAGGGGAGCGGGCGGGGCGAAAGATTTTTTACTACCTGCACCTTTTCGTCTTTGCTTCTTTTTTTTGTTTTTTGCAGGGCGGGCGGGGGCGAAAGGGCAAATAAATCGCCCAATTTACTGCGCACGCGCAGCGCGCCGCACTGCACTTCTACGCTGTCTTTTTCCCGTTTTAAAGAAAGTACCGTCCCTTCCGCGCCCATGCTCTTTACAAACACCCGATCGCCCGCTTTCAGCGTTGCGGGGTTTACGGGCGCTTTACGGATGCGTTCTTCCTCTTCCGCTTCCCCGCCGTCCGCCATGCGGTTTTTTAACGTGCGGGCGCGAATCAAGTCCGATTCGTTCAAACTCTCTTTTTTGAAAAGCGCTTCGATCTCTTCTAAAATTTCTTCCGCGCGCGCCGTACGCTCGTTTACGATGCGCTTCGCTTCCGCCTTGGAAGCGCGCAGAAATTTTTCTTTTTGCTCGGCAAACTGCTTTTCCTCTTTTTCAAGGCTGATAAGCCGATCGTTCCATTCCCCTTTCAGCCGCTCCGCTTCCCGCCGAACTTCTTCCGCCGCAATACGGCTTTCTTCGGCGGCGCGCACCGTGCGCTCGAACGCCCGACCGCCTTCGGATAAGTACCCCCGCGCGCATTCGATAATCTCTTCGGGAAAGCCCAATCGCGAACAGATCGCAAGCGCGTTGGAAGAGCCTGGCGTTCCGATTTTCATGCGGTACAACGGACGAAGGGTGCCCGAATCGAATTCCATGCTCGCATTTTCGATTCCTTCCGTTTGATAGGCAAATTCTTTCAAGGCGGAATAGTGCGTAGTCACAATGCCGCGACACCCCGCCTCCATCAGCGTTACGATCACCGCGCGGGCGAGCGCCTGCCCCTCTTCGGGATCTGTTCCGCCCCCCGGTTCGTCGATCAATACAAGGCTGTTTTTGCCCGCATGTTGCACAATATCTTTCAGCGCGCCGATATGCGAGGAAAAAGTAGATAAATTTTCTTCGATGCTTTGGCTGTCGCCCACGTCGCAAAATACGCCGTCGAACACCGCAAGGCGGGTGCCTTCCGCCGCGGGCACAAACAGCCCGCACGCCGCCATTAAGCAGAACAGCCCGCACATTTTCAGCGTAACCGTTTTGCCGCCCGTGTTTGCGCCGCTGATAAACAAAAAGCGGTAACGCTCGCCCAATTCCAACGAAACGGGCACGGCGGTTTCCTTAGCGAGAAGGGGGTGCTTCCCCTTTACGATCTCTATCATTCCCTTGTCGTTTAAAGCGGGTTTAATACAGCCCAGCTTATACCCATATTCCGCGCGCGCATAGTAACCGTCTATTTCCGAAAGAACGGCAATATCCGATTCCAGCGATTCGCGCATGCCCCCCAACGCATGGGAAAGTTCGGCGAGAATGCGCTCCTCCTCTTCCTTTTCGTCTAATTTCAGCGAACGCAGTTCGTTGTTCATTTCAAGCACTTGTTCGGGTTCGATAAACACCGTCGCGCCCGTTGCCGAACGGTCGTGCACGAACCCCTTAATGCTGCGCTTGTATTCCGCCTTTACGGGAAGCACGTACCGATCGCCGCGCACGGTGACGATGGAATCTTGCAAAAACTGCTTTTCTTCCCCCGCAAGATATTCCGAAAGGCGGGCGCGGATGCGCTCGTTCAGCAAACGGATCTCTCTGCGGATTGTAAAAAGGCGATCGCTCGCGCGGTCGGAAAGTTCGTTTTCGCCGATGATTTTTTCGCCGATCTCCGTTTCCAGCCGCTCGTTGAACACCAAACGGAAAGAAAGCGCCTTCATGCGTTCGATTTCCCCGTCTGCAAACGACTGCACCGAACGGTAACACACGCGCGCCGAACGCAGCAGCAAATTTGCCTGCGTCAGTTCCGCGCAAGAAAGCGTTGCGCCCTTTTGCGCCCGTTCGAGCAAATCGCCGAGGGGCGGGAAATATTCGATCCTGCCCGCGCCCAAGCGGAATAACAGACGTTCCGCCTCTTCCGTCATGGCAAGCAACCGCTTCGCTTCCCCTAAATTTGTAACGGGGCGAAGCGCGCAGACCGCCCGCTTGCTTTCTTCCAAAACGGCAAATTCCGCCGCCTTTGCAAGAATTTTATTCAGTTCTAACCTTTCGGCGCTTTTTTCATGAACCATTTTTATTCCTCCGCCGCCCGATAATGCGGCGAGTTTTCGCTTTTTATCTTACACCGTTAATTATAATGTCACCGATATTTAGCGACGATCTTTTTATTTTACCCTTTTCTTACCGCCGACTTATTCAACACAACAGGAAATATGCAACGCTCTTTTTTGCGGTTAATATTCATCTTGCCGCCACCATAGTACTTTACATGCTCTGTAATCAAAATATATATCAGAAAAAACGCATTCTTACCGACACCGTACTTGATACATGCCATAATCGCAAAGTCAAAATTAAAACTTCATTCTGTGCAAACTATGCGCCGTTTAAAGCAAACTTTTATCGGCATGCCCCGCCGTTGCCCGCCGCACAAGCGATTTAACGCGATCGGGCGAATGCGCCGCCGCGGGCAAGGCGGAAGCGTTCTTTTCCCCCGCGGTATCTATAAACAACGAAGTCCGTCCATTGTACGCCGCAAGCGACGCGCAGTTGTATACCTCGAACCTGCAAAAGTTGCCCGATAAGCGGTATCTGCGCAATAAAAACTGTCTGTCTTCTTCATCCGTCATGCGATAATATTCCCGCTTGTCGCAACAGCCGCAGCTTCCCCCAAACGGACAATAGCACAAATCCATCAGCTTTATCCCGCCCGCGCACAGGGCGAACGCGCCCTCGCCCGCAAGCGCGCGCTGTTCGGCGTTCGTCAACTCTTTGGAAAGAACGTAATACTTTGCGCCCGCTTCTTTCACGCCGTTTACCGCATAGGCGTTAGTAAGATTAAATCCCGCGCCTGCAAACAACGGCTTGCCGTATTTTTGCGCAAGCTCTATTCCGTACGACCCTTCGCAATAAATGCCGTCGAACAATGCGATCGCTTGCCCGATTACCCGCTCATCCTCTTGCGTAAACAGCGGCGGAAGATACAAAAAGAATTCCCGCCCGTCTTGCGGAGGGGCTGAAATATGCGCATAGTCGCAAGGTCTATATATAAAGACATCCCCGTCCGCAATGCGATAGTCGGAACCGAGCACGGCGCGCTTGTTCCCTTGCGCGCAAACGACCTGTTCCGCCGCGATCTGCCGTTCGGCAAGCGGAGAACGCGCGGGCGCAAGATGCGCGATCAGCTTTTCGTAAAAATCCCTTCTTATGCCGTTTAAAGCCGATTTCGGCAAAAACGCGTTGTTTACGTGCACTTCGCCGAAAGATACCGCAAAAGGAAGCCCGTCCGTCTTTAAAAAACAAGCGCAAATATCTGCTTCTTTCAAAGGCGCATTGATTGCTTCTCCGCAAACCGTTTGCGCCGTATGAATAAAGGTTCCGCACGAAATAACGGGCGCTTTTCCGCCTTCGAACGAAAGATCGAGCGAAATTTTCCGCTTTTTTGTAAAAGACAGCGCGATCTCGCCCGCCGCCGTATCCGTTGTAACGCGCACTTCGTCGCCCGCTTTTAAGGGTGCGGAAGAACGCAGGTAAAACCCGTCTTTTTCCGCAGAGGCGAACGCACCGCCCCCCGCTTCTTTTCCGCCGCGCAGCACTTTAAAGCAATCCCCCTGCCGCGCGCGGAACGCGCTTTCGCAAAAATATTTGCCTTTTCGCAGGGAAAGCGTTCCTACCCGCTCGCCGATATGCCCCTGCACCTCGCGCGAGAGAAAGTCCTTTTTCTGCCCGAAGGCGAGCCCTTGGGTATAATCGCCGCGGTTATAAGCCCGCGCAAGGCGGGATTTTTCCGCTTCCGCTTTCTTTCCGTCGATCAGCGCGCGATAATATGCGACCGCCGAAGCGACGTATTCGGGGCGGCGCATTCTGCCCTCGATTTTGAAAGAGAACGCGCCCGCCGCAAGTAATTCGGCTACGCGCTCCCCCACCGAAAGATCGGAAGGGGAAAGGGCGTAAGCGTATTCTTCGAACCCCTTTCTGTCGATGGAATATTTTTTTCTGCACGGCTGTTTGCACCTGCCGCGGTTGCCGCTGTTGTTGCCCGCAAACGAGGAAAAATAACACTGCCCCGAAAAGCACGAGCACAGCGCGCCCTGCACAAACACTTCCGTTTGAATGATTTTTGAAATGCGTTCGATTTCGGCAAGCGGCGTTTCCCGCGCGAGCACCGCGCGCGAAAACCCG
Organism: uncultured Christensenella sp.; assembly: GCA_910578065.1. Classification (GTDB taxonomy): domain Bacteria; phylum Bacillota; class Clostridia; order Christensenellales; family Borkfalkiaceae; genus Gallimonas. Next base: position 109,084 of record CAJTPB010000002.1, on the reverse strand, counting down.
TATTCCTTTGCAAGGCGCGCGCCGTATTCGTTACAGCAGCCCGCCTGCGTGGAAAGGTGCAACACCATTTGCGGATACGCCCGGTTCAACCGCTTCCCCAAAAAGAGATCTTGCAGCAAAATCGCGTCCGCGCCCGCGTTCCACGCGCTTAACGCAGCCGAAAAAAACGCCTGCGCTTCCCCCTCTTTTACAAGCGTGTTCAGCGCAACGTAAACTTTCGCGCCCAAAACGTGCGCGTATTCCGTTACCCGACCGAGCGCGGCAAGGTCGAAATTTTCCGCGCCTGCCCGCGCGGAAAACTGCGTCAACCCCAAATATATTGCGTCCGCGCCGCTATTCAGCGCGGCGTACGCCGATTGTTCCCCGCCCGCGGGCGCGAGAATTTCACACTTCACAAACGTTCCTCTTTTTTTATCTTCCTATGGTACGGGCGATCAGTTCTTGCGCGGCGTCGTAGCCCATGCTCTTTAAACGGTAATTTCTTGCGGCGACTTCGATCAAAATCGCAAGATTGCGCCCGGGACTTACGGGAATGGTCAATTTTGGAATTTTAAGCCCCAAAATTTCTTCCACGTTCTGTTCGCCGCCGATCCTATCGTACTCTTTATCCCGCCGCCACGTTTCCATTTCCATAACCAGGTCTACCGCCTTTTCGCCCAAAACGGAACCCGAACCGTACATGTTTTTTACGTTAATTATGCCGATCCCGCGCAGTTCCATAAAATAACGGATGCGTTCGGGCGCGGTGCCGATCAACTCGTTTTCCACCCGCTTGATCAACACGGAATCGTCCGCGACAAGGCGGTGTCCGCGCTTGATCAGTTCCATCGCCGTTTCGCTTTTGCCCACGCCGCTGTTGCCCGTAAGCAAGATTCCGCAGCCGAATACGTCCATCAAAACGCCGTGCACCGCGGTAGAGGGCGCAAGCAGTCTGTTTAAATAAATGAACAAGTCGGACATGACGGAAGTCGTCATGCGCCCCGTGCGGAAAATGGGGCAGCCCGCCGCCCGCGCGCTTTCCATAAATTCGGGCAGGACGGGCAAATCGCGCGAGAAGATGACGCAGGGGATCTCGCCGCAGTCGAACAGTTTTTGAATTTTTTCTTTGCGCTCTTCCAAACTCATCGAGCGCAGATATTCATGCTCGGTAAGTCCGATCACCATAATGCGCTGGGTATCGAAATAGCTGAAAAATCCCGCAAGGCGCAGCCCCGGTCTGTCTACGCTCATACTGGAAAGGGTGATGATCCCCCGTCCCGCGTACAGCAGTTCAAGATTTACGTCGGATGCAAACTTATCCAACATTACCGTTTCTTTCGGCAAAGTCAATTCGCTCATTTTTCGCTATCCCTCCACAATTTCCATCGCATACTTCAATATCGCTTCCGCAACCCCGTTTTCGTCGTTGGAAGAAACGGTTACGGCGATTTTCTTTAATTCTTCCTGCCCGTTTTGCACGGCGAACTTTCCGCCCGCGTGTTCGAGCATAGGTAAATCGTTCAGCTGATCGCCGATCGCGGCAATTTTCTCTTTGGGAATTTTATAATATTCGGAAAGAAAGTCGACCGCCGCCCCTTTGTTCTGCCCCGCGGGCATAATTTCTACCAGCCATTCGGAAGAGCAGGTAACAAAATAATCCCCGCTAAGTTCCCGCGCAAGTTCTTCGCGCAAAGCGTGCCTTTGCGGCGGCTGCACCATGGCAAGCACTTTTACGATGCGCAAAGCCCTGTTTTTTACAAAGTCGGAAAGCGGTTCTTTCGTTACGACTTCCGCCGTTACGCCGCACACCTTTTCATAGAGCGCAAGCAGATCGTCTTGCATATTGCTGTAAAAACCTTCTACCGTGTAAACGTGGACGTGCAAATTTCGTTTTTCCATCGCGCGAATGGCTTTTAACGCGCATTCGGGGGGGAAACAGTCGTCTTTCAACAGCTTGCCCGTGGCGATATCGGCAATCGTCGCCCCCTGGAACGCGATAAGCAAGCCCTGCGTCAAACCCGCTTCCCGCGCGCGGGGCAACGCGGAATCGAGCGATCTGCCCGTGCACACCGCAAAAATCCCGCCCGCCTGCAAATAGCGCGCAATCGCGTTTTTATTGATTTGCGACACCGTATTATCGGATGCGGCAAGTGTTCCGTCGAAATCGGAACAAAATAAATCGTACTTCATATTTAAACGCCTTTACAACTTTTCTTCAAAATAATGCTTAATGCGGGCGGCAAGTTCTTTGCCGATGCCCTCTGTTTGCGCAAGTTCTTCTTCGCTTGCGGACATCATTTTACCGATCGTTCCGAACTTTTCCATTAAAGCGATACGCTTGTTTTTGCCGATCCCTTCGATTTCGTCTAAAACGGAAGCGAGATTGCGCTTGCTGTGCAAACTGCGGAAATAGGTAATGGCAAAGCGGTGCGCTTCGTCGCGGATACGCTGCAACGTTTTTAACGCGTAATCGCGGCGGTCGATGCGCACACTCTCTTCCGAAGCAAGGGTGAACACCTCTTCTTCCCGCTTGGCGAGGGAAACCAAATCGATATCTTTTATGCCCAATTCGTCGAAAATTTCTTTTACGGCGGAAAGCTGACCTTTGCCGCCGTCGATAACGATGAGCTGCGGTTTGGGGAAGCGTTCTTCTTCTGCCGTGCCCAATTTGGAAAGACGGCGAAGCAGCACTTCTTTCAGCGAAGCAAAGTCGTCCGCCCCTTCCACTGTTTTTATTTTAAAGCGGCGGTAAGCGTATTTATCCGCTTCTCCGTCGGTGAACACCACCATGCTGCCCACTTTGTCTACGCCCGAAATGTTGGAAATATCGTAACATTCCATGCGCTTGGGGTATTTGGATAAAGAAAGCAACGTTTGCAGCCGCGCGCAGGCGTTTACCGTCATGTCGTTTTTATGCTCGATTGCGGAAACGGACTTTTCGAGATATTCTTTTACGTTGCGCGCCGCCATGTCTAACAGTTCGCGCTTTACGCCCAGCTTGGGGCGGGTGATCTCCAGCCCGCGCCCCGTCTGCTTGCGCGCAAACGCGGCAAGGAGGGCGTCGTCCGTTTCTTCGTCTAATATCAACTCGTGCGGAAAGGCGTGCGCGGTGTAATACTGGGTCAAAAAACTTAAAATGCCTTCCCCCCGATCGCCCGCGCCCTCTTCCGGCGTAAACGTGCGCGCGCCCTGCATCATGCCGCCGCGAATCACAAGAATCCCCGCCGCCGCATACAGCCCGTTGGAAGTAAACGCCCATACGTCTGCGTCTACCTCGCGCGGCATGGCGGTAATGCGCTTAGTGCCCAACCGCTGCAACATTTCGATCTTGCGGCGGTAATCCATCGCAAGTTCGAATTCTTCGTTTTCGGCAAACGCCATCATCTTTTCGCGCAGCAGATCTTCCGCTTCGCCGTAATCCCCCCCGAGGAAAGAAAGCGCGCCCTCTACCCGCTTTGCATATTCTTCCCGCGTGCACATGTGCGCACACGGCGCAAGACAGCGATGCAAGTGATAGTTTAAACAGGGCTTTTTCGTCTTTTCGTTGATCGCGGTCGTGCAAGTTCGAATACAGTAAACGCGCGCGGCGATATCCACAATATCTTTACATCGAATACCGCCCATAAACGGACCGAAATACTTTCCGTCCTTTTTTACCCTGCGGGTAATGGATATGCGCGGATATTCTTCCCGCGTGTGCACCTTAATGTAAGGATACGTTTTATCGTCTTTTAAAAGAATGTTGTATTTGGGCTTGTACTTTTTTATTAGATTGTTTTCGAGCGCGAGGGCGTCTACCTCGCTCGGCGCGACGATATAAGAAAAATCGACGATGTTTTCCACCATCGCCTGCACCTTTTGCGGCTTGGGCGAAGAATGAAAATACTGACGGACGCGGTTTTTTAATACGCGGGCTTTCCCTACGTAAATCACAACGCCGTCTTTATCGAGCATGATATACACACCCGGCTGATCGGGCAGCAGTTTTAATTTTTCTTTGATCACGTTCATGCCGAAAAACTCTCGTTTTTTATTATACACCTTTTTGCGCTTTTTTTCAAGGAATTCACAACAATTCCCCGTGTTTCTGCTTGTTTGTTTTTTATTGTTATATTTCGCGTTTTTATATAAACATTTGATTGATACGTTTTAAAGATATTCGCGCTATTTTTCCGCATTTTTCCTTGTTCATTTTTAATTGTTGTTAAACAACCGATTTACATGTTTTTAAGATATGCACGCTATTTTCGCCCGCTTCTTCTTGCGGTTTTACGAAAAAGCCCCGCCCTTTTTTTAAAGGGCGGGGCTTTTTCGGCGAACTGTTGAAAGGCGCAAGAGAAATATTTAATAACCCAAAAACTCGACGCCTTTTAATAAAACGTCGTTCACAACTTCGTTAACGAGGGAATAGAAAATAATTTTACCGTGCCGCTCGGTACGCACCATGCCTGCGTCTTTTAAAAAACGCAGTTGATGGCTGACCGTCGTTTGATTGATATCGAGCACGCGCGAAATATCGGTTACGCACATTTCCGAAATTGCGAGCGCAGACAGCATGCGCAAGCGGGTGGAATCGGAAAAAATAGAAAAAAACCGCACCAACGACGTTAATATTTCCCCCGCAGGAACGTATCCTTCTATCATGCCCTGCGTACGTTTATCCAATAATAAAGTTTCCGTCATAATAAACTCCCGTAATTTTTATGAAAGTATATCATATGCGCGTATTGGCATATTGCAAAATTCCGTCGCTTGCGCGCGAAAGAGGTCGAAAAAGCCCCGACCTCTTCGGCGGGGCTTTTCAATCGTTTCAATTTTATTAAGCGAATGCACACACAGTATATCCGCCGCAATAACCAACATGCCGTTTTCTTTCCGCCTCGTTAGGCGAGCGCGCAAACGAATAACGCGCAGCTGCAACAGCTATTCCGCCCATTCGGTTAAACGATTGCGGGCACAATATGCCCGTTGCTTCCGCCGCAATAACCAACATGCCGTTTTCTTTCCGCCTCGTTAGGCGAGCGCGCAAACGAACAACGCGCAGCTGCAACAAGCATTTCTACCATTCAGTTAAACGATGGCACGAACGGTATAACCCGCCTCTTCTACGGCGGCGGTCAATATGTTGTTATCCACCTCTTCCGAAAGGGTTACAACGGCGCGCTTCTTCTTTAAATCCACTTCTGCCGATTTTACGCCGTTTACCGCTTCCAACGCCTTTTTTACATGCGCAACGCAATGCGCGCACATCATGCCTTCTACCGTTAAAATTTTTTTCATGCTATTATCTCCTTTTCTTTTTTGTTTGCCGAATGTTGTAAGACGCAGCGCGTTGCCCACCACGAACAGGGAAGAAAGACTCATCGCCGCAGAGGCGATCATCGGATTTAACGTAAGCCCCGCAAAGGCGAAGCAGCCCGCCGCAAGCGGAATTCCCACGCAGTTGTAGAAAAACGCCCAAAACAGATTTTCTTTTATGATCCGCATGGTTTTTTTCGACAGCGCGAACGCCTTGGGCGCGGCGGCAAGATTTCCGCCCACAAGCACAATATCCGCGCTTTCGATTGCGACGTCCGTTCCGTTGCCCATGGCGATGCCCACGTCCGCCTCTTTCAACGCAGGGGAATCGTTTATGCCGTCGCCGATCATCGCCACTCCCTTTTTTGCGCCTTTGGGAAGGGCGGCGTTCTTTTGCTTATGCGAAAGCACCGCTTGCAGCTTTTCTTGCGGCAATACCTCGGCATATACCCGTTCGGGCGGAATGCCCGCCTGCGCCGCGATATACTCTGCGCACGCGCGGTTATCCCCCGTTAAAAGGTACGGTTCCCTTCCGCAAGCGGAAAGTTCTTCCACCGCCTGCCTGCTTCCCTCTTTTAACGTATCCGCCAAAACAAACAGCGCAACCACGCTGCCCTCGTCCGTTAAAAACAACACCGTTTTTCCCTGTGCGGAAAACGAACGGAACCGCTCTTGATATTCCCCGAACGGAATGTCTTTTTCGCACAAAAGTCGATCGTTGCCCAAATAATAAAGCTTGCCGTTTACCTTGCCGCGCGCGCCCAAACCGACCAAATATTCCACTTCTTCCGCCTCGTACCCCTCTTTACAAAAATCGCAAATGCACTGCGCGAGCGGGTGATTTAGTTTGCTTTCGAGCGCGTAAGCAATATTTTTCGCCTTTTCCTGTTCCGCGCTTTCGAAAGCGACGACGCGCGGTTTGCCTTCGGTGATCGTTGCGGTTTTATCGAGCAGAACGGTGCCCGTATCCGCCGCGCGCTGCAACGCTTCGGCATTCTTATACAAAACGCCCATCGCGGCGCTCCGCCCCGTTGCCGCCATTACCGCGACGGGCGTTGCAAGCCCCAACGCGCACGGACAGGATATTACAAGCACGCTTACCGCATAATTAAACGCCTGCGCCATATCGCGCGTTACAAGCGCCCAAACGAGAAAGGTGACGAGCGCAAGCCCCACTACGACGGGAACGAACACGGCGGAAATTTTATCTGCCAGCTTTTGAATGGGCGCCTTGCTTGCGCCCGCTTCTTTTACCATGCGAATGATACCCGCAAGCATGGTATCTTCCCCTACTTTTTCGGCGCGGATCTTTAAATATCCGCTTTCCGCCAAACTTGCGCTTACCGCCCTGTCGCCCGCAACCAGTTCGACGGGAAGCGATTCGCCCGTAACGGCAGACTGATCGACAAACGCGTGCCCTTCTTCCACAACGCCGTCCACCGCGACCGATTCCCCTTGGCGCACGATCACCAAATCGCCCGCCTGCACTTGGGATAACGAAAGCGAAACCGCCTTTCCATCCCGCTCTACCGTAACCGTATCGGGCGCAAGGGAAAGCAGTTTTTCCACTTCCCGCCCCGTTTTCCGCTTGGAATTATCTTCCAGCCACTTACCCAACGTTACCAGCGTTACGATCATCGCGGCGGATTCGAAAAACAAATGCATACGGTCGGGCGCGAAGATCGCCGCAAACAGACTGTAACAAAAGGATGCCGCCGCCCCCAGCGTTACCAACGTATCCATATTGGGCACGCCCTTAACGGCTGCTTTTACGCCGCTTGTAAAAAACGGATAGTTCAAACAGAGAATAACAAGCGTAAGCCCCGTTTGAAACCCGTAATTCAACCAGCCGTGCGGCACGGGAAGTTTTACCATATGCCCCATGGCTAAATACATTTCGGGAATCAAAAGCACGAGCGAGATCCAAAAACGGTATTTTAAAAAGCTGCCCGCGCGCTTTTTTTGCGGCGCCTGCCCGTAATCGTACGCGCCGTACCCCAAAGCGGTTACCGCGCTTTTTATCTCTTCGTCGGAAACGAGCGTTTCGTCAAACTCTGCTTCCATGCTTTCCCCCATTAGGGAAACGGCGGCGGAAGCGACCCCGTTTAATTTTTTTACCGTGCGTTCGATCCCTGCGGAGCAGGCGGCGCACGTCATACCCGTAATCGTATATTTCTTTTTCATTGAAACCTCTTAAACAGTTCGATCAGTTCGTCTACCGATTGCGTATTTCCCGCCCGCAGATCGTCGATCAAGCAACTGTGCATGTGTTTTTCCAAAATAACCGAGGCAAGGCTTTTGATCGATTTTTCCGCCGCGGCAAGCTGAATTAAAATATCGCCGCAGTACCGATCTTCCTCTACCATCGCTTTAATGCCGTTGATCTGCCCCCCGATTCGGCTTAAACGGTTTTCGATCGCCCGCTTTTCCTCTACGGGGCGCAGCTTCTTTCTTTGATTCCCGCAATTACAAGTTTCCATTCGCTTTGCTCCTTTTCTTTGCATATATTATATACCCCTTATGGGTATTTGTCAAGAAGAATAGCGCAAAAAAACCGCCCGAAAAAATTCGGACGGCGCAAACCGTATTTTATTCTTCGATTTTCTGCGGCGGCGGTTCGGGCGACGGTTCGGGCAATTTTTTGATCTGCTCTACGATGTACGATTCGGCGTTCACGTTTACGACGAGGAACGCGATAATTATAACGGAATATCCCACGGCAAGCCCTACAAGCAGGTTTGTCGCAAACAGCAGCAAAAGAGCAAGCAAGGTTGCAAGGATCAAAATAACGATCTGCGACAAATACATAAGCAGACAGTTTTGTATGTTGACCACGCGCACAAAGGGGATTTTCCCGCGCCCGTGGATCAAATACGCTTCCAATAGCGAAACAAACCCGAATACCGCCATAGAAAGGGTTGCGGAAATAAGCACGCCGGGGCTCCATAGGGAAAGAATATATGTGCTTAGCGCGATGATCGTTGCCGAAAAAAAGGAATCGAGCAGGGAAACGACGATAAACTTCCATATCCCCCGCCGCACCGTAGCGCGGCGCACAAACAGATTGGTGATAAAGTACCCCGCAATTCCGCTTAAAATTATCCAAACAAAAAAGATGACGACGGCAAGGTTCAAATTTGCGATCACTGTCGTTAAAATCGTTTCTAACTCGGTAAACAGCTTGGTCGCTTCTTCTGTCGTTAAACCCAGAAATACGCTTATCTTTTCGGTAAGCCATTGCCCGTTTAACAGCGTTTGAATCGCCCCGATCGGCGATTTCCAACTGAGTTCGCGGGCGGATGCAATCACGTAACCCCACAATTCGTCTAAGTCTTTTGCCGTTTCGGGAATAATGCGCGCGACTTCCGTTTTTATGTATGTGATCTGCTCCGATAAAATGGTAAACGCGCTGTCCGCGCCGAATAGCAGCCCCAAAAACAGACAGCCGAGCGGGATAAGCACATAGGCAAGACATTTTAAAAAGTTTTTCAGTGAGTTTAATAATATCATAAGCCGTCCGTTTTAAACGGCGAATAAGCGCTTGACCTTTTGCCGAACGCCCGCCGCGCAAACCGACGCGGCGCCGCTTTAAATTTTTTCGGTAAGTAAAACAAAACGCGAACGTTTAAGCTCGCGTTTTTGCGTTTAATTCTTCGCGTCTTTCTGCGCGACGACCTCTTTGCCGTCGTAGTAGCCGCAATTCTTGCAAACTCTGTGCGCTTCTTTCTGCTCGTGGCAGTGAGGGCACTCGACGAGCTGAGGAGCTTGCGCTTTATAGTTTGCAAATCTCTTATTCGTTCTGCTCTTCGACTGTTTGGACTTGGGTACCGCCATGACTATCCACCTCTTTTTTTCCGTATTTTATTGCTCTTTCCATTCGAGCGGGATGCAATTTTTTCCGCAAACCAATCTTGCGGGAAGAGAAAGCATCACCGCGTCGTTCAGACAATCGCGCAAATCGATGACCCCGCCCGTATAGCGGTAGTCCTCGCTTTCGCCGCCGCACGGCACAAAGTACGCGTCTAATTCGCCGCTAAAAGTCTGTTCCGCCGCGTTCAAACAACGGGAACAGCACCCCTTTAACGTAAACGTTACGCAACCCGTAATTTCGACGGAATCGTCTTCCAATATCTCGTAATGGAGGTTCACGCCGACGGGAGCGGAAAACGCCGCGTAAGGAATATCGATCAAGGATTGCTCCCCTTCGTATTCGAACGCAAGATCGCCCGCATACTTTTTTTGCGCATTGAGTTTCCGAACGTCGATTTTCGGTATCATTGACCTTAAAAGTATATTATTTTTCCTGCCGTTTGTCAATCTTTTTTCATGCTTATTTCCAAATTTTAAGAAAAATAAAGGGTATTAAACTTCGGAACAAGCCCCGTACTCCTGCGCTTTGCGCGCAAGTTCCGCAGCAAGCTACGGTGCATGAAACCTTTGCCGTTGCCGCGTTTTTACGCTTGCAAGCAGGCAAAAACGCACCCCCGATCAAACAAGCGCAGCCGTTTCGCGCGCGATCACCAATTCTTCGTTGGTGGGAATCACAAGCACTTTTACCTTAGACCCGCTTGCGGAAATTTCGTGAATCGCGCCGTCGTTTTTATAATCGTTCTTGCTTGCGTCTAACTGAATGCCGAACGCTTCCATGCCCGAAAGCACCGCCGCGCGGATATGCGGGGTATTTTCGCCCACGCCCGCCGTAAATACGATGCAATCCAATCCGCCTAACGCAGCCATATACGCGCCCACGTACTTTTTGCAGTTGTACGTAAACAGGTCGAGCGCGATGCGCGCGCGTTCGTTGCCTTCCGCTTTTGCCGCAGTTAAATCGCGGAAGTCGGAAGAAACGCCCGAAACGCCCAGCATGCCGCACTTTTTGTTGAGGTACGAAAGCCCTTCTTCCATGCTCATGCCCTTTTTACGGCACAAAAATTCGATTGCCGCAACGTCGATATCGCCGCTGCGCGTGCCCATGGGAACGCCCGCAAGCGGGGTAAAGCCCATAGACGTATCTACGCACTTCCCGCCGTCTACCGCGGAAATGGAAGATCCGTTGCCTAAGTGACAGGTAATGATTTTCAGCTGTTCCGGCTTTTTGTGCAGATATTCCGCCGCCACGCCCGAAACAAACTTATGCGAGGTGCCGTGCGCGCCGTATCTTCTTACCTTGTACTTTTTATAATCGTCGTAATCGATTGCGTACAAATGCGCGTAATCTGGCATCGTCGCGTGGAACGAGGTATCGAACACGAGCGCCATTTTTTTATTCGGCATAACCGCGCGGCAGGCGTTGATGCCCAAAATCGCCGCGGGATTGTGCAAAGGCGCAAGCTCGGCGATCTCGTCCATCGTTTTCATCACCTCGTCGGTCACAAGGGTGGTTCTCGTAAACGCTTCGCCCGAAGCGACTACGCGATGTCCTACCGCGTCGATCTCGTCCATCGAAGAGATAACGCCCGCCGTTTTATCGACGAGTTCGTTTAACACAAGGGAAATCGCTTCGGTATGGTTGGGAAGTTCTTTTTCGATTACAAATTCTTTGCCGTTCGCCTTGTGGGTGAGTTTACCCCCCGCAATTCCGATGCGTTCGCACGTTCCCTTTGCAATCGCTTCTTCCGTTTGCATATTGATGAGCTGATACTTTAAAGAGGAACTGCCCGCGTTGATCACTAAAATTTTCATGTGTAATTCTCCTTATTTAACCGCCTGCAACGCAGTGATCGCCACCGCGCACACGATATCGCTTGCCTTGCACCCGCGCGACAAATCGTTCAACGGCTTTGCAAAGCCCTGACAGATCGGTCCGATCGCCTGAAATCCGCCGAGGCGCTCTGCGATCTTATAACCGATATTGCCCGATTGCAGATCGGGGAAAATAAGCACGTTCGCCTGCCCCGCAACGGGGGAATTGGGCGCTTTGAGTTTTGCAACCGAAGGAACGAGCGCCGCGTCGAACTGCAATTCGCCGTCTAAGGCAAGGTCGGGCGCCTTTTCTTTCGCGATCTTCGTCGCTTCCTGCACGAGCGTTACGTAATCGTGCTTTGCGCTTCCCATGGTAGAGAAGGAAAGCATTGCGACTTTGGGATCTACCCCCGCGATCTCTTTCGCGCTCTTGGCGGTTGCAAGGGCGCAATCGGCAAGCCCTTCCGCTGTGTAGGTGGGATTCAGCCCGCAGTCCGCAAATACCAGCACGCCGTCGGGAACGTATTCGTTGCCGCCGAATGGAGCGACCATTAAATTAAAGCTGCTCACCGCCGAAACGCCGGGCGCGGTTTTGATGATCTGTAAGCCGGGGCGCAGGGTGTTCGCCGTCGAATGGCATGCGCCCGAAACAAGCCCGTCTACGTCGCCCGCCTTTAACATAAGCGCGCCGAAGAAGGTCGCGTCTTTTGCCTGCTCTTTCGCCTGTTCTTCCGTCATGCCCTTCGCCTTTCTCAATTCGTATAAAAGGGAAGCGTATTCGCCCAACTTGGGCGAAGTTGCGGGATCGACGATTTCCACTTCGGAAAGGTCTACGTCGGGATTGTCTGCTTTAATGCGGTCGGGATTGCCGAGCAGAACGATTTTTGCAATGTGTTCTTGGGCGCAGATGCCCGCCGCCTCTACCACGCGGGAATCTTCCCCTTCGCAAAGCACGATTTTTTTATCGAGCACAGACGCTTTCTTTTTAATTTCTTGTACGATCGTTCCGCTTTCGGCGATCTTTCTTCCCAGATCGTTTACCGATTTTTTTACCTTGTCTAAAAAACCTGCCATAATAACACTCCGTAATTCCTTTATTTTTTCCCCCGTTTCGTATATAATGGAAACGGGAGCACATTTTAACCATATTATACACCCAATCCCAATAATTGTAAAGACATAAGAACGAGGAATTATGAAATTTTGCGCGGTAATTTGCGAATACAATCCCTTTCACAACGGGCACAAACTGCAATTGGAAACCATTCGAAAAAGCGTAGACTGCGATAAGATCGTATGCTTGATGAGCGGAAACTTTACCCAACGGGGGGAAGCCGCCCTATTCGATAAGTTCACCCGCGCGCGGCATGCGGTAGAAAACGGCGCGGATATCGTATTGGAACTTCCTGCGGCGTTTGCCGTTTCCCCCGCGGAACTGTTTGCAAAGGGAGCGGTCAAACTGCTTTCTTCCCTGCCTGCGGTCACTTCGCTGGCATTCGGCTGCGAAAGCGGCGAAAAAAAAGATTTTCTGGCTGCGGCGCAGGCGACCCTTTCGGAAGACAAACAGTTTAAAGCGGCTTTTAAAGAAAACTTAAAAGAAGGATTATCGTACGCAAAGGCGCGCACGCAAACGGTGCTTGCGCTAAACGGCGATATCGACGAAGCGCTTTTTACCGCGCCCAACAATATTTTAGGGGTGGAATACTGCCGCGCCCTGCTTGCTTCGGGCAGCAATATCGACCCCGTTCCCCTTATAAGACGGGGAGGAGGATATCTCGACCCCCGCCCGTATGAAAACTTTTCTTCCGCGACCGCCCTGCGCGCTTGCCTGCGGGAAAGAACGCGGAAAGCGAAAAAAGCGTTAAAGAGCAATTTGCCCCCCTCCGTTTTTGCGGACATACAAGCAATTCTTCCCCCGCGCGCTTTCGAACTTGCCGCGATGAGCGCGCTTGCCGCAACCGCCGCAGAAGAGCTTGCGCGCGTTCCCGACTGCACGGAAGGATTGGAAAACAGGCTGAAAGCGTTTTGCAAAAGTACGCCCGAATATTCCGCCATGCTTTCGAAAATCGTTACCAAACGGTATACCCTTTCCCGCTTAAAGCGCATTGTGTGCGCAAACCTTTTAAAAATACGCGAAAAAGAGGTAAAAAACTTTTTATCTTCCCCGCTGTATTTAAACGTGCTTGCCGTAAAAAAAGAAAGCGCGGAAGCAATTTTTTCCGACTTGCAAACGGGAGCTTTCCCTTTGATCGTGCGCAAAAGCGACGCTTCCGCATTGAAAAAAGAAGCGCTCGAATGCTTCCTTTGCGACGTACGCGCAAACGATTTATACGACGTGCTTACAGGCGCGCACACAAACGAATATCAAACGCTTTTCGTTTGATTGCCGTCTGCCGCACAACTTGCACAAAAACGCATATGGCAAATTACGCATTCGGGCGTATTTTGCAGCCGTATTGGCGCCCGCGCATATGTTTTTGCGCGCATACGGTTCGCCCTTCCCTTTACAGATACCTTGCTTTATGATTGCGGGGCATTTATCGTGTAACGGTTTAAAACGATCTTTCAAAGGAGAACAAATTTGAAAATAACGGTAATCAACGGCACGGAAAAACACGGCGTGACCTACAAATTAAAGAGTATTTTTTTGCAAAGATTTCCGTCTGCGGAAATCACCGAATACTACTTACCCAAAGACTGCCCCTCTTTTTGCGCGGGCTGTACGAGTTGTTTTATAAAAGGCGAAAACGCCTGTAAAGATTTTATTTATATCCATGCAATCGAAAAATCCCTTCTGAAAGCCGATTTAATCGTTTTCACATCGCCCGCATACGTAATGGGCGCGACGGGCGCAATGAAAGCGTTGTTAGACCATTTCGGCTATCGGTGGATGCCCCACCGCCCCGCTCCCGAACTGTTCGGCAAGCGCGCCGTGATCATTACGCAATGTATCGGCGCAGGGGCAAAATCGACCGCAAAAGAGATAAAAAACAGCTTGTCTTGGTGGGGAATTTCGAAAATCGGAACATTCAGCGGCGCGTTGATGAACGATATCGTATGGAATAAACTGACAGAACCAAAGCGCAAAAAACTGACCGGACAGATGGATAAACTTGCCGTTCGATTTGCCAAAATCAATTACATAAAGCCCGCGCGCACAACGGTTAATACCAAAGTTAAGTTTTATATATGCCGCATGATCCAAAAGAAAGTACGCAAAAGCGGCAACGCAGGGCTTGATAACGAGTATTGGGAAAAAAACGGCTGGCTTAAAAAAGGCCGACCTTGGAAACGGAATAATTTGCGGAAAAATTAAAAGAATCGGCAAACGAAGTTAAAATGGGTTCGTCATCGCTTTGTCGATGGGAAAATTATCCTTACCGTATATTTCGGCATATGGTCGATTACTGAACGGGTTCAATTTCAAATATATGCGCACCCCCTCGGACTTCTTCCGAGGGGGTTCTTTGTATGTAATAACTTATAAATTTTAATCGCAATACTTGCTGTCTAAAATGCGCTTTAACCGCTTCATATCGAATTTAGGCGAGCGGTCTACGTATAAAAGCCCGTTTACTTCTTGCTGTACGTCGGTTAGCTGCGTATAGCAGAACCCTTGAAAGCCGCAAGCGTAAATGCCGTTGATCAGATCTTCGTACCGCGCCAAAAATTCCGCTTCGTCTTTTGCGCCCGAATTATACCCCCAAGCGTCGCCCTTTTGCGCGCTTTGCATTGCAATGCCGCCGAACTCCGTCATTAGATAGGGCTGCCCGCAATATTGAGAGCCGAACGCAAACAGCCTTCTGCCCTGCGGATAAATTTCGCTTAACTTTTCTTTTTGATATTTTTCCGCAAACTGCGCACTGTCGAACGCGTAGTCGTGAATGGAAACGATATCCGTTTCGGAAAGGTTTTCCCAACCGTCGTTGGTGCTTACCAATCTGCTTTGATCGAGCGAACGGGTAAGATAATACATTGCCCGCGCAAAATCCTGCTGCTTTTTATCCGTTACGATATCGCCCACACCCCAGCTTTCGTTTAAAGGCACGTAGCAAACGACGCTTGTAAAATTGCGGGCGACGGAAACGATTTCTTGCCATTCGCGCGAAACCGCGGCGACTTCGTCCTCGTTGTAGCAGTAACCGGAGGGCATTTCGCACCAAGTAAGAAAGCCCAGCTCGTCCGCATAGTAGTAAAAATAAGGATCTTCCAACTTTTGATGCTTGCGCGCGCCGTTAAAGCCCATTTGCTTTGCAAGCAAAATATCCTCTTTCAGCGCCTGCGCGGAGGGCGGCGTTGCCCCGCTTTCTTCCCAATATCCTTGATCGAGAATCAGTTTTTGGTAAAGCGGTTTTCCGTTTAACAGAATATTCCCCTTGCCGTCGGTAGAAATTTTGCGCATGCCGTAACGGGTATACGCCCGATCGACGGGCGTTCCCTTTACGTAAAGGGTTACTTGCAAATCGAATAAGTTGGGTTGTTTCAACGTCCAATAATATTCGCAGGCAAAGGTGTTTTTCAGCGAAATGCAATAAGGCGTGCGCGCCCCTTCCAACGAAAAACGCACCGTTTTTACGTGTTTGCCGCCGATGGAAACGGAAAATTCCGCTTCGTCCGCACGCGAGCGCAGCGTTGTCAGTTCGCCCGAAATAGCGGTTTCGTCAAAATCGGGCGTTAAATGGAAAGAACGCACGCAATCTTCCCCGAAATATTCCAGCCAAACGCTTTGCCAAATACCCGTGTTGGGCACGTAGAAACAAGCAAAGCGTTCGCCCGTCCAGCTCTGTTTGCCGCGGGGGATAGAACGGTCTAACGGGTCGTAACAGCGCACCGTAATTACGTTTTCCTCGTCCGCCAAAAAATCGGTAACGTCCGCCGAAAAAGGAGCGTACGCGCCCGTATGGGTAATTATGTGCTTTCCGTTCAGCCATACGTCCGTTACGTAGTCGCAGCCGTTAAAGCACAAAAGCGCGCGCATGCCTTTGTGTTCGGCGCGGAACGTGCGGCGATACCAAACGATCGCATGATCGCTTTCGTCGCCGATCCCGCTTGCGGGATACTGATAGGTAAACGGCACGTTTATCTTTTTCGGAAACGCAGTTTTGCCCTCGTCCCAGCCCGCATGCAAGCCCTCGTTCTTATCGTCGAACGCGAATTCCCATTCGCCGTTTAGCGTTTGCCATTTTTCCCGCCGAAACTGCGGACGGGGATATTCTGTTCTTAAAAACTGTTTCATATATTTTTCCTTATTAAATAATTTCATGCTTGATCACGCTGAGAGGGCTGTTCGTCTTGGGGAAGGCAAATAGAAATCTCTTTACGCAGCGGAAGATCGCGCGACGACCCGCCGACGGATACCGTATATTTCCCGTTTTCCGTGCGCCAGCCGTCTATCGCCGTGCTCCAATAGGCAAAATCGCGCAAAGTAAGCGTTACCGCAATCGTTTTTTGTTCGCCCGCCTTTAAAAACACCTTGCCGAATGCCTTTAACTCGCGCGGCGGACGTTCGACGAGCGAGCGCTTCGCCCCCGTATACACCTGCCAAATTTCTTTTCCGTCTACGGCGGAGGTGTTTTTAACGGTAAACGACAACGCGTATTGCCCGTTTTTCTCTTGCACGTTTAAATTGCCATATTCGAACGAGGAATAAGAAAGTCCGTGCCCGAACGGAAACAGCACTTCCGCCCCCTCGTTATCGTAATAGCGGTAGCCGACGAAGATCCGCTCGAAATACCGATCGGAATAACCGTCGCCCCGTTCGCTTTGGGTGGGCGTATCTTCCAAACAAAGAGGAAACGTTTCTTGCAGCTTTCCCGAAGGATTTTCGCTGCCCGTAAGCAGTTTTGCGATCGCCTCGTTGCCGCCCTCGCCGTTGAAATTGACGTATAACACGGCGGAAACTTCGCCGATCCAATCGCTCATATCCACCGCGCTGCCGCCGTATACGACCACGACGGTGCGGGGATTCGCCCGCGCGATTTTTAAAATAAAATCTACCGCAATGGGGGAAAGTTTTAACGTAGTCCGATCCGTTCCCTCGCAGTCGGTATGTTCGTCGAAGCCCACAACGACCACCGCTTTATCCGCCTGTTCGGCAAGCGCGATCGATTTGCGCACGTTGTAAAATCCGTGCCGCGCGCCCTCGTCGCAGAAATACCCTTGATGATATTCCGCCGTTACGGCAGGATTTTCTTCCATGATTAAATCGGAAAGATTTTTGCGCTTGTATTCGCACGTTACGTACGAAGAGCCGCCCCCGCCGAGTACGCCTTGTTCGGCATACTTGCCGCCCACGTAAACGCGTTCGCCGCTCTTAAACGGCAAAACGCCGTTTTCGTTTTTCAACAGCACAGCCCCTTCCGCCGCAATTTTCACCGCCGCCGCATGCCGCTCTTCTTTGGTGTGGGTAACGACACGCTTCCGCTTGTTCGCCTGCGTTTTATTTATTAAGTCGAGAATACGCGAAACGGAAGCGTCGATTTCTTCGTCGGTAATATATCCGCGCGCGTACGCTTCTTTTAAAACGGTAAACGACTGCGCGTTATCGGGCATTTGCAAATCGAGCGAGGCCTTTAACGCCTTTGCGCGGTTTACCACCGCTTCCCAATCGGAAACGATAAGCCCCTTAAACCCGAACTGCCCGCGCAGGATATCGTTCAGCAGCTTTTTGTGTTCGGAAGCGTAAACGCCGTTTACGAGGTTATACGAACACATTACCGTCCACGGATCCGCTTGCAGGGCGCGTTCGAATGCGGGAAAGTATATTTCGCGCAGGGTACGTTCGTCTACCTCGCTCGATTGATACAGTCTATCATATTCGCGGTTATTCGCCGCAAAGTGTTTGAGCGACGTGCCGATCCCCTTTGCCTGCACCCCTTCGATATACGCCTTGCCCAACTCGCCCGCAAGGCAGGGATCTTCGGAAAAATATTCGAAGTTGCGCCCGCATAAGGGGGTGCGCTTGATATTCACCCCCGGCGCAAGCAGTATATCGACGTTGCGTTCGATCGCCTCTTCCGCGATCAGTTCGCCCATTTCCCGCGCGAGCTCTTCGTTCCAGGTAGAGCCGACCGCGCTTAACGTGGGAAACGCCGTTGCGGGAAGCGTTTGCCAATCTTTCGTCATCGTGCGCATGCCGTGAGGTCCGTCCGACATGGAAATTTCGGGCAGCTTTCCGTTTAAGCCGTCGATATGCCAGCAATCTTTTCCCGTTAAAAGCGTCAGCTTTTCGTCTAACGTTAAATCTTTAAGTTCCATTTACTGCTCCTTATCAAATTGAAATGTAAATTCAAACGTTCCTTCTTTGGGAACGCGGTATTCTGCGGCAAGGTCGGGTCCGCACGCGTTGGAGCCTACCCCTTCCTGCGTGCCGATAAAGGCATACGCCAAGCCCGTGCGCGGCAACTCGAAGTCGTGCATTGCGCTTTTTAACGCCTGCGCCGAATAGGGAATTACCGAAAAATCGAATTGCTTATCGCACGCGATGTTCATACAGCCAAGTAAACGCAGGTATTCTGCGCCCGTATGATTTCCGCTTTCCTGCGGCTTTACGTAACGGAAATATTCCTTTTCGATTGCGGCGCGGAACACGTCTTTTTCGCACAGCTTCATATCGCAATACGTTTCCCGCGCGCCGTACGCAAGATACTCGATCTCGTTACAGTCGATCGCAAAGCGCAAGCCGACGCAAGGCAGGCGCAGTACGTAATCGGGAATGCGATAGGAAAAACGCACCGAAAGCCCTTGTTCTGTAACCGCATAAAACAGCATGTAATCGAGAATGCTTCTGCGGCAATCGGCAAGCATTTTGCCCGTAACGCTTATGCCGTCTTTTTCCGCCTTGATCGAACAAGCGCGCGGGGCGGAATCGTACACGCCGATCCGTTCTAAATACCCCTTTATCTGCATTTCGTTATCGACGGGCGCGCGCATGACGGAAACGGAAAGGTGCTCTTTCAAATACTCTTTTCCGTTTTTTTGCAGCGAAAGCAGATCGCCCGTAAGCGCGTCTATCTTTACGGAAACGCCGTTTGCGGAATAGACGCACCCATCCGAAAGCGTTTGCCAGCTTCCCGCAAGGGCGGGCAGCGGCGCGCCGTGCGCGTAGGGAAGAAGTTCAAAAAATCCTTCGGAACAAATGCCGCTGTCTTCTTGCACCGTAAGGTACAGCCCCGCAAACCCTTGGGCGGGAAGCTGTATTTCGAACGTCTGCGCGGTGCGAGGCGCAAGGTCGAGTTTGATTTGCGCGCGCGAGCGCTCTTTTCCGTTTTCTTTTACCGTAACGATCAAATTCCCCGTCATGTTTCGAAAGAAATAACGGTTGAACAGCGTAAGTTTGCCCTCTGCATAGGTAAATTCCGCGGGCTGATACACGGCGCGCATTTCTTCCGTGCCCGACTTGAAACCGCGATCGGGCGTTACGATCCCGTCGATGCAAAAATTGCCGTCGTGCAACGCTTCGCCGAAGTCGCCGCCGTAATAATAATTCCCGTTCTGTAAAATACCGTGATCCGCCCATTCCCAAATAAAGCCGCCCGCAAAGCGATCGGAAGAGCGCATCGCTTCCCAATAATCTTTTAAATCGCCCGGACCGTTGCCCATGGCATGGCAGTATTCGCACAGCACAAGCGGGCGGTTTTCCCGCGCGTCTTGCAAAAATTCGTTCAGCATCCAATCGACGGGGTAATACATTCTGCTTACGATATCGATCGCGTCGCCGTAATACAAGTCCGTACCCGCAATGTTTACGTGGTTTTCGTAATGAACGGGTCGATCGTCTTTTGCTTTTAACGCGTACGCCGCTTTCATAAAATTTTCGCCGAAGCCCGATTCGTTGCCCAACGACCACATGATCACGCACGGTCTGTTTTTATCCCGCTCGTAAGCGGTAAGCACGCGCTCTTTAATCGCGCTTTCGTAAAGGGGATCTTCCGCCAGCGTGTTGTATTTGGAAATATCGTAATCGCCGTCTATGCCCGTAACGCCGTGCGCTTCTATATCCGCTTCGTCCATTACGTAAAACCCGTACTCGTCGCACAGGCGATAAAATTCGGGCGCGTCGGGATAGTGCGACGTGCGGATCGCGTTCACGTGCAGCTTTTTCATCAGTTCCAAATCGCGCTTCATGTCGGCAACGGTGATCGCCGCGCCCGTTTTATGATGAAATTCGTGACGGTTCACCCCCAAAAGTTTAACGGGCTTTCCGTTGAACAGATATGTACCGTTTTTGATTTCCGTCGTGCGGATGCCTACCCGTTCGTAAATGACTTCGTTTCCGCAGCGAACGGTAAGCGGGTACAAACGGGGGCATTCCGCGCTCCAAAGGCGGGGCTCGCGCACGAAGAACGTTGCCGTTTCCCCTGCGCTTACCCGTTTTTCTTCCCCTTCGAACAAAACGGAACAACGTTTGCCGCCAAGCAAAGTAAACGCGACTTCCGCCGATGCGCCCTTTATGCGGGTGACGACTTTATAATCTTCCACGCAATCGGTATCGCGGTAAAGCAAATACACGTCGCGGATAATGCCGCTGAACCGCCATTTATCTTGATCTTCCAAATACGAACTTGCGCACCACTTTAACACGATCACGTCGAGCACGTTTTCTTCGCCCGCTTGCGCAATGCCGCGCAGATCGAATTCCGTCGTCTTGTGCGTGATCTGCGTGTATCCGAGCGGCTTTCCGTTTACGAACGCGTAAAACGCCGCGTCCACCCCCTCGAACACCAGCCGCGCGTTCTCCCCTTTTAAACGGAAAGAGGTGCGGTAATGAAACGCGGGAATATCTTTGCGGATAAAAGGCGGATCGTAAGGAAAGGGATAACGGTGATTGGTATATTGAATATGATCGTACCCGTGCAGCTGCACGCAGGCGGGTACGGGAATGCGGTCTAAAAGTTCTTCGTGCAGTTCGCAGGTTTCCATGCGCGCGTGCGCGCGGAACGCCCATTCGCCGTTTAAAGATTGAAAACGGGATGATTTGCTTCTGTCGTTTTGAACGGGATCGGAACAGTCGAAAGGGATAAAGTAGCAGTGTTGGGGAAGCATGCCGATATTTTGGGTACGCGTCCACTCGCCTTGATTGGGGAACATAGTAATAACTCCTTACCGATAACTTTCGATATACTACAATATTTTAACGTATTTGTAAACCGAATCTTATTCCCAAAAAGAAATGTATTTTATTATCACATTTCCAATGAAAACATGTCATTTTATGTGAAAATTGTAATGTTTCGGAAACAGGCGGTCGGGTACGCCCCCAACCGCCCTTTTTGCCGAAAACGCTTATTTGCGCTTTTTCGCTTTTATCGCCAACAGCGCCCCGCCCGCAGCGATCGCGCCTGCGCCTGCAACCGAACCGATCACGATTCCCGCAATCGCGCCGCCGCTTAATCCGCTTTCTTCGGGCATAGGATCGTTTGCCTGCTCCGTCTTTTTAAACGTTACCGAAAGGGTACAATCCGCCGCTCCCACAACAACCGTATACTTTCCGTCTTCCCGCGGGGAAACCGCCGCGCCGTTAAAGATCACGCTTTCCGTTTCGTACCCATCGGCGGGAAGCGTTTCGATCACAATCTCGTCCCCTTCGTACACGCGCGAGCCGGATATGGAACGGTTGATCTTGCCGCCCGCGCCCAAATTTACCGTAATGCGATAAGCCGCCGCGTCTGCAAACAGCAATTCCACCGTGTTGAACGCCGCCGTTTGAGCATTGGGCGTAAACGAAATTTTGCCGTTTTGCAAACAGCTTTGCGTTACGTCTTCTCCGTTTAATTTTACGGCGGAAAGTTTTTTGCCACGTTCTGCCGTATAGCCCACCGTTACCGCCTCGCCGTCGGAAAGGTAGGTGCGCTTTGCAACGCTTCCGCCCGCGCCCGCCGTAACCGAATAGGTGTATTTTGCAACGTTTTCAAGCGCGCAAGCGGCAAACCGCTTTCCCAAATCGTACATATCCGCCGCGTTGAAGTGCCATTGATCGGAACCGACCACAACGCCGTCTTTTACGATATCGTACTTATTCGTATCGACGGTGAACACGTTGGGAAGTTTTTCGCAGACCGCGTCTTCCGCCGCCCGCACCACGGAAACGAAATTGCCGTATAAGCCCGTGGAATTGATTTTGCCGATTACGAACGGGCGGGTTTTCGCGCTGTCGTCTTTTGCGATTTCGGCAACGTCTTTGCGCAGATCGCCGATAAACAGTTCGAGATTTTTTTGATACGCGTTTGCGAGCGATGAGGTGCCTGCGTCCGCTTCCCCCTGCATCCAGATATATCCCTTTACCGAGGGCGCGTAAC
This sequence comes from uncultured Christensenella sp., assembly GCA_910578065.1. GTDB lineage: Bacteria > Bacillota > Clostridia > Christensenellales > Borkfalkiaceae > Gallimonas. The sequence continues at coordinate 86,828 of CAJTPB010000002.1, read as the reverse complement.
GTTGCGCTTTTAACGCCGCAAAGCCGTTTGTTACCGTTTGCAATAAACGGGTGTACAGCAATCCGTTATTTTTGTGAAAGTTCGTTCCCGCGGGCGCTTGCGCCGTCATGGAAGGGGAAGCCCAGTTTCCGTAATCTTTGGTCTGCTGTCCATCGCCTTTAAAATCGCCCAAGTAGGTGCCGCCCACCGCATATTTGATGATCACCGCGGGAGAATCGGGCGTATAGCGGGAAGAAAGCGCGTTCGCCATGCCCAATTCGGGACCGATATGCCCCGACGTGCCCGCCTGTAAAGGCGTTTTCATGGCGACGGAAGTCAAACTCATTTCGGGCAGCTCCCGATCGGCGCGTTGATCTAATCCGCTGCCGTAATAGAGCACGTTGTTATAACCCGACCCGTTGCGGGGGTCTATTTCGTTCAACTCTTCCTCGTAATGATACGAAGTGTAATGGCTGCCTTCGATCCCCTTTCGCGTTAAATTGCTCCAACCTGCGGCGTTGCTTTGCCCCGCGACGATCCATACGTCCGCCTGCTTCATCTGCTCCTCCGCGCCCGCCGCAAGCGGCGCCGGCGCGCAAAGCGCCGAACCCGCCACTGCAAGCGAAGCCGCAACCGTTAAAATTATTTTTTTCATCTTTTTATCCTTTGCGGTATTCTTCCGCTTATTACGTATCCCAAGGGCAGCCTTCCGTTACGGTGATTCCCGTAAATTCCGCCGCGCTGCCCGATACGCCCACGCCCATTGCCGCCATTACAGATTCGGCTTCGTACGTGCGTTCGCACAGCCATTGCGCTTCCGCGCCCGAATTATCGAATACCACCACTTTTAATTGATCGCGCACGATTCTAAGGGCAAGCCCTTCGCCCTTTAATTTTGCGATTTGCGCTTCCGTCAGCGTATACGATTGCGCGCCGTCCCAGCTCCAATGGCGGATCAGCTGAATCAAATACGTGCCGTCGGATTCATGAGCGAGCGTTACTACAAACGGAGCGGGCGACGTGCTGCCGTCCCAAATGACAAACGCGGTAATCCGTTTGCCCGAAGGGATATCCGCCTTTAACGTATAATCGAGGGTAAGCCTTGAAATTCCGTCGACGAAGTAAACGTTTTCTTTTGCATCCGTATTCCACGTAATTTTGCGTTCCGATTGGTACTTGGTGAAATCGCCGTTTACTTGGTGTTGCGCCACGCTGCCCCATTGCGTTTTCCATGCCAGCGTATCGTCCGTGACCAAATACACCCCGCCGCACTGCGTATTTGCAAACGCGATTTCTTGCGTAAGATCGACGGAAGCGCCCGTTGCATACTGCAAGCCTTCGAGTTTTACCGCGCTTTCCGTTTGGTTGCCCTCGTTCGAATAGAACCCTACGCTTACCGCGCCCGTCATTAACGCAGAGCCGTCTACGGTGAGTTTTTGCATTGCCCTTAACCCGCCGTTTTCCTCTTTAAGCAGCCAGTACGCGCCGTCTACCCGCGCAATGCCCAACCGCAAGCCCGCGCTTCCCTGCAACGCGGCGCACTCGCTTTCGGTTAAACTTACCGAAAGCTGCGTTCCCTGCCACGTCATAGACATTGCGTTTCCGTTCCACGTTTCGAACATTAAGTGGAAATCGACCGACTCGCTCGCCGCGCTCATGCCGCCCCACTCTACGCCGCAGCCGCCCGTGCCTGCAAAGAAGCCCAAACGCAATCCGCTGGGGGAAGCCGTTAGCACGTTTTGAAACACTGCGGTTACCATAAAGTTTTCGTTTGCGGCAACGCCCTGCGTGAACTTTAACCGATCGTGCGCGCCATTCGTTTGCGCAAGATTCAAACGGATGGTTCCGTCGTTCATCCCCGAAAGATCTGTGCGGGATCCGCTTTCGATCAAATTATATTCGAGTTTCACTTGCGTATTTGTAAGCGCGCCCGTTACGTTTAACGGATATCCGTTATACCCCTCGACGTCCGCCGATACGGTATACGTTCCTTTTTGTACGCTTGCAAAAGAAACGCTGCCGTCTTGTATCGCCGCCGTGTACGTTTTAGGACCGCTTAACGTAACTTCCGTACCGTCGGGAAGCGCCGAAAGGTTATCCGTTCCCACACCCAAACGGTGAAGCAGTACGTTCAGCGAAACCGAAAATTCGCTCCGCTCGATAAAGGTCGCAACGATTTGCACCTTTAAGGTACTTAGCCAAGCAGGAAGATTTAAGGTAAGCGTTCCGTCCGCATTTTTGGTGCAATCGGAAATTTTTTCCGTTCCGTTTACCGTCAAAGAAGAGCAAACGTATTCCGTCGCGCCGCGATCGGGCGTTACCGTTACGGTAATGTCGCCGCCCGGTTTTACGTTCTGCGTCGCCGTTACCGTTCCGTGCCCTACCGCCGAAGCGGTGATTTCCAGTTCGGGAATTTGCGCGCCCTTTTTACAAACAAAGTCTTGATATTCCGCGCCGCTCGCCTGCCACCACGTCATTACGCCGACGCTCATTTCCGCACGGGATAATGCGGCGTGTTCGCCCTGCGCCATCAACTTCATGTCGCTGCCCGTGCCCATATACAAATAGAACTTTCCGTTGATGCGCGCAGCCGCAATTTTTAATCCCGCCGCGCTCTTATACGCATCGATCATCGATTGTTCCAACTGTGTGTCTTGATTCACGACGCCCCAATCTACAAGGGAAGCGTTGTACGAACCCCAGCAACCGAGGTCGAAGTTCAAACTTCTGCCCGCGCCTTGGAAGATCAAACCGTAGCGCAGATTGCTTATATAATTGCCGCCGAACGAAGCCTGCTCGCGGATTATGGTAGAAACGTAAACGTCTTCGTTTGCGCCAACCGCATACGCGCCCAGCGTAACGCCGTACGAATTATCACCCGAACCGCCCGTGCCCGTGTAGGTAACGTTTAACTTTCCGTTCGCTTCTTCCAGCGCGTAGCGATCGATATCGCCCGCCGCTTCGTATTTTTCCGCCGCGGTGATCTTGCGCAGTTCCACTTCCGTTTCGCCGTTTTGCGTAAGGGTGACGGAAACATCGCGATAGCCTTCCGCCTTAACGGTATAGGTTCCCTTTTTCACGTTTGCAAACACTGCCTTTCCGCCGCTTACCGCAACCGCGGGATACGTTTCCACCCCGTGAAGGGAAACGGTTACGCCGTCGGGCACGCCGTCTAACAACAACGTTACGTTAAGATCCGCCTCTACTTCGAAGGTAACGGAAACGTTCAACTGTTTGGACAAGTAATTTTCGAGCGTAATACGGTAGCTGCCGTCCTCTTTTACAAATTCCGTTTGCGTAACGCCGTTTACCGTAAGCGCGCCGATGGTATACCCTTCGTCGGGCGTAACGGTAATCACCGCGCTTGCCCCCATTACGGGATGAGGTGAAACCGTAAGCGTTCCGTGATCCCCTTGCGTGATCGCAACGTCTACGGGGACGCCGTCTGCAATCTTCCAATTAAGCCCGTTAAATTCCGCGCTTTGGTTTTGGTACCAAACGCCCAAACCTAAGAACAAGTCTGCCGAAGCCCCCGCGCTCCATGCGGAAGAGACGATCTGCTTCATTGCGCCGTTTTCTTCGGCGAAGAGGTAAAGCGTTCCGTCGATGCGCGCCGCCGCGATTTTAAGCCCGTTTGCGCTTTCGTAAGCGGCAGCCTGCGCCGCGCTTAACGCAACTTTTTTATCGACGTCGCCCCAGTTGTTCATCATAAGGCTCCAACTGTCGCCCGCGCCCCATCTGCCTACGGTAAGGTGAACTTCGCCGCCCGATGCCGTGTAAATGCTGTACCCTTGACGGTTGCCGCCGTCTGCGTTTAAGATAAAGCCGCTTTGCAGGCGCATAACGCTTTCGATATAAAAATCCTGCGAGCCTTTTACGTGCAGTTTTTCAAAGCGGAGATGCGATTCGCCCGCGCTTGCGTTTGCCGTATAAACAGCTTTGCCCTCTTCTATCTTTTCGATGTCGAAATGATCGACGTCGCCGCTTGCGCCGTATTTTTCCGCCATGGAAACGCGTTTCAGCGCGATCGTATGCTGCGTGCTACCCGCAATCGTAACGCGCGCGGAATACGCGTATCCGCCGTCCGCTTCCGCCGTAAGGTCGTAGATCCCCGCGGGAAGCGAAGGGAAGGCGTACGTACCGTCCGTTGCCGTTACTTCCGCCGAAGCGCCCGTAGCGACGTTGGTAAGCGTGATGACTGTTTCCTGTGCAAACGCTTCGCCGTTTAACGTGACCGCGCCCGAAAGCACGCCGTTTTGTTCGGTGATCTCGGCAAACGTTACGAACACCGCGATCGCCGTGCGGCTGCCCGCCGCAACGGTAAGCGTGCCGCCGTTTAATTCGCTTAGTTTATCTTCGCCGTTTACGGTAAGCGCCTGCACCGCGTAACCCTGTTTGGGAATCACGGTAAAAGTGAGCGTATCGCCCGCTTGATACGTCTGTTTATCGCAGGAAACCGTTCCTCTTCCTTCCGAAGCGATATGAACGGGATACCCGTTTTCGAACGCTTCGGTTGCGAATTCGAGATTGCGGTACGTTCCGCCGCCGCACGCGGTAAGCGCGGGAACGACCTTTTTATCCGCCCCGATAGCGATATCGCTTTGATATTCGTTTACGATTTTTTCGCCGTTTACCCAAGCGGTGATCTTTCCGTTGTCGTACAGCACCGCAAACGGCAGTCCGCCGCCCGTTGCGGGGGCGTGGAAGTGATCGCCGATCAGCGCGACTTCGGAAAGCCAGCCGTTATCGGGCACGCCGCTTTGATTGAGCGCGATAATCTGCACCCTGTATTCGGGCGCGGATTTGTTGTAAAAGGCGTGCAGCGATACAAAGTATCCCTTCCCCGTTTTATCGACAAAGCGGAATCCCGTGCGGGGATCGCCGCCGCCCAAAGCGTTCATAACGATATCCGCCGAAACGAACATCTTTTCGCCGTACAACGTAGTATGGTTGGCGGAAACCAGCCAACCGTTGTCTTTGCATACCGCGATTCCCTCGCCCAAGCGCGAGAAATCCCACGAAGAATCTTCGGAAGCGGAACCGATCACCTCGCTTGCACCGAGGAACAATTTTACAAGGGAAACATTGCGCTGCGCATCGGCGTTCAGCACGACCTTTTCGGATACGGTAAGGAAGCCCGCCCCTTCGCACAGCAGCGTGTATTCGCCCTCGGGCAGCGAAGCGGAAAACGCGCCGTTCTCGCCGACGGGAATTTCCGTTACCGCGCCCGAATAGCACGCATACAGCTTTGCCTTGGAAACATCGCCCCCTTCCACGCTAACGACGCCCGAAAGGGTGTGCTTTGTTTGGGGAAGAGGCGCAAACTGCGCTTCGAACTTCATGTCCTGCGCGGTGGTTTTTACCTTGTACTGCGCCTTTCCGCCCGTATAAACGATTTCGTCCGTTACGTCTTTTCCGTTGGCGCGGAGAGAAGCGCAATAATATCCCTCGTTCGGCAAAATGCCCAATACGTAGGTATCGCCGTATAAAATATAATCTTTTCCGTTCAGCGCGCCCCCTTCGGAAGAAATCAAAGTTGCGTCGTTGCAAACAAGCCCGTCGCTTGCATAATGCAGCCAGTCGGAAGAAGCGGGCGCCCAAGAAAGCCCCAACTCTTCCCCGCCGATATCGTAATAAAAATCTCTGCCGATATTCAGCGACGAGTTGGAAGAATGTATGATCGCGGGCGCAGCCAAAAGATGATCGGGCTTCGTATACGAGTTATCCGCATTGAACAGGTTATACGGCAAATACAGTTCGACGGTATACCCCTTGCATGCGGAAGTGTTTATTTCCCCTTTCGTTTGCACCGCGCTGTCGATTTGATAAATATAATCGGTGTAGCCGCTGTTTCCGCCCGCGGGATTGTATTTGCGCATTACCTTGTTTCCGCCCGCATACAACCCGATCTCGTACGTCATGGAAAGTTTTTCGGGCGAGCCGATACGCACTTCTACGCCCGCGTTGTTGTACATGTCGCGGTCGGGATTGTACGCTACGGCGGGCGCGTCTACGTCGAACGCAAAGTAAGCGCCCTTTTCGCCGAAGTACGAAGTCATGCTAAAGTTCACCCCGTACCCCTTTATATCGCGCGAGGTAAATTTGCGCTGACCGCTCCAAACCGATTCTTCTAATTTGCCGTCGATCGCAATGCCGTCGCCGAAGTCTTTGGCGGGCGTGTTATAATCGTAATCGTAGGGCGGAAACTCGGAAAGCCCCTTTCCGCAAGCCGCCAACGCGCCGCCGCCCATGCACAGAACTGCCAACACGCCGATGCCGCCGAGCGCGGCTCTTTTCTTTTTCATCTCTTTTCCTCCTTATTCGCTTACTTGCCCAATACGACGATTTCGGAAATCGCAACCGCCGACTGCTTCAAAATGTAACCGTCTTCGTCCATAATGGCAAGATCTTCGGGGCGCTCTTCGGGAACTTCCACCGTTATGCGGATCTGTTTGCACAGCAGCGGACGGAACACCGCAACCGCGCTTCCACCCGGGCGCATGGCGTTTACAGAAGCCATTTTGTAAAAATCCCAATCGAACGCCAAATCTTCGATCACCGCAACCCCTTGCGCGCCCTCTGCGTCTTGGCAGTCCAACTCGATCCGTTTAACGGAAAGGAAGGATTTTTCGAACGTCTTGCTGTTGTAAACCATAACGGCGGAAAGTTCGCGGTAATCGGCAAAATTCAATGTGATCGTCGCCGTTTTTTCCGTTTCGAATTCTTTTACGAACGTGTTGTTCGTGTACATCGAAAGCAGTCCGTCGCAAAGCGCTTCTGCATTCTTTCCCTGCGAAACGGTTACTTCCGCTTGGGGCGCAACGTTTTCCACCCCCGAATACTTGGAAATACGCGGCTGTAACGACCACGTAGGTCCGTTGCAGTAAAGCACTTCGTCGCCCTTGCCGTTTTTGGTGAACACCACTTTATCGACGGCGACGTCGCGTTCGCCCAGCCCGCCCATTTCGCGGTTGACGTGCTCGTGATATACGATATACAGCTCGTTATCTACGGGCACAAAGCTGTGGTGCCCCGTTCCTGAAAGGTGATCGAATTTTTCCCAGTCGGTACTTACCAAAAGTCCGCCTTCCTCTTCCGTCAGCTTGCGGAAAGGACCCAGCGGCGTATCGCCTACCGCCTGCACCACCGAATAAGATTTATCCATATACCCGTTGATCGAAAAAGTAAGGTAGTACTTCCACGATCCGTCCGCCTGCTGCTTTTGGTACATGTAAGGTCCTTCGTTTACGCCGTTACCCGACTCGTACGAGGGTTTGTTGCTGCCCTCGGCATCTTGCCATTCGCCGTCTACCGTATAGTATTCGCAGCGGGTAAGGCGGGTAAGGGTGGAAAGATCGGGCTTAGACCACGTTTCCATTTCTACGCCGTAAATTTCCGACTTGCCGCCGTAAACGACCGCTTCGTGCGAAAAATAAAGGTACTTCGTGCCGTCGGGCGCAACGTAGGGCGAGCCGTCGATACAGTTGAAAAACTTTTTGCCGCTCGGCGTAACGCCCGAAGAAAGCCCGTCCTTTTCAATCAGTTCGCACATTTCGTCGTTGTCGAACAGCGTGCCCGCTTGGGTCGCGTTTACGGGTTGAAAGGGGCCGTACGGCTCGTCCGCAACGGCAACGGCGATCATATGCTGTTCTTGCCCGATGGAAGGGAATTTTTCCACCATGCCCGAATAGAACATGTAGTATTTTTCTTCCATGCCGTCGTAAATTACTTCGGGCGCCCAAAACGCGCCTTTGCCGTACGCGTAGTGCCCCGCCTGCGCTTCGAACGCAAGAAAGTTTTTAATGGGCGTAACGTCTTCCCATTCCCCCGTTAAATCTTTGTTGCGATACGCGCGGAATCCGCTGTTGGGATCCGTCGTACCGTACAAATAATAGTAGCCGTATTCCGTGCTTTCGGGGTCGGTGATCTGGATCACGCAGGGATCGGGCGCCGCAGTGCCCAAATCGTTACGGTAAAATAACTCTTTTACGTATGCGTTGTTGTATTCGGGGTGAATTTGGTTATCGTGCGGCAGTGCGACCGCTTGCGCCCCGCACCCGCTGAACGATAATATCCCCGCCGCAAGTAAACCCGCCGCTCCGATTAGCTTTTTTCTCATTCCGTGAATCTCCTTATCATAAATGTTCTTAGGCTTGCGCCGTATTTTGCAACCGCAGCCGTTTGCCGCGGTAAGTTCCTATATTGTTGCTTTATACAGCGACTTATCGCCGTATGGGGTTGCGGTTTGGCAGTTGCTATCCCTGCAAATCTTCCCCGCTTGCGATCCTCTGCCGCAGTAAGTTCCTATGTTGTTGCTTTGCACACCGACTTATCGCCGTATGGGGTTGCGGTTTGGCAGTTGCTACCTCTGCAAATCTTCCACGCTTGCGCCCCTCTTCCGCGGTAAGTTCCTATATTGTTGCTTTATACAGCGACTTATCGCCGTATGGGGTTTCATGCACTTTTATAAATTCCGTTTATTCGGTTCTCGCTTATTGCAAAAATTTTCTATCCCTGTAAATCCGATTATTTACGCCTTTAATCCCGACATCGAAATGCCCTGCGTAAAGTACTTTTGCAAAAAGCAGTAAATGATAAGCAACGGCAACAGCGCGATCAGCGCGGCGGCGCACAGCACCGCAGGATTGCCGTATCCGCCTTGGAACAAACTGAGCGCCAACTGCAAGGGCGCGAGTTCGGGCAGGTTTGCAAGATACAGCAGCGCGCCCTGATAGTTGTTGTATCCGCCGATAAACATGAACACCCCTTGCGCAATCATCGCAGGCGCCGAAAGAGGAACGATCATTTGCAGATAAATGCGAAAATCGTTTAGCCCGTCGATGCGCGCCGCTTCCACAAGTTCGTTGGGCAGCCCCATAAAAAACTGCCGCAGAAAGAAGGTTATGCCCGCGCCCCCGAACAATGCGGGAATCATCAAAGGGAGCACGCTGTTCGTCCAACCGATTGCGTCGTAAAACAAATACGAAGGCATGGTTAGCGCCGCGCCGGGGATCATCATGGTTGCGATCAAACACAGAAACAATCCGTTTTTACCGCGGAAGGGAATTTTTGCAAACGCATACGCGCTTAGTCCCGAAACGAACAACCCGACAAGCGTGGTAGGCACAACCTGCCACAACGTATTCCAAAATCCGTGCAGTACCGAGCTGATATTATCGCCGTAAAGCAGTTCGGCGTAAATGTCGTCTACTAAAACAATGCGGTATGCGTCGAAACTGATCTGTTCGGGGAACCATATGAACTTAATACTGCCCTCTAACTCCGTCTGCGGCGTTAAAGAGGTGATTACAATCACGAGGAACGGGAAAATCACCCACAACGCATATAAAATGAGCACCGCATAAATTAAAACTTTGCCCGTGATTTTTGCAACTTTCGCCCCGTCGATTTTTTTTGCGGTTTCGACGGCTTCCGCACGTTCATGCTTAAACGTCATAACTCACCCACTTATTCGACAGTTTAAAGTTGATCACCATTACCGTAAAAATAACGACGAACAGCACCATACTCATTACCGAAGCGATCGGCATGCTGTTGAACAATCCCTTTTGGTAAATGTACAGCACGGTAGAAAGCGCCGCGTCGTCCGGTCCTGCCGCGCCCGTCCACGAATCCCCTGCGAAAATCTGCGGGATATCGAACGTCTGCAATCCCGCGATCAAGCCCGCGATAAGCAAATAGAAAATGGTGGGCGAAATTGCGGGCAGCGTAACCGAAGTAAATTTGCGAAAGGCGTTTGCGCCGTCCAGTTCCGCCGCCTCGTACAGGGCGGGATTCACGTTGGTGAACGCCGCCGCGAACATAACGATGCCGTACCCCGGCGCCTGCCATACCATAACGGTAATCAGCATTGCGGTAAAACTTCCCGCTTCGGTAAACCATTTAGGACCTTCCGCTCCGCCCGTTATGCGCATGATGATATCGTTTAAAATGCCGATATTCTGATCGAAAATCCACCGCCACATTACCGAGACAGCCACGCTCGAACAAATATAAGGCACAAAGTAAATTGCCTTAAAAAACTTATGCGCGGGTAGTTTCTGCGCGATCAGCGCGCTGAGCAAAAGAGAAATCAAAAGTCCCAGCATATGCGGCACGACAAAGGTGAAACTTACCCCGATAGACTTATAAAAGCGCGGGTCGGAAAACACTTCGCCGAAATTTGCAAAGTTGTTCCAGCTCATCGAGCCGAAGTCGTACCCTTCCATATCCACGAACATGGTGACGATCGCGATCACGAGGGGTACGAGATTAAACAGCAGATACCCGATCAACGGGATCGCCGCCGTTACGGCGCCGTAAAGCGCACGGCGCTCGTTCGCGCCCCAGTGAAAGCGCTTCTTCTCGCCCTTCGGCGCGCCCGTTTCCGCCGCAAACGCTTCGGGCGCGGAATTTATTTTTTCAACCGATTCATTCATACCTGCCTCAACCGTTGTACTTCTTTGCGCGGTACCCCTTTAACGCTTCGTTCGTCTGCGCAATACATTCGTGCTCGAAAAATTGGTTCAGCGTCATGCTGCCGTTGCGCACGTCCGAATTGAGCACTTTCGCCCAAATGTTCACCCATTCGCCGTCTTCCAGATACGACCAATCGCCCACGGAACCGCAAGCCGTCATCGTTAAAATGGCTTGCTTGTTGGAGGGAAAGTAGTTTTCCGTTAAACTCATGTACTCTTCGCTGTAAGCGATGCTCTTTTGATTGGGCACATAAAAGTTTGTTTTCATTAACGCTTTTTGCGCTTCCGGCCCCGCCATAAATTCGATAAACTCGAACGAGCCGTCTTTGCTCTTGGACTTTTCGGGAATGGCGTAGCTGATCGAACCGAGGTGCCCCGCTTCTTTCCCCTTGATCTGCGTGCCGTTTACCTCTTTTAAATTTCCCTGCGCATCGAATTCGCGGTACTGGTAAAGGGGACAAAGATCCCATTCTTTGCGCTGCGCCGACATCGACTTTCCGTAATTGTACGTATCGTAATTATCTACGACGAACGCGACCTCGTTCGAGGTAAGCAGGTCTTTTTTCGATTTATTGCCGATGATGGTGGGCGTGGGCGAAATGGCAAGCCCGTATTTTTCGTCCGTTACTTTGTTCGTTTTGCTTTGCGGCATTTGCAAAAACAGCGTAAACGCATCGCGAATAGAGGGCAGCTCGTACAAAACTTCATCTTGTTTATACTTATTTACCGCCTCATCCGTTTTACTTCCCGCAAGCACTTGCGCGACGTAATGCTTATCGGCATAAGAAAGAATTTCCCCTTCTGCGTACGACGTGCCGTTTACCTGCGCGCCATTCTCGCCCGTTACAAGGTAGTTGGGCGTTTCTTCGCCGAGCGCCATTACGTATTGATTTTTCGATTCGTCCCATTCGAGGCAGTCGCCGCCCACGCTCCAACCGAGCGAGAACCACCACTCGTTAAAAAAGCCGTACGTGGTGGGTGAAGAACTTGTATAAGAACGGGTAAACAGTTTGGAAATTTCGACAAGTTCTTCCCAACTCATGGGAATGCGGTTGTTGAAATACTTTTTGTCGTCTTTTGTTGTAAAATATCCTTTTGCGGGATACCCCTGTTGCGCTGCGTCCGCTTCTTCCACCGAAATAATGTTGACGCCCGCCGATTTTAACGCGGTGGCATTATACGCCATCATGGTAGGCGCAACGCCCGCGGGCAGCCCGTAAAGAGGATTGCTCCCGCCCGAATAGCCCGTTTGCGGATCGTAACGCAAGCGATCGACCGCGCTTTGCCAAATATCCGTTAAATCGAGGGTGGAGGCAGCGCGGACTACCGTTCCGTTTTCGTCTTTTTTGTCGGTAAAATACTCGTCGAGCGAGGTGAGATATCCTTCGTTGATATAATCTTTAAAATAACGGTCGTCTATCTGCACGATGTTAGGGGGATTGGAACCTTTCAGCATTCCCCCCAGCTGCGCGGAATACCCCGCGGTTTTGGGAACGAGTTTTACCGTATAGCGCGCGTTCGTTTCGTTAAACTTTTGCACCAACTGCGTCATAACGTCTTTGTTGTTTTCGTTGATCACGGCGTGCAGGGTAAGCTGAACTTTGCCGCGCTTTGCGGGGTCGTCGTCTCCGCAGCCGACCGCTCCGAACGCGATTGCGGCGATTTGCAGCACCGAAAATGCGGCGATGAGTTTTTTATTCATGGTTATTCCTCCTCTTTTCCGTTCGCCTTCGCCGAAAATCGGCAAAATGCGAAAAATTTTATCTTTCAAACCGTTTGTAAATTTTTCCAAAGGGTTGATTTTCCACTTTATATGTATTATAATTTAGCATATCGGCGTTTTTCAATGCTGAAATCTATCGTTTCCATGAGGAATTGTTTCATTATGCCCCACATTACGTTTCTCGGCGGCAAAAACGTCGTTATGCGGGATATCGACAAAGAAATCAGACATTTCGTATATGCTCCCAACGAAGACGTCCCCTTTATCATCGACGTTGCGGGGATCACTCCGCCTACGGAAAAATACTATATTTCGCGTAACTGCGGCGATCATTACATTTTGGCATACATTCCGCGCGGATACGGCACGCTGGAATATAACGGCATTCATTACGACTTGCGCCCGCACGACGCCTTTTTGCTGGAACCGGGAAGCCGCCATTTTTACCATACCCTGCCCGAAGATCCGTTCGAACTGATTTGGGCGAACTTTTTTTGCGATTATATGGACTCGTATTTAAGCGGGATCGGGCTGAAAGGCACGCCCGTGGTGCACGACGTAGACTGCGAACAGCAGATGCTTGAAATTGTGCGGCTTACGGCGGATTTCCCCAATAACGATAATATTTGCTTTTCCGTATTAAAACTTGTAGACCAAGTGTTAATTTCTCTTGCGGAAAAAACGCGCATGCAGGCGCATAAAGAAAAACCCAGCCTTGCATACGCGATAAAAAGTTTGTTAGACGAATTTTTACACCGCAAACCCGACATAAACGAAGTAGCGGAAAAACTGCATATTTCCAAATCGACCCTTTACCGCGAATTTACCCGTACTTACGGGATGGGCGCGCATCAATACGTTTTAATGCGCAAAATCGATTTTGCAAAATCGCTGCTCGTGCGCACCGATTTGCCCGTAAAAGATATTGCGGACAGATTGGCTTTTTCGGACGAGTTTTACTTTTCCAATATCTTTAAACAGAAAACGGGGAAATCCCCTTCCTCCTTTCGCAGAGCGGTAAAGCCGAATAAATTCTCACCCCCCCCCGATGAATCATAGCCGCTTGCGGCGCGGCCGAAATTTTTGCAATGCAAAGCGCCTTCGAAAATTACTTTTCGAAGGCGCTTTATATTATAAAAAAATTTTTGCTTATACCCGCTTTCTTGCAAGTATTATCATTTTACGGAAATACGCGTGTGCTGTTTTCATGATCGATCAAGCGGCAATGAAAGCCGCTTTTCCAACGAATCATTTTACGGAAACACGCTTTGCGTTTACCGCCGTTCGTCTTATCGATAAAATAATAATTTACAACAAACGGATTTTGTTTACAAACAACCATCGACCTGCGGCATGAAAAAAGGCGGCTTTTTGAAAGCCGCCTTTTTTCGTACCCCGAACTTCTTAATCCCCGATATTGGAAAGGTTGTTCATAAACATTGCCATGCCCGTAGTCTGCCCCATGCAGGTGATCGTAAAGCCCGATTTATTTTGATCGTCTAACCAAGCGGGGCGTATCACGCCGTAAAATACCGTTTCTTTGCAAGGAGTTGCAGAAACGTCGGTAAACGTAATTTTAATGTATCCGCCGCCGTAGCCTTCCCGTTCGTAAACGGTATACGTGCCGATTTGCGTACCGCTTGCGTTTAACACTTTGTCATCCGCCGTAAGTTTTACGTTTACGGAAGTGTTCTGCGCCGATTCGCCGATCGCCGCGTTTTGAAAGGACACCATTTTAAACGTGTTGTCTTTGGTGTAATGCAGCAGTTCCTCTTTCCCGACCGAACGGTTTACTTCCCCGCCGTAACGGTTGGGATTGATGCAAATATCGCCTAAGCTGTTTAAATAATATTGGTGCGTCTGCGTTAAGAAAACTCTGTCGCGCGTAACGCCGTGCTGCATGTAAGTATCCGTTCTTGTGATATACGCCGCAATGTGCGTTCCGTTGGATAGGGTAATCAAATCGTTATGACCGGGCGCGACGATATCGATCGCCGTATTGCCCTTATCCTGCCAGCCGAACGCCCCCATATACTTATTGCCCGTGGTGTTGGGTTTGCCCAGCCCGTAATTGGCTACGATCTTTCCGTTTGCGGAAAAATACACGCCCAGCGGGCTTTCGCTTCTGCCGCCCCACATCGAATAGAAATCCGCAAGTCCGTCGTACGAGTGCATGGAATAGTAATACGACTTGTCGGTAAGTTCTTTTCCCGCGCTGTCTTTCCGCACGCCCGTTTCGTCGAATACCGTTACGCCGTCGTGACGGGCGATCACGGGCGCTTCCATATTGTTGTACGAAATATTCGTTCCGTAATATTCGTGCGACCAGCCGATCGATTTGCCGTTTGCGCTTTCGTTTTCGAAGCTGCGGAACAGCTTCGTCGCTTCGCTTACCGAATCGCGCACATAATCGTGCGTGCGCCATTCGTTTTTCTTATCTTTCCGCAAACCCGTTTTCGCGTCTAATTCCAAAATGTAATTGCCCGTTCCGAACGACCCGTAAGCCATGTACATGTTGCCTTCGGTATCGTATACGATCTGCGGATCGATCGCGTTTACGTCTTCATCCGCGCCCTTAAACGGAATGCTCGACTGCATCAACACCCCTTTGAACGAAAAACTTTCCTTTTCGAGCGAGTTGGAATGGAACAGCAAGATCGCCGCGCGGGTGTAACTGCCCGTTCCTACGGGAATACCCGTTCCGCCGTTTTTTGTATCCGGTCCGCCGTCTACCGCGCAAGTATACAGCCAATAACCGCCGTCCGCCGCGGGAACGATATCGGGCGCCCACCACGAAGCCCAGTACTTTCCGTCGTGCCCGTTTTTCCACCAGCTTGTTTTTTCCGCCTCGCCGTTGTTGTACAGCCAATTATACAACCCTTCTTGCTTCATGGTATAGTCGAGCTCCGCTTCCGAAAAAGTTTTGCCAACGTATTCCCAATGGATCATGTCGTACGATTTGCGAATCTCGTTTCCGTACCCGCCGTTATTGCTCGACCAGCCGGTAGAAAAAATGTAATAAACGGGTTTTCCGTCTTCCGATCCTTCGATCAGCGAAGGATCGTGACACCCGCCGCCCAGCTTGCTGCCGAGGGTGGTATAGTCGTCCGCTCTGGTTAAATTGTATTGGTGATAGGGGTTTACCGCATATGCGGGCGCAACGTCTACCCGCACCGAAGAAAGCTGTTCCCCCTTGGAATTTTGCAACGAAAGGGTAACAACGCCCTCTCCCTTTGCCGTAAGCACCCCCGTCGCTTCGTCGAACGTTGCAACGGAAGAAGCGTTTTCCACCTCTTTTCCCGCTTTGTCGCGCGCGGTCACAACAATTTTATCCGCCTTTTTTTTCAGTTCGAGTTTGTACTGCGTATCTTCCTGTTTTACGTAACCGCCCCCGAGGTTATCGTAACAGATTTTTGCGCCCAACGCGCTCTTTACGTACTTATCGCCGTCGTCGCCGCCGCAAGCAGTCGCAAGCGAAAGCGCAAGCACGGTTCCCAGCGCAAGCGCCGAAAATTTCTGCATCCCCTTCATCATTTTACTCCTTTTATAGATTTGTTTTATTTTATCATAAAATAGTTTACTTTGCAATAGAATTAAAAAAATATTTTATCCTTATTTCTCGAAAAAAGCAAAACCCTTTCAAAATGCCGAAAGGGTTTTGCTTAGTGAGAGAATATGAAAAAAGTTTCGTGTAATCGCAAGGAACAAAACTGCGTATCCCCGCCCGTTTTGTAAGTTTATTATAGCGCGGCAAGGTGTTCGTTTTGTGAAAGCGATATAAAAATTACGCGTACTTTCGGTATAAAGCCTGCGCAATGCGCAACCCGTCTGCCGCGGCGGACGTAATTCCACCCGCGTATCCGCACCCTTCCCCGCACGGAAACAGTCCTTCCGCCGCGGGCGACTGCATATTCTCCCCCCGTAAAATGCGCAAAGGGGAGCTTGTGCGCGATTCCACGCCCGTAAGCACGGCTTCGTATGCGGCAAACCCGCTTAACTTTGCGCCCATATCGGGCAAAGCCGACGCCATGTTATCGCAAATAACCTTTGGCAGCACTGCCCGCAGGGGAACGAACGCCGTTTCCCGCGCATATGTGGGCGTCACCTCGCCGAAATAATAACTTTCTTTTCCCGAAAGGAAATCGCCTACAAGCTGAACGGGCGCGCGGTAATTCTTCCCCGCCGAAACAAACGCGGCGCGCTCGATCTTGCGCTGAAAGGAAATTCCCGCAAGCGGATGTTCGGAGAGGAAATCCTCTTTTTTCACCTGCACGACGAGCGCGGAATTGGCGTTCTTTCCGTCGCGCGCATAATCGCTCATGCCGTTTACGACCACCCCGCCCTCTTCGGAAGCGGCAGGCACGACCACCCCGCCCGGGCACATGCAAAAGGTGAACGCCGCGCGGTCGCCCGCGTGCGATACCAGCTTATAATCGGCAGGCGGCAAAGCGGCATACCCCGAACCGTACTGCGCTTTTCCGATTGCGGATTGCAAATGCTCGATCCTTACCCCTACCGCAAATTCTTTCTGCTCCATAGGGATCCCGCGCGCATACAGCGCTTCGAAGGTGTCGCGCGCGCTGTGCCCCACGGCAAGCACAAGCGCCTTTGCTTCCTCCCGCATGCCGTTCAAATATACCGCCGTCAGCTTTCCCTCTTTGATTTCTATATCGGTCAGCGCGGTAGAAAACCGCACTTCCCCGCCCCGCTCTTGAAGAAAGCGGCGCATATTCGCCACAACTTTTACAAGATTGTCGCTGCCGATATGCGGCTTGCCTAAATACTCAACCTCGGGCGGCGCGCCGAACCGCACGAACGTTTCAAGCACTTCGCGGTTAAACCCGCCGTTCGTCTGCGTGTTCAGCTTTCCGTCCGAAAACGTTCCCGCGCCCCCTTCGCCGAACTGCACGTTGCTGTCGGGCAAAAGCGCGCCCCCTTCGCGAAACGCCGTTACGTCCGCCAAGCGCTCTTCCACCCGCTTTCCCCGCTCTATCACAACGGGGCGAAAGCCGTATTCCAGCAAGCGGATCGCGCAAAACAGCCCCGCGGGTCCGCTGCCCGCAACGTAAATTTCGGGCGCTTCTTTTGTGATTTTCGGAAAAACGCGCTCCTCTTTTTTCTGCGGTTTTTCCGAACATTCCACCGTGTACACCCAACGGATATCCGCTTTGTCGCGCGCGTCTAACGACTTGCGCAAAATCTTCATATATGCGCAGGGCGCGCGCAGCTTTTTTTCGCACAGCTTTACAAGCGCGCTTTCCTTTTGGTGCGGACGCAAAATTAAATTGTTCAGCTTTAAAAGCACCGTTTTATCCCCTCCGCAACCGTATAGGCAGACGTAAACGCCCACTGCAAATTGTACCCGCCGCACGCGCCGTCTACGTTCAAAATTTCCCCCGCAAAATACAAGCCTTTACGCTTTACGCTTTGCAAAAATTCATCCGTTTCCGAAAGGGGGATGCCGCCCTTCGTTACTTGCGCATTGCGGAAGCCGAACGTACCCGTTACCGGAACGGGAAATTCCTTTAACAGCGTAAGCAATTCGGTTTTATTCCCCTGCGCCCGTTTAAAAAGCGCGCGCCCCAAACCGTTATTTACCACGCAAAGAAGGCATTCCGCGCCTGCTTTTGCGCCGATCGCCTGCGCCGCCCGCTCGCGAGATACGTCGGGCAGGAAATCGAGTTTAAGCACGTCGCCCTCTTTTGCATAAGAGGAAATGCGGAACACCGCGTCGCCCGATAATCCCCCTTCGGTAAACAGCAGATCCCCCCGCGCGAAAGCGACTTCGCGCTTGCCGCGAAAGAGTTTTAAATTTGCGTCTACCCGAATCCCCTTTAATCCGCGCACAAGCGAACTGTCGCACTTTAATTTTACAAGCGCGGGCGTGCATTCCGTAACGGTATGCCCGAAGGCGGCAGCAAGCCGATACCCGTTTCCGTCCGTTCCGAATTCAGGCGCAGCCATCCCCCCCGCGCATAAAACGACGGCGGAAACCTTTTCTTCCCCGCCCGCATAAGATAAACGGAAGTTGTCGAACCCCTCGATTTTTGCGATCCGCGCGCCCGTTTTTACGTTTACGTTTAGGCGGGCAAGTTCTGTACGGAACAAATCGGTTACGGCGGAAGCCTGCCTGCCCGCAGGGTAAACTCTGCCGCGCGCATCGGGCAAAAAAATGCCGCCCATCGTCTGTAAAAACGCAACCGTTTCTTCCGCGCCGAAACGGGCAAGCGCGCGCCCCACTTTTTCCCCGTCGTCGGAAAAATAATAGCTCGCATTCATATTGATATTGGTAACGTTGCCCTGTCCGTTGCCCGTGGCGGAAAGTTTTTTACCCAAACGCTCGCCCGATTCGTATACGGAAACGTGATACCGCCCTTCCCTTGCAAGGAAAACGGCGCACGCCATTCCCGAAGCGCCGCCCCCGATAATCGCAATTTTTTTCATACGATTATCATACCTCTTTCCAAAATATTTGTCAATGAATTGACAGATTGCTTTTTGCGTGATAGAATAATAAGGAAAGGAGAAGTTTAGGAATGATATACGCTATGATAAATGCCGGTGAAACGGCGAATTATCTGAAAGATAACCTTGCACTTACTATTGTATTGGGCGCGATCCTCGTGCTGATCGCAGCGGTGTTCGTTGCGATGATCGTTACTGGCGTAAAAGCGCGGAAAAAGGCGCGCGCCGAAAAAGTAAATACGGCGGAAGAGCCCGCGGCGCCGTTGCAGGAAACGCAAGCGGAACCGATTGCGGAAACTGCGGAAGCGGAACCGTCGGTCACGGAAGAAGCGGCCGAGGAAGAAAACGCACCCCTTCCCGTATGGGAGGAAGCGCCCGCCGAACAGGAACGGGAAGAAACGCCCGTTTGGGATGCGCCGCCCGTTTTAAACGCGCGCGCGGAAGACAGAGCGCAGCCGGAACAAGATACGCCCGAACAGGCGCCTGCGGCTATGGACGAAGAAAACGAACCGCCCGCCCAACAAGAAAGCGTTGCGGAAGAGAACCCCGCCGATACTTCGGCGCAAGAAGAAATCAAACCCGTTCCCGCGAAGAAGCCTGCCAAAAAAGCGAATAAACCCGCAGCGGAAAAATCGGCAGAAAATACGGTGAAAGAAGAAGCGAAGCCCGCTTCCGCCAAAAAACCCGCGAAGAAAGCGGAAAAACCTGCCGAAGCGAAACCCGTTGAAAATGCGGCAAAAGAAGAAGCGAAGCCCGCTTCCACGAAAAAACCTGTTAAAAAAGCGGAAAAACCTACCGAAGCGAAACCCGTAGAGAATAAGGAAAAGGAAGAAGCGAAACCCGCTCCCGCCAAAAAGCCCGCGAAGAAAGCGGAAAAAACCGCCGAAGTGAAACCCGTTGAAAATGCAGCAAAGGAAGAAGCGAAATCCGCTCCCGCCAAAAAGCCTACAAAGAAAGCGGAAAAACCCGCGGCGGAAAAGAAGCCCGCTCCCGCAAAGAAAATGGCGGAAGAAAAAGATGAAAACGCTTCCCCTTACAGCGGAAAATGGATCTTCCGCACGGTAAACGGAAAATACGTGTTCGAATTGCGCGCTTCCAACGGCGAAAAAATGCTTACGAGCGGCGAATACTCTTCCCTTTCGGGCGCGCGGAACGGCTTAAAAACGTACAAAAGCAACATTGAAAAAGGAAACTTCCGCATTATTCAAACGAAGATGGGCGATTTCATTTTCCAACTGTTAAACGCAAACGGACAGCTGTTATCTCTCGGCGCGGACTACAAAACGCGCACACGGTGCGAAAACGCGATCGAATCGACCAAGCACTTTGCGGTAACCGCTTCCGTCGAAATTGCGGAAGAAGAATAAAAAACGAATTTTTAAGAATCGGCAAAAAGCTCTCGAACAATATGTTCGAGAGCTTTTTACTGCAAATTATCAGAGAGATAAATTGAAACTTAATAGTCAAGCAATCGTCCGTTATCGTTCCATTCGCCGTACAATATGCCTTGTTTTGTGTGATCAATAAATTTTTGTAATCGGCTTTGAAATAATTCAGGCTGTTTTTTCTTAATTTGAATCGTATCGATTCTGACACGCTGATATAGCGGCGGAAAACTTAAAAAATTTTTCCAAACGACCGAATCTGCTTGCAAAGCCGTCAAAATATCATTATCAATTTTAAAATCGAACGGCGACATATTCGGCAAAACCGCTCGCCCTGCATCGGTCATTCGCCCTAATTTTTCCATTCTGCGACAGCTTTCTTTATTTAATTCAGACCATAAAGAATTTTTCTTGCGCGGTGCTAATCTTTGCGCAGTTATACCGTTATCAAGTCTTTTTTCCGTACTGTCTATCCAGCCGAAACACATAGCTTCTTCAACAGCGTCGATATACCAAAAAGTATTATCATTTTGCGGTCTGCCGCGCTTTACAACAACTCAACATTCATTTTCCCTTTTGCAATTCTCAATTAGCCATAGACGCAATTCATCACGATTTTTTGCGTCTAATAAATTATTCGCTACCATTTATATTCTCCGTTCAATTACCGTTTATCTTAGAGTGATTATAGCATAAAAATAAAATTAAGACAAACTGCCGGATATAGAAACACCTTCATAGCTCACTAAATTTTTAATAGCCTAATGCGTCCGCAAACAGATTCAAAAAGGCATAGCGTTAAGCTATGCCTTTTTATTGATTGCGTACTTATAAATATACAGCCGTATTTATGGAAGAAAATCTTTGATTTCGCGCGCGTTTTCGATTTGCAAAAAAATCTCGCTTAACCGATCTGTTTCTGCCTGTTCGATCTTCCCTTCGTCCGCAAGACGGGCGAGTTCGGGATCGAGCGGCATACGCGCGCACGCGGGAATGTTATGCTTTTTCGCAAGCGATTCCGCCTTGCTTTTGCCGAACGGTTCGAATATCTTTCCGCAATCGGAGCAGGCAAAAAAGCTCATGTTTTCGACCAATCCCAATATGGGTACGTTCATCATCTTTGCCATGTGCACCGCTTTTCCTACGATCATTTCGACCAGATCCTGCGGCGTGGTAACAACGACAATGCCGCTTAACGGAATGCTTTGAAATACGGAAAGGGGCACGTCGCCCGTTCCGGGCGGCATGTCGATAAACATATAGTCGATATCTTCCCATACGACGTCCGTCCAAAATTGCACCGCCGCGCCTGCGATCAGCGAACCGCGCCAAATAACGGGATCGTCTTCGTGCTCCAACAACAAATTCATAGACATTAAATCGATTCCGCCCGCCGAAGAAACGGGATAAATTTCCCCGTCCGTTCCCCGCGCGCGTTCGTGCACGCCGAACAGTTTGGGCGCGGAAGGTCCCGTAACGTCCGCGTCGAGCAAAGCGACTTTATACCCCCGCGCGCGTGCGCGTACGGCAAGAAGCGCCGCGGTAAGCGATTTCCCCACGCCCCCCTTTCCGCTTGCAACGGCGATCACACGCTTTACGCGCGAACCTTTGCGCAAAGGTTTGATAAGCGACTGTTTTTTGCGCGAACCGCAATTACTGCTGCAAGAGGAACAGTCGTGCGTACACTGATCAGACATATTTTTTGCTCCGAAAGTTTTTCCTTTATTTTAAACTTTTGCACGGGAATTGTCAACCGTTCTGCCGTTTAAGGAATAATATCTGCCCTTTAACTTCATCAACGCTTCGTGCGAGCCCTGTTCGGCAATTCCCTTATCCGCAATATACAAAATGCGATCCGCCTTGCGAATGGTAGAAAGGCGGTGCGCCACGATAAACGCAGTTTTCCCCGCCAGCACCGTATCGAGCGCGGACTGGATCAAAAGTTCCGTTTCCGAATCGATGGAAGAAGTCGCTTCGTCCAAAATTACGATTTTGGGATTTTTCAGTACAATGCGCGCAAACGATATCAGCTGTCTTTCCCCTGCGGAAAGCCCCTCCCCCCGTTCCCCGAGCAGAGTATGATATCCGTTCGGAAGCCGTTTTGCCACGCGGTCGGCGCAGATTTTTTCCGCCGCCGCAATACATTCTTCATCCGTCGCTTCGGGAGTGCCGTAACGGATATTGTCGAGCACGCTCCCCTTAAAAATAAACGTTTCCTGCATCAGCACGCCGATTTCTTTGCGAAGAGAACGCAGCGTTACGTCGCGCACGTCGTTTCCGTCTATCCGAACGCTTCCCCCGTTTACGTCGTAAAAGCGGGTAAGCAGGTTGATCACCGTCGTTTTGCCCGCGCCGGTCGGTCCTACCAGCGCGATTTTTTCGCCCGCCGCTACGTGCAGATCGAAATTTTCGAGCACGTTGATCCCTTCGTCGTATCCGAACGTCACTCCGTCGAAATCTACCCGCCCTTCGATCGCGTTCAGCACAACGGCGTCTTTTTTATCGCAGATGGTTGCGGGCGCGTCCACCGTTTCATAAATGCGTTCGAGATTCGCCGATACCTGCGCGAGCTGCTGCATAATGGCGGAAATCTGCATAAACGGCTCCGAACAAAGCCCCATGTACAGCAAAAAGGCGATCACCGTGCCCGCCATTGCGGCGTTTCCGCCGTAAATCAACGCAAGCGCAACGGTATAAATGAGCAGCGTTCCCAAATTCCAAAATATTTCCGAAACGGGCGCGTTCAGTTCGTTCCGCCGCACAATGCGCATCCACGTTTTTGCGCAGTCGTCTTGCAATACGCGGTAAACGTCGCGGTTGTACTGCGAGCGGTTATTGTTTTTGATCACCTTTTCGCCCATGATCGATTCGACGATAAAAGCGTTGCGGTTGGAACTTTTCGCCCGCTGGTAGCGGTAAAGTTTGCGGATCGCCCGTTTTAACAGAAAAATGCAAACGGTAAGCG
The DNA here is from genome assembly GCA_910578065.1 of uncultured Christensenella sp. Taxonomy (GTDB): domain Bacteria; phylum Bacillota; class Clostridia; order Christensenellales; family Borkfalkiaceae; genus Gallimonas. The sequence continues at coordinate 63,833 of CAJTPB010000002.1, read as the reverse complement.
GAACGATCGCGGCGTATACGACGGCGGTCAACAGCGGACTCATCACCAACATAAACACCGTACCCACGAAAATTTTCAACAGATCTACGATAAAATTCAATAGGTATTCGGTAAAAAAGTCGGTCAGTTCGTTGATATAATCGGTCACGCGGATGGAAATTTTCCCCGCGGGGCGGGCATCGTAATATTCGAAAGGAAGTTCCTGCAAGCGGTAAAAGATTTCCCGCCGCACTTCGGCAATGATCCCGTTCCCCAAAACGCCCATGATCTTTTTATGGAAGTAAGGCAATACCGCAGTCAGCACGCCCAGTACGCCCAGCCCCGCCGTGTACAGCGCGAACATACGCATTTTTCCCTCTTCGGCGGGGATCACTCGCTCTACGATCTCGCGAATGAGCACGGGAGGAAGCAACGCAACGACGGAAGAAAGCGCCAACAGGATAAGCGCCGTAAAAAACGCCTTTTTGCGCGGAAGCAAGCGGGAAAGCAACCGTTTTAAATAGCGAACGTCCAACTTATCGTTGGTGATCACCTCGTCCATAAAATAGGTGTTGCGCTGCATTACAGTTCCTCCTTTCCGTAAGAGGAGTCGTCTAACTGACAGTCGCTCGTCTGCATGCGGTACACCGCCGCAAACGCGCCGTTTTGTTCGATGAGTTCGCGCGCCGTGCCCCGTTCCAACACTTCCCCGTCGCGCAGATACAAAATTTCGTCGCAATCCAACACGGAAGAAACGCGGTGCGCCACAATGATGAGCGTCTGTTCGGGAGCTTCCGCTTTTAAAGAGGAAAGCACCCGCCGTTCCGTCGCCATGTCGAGGGCGGAAGAAGCGTCGTCTAAAATCATAACGGGCGCGTTTTTTACAAGAGCGCGGGCAATGGAAACGCGCTGTTTCTGCCCGCCCGAAAGCCCCAAACCGCGCTCCCCTACGATCGTTTGATACCCGCTTTCCAAATGTTCGATGAAGCGCGCCGCCTGCGCCGTTTCCGCGGCGCGAAGCACGGTCTGTTCGTCGCATTCGGGCTGCGCAAACGCAATGTTCGCATCGACCGTGTTAGAAAACAAAAACACGTCTTGAAATACGTACGAAAATTCCGCCCGCAGCGCGTCGAGCGAATATTCTTTTATGTTCTTTCCGTCTAATAAAATTTCGCCCGAAGTAACGTCGTAAATACGGCTAAGCGATTTTACAAGCGCGGATTTTCCGCTGCCCGTTCCACCCATGATCCCCACCTTTTTTCCGTAAGGGATATTCAAACAAATATGCGAAAGCACCTGCTTTTCGCCCAAAACAAGACCGACGTCTTGTAATTGTATATCGGGACGGCGGGAAGGAACAAGCGACGAGGGATAATCGGGCACCCTGCCCGTTTCGTTTAAAAACCGCTGCAACCGCCCGCCCGAAACGAGTTGATTTTGCATTGCAAAGCACGAACGGCTGATTTGCGTAATGTGCGATATAATTTTAGTAACGTAAGTGGTCGCCGCGGTCAGCGCACCCAAATAAATTTGTCCGCTTAACACCAACAGCGTTGCCGCAATCACCGTTCCCACATAGCCGATTTGCTGAAACGCGGTAAATACGGAATTGTATTTTGCCGTCAATTTTATCTGATCGTCGTTTAATTGCTGCACTTTGCGGTTGCCTGCGTCGAATTTCCGCATCTCCGTTTCTTCCCCCGCAAACGAACGAACAATGCGCACCGCGCCGATGTTTTCTTGCACGGCAAGATTGAGTTCGGAATACCCTGCGCGTATTTCCTTAAACAACGCGTGCGCTTTTTTTAAGTATAAGCTAAGGGAAACCGCGAACAGCGGCGCAATGATTACGGGCAGAAACAGCAGCTTATAATCGAACGAGGTCAACACGATCACCGAAATTGCAATCACGCATACCGAATCGAACAAGTTCATTACAACGCGTGAAAACAAGTCTTTAAAAATAATGGTATCGCGATTCATTGCGGTAAGCAATTCGCCCATATTATAGTGCGAAAGCGTTTCGCCGTCTAATTCCAACAACTTAACATATGTATCTTCGCGCAAAGCGTTTTCCATTTGCAGTCCGCACCACTGAAAGGTGACGTTTTTGATATAAATCAAAAGGATACGCGCAAGCAACACGCCACAAAATACGATAGCCGCGAACGCGAACAGTTGCCACGTTCCCGGCGCGCCGTAATTTCCCGTATATAAAAACGCAAACAAATTCCCCGTTTGAGCGGGCGGATTGGCAGGATCGCACGCGATCACGTAATCGATGATCCCCGCGCTGAACAGCGGCAACGCCAAATCGCATAATATCGCCGCCAAAGAACATATTTGCGACAGCAAGAACAACGGAATGTATTTTTTCCAATACGAAAGCCCGAAGCGGATCACGCTCATTTTTCTTTTCTCCGTATTCGTTCGCCGCTTAGCAGACAAGCGGCATGATCGGTTATGCAAATCCGATCCGCTTTTTCAACCACCCTATCGCAAGCGAAAACCATGCGCTGCACTCTTTTTCCGCCGCGTCTGCCGCATTCGCGTGCGCGGTACATTCTTTTGCCAAACTTAACCCGTGCGGACCGTTTGCAAATACATGCAATTCGCAGTCGATCCCCTTTTCCTTTAACGCAAGCGCAAACAGATACGAATTTTGTACGGGAACACAGTCGTCCTCGCTCGTATGCCAAATAAAGCATTCGGGCGTTTCTGCCGTCACCTGTTTTTCGAGCGAAACCTGTTCGAGCTTTTCGCTATTCGATAATTCGGTATAGGACGCGCCGAGCAGATTTTCGAACGAGCCGCGGTGCGCGTATTTCCCCGCGGAAATTACGGGATAGCACAAAATCATGCCGCGCGGGCGAAGCTGCTTCGCGCTCATATTCACCCGATCGGTTACGAATTTTTCCCCGCAGAATATGCCGTAGCTTGCGGCAAGATGCCCGCCTGCCGAGCACCCCAAAATCACCGTTTGTTCTTGCAACACGCCCCATTCTTCCGCGCGATCGCAAATCAGCTTCCAAGCCTGCGCGATTTCCAAAATCTGCGTAGGAAATCTTGCGGGCGCACACGAATAATAAAGCACCGCGGCATGATAGCCCGCCGCATTAAACGCAAGCGCGAGCGGTTCCGCTTCGCGCCGGGAAGTCATTCCGTATCCGCCGCCCGGACATATCAAAATCAGCGGACGCTTGCGGTAACGAAATTCGTCGCCCAATTCAAGCAAATAAGTGCACAGCGTTGCTCCGCCGTTTAAAGAGCCTTCCGCCGTTACAGAAAATGTTTCGTGTATCATAAAATTATCCTTTCGGTATTTTAATCTTTCACATATTTTGCGCTTTTTCCCGATTCTTGTCAACTGTTTGCAACAAAGTTTTTTATTTTAGAATTAAGTTAAATGGGAAAAGGGCAAAACGCTTGCTTTTCTTCCCCTTTTCGTGTACAATAACTATGCTGTGATAGGCGGGGAGTTAGCGGTGCCCTGAATCTGCAATCCGCTATAGCAGAGCCGAACGCTTTTCTCGGTGTCGTCTATGGAAGGCTGCACGCAATAAGGGATGATGATAACAAGGTCTTATGCAACGTACGCCCGCGAACCGTGTCAGGGTAGGGATACAGCAGCACTAAACGGTGCCGTGCGTGTGCCATAAGGTAGCTTTGCAGGAGTTACCTGTTGCGTTTCCGCTTCGGTAGTCGGCAACAAAAAAAGCCCTCACAGTTTTTTTGTTCAAGTCAGCCCGCGCTTTTTGCGGGCTGTTTCTTTTTTACAGCCCAATCCTTTATAAATACGGGAATATTAAATATTATGTTTGATTAAGCGCATATGCCGAAAAAAATGCTAACACGGATTTCCGTTAAAGTTTTCTTTATATTTTAATAAAAAAATTGTGTGCTTTATTGATATATTCTGCCCGCTGCTATAAGTTGTTTTTTATAAACCACGCCCCGCATTTATAAAAAATGCGGGGCGCACACAGTTTGATCATTTGATTATTTATATATCGGTAACAATTAGTCCTCATATCTTTTTTATATTTTACTCCGCTACTACGGACTATTTTTTACAAACTATACCCCGCGTTTTAATACAGATTGTACACGTTTTATTATCATTCACTTCTAAATATATCGACAACAAATAGTACCCGCATTTTTTTCGTTAAAAATCACCCCGCTACTGAAACTTTTTTTATAAACAACGCCCCGCGCTCTTTAAAACGCGGGGCGTAATTCAAATATCTTTGTAATATACGCGGCTGTCTTCTCCGTAAATGTCGGTTGCGTTTTTCAAATAGGTAAATCCGTATTTTTCATATAATCCGATATGATCGGTCGCAATATAAATACGGTGATATCCTTTTTCATGCGCGCAATCGCAAGCATGATCGATCAACATTTTTCCCAACCGCTTTCCGCGATATTCGGGTGCGGTGTGAAAAAATCCCAGCCACGGCGTTTTCGCGCATTCGGAAACGGAAATGCAATCGCGTTCGGAAAGGGTGATAAACGAAACCAGCGTATCCCCTTCCGTTAACAAATACAATTTTCCCCAACCGCCCAGCGCCGTTTGCAACTTATCTTCTTTTAATAAATGCGCAAGATATTTTGCCGCACGCCATTCGCAACGTTCGATTTGCGTTAAAAATTTTTCTTCACCGAAACAGTATTCGACGATTTCCATATTACTTCATAAACGCGAGGAACGCTTTATACGTGCTGTACAAATCCGCCTTGGAAATGACCTCGTACGGTGCGTGCATGGAAAGGACGGGAACTCCCAAATCCACCGTGTCGATATTCATTTTCGCAATAAACTTGGCAACTGTTCCGCCGCCGCCTGCGTCCACCTTGCCCAATTCGCCCGTCTGCCAAACGACGCCGTTTTCCGCAAACGCCTTGCGGATCTCGCCCACAAATTCTGCGGAAGCATCGTTAGACGAACTTTTACCGCCCGCGCCCGTAAATTTATTCATGCACGTTCCGCAGGATACGAGCGCCGCGTTCATCTTTTCGTACACGCCCGCAAAATTCGGATCGTATGCCGCGGTAACGTCGGAAGAAAGCGCTTTGCTGTTGGCGCGCACCTTTCTGAAATTCGCGCCGAACGCAAGGGCGATCTCTTCGATCAGATCCTCGTATACTTGGCACTGCATGCCCGTCGTGCCGTCGCTGCCGATCTCCTCTTTGTCGACAAGCATCGCAAGAACGGTATGGGCGGAATCGTTGTTTAAAACCGCCGTCAATGCGGGATAAGCGCATACTCTGTCATCATGCCCGTATGCGCCGATCAAAGCGCGATCGAACCCGATATCGCGTGCGGTAAAAGCGGGCACAGCCGAAAGTTCCGCGCTTAAAAAATCTTCTTCTTTCATGCCGTACTTTTCGTTGAGAATAGAAAGCACGGTAAGTTTTACTTTTTCTTTTACCTCTTCATCCGCATAAGGAAGCCCGCCTACAAGCACGTTCAGCTGCTCGCCCTCTACGATTTTGCTTGCGGGTGCGCTCATCTGATCTCTGCCCAAATGGGGAAGCAGATCGTTGATGCAGAACACGGGATCTCCCGCCTCTTCGCCTACGCAGATATCCACCTTTTTTCCGTCGAAAAGCACCACTGCGCCATGCAAGGCAAGCGGAATCGCCGTCCATTGATACTTTTTAATGCCGCCGTAATAGTGTGTTTTTAAAAAGCACATGTTACCGTCTTCGTACAGCGGATTTTGTTTAATGTCGATGCGGGGAGCATCGATATGCGAAGCGATAATGCGCACCCCGTCCTCTTCGGGATTCTTTTCGCCGATACGGAACACAACAACGCTTTTATCGCGGTTGACGTAATATTTTTTGTCGCCCTTCTTTAAAGAATCGCCCAATTCGTAACGGGTAAACCCTTTTTCCTTTGCAAGACGAACCGCTTCGGCACATCCTTCGCGCTCCGTTTTCGCCGCGTCGAGGAATGCTTTATACCCTTCCGCATAGTCAAACATTTCTTTTCTTACTTTTTCCGAAGATTCTTCGAAATAGTTCTTTTTTTTGTACGAAAGCGTTTCGCTCAATTTTTGTCCTTTACTCTTTTCTGCCATTTATTTTACTCCGTTTTTTTTCTTTTATTATAGCATACCTAACAGCCAAACACAAGTTTTTCGGCGCAATTTTCGCCCGCTCGTTATCATACGCCGCTTTCTTTGCAAGAGGATACACATGCACGGCAATTCATTTTTGCGAAAATACCTATCAAATATCGGCAGCAACATATGAATCAACACGCAATTTACATAAATAACGCCAAATTTGATTGCCGATTTTTATTTGACCACAACATAGATTATACAGATTGTTGAATATCCGCATATAACAAAAACACGGCAAAATTGCCGTGTTTTTAAGTTATATCAATTCGATAATTGCTTTTTCCGCTGCATCTCCGCGACGCTCGCCGAGAAGGTAAATTCTCGTATAGCCGCCGCCTTGACCGAGTTCTTCCTTTCTCTGCGCGTATTTAGGCGCGATTTCGTTAAACAGCTTTTCCATTAAAGGGTGCTGGATCTGTTCGGTACGCTTTTTATAGTCGCTCTTCTTTTCGTTGAACGCCTTGATCTCTTGCAAATCGTACGTCTTTGCCATAATCGCACGGCGCGCCGCTAACTTTTTGGGTCCGTCTTTAATGGAAGTCGTTTTGATTTCTTTCCCTTTTTTATCTTTGGCTACCACTTCGAATTCCACAACGTCGTCATAAGTGTTAATCGCCTTGGTGATCAGCTTTTCCACATACGAACGCAATTCTTTTGCGCGCGCCGCCGTCGTTTCGATTTTTCCGTACCAAAGGAGCTGGGAAGCCTGATTTCTTAAAATTGCCAATCTCTGTTCGGTTGTTCTGCCCAATTTACCCGGCATGGTTTAATCCTCCTTTTTATCCAGCGAAAGACCGTACGATTCCAACTTTTGAATCACTTCGTCCAAAGACTTTCTGCCAAGGTTTCTTACCTTTAACATTTCGTCTTCGTTCTTTCTGATCAGATCTTCCACGGTGTGAATGTTCGCTCTCTTCAAGCAGTTATAGGAACGGACGGAAAGATCCATATCCTCGATCTTCATGGAGAGAATTTGCTGCTGTTTGTCGTCGTCCGTCTTTACGAGGATATCCATATCCTTAATGGTATCGGAAAGGTTTACAAACAGGTTAATGTGATCTTGCATGATTTTGGAAGCGAGCGAAACGATTTCCTTGCCGGAGAACGTGCCGTCCGTCCAAACTTCGATGGTAAGTCTGTCGTAGTCGATATTCTGCCCCACGCGCGCGGGTTCAACGTTGTAATTTACCTTTTGAACGGGCGTATAAATGGAGTCGATGGGGATATAATCGATTACGGGTTGTTTGTTTTCTTTTGCGGGCTTGTACCCTCTGCCTCTGCCGATTGTGATCTCCATATCGATTTTTCCGCCGGCATCTACCGTGCAAATGTACTGGTCGGAGTTGATAATTTCCACTTCGGCATCTTGCGAAATATCCGCAGCCGTAATAACGGCGGGTCCTTCTTTGCACAAGCGCAGCGTTTTTGTATAATCTTTATCGGTGATCTTCGTCTTAATTGCAAGCAGCTTCAAATTTAAAATGATTTCGGTAACGTCTTCTTTGATCCCTTTGATCGCGGAAAATTCGTGCTTTACCGTACCGTCCATAAATTTGATTCCCTGCGCCGCCGCGCCGGGCAATGCAGACAATAAAATTCTTCTTAAGCAGTTGCCTATTGTAAGACCGAAGCCCTTTTCGAGCGGTTCAACGACGATTCTCGCATAAGACTTTTCTTCGTTTTCCGTTACTTCGATTTTGGGCATATCCATTTCGATCATAATGCTACCTCCTTAAATATTCAGATTACTTGGAGTACAATTCGACAATCATATGCTCCGCAATCTGGCTGTCTACGTCCTCTCTCGTGGGAAGTGCCAAAACTTTGCCTTCCAGCTTTTCGGGGTCGAATTCCAGCCATTTCGGCATATTCGCGACCTTCATCGTTTTGATCTGCTCAAAGAACTTGTTGTTTCTTCTGTTCTCTTTTACGGCGATCACGTCGCCTGCTTTTACGCGGTAGGAAGGAACGTTTACCGTTCTGCCGTTCACCGTAAAATGCGCGTGGTTTACAAGCTGTCTTGCCTGCGTTCTCGAAGCGCCGACGCCCATGCGGTAAATCACGTTGTCTAATCTTCTTTCCAAAAGGGAAAGCATATTTTCACCCGTGATACCCTTCATTCTGTCCGCTACTTCGTAGTAGTGACGGAACTGACCTTCTTGCACGCCGTAAATACGCTTGGTCTTCTGCTTTTCGCGCAGCTGCAAGCCGTATTCGGAAACCTTCTTTCTCGCCGCACCGTGCTGACCGGGAGCCACGGGGCGTTTATTGAAGGGGCACTTTTCCATATAGCATTTTTCGCCTTTCAGAAAGAGTTTTGCGCCCTCTCTTCTGCAAAGTTTGCATTTTGCGTCTCTGTATACTGCCATTTTTCTCTACTCCTCTTATACTCTTCTGCGTTTGGGAGGTCTGCAACCGTTGTGAGGAATGGGAGAAACGTCGGAAATAAGCGTTACTTCCAAATCGCAATTCGCAAGCGCGCGGATCGCCGATTCTCTTCCCGCACCGGGACCTTTTACGTATACTTCAACCGAACGCAGCCCGTGCTCTTTCGCCGCCTTTGCAGCCGTTTCCGCCGCCATCTGCGCCGCGTACGGGGTGCCCTTTCTCGAACCCTTGAAACCAAGCGAACCTGCGCTCGACCAAGAGATCGCATTGCCTGCCGTATCGGTGATCGTTACCAAAGTATTGTTGAAGGAAGACTGAATGTGAACTTGTCCTTTATCGACTTTTTTCAGTTCTCTGCGTTTGCGGGAAACAGTCGTTCTTTTTCCTTTCTCTGCTGCCATTGTCTATGCCCTCCTTACTTCTTCTTGTTCGCGACCGTGCGCGCGGGACCTTTCCGCGTGCGCGCGTTTCTCTTGGTGCTCTGTCCGCGAACGGGAAGCCCCTTTCTGTGACGAACGCCGCGATAGCACCCGATTTCCATCAGGCGCTTGATGTTAAGACTAACGGTGCTGCGAAGTTCGCCTTCCACCATATAGTTATGATCGATATATTCTCTGAGTTTGGAAACGTCGCTTTCGTCCAAATCTTTAATTCTCGTATCGGGATTGATGCCCGTTGCAGCGAGAATTTTTTTAGACGTGGTAAGACCGATTCCGTAGATGTAGGTAAGTCCGATTTCTACCCGCTTTTCTCTGGGTAAATCTACACCGGCTATACGTGCCATTTGTTTTGTATCCTCCGTTTAGGTTTTGGTAAAATTTGTATTTATAATAAACCGTTTTTCCGCGCGGACAGTGGAAAATATCCCCTGCGGAAAGCGTTTGTTTTCCCTTTTAAGCGCAAAGCAAGCCGACTTTCCGCACTCAATCATGCGGAAATTCAGCCGTTTTTTGCAATTTTATTGGGGTTCCGTACAGAAACCGCATAAATGATTATACCATACGGAAAAAAGAGTGTCAAGCAATTTTTAGCCTTGTCTTTGCTTATGGCTCTTGTTTTTGGAACAAATTACCATAACTTTTCCGTTTCTTTTAATGACTTTGCATTTGTCGCACATAGGCTTTACGGAAGGTCTGACTTTCATTTCTTTTTTCTCCTTAAAGTTTACTTCACGGAAAATCTTTTCTTTAAAAAGATTTTCCGTGAGGAAAGTTTCTTTTTTTCTCTATCGGTCTTTGCGCTCTTCTTCGCTTGCTCCCACAACAAGCGGCTGACGCCGCAACTTGGGGCGCGCTGTGAAAAAGAGGAAAGTTTCTTATTTTATACGTTTCGCCGCTAACTCTTTCAACAGGCAAAACGTCTGCACAAAAGATTTCTATTTACCGCAATTACGACTTACTGCGCCAGGTAATTCTGCCTTTGGTTAAATCGTAAGGGCTCATTTCCAGCTTTACGGTGTCGCCTTCGATAATACGGATATAATTCATTCTGAGTTTCCCAGAAATGTATGCCGTAATTACGTGACCGTTGGATAACTGAACTTTAAAGGTTGCGTTGGGCAGCGCTTCGATCACTTTGCCTTCCGCTTCGATAACGTCGTCTTTAGACACGAATTTATTTCCTCCGCTTTTAATTTCGACGCATTAAAGCGTCAAGATCTCTACGCCGTTCTCGCGAACGAGCACCGTATTTTCGTAATGCGCCGCGCTTTTTCTGTCGCGCATGACGGCAGTCCAACCGTCGTCTAACACTTCGACGCGAAACCCGCCTTCCGCAATCATCGGTTCGATGCACAAAACGGTGTTCGCAGGCAGACGCACGCCCGTGCCCTTTCTTCCGAAATTGGGAACGGAAGGATCTTCGTGCATATCCCTGCCGATACCGTGCCCCGTATACGAACGAATTACGGAAAATCCGTTCGATTCCGCATGACGCTGTACCTCGTAACCGATATCGTACAGAGGGCTTCCCGCCTTTAAATGCTCGATCGCTTTAAAAAAGCATTCTTCGGTCACCCGAACGAGTTTTTCGCGGCTTTCGGATACCTTGCCGATTAAAAACGTACGCGCGCCGTCGCCGTGGAACCCGTTTTTATAAGCGCACAGATCGACGCTTACGATATCCCCTTCCTCGATCGTCCGACCGTCGGGAATGCCGTGCACGACGACTTCGTTGACAGAAACGCAGGCGGATGCGGGAAACCCGTAATACCCCAAACAGGAGGGTTCCGCCCCGCTCGCCTTGATAAAATCGTATACGAGCGCGTCCACTTCTTTTGTAGTCATGCCCGCGCGGATGCGTTCGCCTATAAAACTTAAACAATCGCGCACGATCGCGCACGGTTCGCGCAGCAGTTCGATCTCTTCTTCGCTTTTGATATGAATCATATCAACGAATCTTTTGATCGAGCACGGCGGCAACTTCTTCGAAGAGCACGCTTGCGGGAGCTTCCGTTCCCGTGAAGTTGAGGATGATCCCCTTCTTCGTGTAATAGTCGATCAAAGGCGCGGTTTGCGCGTCGTATACGTCTAATCTGCTCTTTACCGTTTCGGGATTGTCGTCCTTTCTCTGATAAAGTTCGCCGCCGCAACGGGAACAGGTCGTTGCTCCGTTCAGCGTGCTTACGTGGAAACTTTCTCCGCATTCTTTGCAGACGCGGCGTCCGCAAAGCCGATCCATCAACAACGAAAAATCGATATTGATATTTACAACGGCGTCGATCTTTGCGAATTTATCCAACTCTTCCGCTTGGAAAGTGTTGCGGGGAAAGCCGTCGAGCAAGCAGCCGTTTTTGCAGTCTTCCCAAGTGAGTCTGTCTTTTACGATAGCGCAGGTCACTTCGTCGGGAACCAGCTCGCCCTTATCGATATACGATTTTGCGAGCATGCCGATTTCCGTTTGATTTTTGATGTTCGCGCGGAAGATATCGCCCGTGGAAATATGAGGAAGATGATACCGTTCGGAAATCTTCGTCGCCTGCGTGCCTTTTCCCGCGCCGGGTGCGCCCAATAAAATAATGTTCATCTTTTTTTCTCCCTTCCCGCTTATTTGAGGAATCCTTTGTAGTTCTTCATCATGATCTGCGATTGCAGCTGTTTATCCAACTCCAACGCGACGGATACGACGATGAGGATACCCGTAGTAGAGAATACGTTGACGAGGTCGTAACTTGCCCAACTGAATACGAGCGAAGGCACGAATGCGATCAACGTAAGATAGATCGCGCCGAACAGCGTAATTCTGTTGGAAATCTTTTTCAGATACTTTGCAGTAGGCGCGCCGGGACGAATGCCTTGAATAAAGCCGCCGTTCTGCTGAATGCTCTTTGATACGTCTTCCGCATTGAACTGAATCTGCGCATAGAAGAACGAGAACGCAAAGATCAGCACGCACAGTACGAGGATATAGATCCACGAACCGGAAGTAAACACGCTGTCCCACCAAGTCGCCGCGCTCTGCCATGCGGGAACAAGGCTCATGATCATAGACGGGAACGAAATGATCGCAAACGCGAAGATCAAGGGCATAACGCCGCTTCCCGAAATCTTCATGGGAATGACGGAGGACTGACCGCCGTACATTTTGGTTCCTCTTACCTGTTTCGCGTATTGAACGGGGATCTTGCGTTCCGCCAAGTCAACGAACACGATCAAGAAGAATATCACAACGACCAAAACGACGAAGAGCGCGATTTCCACAAGCACCATGGGATCTGAAACTACCTGCGCGAACTTGTTTACCAACGTATCGCCCGCGGTAGAAAGGATACCGATAAAGATGATCATAGAAATGCCGTTTCCGATTCCGTATTCGGTAATGCGTTCGCCCAGCCACATAACGAGCATTGCGCCCGCCGTGTAGACGATGGTCATATAGAATCCCGCAAAGATTTTGGAATCGAAGAACAGATCGAGTTTGATCGCGTTTCCGCTGTTTGCAAAGTTTACGATAATGCCGATCGCCTGAACGACAGCCAGCACAATGGTAAGCAAACGCGTGATTTTCGCAATCTTCTTTTTCCCCTCTTCGCCCTGTTTAGAGAGCCTTTCAAGGGGAGGAATGCCGACTGCGAGAAGCTGCATAATAATGGACGCGTTGATATACGGTCCGATTCCGAGCGCGAACAGCGTTCCGCTCGAAAGCGCGCCGCCCGTGATATCGCTCATCAACGTGAGGAAAGTATTCCCCGAAATCTGCTTTTCGAAATAATCTCTCAACAGACCGGGAACGGGAATATAACACCCCACGCGGAAAATGAGAAGGATCAAAAGAGTAAGCAAAATCTTTTTTCTGATGTCCTTATTCCGAAAAGCGTTTTTCAGTGTTTCAAACATGATATGTCTCCTGCTTGGATTTTCCGAAGTATTCCGCAAAATAGCGGAAGGACAAAAAACTCGGAAGCGGCAACCTGCAAAGGGCGCCGCATTTTGGTTTTTTAACCGATTACTTCTGCCGTTCCGCCCGCCTGCTCTACGGCAGTCTTAGCGGATTCGGAAAATTTCGCAGCCTTTACGGTAAGCGCGACTTTCAATTCGCCGCCGCCCAACACTTTCAGACCGCTGTTATTCTTGACCTCTTTCGCAAGACCGTTTTCCATTACGAAGCCGTAATCTACCACGGTGTTTGCGGGAAGATCTGCAAGATCGGAAAGGTTTACGATCACGTATTCCTTTCTGAATCTGTTGTTAAACCCTCTTTTCGGGATCCTTCTTGCAAGGGGCATCTGACCGCCTTCGAAGCCGGGTCTTACCCCGCCGCCCGAACGCGCCCACTGTCCTTTATGTCCCTTACCGCTCGTTTTGCCCAAGCCCGACCCGATGCCGCGCCCAAGTCTTTTAGCGGAAGTTCTCGCTCCCTCTGCGGGAGAAATGGTATCGATTCTCATGACATTCTCCTTAAACGTTCTCTACCTTAACAAGGTGCGCGACCTTTTTTAACTGACCCTGCAGGCAGGGGCTGTCTTCAAAAGTCTTTTCCGAACGAATTTTCTTTAAGCCGAGCGCCGCTACCGTCGCTTTTACCGACTGTACCTGACCGATCGTGCTTTTTACGAGTGTTACCTTAACCATAACGCCCTCCTTAACCGACGATTTCTTCAACGGATTTTCCGCGAAGCGCGGCGATGTCTTCCGCCGTTTTCAGTTCCGCAAGCCCTGCGATCGTCGCTTTGATGCAGTTGCCGGGGTTTTGCGTTCCGTGAGATTTCGTTCTGATATTTTTAATTCCCGCAGCTTCCATTACCGCGCGGACGGGACCGCCCGCAATAACGCCGGTACCGTTTGCGGCGGGCATCATTAAAACCGCGCCTTTGCCGAACTTCCCGAGAACTTCGTGGGGAATGGTGGTATCAACGATGGGAACGTTGATCATGCTTCTTTTCGCCTGCTGCGTCGCTTTTTCGATCGCTTCGGGAACTTCTTTCGCTTTTCCCGTACCGTAACCGACCTTACCGTTCGCGTCGCCTACGACAACGAGCGCCGCGAAACGCATGTTTCTGCCGCCCTTTACCGTTTTACTTACGCGGTTGATATCGATCAGCTTTTTTACGAGTCCGTCGTTTTCTTCCTGCTTTCTTGCAGGTCTGTTTTCTCTTGCCATTCTCGTTTCTCCTATCAGAATTTCAGTCCGGCTTCCCGTGCGCCGTCTGCAAGCGATTGTACGCGTCCCGTGTAGTGATAGCCGCCTCTGTCGAATACGACTTCTTCCACACCCTTTTCTTTCGCGCGCTCTCCCGCGATCTTGCCTACGATCTTAGCCGCGTCCTTCTTGGTCTTGCCTGCGATCTCTTCTTTTACCGCTTTTTCCAAGGTGGAAGCGGAAGCGAGCGTTACGCCGTTTACGTCGTCGATGAACTGAACGTAGATATTCTTCGTGCTTCTGTAAACGCTTAAACGAGGGCGTTCGGGCGTGCCCGAAATGTGCTTTCTGACGCGAGCGTGTCTGCGCTGTCTGACCTCATTCTTATCGATTTTCGTTATCATGTTTTACGCTCCTTTACTTCTTGCCCTTACCGGAAGTCTTGCCTTCCTTGTGCTCTACGTTTTCGCCCTTATAGCGGATACCGTAGCCGTGGTAGGGTTCGGGCACTCTGATCGCTCTCAAATTTGCCGCAACCTGACCTACAAGCACTTTGTCTACGCCGCTTACGGTGATTTCCGTAGGAGCGGGGCATTCGAGTTTGATACCCGCGGGTTCGAGGAACTCTACGGGGTGGGAAAATCCCACGTTCAATACGAGCTTATTGCCCTGCTTTGCGACCTTCCAGCCGACGCCGCGGACTTCCAGACCCTTTACATAGCCTTCGGAAACGCCCTTGACCATGTTGGCAAGCAGCGCTCTGTACAAACCGTGGCGCGCGTTCGTTTCCTGCGCGTCGTTCAGCGCAACGACGTTCGCCTGCGTGCCTTCGACCTTAACGTCGATATCGCCGACGACCTGCTGCGTAAGCGTGCCCTTTGCGCCCTTTACGGTGAGCGTGGAATTGTTAAATTCAACCGTTACGCCTGCGGGAATTACGACAGGCATTTTACCGATTCTCGACATAATTCCCTCCTTACCAGATATAGCAGAGCACTTCGCCGCCCACGTTTTGAGCTTTTGCCTGCTTATCCGTCATGATTCCCTTGTTCGTCGAAACGATCGCGATGCCGAAGCCGCCCAACACTTTGGGCATTTTTTCTGCGCCGCTGTACGTTCTTAAACCGGGCTTGGAAACCCTCTTCAATCCGCCGATCACGGACTGACGGTTTTCGGTGTATTTTAAGGTGAGAACGAGTTTCCCGTTGTAACCGTCCTCTTCCGTTTTAACGTCTTTTACATACCCTTCGGAAAGTAAGATGTCCGCAATCGCCTTCTTCATGTTGGAAGAGGGGATTTCCACCGTTTCTTTTTTGGTAGTAAGCGCGTTTCTGATTCTGGTGAGCATATCTGCGATAGGATCCGTCATTTGTCTTTACCTCCTTACCAGCTGGACTTCTTCACGCCGGGAATCTGTCCCTTATACGCGAGGTTGCGGAAGCAAATACGGCAGATTCCGTACTTCCTTAAAACCGCGTGAGGTCTTCCGCAGATAGAGCAACGGGTGTATGCTCTTGTGGAAAACTTAGGCGTCTTCTGCTGTTTGTTTATCATTGACTTTTTTGCCATGTTCTTTCTCCTTTACTTCTTAAAGGGCATTCCCATAGCCCTTAACAGCTCGCGCGCTTCTTCGTCCGTCTGCGCCGTGGTTACGATGCACACGTCCATACCCCTGATTTTTTCCACCTGATCGTACGTGATTTCGGGGAAGATCAGCTGTTCCTTTAAGCCGACGGAATAATTTCCTCTGCCGTCGAACGCCTTGTCGGAAACGCCGCGGAAGTCGCGGAGACGGGGAAGCGCGATCGAAATGAACTTGTCGTAAAAGTCGTACATTCTCTTGTCGCGAAGGGTCACCTTCAAGCCGATGGGCATGCCCTCTCTTACCTTGAAGTTTGCAACCGATTTGGTCGCCTTGCAGTATACGGGCTTTTGCCCCGTGATCAATTTCAGTTCGTTTTCGATAATCTGCATAGACTTTTGGTTGTCTTTGATATCGCCCAATCCCGTGTTGATAACGATCTTCACAAGTTTGGGAACCTGCATTACCGATTTGTATCCGAACTTTTTCATGAGATAAGGAACGACTTCTTTTTCGTACTGTTCCTTCGCTCTGTTCGTATATACTTTATCTGCCATAAAAAGCTCTCCTTAAATCCCGTTGGCCTTATTCTTCGTCCGTAACAGCGGGCGTGCTCTCAACGGGTGCTTCGGCGGTTTCTTCCGCCCCTTTCGCGCTGCGCTTTCTCGTTCTCTTCTTGGGTGCTTCCGCCTTTTCTTCCGCGGCTTTTGCCTTGGACTTTTTAACGAACGCCTTATCGAGAACCGCGCCGCACTTTTTGCAGACTCTTACTTTTTTACCGTCTACCGTCGTGTGACCCACTCTCGTTGCCTTCGAGCACTTGTCGCATACGACTTCGACGTTCGAAACGTCGATCGGACCTTCTTCGGTTACGATCTTGCTCGTTTCGTTCGCTTTGCGCGCTTTTTCGTGTTTGTGTTGAAGGTTTACGCCCTCTACCCTTACCGTGCCCGCCTTGGGGTTGGTAGCGAGGACTTTTCCCTGCTTGCCCTTATATTTTCCCGTAATTACAAGTACGGTATCATTTAATTTTACGTTCATAGCAGGTTCTCCTTACAGTACTTCGGGAGCGAGGGAGATAATTCTCATATAGTCTTTCTCTCTCAATTCTCTCGCGATGGGCCCGAAGATACGGGTTCCCTTGGGTTGTTTTTGGTTATCGATAATGACCGCCGCATTGTCGTCGAAGCGGATATACGTTCCGTCCGCTCTTCTGATCCCCTTAGCGCTTCTTACAATGACCGCTTTCACGACGTCGCCCTTTTTCACGGCGCCGCCCGGAGTAGCCGTTTTCACGGAAGCGACGATCACGTCGCCGATATTGCCGCTTCTGCGGAAAGACCCGCCCAGAACGCGGATGCACATAAGCTCCTTTGCGCCGGAGTTGTCTGCCGCTTTCAGCCTTGTCTGAGGTTGTATCATAAGTCTTTGTTCTCCTTAAATCTTACTTGGCCTTTTCGACGATCTCGGCAACTCTCCAATTCTTGTCTTTGCTGAGCTTTCTCGTTTCGACAATTCTTACCTTATCGCCTACGCCGCACGCATTCTCCTCGTCGTGAGCCTTGAACCGCTTGGTTCTCGTAATCGTCTTTTTGTAAATGGGGTGTTTCGCTTTATCGGTAATCGCTACGACGACCGTTTTATCCATTTTATCGGAAACGACGATTCCCACTCTTTCTTTTCTTAAATTGCGTTCCATACCTTTTCTCTCCTTACGCCTTCAACTCGCGTGCACGGATTTCCGTGTTCACTCTTGCGATGTCCTTTTTGCACGTTCTGATGGACACCGGATTTTCCAGCTGTCCGGAAGCAAGACGGAACCGCAAATTGAAAAGTTCGCTTTTGAGGTCGGATAACTTTTTGTTCAGTTCAACATCGGTCATGTTGTGAAGTTCTTTCGCTTTCATTAGCCTTCACCGCCTTCTGTGGTAATTTCTTCTTTCTTCACAAACTTGCACTTAACGGGAAGTTTGTGAGAAGCAAGGCGCATTGCCTCGCGCGCGATATCTTCGGGAACGCCCGCCATTTCGAACAGCACTCTGCCCGGCTTTACGACGGCTACCCAGTATTCTACCGAACCTTTCCCCGAACCCATTCTGGTTTCGGCAGGTTTTTTGGTGATGGGCTTGTGCGGGAAAATATCGATCCAAACTTGACCGCCGCGCTTGATGAATCTCGTCATCGCGATACGCGCAGCTTCGATTTGGTTGGATTTGATCCATCCGCATTCTTCCGCTACAAGACCGTATTCGCCGTATGCAATCACATTGCCCTTTTGCGCGGAACCTTTCATTCTTCCGCGGTGTTGTCTTCTTCTTTTAACTCTTTTCGGGATTAACATTACTGTTCTCCTCCTTCCGCTTTCTTGGCGGATTTCAGAACTTCGCCCTTATAGATCCAGCACTTTACGCCGATCATGCCGAACGTCGTATGCGCTTCCGCGAAGCCGTAATCGATGTCCGCACGAAGCGTTTGCAGAGGAATAGAACCTTCGTGATAGTGTTCCGTTCCCGCAATTTCGCGCCCGTCTAAACGGCCGCTCACCTGCATTTTAACGCCCTTAACGCCCGCGCGCATCGTTCTGCCGATCGCCTGTTTCATCGCACGGCGGAAAGACATACGCTTTTCGAGCTGCGCCGCAACGCTTTCCGCAACCAGCTGCGCGTCCGCATCGATCTTTCTTACTTCGGTCACGTTGATGATCACGTTTTTGCCGTTCGTAAGTTTTGCAAGATCCTTTTTGATCACTTCGATCTCGGAACCCGCTTTACCGATCAAAACGCCCGGTCTGCCCGTGTAAATGGTTACGACGATCCTGCCCGCCGCGCGCTCGATCAAAATCTTCGAGATCGCCGCAGCGTAGTACTTCTTTTTAATAAAGGTGCGGATGGTGTGATCTTCTTTCAGATACACGGAAAATTCCTTTTTGTCCGCATACCACTGGGTATCCCACCCCTTGATAATACCGACTCTTAAACCGTGAGGATTGACTTTCTGTCCCATTATAATACTCCTTCCGCTTTCTTCACGTCGAGGATCACCGTGATGTGGCTCGTTCTTTTTAAAATCGCGTGACCTCTGCCCTTGGATACGGGCTGCATTCTCTTTAACATCGTGCCGCCGTTTGCATAGCATTCCGCAACATACAAGTCCGCTCTGTCCATGCCCATATTGTGTTCGGCGTTAGCAACCGCGCTCATAAGCACCTTTTTGGTGGGAAGCGCGCCGCCGTTTACGATATTTTCGAGGATCGCTTTCGCTTCGTCTACGCTCTTGCCTCTGATGAGGTCAAGCACCGTTCTTACTTTGTAGGGAGAAATTCTGATGTACTTCGCAACCGCGTAAGGACGTTTCTCTCTCTTTTCCTCAACTCTCGCGGTCTTCTTTTTCATATTACCGGCCATATCTCTTCTCCTTATCTCTTTCCGGGCGCCGTCGTCTTTGCCGTGTGCCCCTTAAACGTTCTGGTGGGAGCGAACTCGCCGAGCTTGCAGCCGACCATATCTTCGGTAACATACACGGGAACGTGCTTTCTGCCGTCGTATACGGCGATCGTATGCCCTACCATTTGAGGGAAAATCGTGGAAGCTCTCGACCACGTCTTTAATACTTTCTTTTCGTTGACCTTGTTCATTTCTTCGATTCTCGCAATGAGCTTCGCTTCCACGTAAGGTCCTTTCTTTATACTTCTCGACATATCGGTATCCCTTCCTTAATTGATTCTCTTCAAGATGAATCTGCTTGTAGGATTCTTCTTCTTTCTGGTCTTGTAACCGAGCGCAGGCTTGCCCCAAGGCGTTTGAGGACCTGCATGACCGACGGGCGATTTGCCTTCACCGCCGCCGTGAGGGTGGTCGTTCGGGTTCATTACCGAACCGCGTACGGTAGGCTTCACGCCGAGATGACGGGTTTTACCCGCTTTTCCGATACGGATAATTTCGTGTTCTACGTTGCCGACCTGTCCGATCGTCGCTTTGCACGCTACGGGGATCAATCTCATTTCGCCGGAAGGCATTTTAATGGTCGCATACGCGCCCTCTTTTGCCATGATTTGAGCGGTGTTGCCCGCGCTGCGCGCGATCTGTCCGCCGCGCCCCGGCTTCATTTCGATATTGTGCACCATCGTACCCACGGGGATATCCGAAATCGCAAGCGCGTTGCCCGCTTTGATATCCGCGCCCGCGCCGCTCATTACCTTATCCCCTACGTTTAAACCGACGGGAGCGAGAATGTATCTCTTTTCGCCGTCCGCATACACGAGGAGCGCGATATTTGCGCTGCGGTTGGGATCGTACTGAATGCTTTTTACGGTAGCGATAACGCCGTCTTTATTCCGTTTGAAATCGATAATGCGGTATTTTCTCTTGTTGCCACCGCCGATGTGTCTTACCGTGATTCTGCCGGCGTTGTTTCTGCCGCCCGATTTGCGCTGATCTTCCAACAGAGAGCGCTCGGGCTTGTCGCCGGACAGTTCTTCGTAAGAAGGAACGGTCATAAAACGACGGGCGGGAGAAGTAGGTTTATATCTCTTAACTGCCATGTTTCTTTCCTCCGATTATTAAGACAACGAATTGAAGAATTCGATCGGCTTGCTGTCTGCCGTGAGCTGAACGATCGCTTTTTTCGTCGTGGGGGTATACCCTTCGTTTCTGCCCATTCTTTTGAGCTTGCCTCTGCGGGTAAGGGTGTTTACGCTGTCTACCTTTACGCCGAACATCTGCTCGATCGCAATTTTGATCTGCGTCTTGTTTGCGCTCTTTAAAACGGTGAACGTGTATTTCTTATCCGCGATCCCGTCGTAACCCTTTTCCGTAAGGACGGGTTTTAAAATAATGTCTTCCGCTTTCATTACGCGTAAACCTCCTCGATTTTCTTCACCGAACCCTTCGTCATAACGACGATCGCGTTCGCAACGATTTCGTAGGTGTTGATTTCGGAAACGGAGATCGTAGAAAGTTTTTCCAGATTGCGCGCCGCCAAAATAACGTCCGCATTCTGTTCGTCCATTACGACGACCGTTCTTTTATCCAGCTTCAACGCCTTGCGGAATGCTTCCATTTCCTTCGTTTTGGGAGCGGATACGCTGAGCTCGTCCACCACCAACAGTTCGCCGTCGGCGAGTTTTTTGGAAAGAGCGGAAAGCAGCGCGCCCCTCTTCGCCGTAGCGTTCATCTTTTTGGAAAAATCGCGGGATTTGGGAGCGAACACTACGCCGCCCTTCGTCCATTGGGGTGCGCGAATGGAACCTTGACGCGCGCGTCCCGTTCCTTTCTGTCTCCAAGGCTTTGCACCGCCGCCGCGAACTTCCGTTCTCGTCAGCGTGGATTTCGTTCCCTGACGGCCGTTTGCAAGATAGGTGACGACCGCTTGATGAATGAGCGGTTCGTTGTATTCGACGCCGAATACCGCGTCGGATAAATCGAGCGAGCCGACCTCCGCGCCTTTCATATTGTATACCTTAACGCTTGCCATGTTCTTTCTCCTTATTTGCTCTTCACGCTGTTTGCGATGGTAACAACGCTTCCCTTGGGCCCGGGAATCGCGCCCTTGATCAAAATCGCGTTGCGCGCCAAGTCTACCCGTACTACTTCGAGGTTTTGAATGGTTACGTTTTCAACACCGTACTGACCTGCGAGGTGCTTGTGCTTGAACACGCGCGAGGGGGTGCTGTTCGCGCCCATGGAACCGGGTTCTCTGTGAACGGGGCCTACGCCGTGCGTTTCTTTTAAACGGTGCTGATTCCAACGCTTGATAACGCCCGTGTAACCGTGCCCCTTCGTAACGCCCGCCACGTCGACGCGCTCGCCCGCGGAAAATACGTCCGCTTTTACTTCTGCGCCGACCGCGTAATTTTCTACGCCGTCGATCCTTACTTCTTTCAAAACCTTGCAGGGTTTTACGCCCGCCTTTTTGAACTGACCGAGTTCGGGCTTGTTCAGCGATTTTTCTTTCGCTTCCAAAAATCCCAGCTTTAACGCGTTGTAGCCGTCCGTTTCTACCGTCTTAACCTGTACGACGGGGCAAGGACCCGCTTCTACTACCGTGACGGGAATTACCTTTCCGTCCTCCGCAAAAATCTGCGTCATGCCGACTTTGCGACCGATGATTGCTTTATGCATTGATAAAGTTCACTCCTTAAAAATATTTTCTCAATACCTGATTTGCAAGTATTATTGAATTACAGTTTTACTTTAATATCTACGCCCGCGGGAAGGTGGATACTGTCCAACAGCTTCGCGTTGGGGGAATAGATATCGATGATCCGCTTATACGTTCTAAGTTCGAACTGTTCGCGCGAATCCTTATATTTATGCGGGCAACGAAGAATGGTTACGATCTCCCGTTCGGTAGGAAGGGGAATAGGCCCCGAAATTTTCGCTCCGCCCTTTTGCATCGTTTCCACAATGCGGCTTGCAGCCTGATCGACCAATTCATGATCGTACGCCGCCAACTTGATTCTGATTTTCTGACCTGCCATTTGTAGTACTCCTTTTTTATACTAACTGATTTGAATTTGCGTCAACGTATCCGTGCGTATCGAGGTTTTTGCAATCAAAAAAACACGCGTGTTTTGCGGTGTTTCCTCGCAAAAGCCTCGGTTAGTCGCAGGAGTCATGCCCCTACAATTGTCCACGGAAATTATCTGTCGAGGGGCTTTCTCGCCTCGGTTTTTCAGTAACTTCCCGTTTCAACCCAATACGCCCATAGCGCAACAGATATATAATACAGAAAAGGAAAAGGATTGTCAAACGTTTTATGCCTGTTTTTTGAAAAATTTTTACATGATTTTATTTCCCTTTTTTCCGTTTGACAAAGGGAATTTCCCGCACTACAATGTTGCTTATGAACTATTTCAAACGCAAATTAAAACGCCTGCCCGTTTACGAATGGGCGGAATTCGGATTCTTCCTCTGCTTTGTAGGGGGATTTTTAGATGCGTACACCTTTTTAACGCGCGGCGGCGTGTTCGCGAACGCGCAGACGGGAAACCTTATCCTGCTCGTAATCGGGCTTGCGCGCGGCGACGGATTTTCCGCCCTGCGCTATTTGTTCCCCGTGCTCGTATTCTGCCTTGGCGTGTTTTCAAGCCAGCTGCTTCTTTTGCTCGGAAAAAAGCGCGGAAATGACTTCGGCGGGCACGGCGTTATTTTGATTGCCGAAATCGCCCTGCTGTGCGCCGTGGGGTTTATTCCCGCTTCCGCGCCCGACGCGCTTGTAAACGCCGTCATTTCCTTTGTCGCGGCAATCCAATACGATAACTTCCGCCGTATGGAAGGCATGGCGATCGCCACCGCGTTCTGCACGGGAAACCTGCGCGCGGCGACCGAACAGCTGTTCCGCTCGTTTGCCGACAAAACGGCAAAGCCCTTTTTAAACGCCTTGCGCTACTTTTTGATCATTTTCGGATTTATGGCGGGCGTATGCGGAGGATATTTTGCCGCGGAAGCCTTTTGGGAAAAATCCGCATTCTTCGCAGCGGCGATACTGTCCGTTCCCCTCTTTGCGCTTGTATTTTCACAGCGCCCGCGCAAAAAACTGCTGCGCACGGCATACGCGGTGCGTACGCTTACAAAAGAGGAAATCCCCGCGGCGAAAGAACTGATCTTCGAAACGTTTACCCGCTTTATCGCGCCGGACTATACAGAAGAAGGAAAAGAAACATACCGTAAATTTTTATTCGAAAGCGGTTTGGAAAAGGAAGCGGAATTTTACGGCGTATTCGACGAAAACGCTCTGCAAGGCGTGCTTGC
Source organism: uncultured Christensenella sp. (assembly GCA_910578065.1). Taxonomy (GTDB): domain Bacteria; phylum Bacillota; class Clostridia; order Christensenellales; family Borkfalkiaceae; genus Gallimonas. The sequence continues at coordinate 40,419 of CAJTPB010000002.1, read as the reverse complement.
CGTAAGCGGAACTCATATCCGCGCGTTTTTCGTGCGGTGCGGACAGCAAGGAAAAGGATACGGCGGCGCGTTGATGCGCGCGATTTTAAATAAAATTTCCGCGGGGGAAATTACGGTAAACGCTTCGCGTTACGGAAAACCCGTTTACGAAAAGTTCGGATTTGCCGCGACAGACGAAGAGCAACAAAAAGACGGAATTATATACACCCCCATGAAGCTGACCCGCACATAATCAAACATAACGTCATATAATAAAAAACCGCGCATGCAAAACGCGCGGTTTAATTTTATTTGAACTGTGTATAATAATGTATTAACGGGAGTAACATTATGCCTTCTTGCATTACGCACCAACTGATCGCCGAATACGCGGAACAGTCGTTTCCGCCCGAAGCTCTTTCCGCTATTTCGGAAGCGCGCGCATACTACTTTTTGGGCGCGCAAGGTCCCGACTTGCTGTTTTTTTACCGCGTGCTTTCGGGGAAAGAAAACAACCTCGGCAGACTTTTGCACCGCAAGCACCGCTATGCGGTATTCCGTGCCTTTTACGATTTATTGCGCGGAGATTTTTTCCGCGGAGAGGCAAGGGAAAAAGCCGCCGCCTACATTTACGGATATTTGACCCACTACTGCGCAGACGTCGCGTTCCACCCCTTTGTTTACGCTTATCTCGAAGCGCACGGCGGCGAGGGATTTTTGCACCAAAAAATCGAAAACGACTGGGACGTTTATTTTCTGCGCGAAAAGCGCGGCCGAGAAGCGGAAGACTATACCTTTCCTTTTTCGGTAAAGCGCATTGCAGACGACGGCGTACTGTATCTGCTTTTCTCGTTTGCGTTTGCGCGGATCAACGGAACGGCGCTTTCGCAAAACGGATTTTCATCTATGCTGAAACTGTTCGGCGGTTATTTAAACTTTTTTCACGGAGAATGTTATTCCTCCCAAAGAGGCTGGAAAAAGGCGGAAGATTTTTTCGGCGCAAAGCCGCGCTTTTCCCGCCTGTTTCCCTCTCGCACCCCGGAAAAGCGGTTTTTGTACGGAAGCGAGTTTGCCGAATTTACGGAAGGCAAAGCACAAAGCGCAGACGAACTGTTCGACATTGCCGTAAATGAATCCGCACGGCTCGCGGAGCTGTTTTGCAACTGCTTAAAGTCAGGCGAACCGCTGCCCAAAACCCCATTTAACCTAAGTTTCCATTCGGGAAAGGAAGAATAATTTTTAAACGCCCCCGACGCTGAAAAAGCGTCGGGGGCGTTTGTGTTATTTCGTATTGATTTGTTTGAGCGCATTTACGATTCTATCATATAAACAAACTTCCGGCACCAAGCATTACGGCAAATAGCAATATATTTGATTATTACACAATTACGAACAAACTTATTTTTCAAATCGTACCGAAATCGCAAAAGGATCCTATCAAATTGCTTGACTTTTATTAAAAAAGATTCCGCAGAAAATTGCGGAATCTTTTTTTCTGTTTTCAACTTATTTATTTGCTCATGCCCTCTTGAACGGCAACCGCAACGGCGACCGTCGCGCCGACCATGGGGTTGTTGCCCATACCGATTAAGCCCATCATTTCTACGTGAGCGGGTACGGAAGAAGAACCTGCGAACTGCGCGTCCGAGTGCATTCTGCCCATCGTATCCGTCATACCGTAAGAGGAAGGACCTGCCGCCATGTTGTCGGGGTGGAGCGTTCTGCCCGTGCCGCCGCCCGACGCAACCGAGAAGTATTGCACGCCGTTTTCGACGCACCATTTTTTATACGTGCCTGCAACGGGGTGCTGGAAGCGCGTGGGGTTGGTAGAATTTCCCGTAATGGAAACGCCTACTTTTTCCAGCTTCATAATCGCAACGCCTTCGGGAACGTTATCCGCGCCGTAGCAGTTTACCTTTGCGCGCGGTCCGTCCGAATAGGGAACGCGTTCGGTCACCTTAACCGTTTCGGTGTAAGGATCAAACACCGTTTCGCAATAGGTGAATCCGTTAATGCGCGAAATAATCATCGCCGCGTCTTTTCCCAAACCGTTCAAAATAACGCGCAGGGGCTGCTTTCTTACCTTGTTTGCGTTCATCGCGATGGAAATCGCGCCTTCCGCCGCCGCGAACGATTCGTGCCCCGCGAGGAAGCAGAAGCAATCCGTTTCTTCGGAAAGGAGCATTTTGCCCAAATTGCCGTGTCCCAAACCTACCTGTCTGTTTTCCGCAACCGAACCGGGAATGCAGAACGACTGCAAGCCGATACCGATCGCCGCAGCCGCGTCGGCAGCCTTTTTGCAACCCTTTTTAATGGCGATCGCCGCGCCTACCGTATACGCCCAAACGGCGTTTTCGAAACAGATGGGCTGCGTGCCGCGCACGATTTTATCGCAATCCACCCCTTTTGCAAGGCAGATGTCTTTGCACTCTTCGATGGAGGATATCCCGTATTCTTTGAGTACTTTGGTAATTTTGTCTACTCTTCTTTCATAACCTTCAAACAAAGCCATACCGCGCCTCCTTATTCCTTACGAGGGTCGATGTACTTCACCGCGCCCTGTTCTTCGCCGAATCTGCCGTAGTGCCCCATCGCCTTCGTCCACGCTTCGTTGGGTTGCATGCCCTTTTTGATAAAGTCGGTCATTTTGCCGAGGGAAACGAATTCGTAACCGATGACTTGACTGTCTTTATCGAGCGCAAGACGGGTAACGTACCCTTCCGCCATTTCGAGGTAACGAACCCCTTTCAGCGCGGTGCCGTACATGGTGCCCACCTGCGAGCGAAGCCCTTTGCCCAAATCTTCCAATCCCGCGCCGACGGTAAGCCCGTCGTCGGAGAATGCAGACTGCGTTCTGCCGTAAACGATTTGCAGGAACAACTCTCTCATTGCGGTGTTAATCGCATCGCAAACGAGGTCGGTGTTCAGCGCCTCTAAAATGGTTTTGTGGGGAAGAATTTCCGCCGCCATCGCCGCCGAATGGGTCATACCCGAACAGCCGATCGTTTCGACGAGCGCTTCTTGAATCACGCCCCCCTTAACGTTCAGCGAAAGTTTGCACGCGCCCTGTTGGGGAGCGCACCAACCCACGCCGTGGGTGAATCCGCTGATGTCGGTGATCTGTTTTGCGCAAATCCATTTTCCCTCTTCGGGAATGGGAGCGGGATCGTGTTTAGGACCCTTCGCAACGCAACACATCTCTTCTACTTCACGTGAATATTGCATTTGATATCCTCCATAAAAATTACTTTTTCCGATTAGGAACAGTTCGGTATTATTTTATCACAGTTTCCAAAAAATTACAAGAGGGTTGTCCGCATTTTTTAAAATATTTCGATCCCTTTTTCGCCATAATTTTATTTGATCCTCCAATACCTTACACCCGAACTATGATAAAATACAAACGGATCAAGGAGGACGTTATGGCAAAAAATCACGCGTTCGGCGTTCGCGGAGGAGAAAAACTTGCCCGCATGGGGTTAGCTTGGTTTATTTCGTACGCATATTACGAAAAGGCGGACAAATCGCACTTGGCTTGGAAAAAGGCGAATACGTATCCGACCAGGATCGCGGCGTACAACGCCGCAAGAAGTTACCATGCGGAATGGATCGAATACGCGCAAACCGCAGACGGAACGAAGCTGGAAAAAAACCTGATCGGGTTAGATCAGGTTACGATAAAGCGCATGGCGAAGATCCTTTCCGCATGCGATCCGCAAAAAACCGCTGTAAACGGTTAAAAGACGATATGCTGAAACTCTTTTTTAGAAGAACGGCGGTAAAAAATCGCCTTTCTGCCGATCACCGCAACCACCTGCGCGCCCAATAGGTCTGCGGCGTTTTGCGCTACGTTGTCCGCATCCGAATCCGCCGTTTCCAAAATATTCACCTTGATCAGTTCGCGCGCTTCCAACGCTTCGGATAGCGCCTCGATCAAATTATCCGAAAGCCCGCCCTTGCCGATTTGCGTTACGGGCTGCAATCCGTTTGCCATCGATTTTAAACGGCTTCTTTCTTTACTCGTCATAACTTGCTCCTATTTGAATTTTATTCGCTTTCGAGCGGCGTAAATTCGTAACCGCATTCGTAAACGGAAACGCCGCCCTCTTTCACGTATACCGCCTTTGCCCCGCACGATTGCAGCACGGGCGCGATCGTGCGCAGTAAACGGAATAATCTTTTTTCGCTCGCCGACATGCCGTCGACGATAAACGCATGTTCCCCGCAGGCGGCAACGCCTACAATCCCGCCCGTTAAACGGCAGTCTTCGGGATCGCGCAGCGGTTCGGGCACGCGGTCGGAATGGGAAAGATAATAAGTAACCGCTTCGAGCATTCCCTCTTGCGCATGCGGGATATAAAGATAAAAATATTCCGCAAGCGACAGCCACCAAGCGTCTTCCAGCCCTTCACTGTGCAAAAACGACATTTCGGGGCACTTGGTAACTCCTCCCGCGATCTTTCCGCGATAGGGAAGATTTTTGATCGCGCCGTTCGGCGATACCGCATAATAGTAAGAAGCGGGATATTCCCGTTCCTTTCCCGAACGCGTATGATACTTTTCTTCCAAAACAAGCGGCAGATCGCAAACGGGCTGCATATCCGCCGCATCGGGAACTATTCTGCATTCGGCAATCACCGCTTGCACCGCCCGTTCGCCCGCCTGCTCGCAGAGATAATCGTATACGTCTTGCAGCAACGCTTGGCTCTTTTTTTCATCGAGCGGTTTTGCGCCGTACACTTCCAAATCCAAACATTCGGGATTGCCGCAAGCGACAAGGCGCGCCGAAACGTCTTTTATGTTCGTCTTGCCCGTATATCGGAAAATCCCCTTTTCGCGGCAGGGAAACACCGTCCAGCCCGCCTGTTTCATTTCGCTTTTTTCCTGCGAGGCGCAGTCCGCAAAATACATAAACAGCAAGCGTATCAACGGAACGTGATCGTAATCGGCGGCAAACGTCAAGCTGTACCTGCCCCCGTTTTCCGCACCGAAAACTGTTACGGGCAGAAAAAATTTGGTAAGTTCGTCGTTGACGATCTCGTTCAACTTTTTATGTTTCCCTGCGCGAATGCACTTTGCAAGCTCTTCCGTGCGCTCTGCCATTCGATACCAAAAGAAATTGACGCAGTCCGCAAAATCCCAAGCGTCTTCTTCGCTTTCCCGTTCGTAACAAATTCCAGAAAGGGACATTTCCCTATGGTGCCCTTCCATCCCGCCGGGAGCAGGATCGCGCGGATCGCCGTCCGGAATATACCGCTCGCACCCGGGGCACACCCTATCGATATGGCGGGATAAAATTGCATCGTATTCTTCCGCCGAATAAAGATTTACGAATACTTCGAACAACCTGTTCGGCGCTTCGATTTTCAGCGTTTCTTCCGCTATGCTTTCGTATATAAAATCGGGCGCCATGCAGCGTTCCTCTTTCAAACGCTTTACAACGACCGTTTCTTTTTCTTTCAGCTCTTCGATCGCAGCGCAGTCGTCGGGAAACAAGTAATATTTATAATCGTAAAAAAACGCCCTCGTCTGTCGTTCCATATTTCTCCCCATCCGTTTACAGTACGAAGTCGAATTCCACGTCGCCCACGACGACGGTATCCCCCTCTTTACAGCCCATCGCCTGCAACTGTTTGATCACCCCGCGCAGTTTTAATACCCGCTGAAAATACTGCATGGAATCGGGATTGTTCAGCACAACGTTGCGGCAAAGCAGATCGACCAAACCGCCCACAACGACGAACGCGCCCGTTTCGTCGCGGAAAATTTCGAACTGCGTATTGTCGTTTTGATCGAATTCGAACGCTTCGTCGCGCGGAATGGGCTGAACGGGCGGAAGCGTTTCCAACACCGCGCTAAGTTCGGTTACCAGTTCCGCAAGCCCTTCGCCCGCGAGCGCGGCGATGGAAAAGATCTTATACTTTTTTCCGTACTTTTTACGGAACTTCTTTTCGTTTTCTTCCGCGCCGAAACAGTCGCATTTATTCAGCGCGATCACCTGCGGCAAAGCGGCAAGCGTTTGGGAATACGATTTCAGTTCCGCATTGATTTTTTGGAAATCTTCCAATGGATCGCGTCCTTCCATACCCGAAATATCCACCACGTGGCAGAGCATGCGCGTGCGTTCGATATGGCGCAAAAAGTCGTGCCCTAATCCCGCCCCCTGCGCCGCGCCTTCGATCAGCCCGGGGATATCCGCCGCAACGAATGTTTTTTCGTAACAGCGCACCACGCCCAAATTGGGCGAAAGGGTGGTAAAGTGATAGTCTGCGATTTTCGGCTTCGCCGCCGAAATTTTAGAAAGCAGCGTGCTTTTGCCCACGTTGGGAAAGCCTACAAGCCCTACGTCTGCGATCACCTTCATTTCCAAAATTACGGTATGCGCTTTTACCTTTGCGCCCTTTTGCGCAAAGTTGGGCGCATGCCTGCGCGCCGTGGTAAAGCGAACGTTGCCTTTTCCGCCCCGTCCTCCTTCCAAAAGCAATATTTTCTCTCCGTCTGAAAATACGTCGCAGATGACCTTTCCGCTTTCGTAATCGCGCACGACGGTGCCGCAGGGCACTTTAATTACAACGTCCGCGCCCCGTTTGCCGAAGCACTTGTTCGAGCCCCCGCGCTCGCCGTTTTCCGCCGCGTATTTAGAAGTAAAGCGGAAAGAAAGCAAATCGTTCATATCCTTATCGCCGAGGAAGTAAACGTTTCCGCCGTCGCCGCCGTCGCCGCCGTCCGGCCCGCAGGCGGGCTTGCCCTTAAACGCTTTGAAGGAATTCATGCCGTCGCCGCCGTCGCCCGCTTTTACGGTTATTTTCACTTTATCGGTAAAAACCTTGGTATCCATGCCATACAGTATACCAAACGGCGAAAAAAAACGCAAGGGGTTTGCCGAACGCGCAAAAATATTTCAAAAATTTTTAAAACGCGGTTATAAATGCGCGCGTGTGTGGTATAAAAAACTGTGAGGTGTTAGATGATGTATTTGTATTCCTTAATTGCGCTGATCCCTTTGCTGTTGTTTTCGGCATGGGCGAGCGCGAAAGTCAACTCTACTTATGCAAAATACGATAAAGTTCCCAACCGCGCCTGCGTTACGGGATACGATACGGCCGTACGCATGATGCGCAACCGCGGGGTTACCGATATCCGCGTGGAACGCATCAACGGCAGACTGACCGACCACTATCACCCGACGAAAAAGCAGGTGAACCTTTCGATGAGCACGTTCGGCAGCGCGTCTGTGGGAGCGGTCGCCGTGGCGGCGCACGAAATCGGGCACGTGATGCAGAAAAAGGAAGGGTATCTTCCTTATAAGATTCGCAACGTGCTTGTGCCCCTTACCAATATCGGATCGCGCTTGGCGCTTCCCATGGTGATCGTGGGCGTTTTGCTCGAACTGTTTATTGCGGCAAGTTTGCCGTACGGCGAGTGGCTGGTATATGCGGGGATCGCCTTTTACGGGCTTTCTACCCTGTTTATGTTAGTGACCCTTCCCGTTGAGTTCAACGCCAGCCGCAGGGCGAAAAAAATGTTGGTGGAAGACGGCGTTTTAACGAAAGAGGAACTCCCCGGGGCGAGCAAAGTGCTTTCCGCCGCGGCGATGACGTACGTTGCTTCTTTATGTATCTCGCTGTTCTACTTTTTGCGGTTCGCCCTCTTCTTTCTTTCCTTTGTCAGAAAAGATTAAAAAAACACGCCCGACTTTAAAAGTCGGGCGCAATTTTTAATCTTCCGGTTTTCCCCTTAAAAGCGCGGCGATCTTTTCCCCCGCGCGCACGGCAATGTAAAGGGATACTGCAACCCCTACGATCAATGCGTCGTATGTTTTAAACATGTAATATACCGACATTACAAGTGAAACAAGCGCCACAAGCAATACGGCGATCCATAAAATAAACAAAAAAATGTATCCTTTCATCGTTTCCCCTCCTGCGTATATTTTACAACCGCAAATGCCGAATGTCAATACCGTATGCAAAAAAACTCCTGCAATATTAAGCGGGGTTTTTTCTTTACAACCGTTTTGCGATCGCATATAAAAATTCTTCGGAATTTAATTTTTTGGGCGAGATCCCCTCGCGGAAATACAGCGAGATCAGATCCCCCGTCATTTCCCCTTCTTCTATGGTCGTTACCGTCGCGCGCTCTAACCGTTCGGCAAAGGATACAAGTTCTTCGTTTCCGTCTAATTCGCCCCGCTTTTTCAGCGCGCCCGTCCAAGCGAAAATAGTCGCGACCGAATTGGTAGAAGTCTGTTCCCCCGCGCGATATTTATAATAGTGGCGGGTAACGGTGCCGTGCGCCGCTTCGTATTCGTACTTGCCGTCGGGCGAAACGAGCACCGAGCTCATCATGCCGAGCGAACCGTACGCCGTCGCGACCATATCGCTCATAACGTCGCCGTCGTAATTCTTGCAAGCCCAAAGCACGCCGCCCTTGCTGCGCACGATGCGCGCAACCGCATCGTCGATAAGCGTATAGAGATATTCCAACCCCTTTTCTTCGAACGCCTTTTGATAGTCGCTTTCGTACACTTCCGCAAAAATATCTTTAAACCGCCTGTCGTACGTTTTGGAAATGGTATCTTTCGTTGCAAAATACAGGGGAATATTTTGCTCTAACGCATAGCGGAAACAGGAATGCGCGAACGAACGAATGGAATCGTCGCAATTATGCACCCCCTGCACAACGCCCGCGCCTGCGGAAAAATCGTGCACCAAACTGCGGCGCACTTGTTCGCCTTTTTCGTTTTCGATCACAAGATAAACTTTTTCCCCTTTGTTCGCTTGCTCTTCCACGTTGTTGTATACGTCGCCGTAGGCATGGCGGGCAAGCACGATGGGCTGTTCCCAACCGGGGATATACGACTTTATCCCCTTGCACAAAATGGGCGCGCGGAACACGGTTCCGTCTAAAATGCGGCGGATCGTGCCGTTGGGGCTTTTCCACATTTGGTGAAGATTGTATTCGGTCATGCGCTGCGCGTTGGGCGTAATAGTGGCGCACTTTACCGCAACGCCGTATTTTTTGGTTGCGAGCGCGCTTTCTTCCGTTACGCAGTCTTGCGTTCTATCCCGTTCGGGCAGCCCTAAATCGTAATATTCCGTTTTTAACGCAACGTAAGGTTCAATTAAAATTTCTTTGATCCGCTTCCATAAAATGCGGGTCATTTCGTCCCCGTCCATTTCTACGAGGGGGGTCGTCATTTTGATTTTGGGCATATCGCACCGCCTTAATTAAAGTGACAACATTATACCAAATTTCAGCTTTTTTTGCAACCCTTTCCGCCGCCGAAAATATCCCGCTCTAAAATCCCCGTTTTCAACGTAAGTTTTTGCGCTTCCCGCTGTTTTGTGCGATCTTGCAATACGGAAACGAGCAGATCGCGCGCTTCGGTAAGCGATTCGCCGAACAGGTAACACGCAAGCGAACCGGGAACGGTATTCAACTCGTTAAAATATACGCTGCCGCCCGCATACAGAAAATCCGCACGTACGATCCCCCTAAGGCGGAACGTTTCGTACAACAGTTTCGTATACCCTTTTATCGCCTGCGAAGCCTCTTCGGGAAGTTCGGCAGGACAGCGGGAATTGCGCGTATTGCCCGTGCCTTCGTACTTTTCGGCAAAGGTAAGAATGCTTTCGGCGGAAAACACCTCTTCGCATTCGGAAGTAACCGTTTCCCCCCGCAGCGAATATGCGGCGCAGTTGATATCACGCTTATCTTCGAAATACGCTTCCACAAGCGCGCCCGTATCCAAACGGAACGCCGAATCGAGCGCGATTTTTAATTCCGTTTCGGTACGCGCCACCGTAATGCCGATACTCGAACCGAGCGTGCTCGGCTTAACGATTAACGGATAGCCGAGCGTTTCGCCCTTTGCAAGCGTTTCGCTTTTATCCTTCCGCCATGCCTCCTCCCGCACGGAAAAAGAGGGCGCAACGGGAATTCCCAACCCCTTTGCGGCGATCTGCGAATATTCCTTGTTCATGAAAATTGCGGAAGCGGGCATTTCGGGCGAAGCAAAGGGAAGCCCGTTCCAAGAAAGCAGAGCGGACAGCGTGCCGTCTTCGCCTGCGCCCCCGTGGCAGCAATTTAACGCGCAATCGAGCGTTGCGATTTTTTTTCGCTTTTTATCCGCCCGCACAAGCGCGTTCCCCTCTAACGCGGCGCACACGATGCTTTTATCGGAAAGATCGCGAAAATCTTCTACGCCGCGCGCATCCGCCTTATAGAACAGCTCTCCTTTCTCCCCTAAGCAAACGGGATACACCTGCAAATCCGCACCCCGCAATAGATTAACGGCGAGCATTCCCGTAATAATAGATATTTCGCTTTCGTTCGATCTTCCGCCGAAGAATACCGCAATGTTGCGCATAAAAAAATACCCCCGATAAGATTTTCTTATCTTCGGTATTTCGTTCGTTTTTTATTTGTAAAAGTTACGCGCGCTAATATTTCAACGCGCCGCATATATGAAACGGTTATTACGCCGCCTTTCATAACTTACGATTTGAAACGGTATGTCGGGCGCCCAATACAAAACAGCCTGCCCTGTAAAATATACTTACAAACCGTATAGCAGCGTTGCACCTACAAACAGCGCCGCTTATATATAAACCGTCACTGCGCTTACAACAAAGCAAACGACGACATTCGATATGCTTTACAAATTTTTAAAGATATACGTCGGGCAAATCGTTTAAGAAGAGCACCGAATCGCCCGCGGTAAGCGTTTGCGAAAGCAATTCCGTCGCCTTTTCTAAAGTGGAAGCAAGGTGCAACTTTTCTTCTTCGCCGCCCGCTTCGAGATACCCTTTGCGCACCGAAAGCACAAGCGTTTCCCCGACCAAAATCACTGCGTCTAACCCGACGAGCGACGCGCCGAGCGCTTCGTTCGCCTCCCCTTCGAGTACACCGAGTTCCACAAGCCCGGGGGTGATCACCGCCTTTTTACCGGGGAACAAGCGCAGCGTCTCCACCGCGTTTTGCGCGCCCTGAATGTTAGAGTTGTACGAATCGTCTAATATGTGCAATCCGTTTCCCTCTATTTTTTGCAAGCGGTGCGGAATCGGTTGGATCGCCGCGATCCCGCTTGCGATCTCCTCTTTGCTCATGCCTAAAAGATGGCAAAGCGCCGCCGCCAAAGCGATATCTTCCGCCGCGTGCCTTCCCAAAAGCGCGGTTTTTACCCCAACGCTTCCGTCCGGCAGACGCAAGAGAAATTGCGTACCCTCGCAGGTACAAACCACCTCTTCCGCGGCAAAGTGTTCTCCCCAAACGAGCGCGCCTTCCGCGCGTATTCCCGCTTCCGCCGCCGACTTGCCGATAACGCATTTCTGCGCGCGCGAAGCGAGCACCCCTTTTTCCGCCGCGATCGCCTGTACCGAGCCGAACGTTTCTAAATGCTGGGGCAACACCGCCGTGACCACGCCGAATGCGGGTTGGACCAAATCGCACAGTTCCGCAATATCCCCCGTGTGCTTTGCGCCCATTTCCGCAAGAAACACGTCGCAATCCAGCCCATGCTCGTTCACCGTACGCGCAATGCCGATGGGCGTATTGTAAGAAGAGGGAGTCGCAAACGCGCGCATTTTTTCGCCGAGGATCGCCGCCGCCATCTGCTTTACGCTCGTCTTGCCGCAACTTCCCGTAATGCCTACTTTTACGCATGCGCTTGCGGAAAGCGCTTTTTTCGCCTTGCGCAAAAAACGGCGGTTGCGGGGCAGTTCGTACCCCTTCATAATAAAGTTCGCCGCCACAAAAACAAACGGCATAATAAGCGGAAGCAGACAAACGGGAACAAACCGCAGCAAAGAAATTGCGTGAAGATCGGCGGCGATCGCGATCGCCGCGCCCCCGATGCAAACGCCGAAGAATACCGCCGCGGTAAGAAGATACCCGCACACGCCCAAACGCATCAGCCGCCCCGTTCTTTTAACGGGAACTTTTAACGCGTACTTCTGCCCCGAAAACAGGTAAAGCGCGCACATGCCGATAAAGGGCAATGCGGAAATCAAATTCGCGTACACAGTGCCCGCGAACGAAAAACACAAATCGAACAGGGTAACGAGCAGAACGAGCGAAAGGGTAAACAGCTCTATTCTGCGCGGCAGCATGTTGTTCTTTTTAAAGTACCACTTTATAAAGGCTTTTCCGCCGTAATTTTCCTGCTGCAAAATGCCGAGCATCGGGAAACAGCAAAAAAACACGAGCGCCGACGCAACGATGGCGCCCCCCGCGACGGATAAGATCAACGCGATATTTAACATTTTAAAAACTCCTCTGCCGCCAGATTAAACGCCGACGGATTATCGAGATGCGCAAAGTGCCCGCACCCGTTAAACACCAAATATTTACTTCCCCGAATGCGGGAACAGTATTCTTTCGCAAAGGCAACGGGGGTATCTTCATCCCGCTCGCCGTTGATAAACAGCACGGGGCGAGTGATTTTTTCCGCGTCTTTGCGCAGATCTTCGTTTACGATTTTTTTATAGCTTTCGCGCATGACGGGGGAAAGCGTTTTATATTCCGCGCTGCCGAACTTTTTTTCCGCGTAGCGCGGCGCGATTTTTTTTACAAAACGGTACGTTTTTACCTTTACGCGATAAGAAAGGGTGCGCTTTTTTACGATTCCCGCACAGCCGCAAAGCACCGCTTTATCGAACAGCTCCCCGCGCGACAAGCACTTGATTGCCACCCTTCCGCCGAAGGAATGCGCGATCACGTGCGGGAAAACGATATTCAGTTTGTGCAGCATTTCTTCCGTCCAATCGCAGTAATCGCTTACCGAAAAAGGACGCATTAACGGATCGCTTTGTCCGAACCCCAAAAAGTCGAACGCGGTCACGCGGTAAAAACGGGAAAAGTAAGTGATCTGTGGGTAAAAACTTTCTTTGCTGGCAAGGTAGCCGTGTAAAAACACAAGATCTTTTCCGCTGCCCGCCTGCAATACCGAAACGCCCTTCAAACAAGCTCCTTTTTCATAACTACGGCGTCTTCGCCGTCGGGATAGTAACGGGTGCGCGCGTATACCCCGCGAAACCCGTTTTTTAAGTATAACTTCTGCGCTTCCGCGTTGGAAACGCGCACTTCCAAAAAAATGCGCCGTGCCCCGCGCTTTGCCGCTTCTTCCGTTAAATACGTTAATATTTTTTGCGCCCTGCCGCACTTGCGGTACATTTCCGCCGTGGCGATCAGCTGCAATTCCCCTTCGTCTAACACGACGGATATCCCGCCGTAAGAGGTGATCGCGCCCTCCTCTTCCAACAGCGCGCCGTAAAAATGCCCCGAAAGAAAGGAGTCGGCAAGCGCCTGCAAGTTCCACGGCTCGGAAGAAAAGCATTCCTTTTCCAATTCCGCAATGCCGTTTAGATCTTCGAACGTCCATTCGCGCAAAACAGTCATTTTCTGTTTTCCTCCGCGGAAGATTTGCGGATATACAGAGCGGTCAGATTTTCCGCTTCGCCCCTTTGCTCCGCTTTGGCAAATACCGCGCGCAGCAGCCCCTCTGCGGCGTCGGTCCGCTCGCATTCCACAGGAACGGATTCCGCCGACGCAAAACGGTAGCTTACGCCGAGCGGCTCCGCGTCCTCGCGCGAACGGTAACGGGGAGAATCCGTAACCCTCTTTTCCCCGTCGTATCCGCACGTATACAAAAAGCCGTGACCCGCGTCCACGAGGGCGAGGACGGGTTCGCTCTTTTCAGCGTATGCGATAACGTCGAAAGAGGTGATAGCAAGCGCGGGTTTTCCCGTCGCCGTGCATAACCCCTTTACCGTTGCAATGCCGATCCTGATCCCCGTAAACGACCCCGGTCCTACGACCGCCGCAAAAAAATCGCAATCGCCCGCCGTCATGCCCGCGCGGGAAAGCGCCCCGTCGATCTCGTCCGTCAATAATTCGGAATGGCGCAACGCGCAGTCTGTACGGAACGCCGTTTCCGCGCGCGTTCCGTTATAGGCAATTACCGTAAGGGCTTTGCCGCTTGTATCGATTGCAAGAAACTTCAAAACGTGATCTTCCTTTCTTCTTCGCCCGTCTTTTCGATGACGATCTGTTTACAATTCGGGGGAAGAAGCCCCGCAATTTTTTCGCTCCATTCCAGCACGCAAATCTTTCCCGCGTCGAAATAGTCGCAAAGCCCCAGCTGTTCCGCCTGCTCTTCCGAAGAAATGCGGTAACAGTCGTAATGATATAACTTCCCCGCGTAGTCGTTCAAATACGCGTATGTGGGGCTTGTTACCTCTTCCGTTATGTGCAGTCCGCGCGCCAAACCCTTTACGAACGCCGTTTTGCCCGCGCCCATTTCCCCGTGCAGCAAAAGCACGTCGCCCGCGCAAAGCGTTTTTGCATATTCTTCCGCAAATGCCGCGGTCTGCTTTTCCGAGTGAGAAAAAAATTCAGCCATACACGGATATTATACCGCATAAGGCCGAATTTTGCAAACGATTTAAACGAACTTTCAACCGCGCCACAGGAAGTAATGCAGCAGTGTAAACAAAATCAACAGCAATATGACGAACGCGCAAACGAGAACGGCGATCAGCGTATTTCGTTTTTCGCGCGCGTCGCTGCCCTCCCCTTTGGGCGTAAGGCGTTCGCTTAATCGGTTTATGGCGACCGAAATGCGCTTATACACCAACAAGGTAACGACCGCGGCGATCAAACAGCGCATCATGTTAAAGGGCAGTACCGAAACCCAAAGATAGAAGTTATAAAAAGTTTCTTTCGTGCAAGAAGGGAAAAGCGGGGTCATCATGCCTACAAGCGGTTCCCACTTTCCGCCGAAATACAGTTGCACGTATAAGGGCACGAGCGCGACGCGGTTAAACAGCACCGCAAACGCAACCGAACACAACGTGCCTACCCCCATGCCGATAAGCGCGCCTTTAAACGTGCGCTTGTGCTTGTAAAGCAGCCCCGCAGGCACGACGAACGCAATTCCGATAACGATATCGGCAAGATCGCCCACAAACATGGTGCTTGTGGATTTTACCACAAGTTTGATCAAAACCTTCATTACAACGATGATCGCCCCCGAAAGCGGACCCAGCGCAAACGTGCCGATCAGCGCGGGGATATCGGAAAAATTCAGTTCCAAAAAGCTGGGGAACGCCGCCGCAATGGGAAAGTTGAGAATGTACAGCAATCCCGAAAGGGTGGAAAACAGCGCGATCACGGCGATGCGCGTTGCGTTAAAGTAGTTCTTTTTTGCCATAAAGATACCTCGTGAAAAATATTTTCAAAGTATTCTTCGGCGGGCAATTAAAAAGCGCTCCGAAAAAATTTCGGAGCGCGTAAAATACACCATTACCCTTTTCTTTTTCCATCCGGACTATGACCGTCGGTACGGGAATTTCACCCGTTCGGGAGCATGCGCTCTTCGCAGACTTTACTGCCGGTGGAGAATTACACTCCGCCCCAAAGAATATTCGATTACCTACATTATATGCCCTTTTTATACGGTTGTCAAGTATTTTTATTCTCCGTCTTTTATTTTCCATACATTTATAAAAAAGCTGTTTTTATCGGGAAATTTCATTTTTAACCCATTAGCGATTTTTCGCACCGAAGCAACAAAAGCATCCTTAATCACTACGCGCAATTCTTCTGTTAAATCACGAACTTGCTGATCTTCCGCTAATTTAACTGCCATTTCTTCTTCCGTCATTTCTGCGACCGGTTGTATTTTTGTCATTTTATTCTTCATAGTAAAATCTCCAATTTTAACGTTACAAACGTTATTTTTTATATTATACAGTTACAAACTGTATTATGTCAAGTGTAAGGCAGGCATACGCATGAAAGAATTATACAATTTGGCAAAAAATTTAAAAGAACTGCGCAGACAGTATCATTACACGCAGCAATACGTTGCGAATCAAATCGGTGTAAGCTGCCAATCATACCAAGCGTACGAATGGGGAAACGCGATACCCACGTTGCCGCATTTTATCAAACTCGCCCGATTATACGACGTGCAAATGGAAGAGTTACTCGAATAAAAATCCCCCCTTTTAAATGTATCTGTTATAGAGATTTGCTTGCGGACAAAAATAGCGCACTATCTTCGCTTGCGAAGTATAGTGCGCTTTACTTTATAAAAGATTATAAAGATAAATTTAAATTGTCGTACCAAATAATTTATAACCAAACTGCCCAATCGCCATAGTTGAAAGTGCCTGCGCCGTGATGCAACTTTCCTTTTGCTTTCAGTTCACGAAATGCATCTCTCATACTAACCGCTATTTCGGGCTCTATATTAAGTGAATGATGGGCTGGGCATAACCGTTTTGACGGCAATACTGCAATCACTTCGAGAGAATTAAGATAGGCAACGGGGTCTGTGGGCGGATAATAGGCAAATAAAGTGTCTTTGTAAATCAAATCACCCGTAAATAAGTAACCTCGTTTTTGTTCCCAAAAACAAAGGTGTCCGGGCGAATGCCCTGCCGTATGTAAGGCTTTTATTTTTCTATCGCCCAAATCAATAATTTCGCCATCGTTTAATACTTTTGTCGGCGCTCCTTGAAATATTTCGTACTTGCTTACGTCAAAGCCATCGGACAAATCGCAACGGTCAACAACCATATCACGAACGGTTTGAATAGACAATGGAAATTTGCCGTTCAACCAATCCAACTCGGCTTTGTGCGCATAGAAATCGGGGAAATATTTATGTCCGCCAATGTGATCCCAATGTATATGGGTTGCCACGGCTATGACGTGTTTATCCGTCAGTTTGCGAACTTCGTCATAAATGTTGCAAATGCCAAGCCCCGTATCAATCAAAAGACAGCATTCACTTCCAATTAAAAGATAGCAATGCGTTTCTTCCCAATGTCGGTATTCGCTTATAATATAAGTCGTATCGTCTATTTTATCGATCGTAAACCAATCTTTCATAAACTGTTTCTAAAATTCTTTACTAAATTACTGTTTATAATAGTTTCATTTTAACATAACCGCATTAAAAATGCAAGGACTGATTATCGTCCTTGCTTAAACCCTATGGAATGCACTGCTAACGGGGGGATTTTTTTATTCGTCGTGCGACCATTCTACAAGTTCGTCTAACGAAACTTCGAAAATTTCAGCAAGACGGCACAGCGTAATGATATCGGGCGTGCTGTAACCGTTTTCGTAATTGGAAATCAAACTCTTCTTTCCGAACAGTTTTTCCGCAAGCTCTTCTTGGGTAAGTCCCATCTGTTTTCGATAAAATCTGATATTTTCCGCAATTTTTACTTTCATTTCACTTGACAAAGTACAAGTTCCTTGTATAATATAAGTAAAAGTTCAAGAATCTTGTACTAAAAGGAGAGAAAAATGTTTTGTAAGAACTGCGGAAAAGAAATCGACGACAGAGCCGTCGTCTGCCCCGGCTGCGGAGTACCCACGGCAAAAGCGGAAGAAGCGCCCAAACAGAAAAATAAACTCGGATTGGGATTATGTATTGCGGGATTCGTGCTTTCGCTTCTTTCCCTTTATTTGGCGGTATATTTTTGTATTACTTCCATACTTGCGATCGTGCTAAGCGCAATCGGCATGCACGTTGCAAAGAAAAACGGCGACGGTTGCGGGCTGGGCATTGCGGGCCTTGTTATCGGCATTATTACGACGGTATTCTGGCTGCTGATTCTGATTTTTGCGGCTTCGCTCGTCGCAGCCATTCTATAAAAGAATTGCCCAAAGTAAAAGAAATCATACCCGACAAACCTCTTTTCGTTCCGTATGAAAAGGTTTTAACGTTTACGGTTAAGACGAATTTGCGCCGTTATTCTGTAATAGAATTACCCAAAGCAAAAACCAACCCCTTTCCGTTTCATTTACATATGAAATGCCGTTTACGGTTAAAACGGATTTGCATTAAAATTTTGTAATCACCACTCTTTAAAGAAAAAATCCTCTTCGCCCGTCGGAACAGATCCGCTCGGCGCGAAGAGGATTTTTTTATTCGGCGATCATACCGCCGATATTATAAAATATCGTTATCGTATAAGGGGAACTGTTCGCACAGCTTGGCAACGCTTTGCGAAACTTCCGCAACCGCCTCTTCCTTGCCGCGAATCACTTTTACCACCAGCCTTGCGATTTGCTCCGCTTCCTTTTCTTTCATTCCGCGCGAAGTAACGGCGGGCGTTCCGATCCGCACCCCGCTGGTTACGAACGGCGAAGTGGTTTCAAACGGGATCGTATTCTTGTTTGCGGTGATATGCGCCTTATCCAAAAGCGCTTCCAACTCTTTCCCCGTTATATTTTCCTTGCGCAGATCGACAAGCATCAAATGATTATCCGTTCCGCCCGAAACAAGGCGCACGCCCTCGTTTGTAAACGTTTGCGCCATAGCCGCCGCGTTCTTTACGATTTGCGCCTGATACGCTTTAAACGCGGGGGATAACGCTTCTTGAAAGGCAACCGCCTTTGCCGCGATTACGTGCATCAAAGGTCCGCCCTGCGTTCCGGGGAAGATGGCTTTATCGATTGCTTTGCCGTATTGCTCTTTGCACATGATCGCCCCGCCGCGCGGACCGCGCAGCGTTTTGTGGGTGGTCGTCGTAACGAAATCCGCATACGGCACGGGGGAAGGGTGCAGCCCAGCCGCCACAAGCCCCGCGACATGGGCGATATCCACCATCATCAGCGCGCCCGCTTTATCGCAAATTTCGCGGATACGCTTAAAATCGATAATCCTCGGATACGCGCTCGCGCCCGAAACAATCATTTTCGGTTTGCACGAAAGGGCGATTTTTTCCATTTCGTCATAGTCGATCGTTTCCGTCTGTTCCGAAACGCCGTAAGGCACAATGTTAAAGTACAAACCGGAAATATTAACGGGCGAACCGTGCGTTAAATGCCCGCCGTGCGAAAGATTCATGCCCATGATCGTATCGCCCGGTTTTAACATGGCGAAATACACGGCAAAATTCGCCTGCGCGCCGCTGTGCGGCTGTACGTTGCAATATTCGCACCCGAACAGCTTTTTTAAGCGGTTGCGCGCCAAATCTTCCGCTACGTCGACAAACTCGCACCCGCCGTAATACCGCTTGCCGGGATAGCCTTCTGCATATTTATTGGTAAAATGGCTGCCCATAGCCGCCATTACCGCAGGAGATACGATATTTTCGCTTGCGATCAGTTCGAGATTGCCCCGCTGGCGCACAAGCTCTTTTTGCATTGCGTCGTACAATTCGGGATCGGCGTTTTTGATACAGGATAAATCGATCATGAAAAACTCCAAATAATTTTTTAATCAGTATAACACAAACGGCTGCCATTTGCAACGGTTGCATAAACAAAAAACGGAAGTTTTACTTCCGTTTTTTCCCTTTACAGATTGCGCGAGAGAAACTCCCTCATAATTTCTTTGGGCACGTAACCGAGGTTATGATCTTTTACGCCGCCGTTTTCAAACACGAACACGTCGGGAATAGACATTACCCCGAGTTCTGCGGCGATCTCTTCGTTTTGGTCGATATTCACCTTTACGAATTCCGCTTTGTCTGCAAATTCCGCTGCCATTTCTTCGACGACGGGTCCCAACATTCTGCAAGGTCCGCACCAAGCCGCCCAAAAATCGCAAACCACCTTTTTGCCTTCCGCGAGCAGAGTTTTTAACTCTTCCCCGCTTACTTCTTTTACTGCTTCCGACATAGTTTATCCCTCCGTTTTGGATTTTCCTTTAAAATATTGTGCAAGTTGGGCAAATTTTACGCACTCGGAAGAGGAATCGCGCAAGTTTTTTACCATTGCCGCCCCCTCTTTTAACTCGTTTTCGCCGATAACGGCAATGTACCGCGCGCCCGACTTATCCGCATATTTAAACTGCGCTTTTACCGAACGTTCCGTTAGATCTGTTTCGCAAGCGATCCCTTCGCGGCGAAGTTCGCTTGCAAGCGCAAACGCCTTTTCGCGGCTTGCCTCGTCCATACCCGCCAAATAGCAATCGATCGTAGGCGCGGACGGAACGCAAACGCCTTCTGCCTCCATAACCATTAACAGCCGCTCGATCCCCCCGCCGCAACCGACTGCGGGAAGGGGCTTTCCGCCGATTTGTTCGAGAAGGGTATCGTATCTGCCGCCGCCGCAAACGGTGCCCTGCGCGCCCGCCGCCGACGTAGTAAATTCGAACACCGTACGCGAATAATAATCAAGCCCGCGCACGATTCGCGGATCTACTTGGTAAGCGATGCCCGCGGCGTTCAGCAGCGACTGCACTTTGGAAAAATGCGCGCGGCAGTCCTCGCAAAGATAGTCGAGCGTACTCGGCGCGGAAGCGGTGATTTTTTTACACGCTTCCTCTTTACAGTCGAGCATGCGCAGAGGATTTTTTTCGAAACGGGTATTGCAATCGGCGCACATCTCGGCAAGGTGGGGGCGGAAATATTCTTTCAGCGCATTTTGATACGCCGCGCGGCACTGTTTGCACCCGATCGAATTGATTTTTAATGTTACCTGTTTTAACCCGAGTTTGCGGTAAAACGCGTCTATCAGCGATATTACTTCCGCATCCGCCTGTCCGTCTGCCGCTCCGTATAATTCGATCCCGAATTGATGGTGTTCGCGCAAGCGCCCCGCCTGCGGGCGTTCGTAACGGAATGCGGACGAAAAATAATACATTTTGGCGGGAAGCCCTTCGTTCGCCAAACCGTTTTCCGCAAAACTGCGCGCAACGCCAGCAGTGCCTTCCGGTCTTAACGTCATGGAACGGTTTCCCTTATCCGTAAAGGTATACATTTCTTTATTGACGATATCCGTCGTATCGCCTACGCCGCGCAAAAACAATTCGGTGTGTTCGAATACGGGCGTGCGGATTTCGCGAAAGCCGAATTCGTGCGCCGTTTCGCGCGCCGTTTTTTCTACGTACTGCCATAAGTGCGATTGCGAAGGCAATACGTCTTTACAGCCCTTGGGTATTTGAATCATACTATCTCCTTCATGTACCGAACGCGTAATTTCGGCAAGGGTATTTTTGCATTTGAAGTTCACGATTGGAAACCGTGCGTTCCCGCATCTTATGCCTGCGCCGACAATTTTTATCGTTCATCTTGTACCACAAGGCAAACATGCTGTCTGCCGCGTTCACAAGCCCTGCTATCTATCTTTATCGTTAGTCTTGTACGACTTTGGCGAGCAATCTGCCCACCGCGTTCAACGCTTCTTTATGTCCGTGCGAAGCCGCGGCGTTATACCAAAACAACGCGCGCTTTAAATCTTTTTGCACAAGTTCGCCGTTTAAATAAATTACGCCTAAATTGTATTCGGCAGGGGCAAACCGACCTTCCGCCGCTTTCTCGTAATACGCGATCGCTTTGCTTCCGTTTTTGCGCGCCCCTACGCCCTGTTCGTATACGACGCCGAGGTTATACAGCGCGGGCGCGTAATCGCGTTCGGCAGATTTTTCCCACCACTTTACGGCGCGCTTTATATCTTGCTTTACGCCGTCGCCCCGCTGATAGCGCACGCCCAAATCGTATTGCGCGACGGGATCGCCGATCTTCGCCCGATCGGTCAGTTCTTCTAACGAAATTTCCGCCATGTGCTTCCCCCGCATGATTTTTTCTTATAAAACGTATTTCTTTAGATCTCTGTCTTTGGTGATTTTTTTCAAATGCTCTTCCACATACGCGCGGTTTACTTCTACGGGAATTACGGGATAATCGCTCCCGCCCGCGTTAAACGAAATATCTTCGAGCAAAAATTCCATAACGGTGTGCAGTCTGCGCGCGCCGATATCTTCGCTCGTCAAGTTGATATCTTCCGAAATTTCCGCGATCGCTTCGATCGCGTCGGGCGTAAACTTTAAATCGATGTTATCCACCGCCAAAAGCACGGCATATTGCTGGGTAAGCGAATGTTCGGTGTTGGTAAGAATATTCACAAAATCCCCTTTGGTAAGGGAAGCGAGTTCGACGGAAACGGGGAATCTGCCCTGCAATTCGGGGATCAGATCTTCCACGCGCGCCACGTGGAACGCGCCCGCCGCGATAAACAGAATATAATCGGTTTTTACCGCGCCGTACTTGGTCATAACCGTGCACCCTTCCACAATGGGAAGAATATCCCGCTGCACCCCCTCGCGCGAAACGTCCGCTCCCGAAGCGTTGCCCTTGCCCGCGATTTTATCGATTTCGTCGATAAAGATAATGCCGTCGTTTTCCGCACGGCGAAGCGCTTCTTCTTTTACCGCGTCGTCGTCGATCAGCTTGTCCGCTTCCTCTTCGATAAACGCTTTCATCGCCTCTTTTACGGAAATTTTGCGCTTTTTCTTTTTTTGCGGAAGCATTTCGCCGAAAATAGAACCGAGGTTGATCGCCGCGCCGCCCGGAACGAGTTCCATGTTCTTCGGCTCGTCTTTTAACTCTACTTCGATAATCAACGAATCGAACTTGCCCTGCCGCAAACCTTCCGCCAAATTGGCTTCGAACACCTCTTTCGCCGTTTCACCCCTGTCTGCCCGCTTTACGTCGGCAAGAATTTTTACCATTTTCGTTTCGGCGACCTTCGTCGCCTTGGCGGAAACTTCCGCCGTTTTTTCGTCTTTTACAAGGCGGAACGCGCATTCCACCAAATCGCGAACCATGCCCTCTACGTCTTTGCCCACGTAACCGACTTCGGTATATTTCGTCGCTTCCACCTTGATGAAGGGCGCGCGGACGAGCTTTGCAAGTCTGCGGGCGATTTCCGTTTTTCCCACCCCCGTAGGACCTTTCATAATAATGTTTTTGGGCGTGATCTCGTCGCGCAGTTCGGGGGAAAGCTGCGCCCTTCTGTAACGGTTGCGCAATGCGATCGCGACCGCCTTTTTCGCTTCCGTTTGCCCGATAATGTGTTTATCCAATTCATGGACGATTTGTTTGGGTGATAAATTCATAAAGTTACCTCCTTCACGCGATTCTTTTTAACGCTTCGCGCATAAAACAAAAGAACCGCCGTGATCGTATATTGTGCGTTAAAGCGCGCCGCCGCGCCCCTCCGCCGTATTTGCCCTGCTAATTCTACTCGCCGCTTTTATACCGTTTCGCAGATAATATGATCGTTGGTATACACGCAAATTTCGCTTGCGATCTTCAACGATTTTCTTGCGATCTCTTCTGCGGAAAACGCGGTATTCTGCGCAAGCGCGCGCGCCGCCGCCAAAGCGTAATTGCCCCCGCTGCCGATGGCGCAAATGCCCTCGTCCGGTTCGATCACTTCGCCCGTGCCGGAAAGGATCAGCAGCGTATCTTTATCCGCCGTAATCATCATGGCGTCTAACTTTCTGCCCACCTTATCCGAACGCCACAAATCGGCAAGTTCTACCGCCGAGCGCATTAAATTGCCCGCGAACTTGTTCAGCATGCCCTCGAACCGTTCGGAAAGGGAGAACGCGTCCGTTACCGAACCCGCAAACCCCAAAATTACTTTGCCGCCGTAAATGCGGCGCACTTTAATCGCCGTATTTTTAAACACGACCGATTCGCCCATGGTGACTTGTCCATCCCCTGCGATTGCCGTTACGCCGTCCTTTTTTACGGCGCAGATCGTCGTTCCGCGAAATTCCATAATTACTCCTTTTCCCTGAAGATCGTGCGCCGAAACCGTTCGATTTCGCTAAGCGCACGCTCGCCGAGCAGTTGTTTTTTTAATTTTTTATCGCGCACGTCCGCAAACCCCGCCGCAAGCACGCCGTAATTGGCGTTCATCGGCTGAAAATTCGGATTGGGTGATGCGACGTAGCCGGAAAGCGCGCCGCACATGCACGTATCGTTTAAAGCGGAAGCCGTTCCGTTTAAACGGTTCCACAAATGGATCCCCGCCAAAAGTCCGCTCATCGCGCTTTCGACGTATCCTTCCACCCCCGTGATCTGCCCCGCAAAGAACAAATACGGCTGCTCTTTTACCGAAAAATCGCCGTTTAACACGTCGGGCGATTGCAGGTATGTATTGCGGTGCATCACGCCATAACGCAAAAACTCGGCGTTTTTCAATGCGGGAATCAGCGAGAACACCCGCTTCTGTTCCCCGAATTTCAAATTGGTTTGACAGCCGACCAAGTTATACGCCGTGCCCGCCGCATTCTCTTTGCGAAGCTGCAATACGGCATACGGGCGCTTCCCCTCGCCGTCGTACAAGCCGACGGGCTTAAACGTGCCGAAGCGCAGCGTTTCCGCCCCGCGCGAAGCCATTACTTCAAGGGGCATGCACCCTTCGAAAATCTCTTTCTTTTCAAACGCGTGCAGCTGCGCCCGTTCTGCCGCAAGCAACGCCGAAACAAACGCTTCGTACTCTTCTTTATTCATGGGACAGTTGATATAATCCCCCGTGCCCTTGCCGTACCTATCGCCCGTAAACGTTTTTGCGTAATCGATGCTATCCGCGCCGACGATGGGGGCGGACGCGTCGTAAAAATGCAAGCCCCCGCCGAACTTCGCTTC
Organism: uncultured Christensenella sp.; assembly: GCA_910578065.1. GTDB lineage: Bacteria > Bacillota > Clostridia > Christensenellales > Borkfalkiaceae > Gallimonas. The sequence goes on along the minus strand of CAJTPB010000002.1, from coordinate 16,027 downwards.
GATCGCTTGCGAAAGGCGCTGCGCCGTTAAAGGACCGGTTGCGACGATCCCGCATTCGGGCAGTTCTTCCGCTTCTTCGCACACGATTCGAACGTTCGGGCAACCTTTAATCTCTTCGGTGATATAGCGGGAAAATTTTTCCCTATCCACCGCAAGCGCGCCGCCCGCAGGCACGCGGGCATATTCCGCCGCCCGCATGGTAAGCGAGCCGAGCCGCCGCATTTCCTCTTTTAACAGTCCGCAGGCGTTGCCGTAAACGTCGTCCGACTTTAACGAATTGGAACAGACGAGTTCGGCGAAATTTTCGCTTTCGTGCGCGGGCGTGAACGATTTGGGCTTCATTTCGCAAAGTTCAACCTTTGCCCCGCGCGAAGCGAGCGCATATGCCGCCTCGCACCCGGCAAGCCCCGCGCCGATGATTTTAACCTTCATTCGGCTGATCCTTTTGGGGCGTTTCGGGAACGATTTTATACGAACATTCTTTATTTGCGCACTTGATCACCCCTTTGGGCGTTTTTACGAGCGCGCCGCCGCAAGCAGGGCATTTTTCGCCCGTAGGCATATCCCAACTCATAAATTTGCAATCGGGATAGCCGCTGCATCCGTAATAAATTTTACCGTAACGGGAACGCAGTTTTTTGGCGGGTTTTCCGCAATCGGGGCAAACCCCCTCGAAAACGTCTTCTTTCTTTTCCCCGTACGGAAGCGTCGATTTGCATTCGGGATAGTTGGGGCAGGCGAGGAACTTTCCGTATCTGCCGCTTTTCACCGTCATCATCGCACCGCACTTGGGGCAGGGCGTATCGGAAATTTCCGCTTCCCCCTCGCTTACGATATTCGAGCAGGCGGGATAGTTGGAACAAGCCAAATACTTGCCGTATTTACCCGACTTGCGCACCATGGGATGCCCGCACTTTTCGCACAGAATATCCGTTACTTCGTCGCCGTCGGCGCTGGCGAATTTCAACTTTTCTTCGAACGGAGGGTAAAATTCGCCGATGATCGCCCGCCAATCTTTGCCGCCCTCTTCGATATCGTCTAACTTTTCTTCCATGCCCGCGGTAAAGCCTACGTCCATAATGTCGGTAAAATATTTTACCAGCATGTCGGTAATGCGATAAGCAACCTCGGTCGGAATCATATACTTTCCGTCTTTTTCTACGTACTTGCGCTTATTCAAAACGGAAATAATGGAAGCGTAGGTAGAAGGTCTGCCGATCCCTTTTTCTTCCATCGTTTTTACAAGCGAAGCGTCGGTATAGCGCACGGGGGGCTTGGTGAACTTCTGGTCCGCCTTTACGCCGTTGCAATCGAGCTTTTCGCCCTCGGTAAGATCGGGCAGCAGCTTTGCGCTCGTTTCCTCGTCGTCCTCTTTTTTGCTTTCTTGATAGATTGCGGTGTACCCCGCAAAGCGCAGCGTTTTACCGCTCGCCTTTAACGTGTAGTCGCCGTTTTCGATTTCGATCTGCATCGAGTTATACTGCGCTTCCGCCATTTGCGAAGCGATAAACCGCTCGTAAATGAGTTTGTAAACGTTGTAATGCTTTTTATCGAGCAGCTTTTTCACCGAATCGGGCGTGCGCGTTAAATCAATGGGGCGAATGGCTTCGTGCGCGTCTTGCGCGCCTTTTTTGGAAGCGTATACGTTGGGCTTTTCGGGGCAGTATTCTTTGCCGAATTTTTCCGCGATAAAGCCGAGCGCGGAAGATTGCGCATCTTCCGAAATTCGCGTAGAGTCGGTACGGATATAGGTTACAAACGCGATGTGCCCTTCCCCTTCTACGTCGATCCCTTCGTACAAGTGCTGCGCCATTAACATGGTCTCGGGCGCGCTCATGCCGAATTTATTGGAAGCGTCCTGTTGCAGCGTGCTTGTGGTAAACGGCGCGGGCGCGTGCGATTTGGTTACCGATTTTTTAATGTTGCCGACGGCGTATTCCCCCGCGGCAAGGGCGGCAAGCGTTTCGTCCGCCTGTTCTTTGTTTGCGGGCTTGTACTTTTTGCCCTTGAATTTTTCGAGCGCGGCGCGGAAAGGGGAAAACTTTTTCGCCTTGTCTTGCACTTCCGCCGCGATCGTCCAATACTCTTCCGGCTTGAACGCTTGAATTTCCCGCTCTCTGTCTACCACCAGCCGAAGCGCGACCGACTGCACGCGCCCCGCGGAAAGCCCGTTTTGAATTTTATTGTTTAAAAAGGGCGAAAGTTTATAACCCACCAGCCGATCGAGCACGCGCCGCGCCTGCTGCGCGTCTACCAAGTTATAGTTGATAAGGCGGGGGCGCGTCAACGCCTTTTCCACCGCCTTGGGGGAAATTTCGTTAAACTCGATGCGGTTTAAACCCTTTTCGTCCAGTCCCAAAACCGTTTGCAAGTGCCAAGAAATCGCCTCTCCTTCGCGGTCGGGGTCGGTTGCAAGGTATACTTTTTCCGCTCTTTTTGCCGCTTCGGAAAGCCGTTCGATGGTTTCTTCCTTTCCGGGAGAAGTTACGTATTTGGGTTCGTATCCGTTTTTAATGGAAACGCCCAGCGTCTTTTGCGGCAGATCGCGAATGTGCCCGCCCGAAGCGTCTACGCGATATTTTCCCTTTAAATATTTGGAAATGGTTTTTGCCTTAGAAGGCGACTCTACGATGATGAGATCCATATATTAACACCTTTTTTTGTTTTGCTCTTTTTTACGATATCGCGGCTGCAACTATTTACAATGTGCTTACCGCCTTTTCTGCTGCCGCAATGCGATATACTACAAACACACGCAGCATTTACAATGCGTTATTGGTTGCCTTACGCGTATCGAGAACTGCCCGCAGCTGTTTACAATGCGCTGTATCGGTTGCCGCCTGTTTTTACCGCAATACGAAATACTACAAATATACGCAGCGTTTACAATGCGTTATTGGTTGCCGTACGCGTATCGAGAACTGCCCGCAGCTGTTTACAATGCACTGTATCGGTTGCCGCCCGTTTTTACCGCAAGTGATTTCAACTCTAACGAAGAAAAAACCGCAAGCGCTTCGTACAGCGGAATGCCCGCGCGTTCGGCAATCGCCGCCGCGTGCGCTTCACCCGATTCGCGCAAAAGATTTAACACTTTTTCTTCGGACGGCGTTAAAACGACTTGCTTCTTTTCCGCCCCCTTTATGCCGTAGCAAGAAAGGATATCCTGCGCTTCCGTTACCAGGTACGCGCCCTGCTTGATCAGTTCGTTGCACCCGCTCCCCTGCGCCGATCCCAAATTATAAGGGAACGCAAACACGTCTTTTCCGTATTCCGCGGCGTAATTTGCGGTGATCAGCGCGCCGCTTTTCTTTGCCCGCGCCGAAACGACAAGCGTTCCTTCCGCAAGCCCTGCAAGAATGCGGTTGCGCGCGTGGAAGTTGTACTTTTTCAACAACTCGTCGGGCGGATATTCGGAAAGGAGCAACCCATTTTTTCTTACCCGCTCTTTTACGGAAGCATGCCCCGCGGGGTAGCATCCGTTTAACCCCAACGGCAAAACGCAAATCAAATTTCCGCCGCTTAACGCGCCTTCGATCGCGGCAAGATCGCCGCCTTCGGCAAACCCCGTAACGATCGCAAACGATTGGGAAAGCGCGCGGGAAAGTTCTTTTGTCTGCTTTTCCGCCCAAGGGGGCGTAATGCGCGACCCGACGATACAGAACTTTCGCATTTTCAGCAAATTGCGGTTGCCCGCGCCGTACAGCACCAACGGCGGCGAGGGAATTTGCTTTAACGCGGCGGGATAATCTTCGCTGACAAGCGTTACCGCAAAGTATCCCGCCCGTTCCAGCTTTAAAAGAAACGCTTCCGTTCTGCGCAAAAATTCCGCGCCGTCAATATTATATACACCGTCTTTCCCCTCTTTTATCACCGAACGAAAAATATTTTTTTCTTCGGCAAATAAATTTGCGGGATTTTGCGCCGCGCGAAGCAGAGCGATCCGTTCCCGTTCGTCCAATTCGCCGTCGGCGGAAAGCCCGATCAACGCTTTTTCTTCCGCAGAATATACCATCGTTTAACCCAATTTATCGTAGATGCGGTAGGATACCGCTTCATACACGTGCTTCGGCAAAATGTCTTCGCTGCGATCGAGATCGGCAATGGTGCGCGCCACTTTTATTATGCGTGCTCGTGCCCGCGCAGAAAGTTTCATTTTTTCAAACGCGCCGCGCAGCACGCCGTCGCATTCCTCGCTTAAAACGCAGAATTCGCGCAGTTCCCGCTCGCCCATTTCCGCATTGGTCGAAACGGCGCTGTTGCGGAAGCGTTCCCGCTGCACGCCGCGCGCGCCGTCTACCCGCTCTTTTACCGAAGCGGAATTTTCCGCCTGCTTGGTAGAGGTCAATTCGTCGTAACCGATAGAATCCACTTCTACTTGTAAGTCGATACGATCGAGCAGAGGTCCCGAAACGCGGGCGCGATACCGCCTGATATCCGCGGGCGAACAGGTACAGGTGAGCTCCGCCGAACCGTAATTACCGCAAGGGCAAGGATTCATGCTCGCGCACAGCATAAAACGCGCGGGATAGGTTACCACGCCCGCCGATCGCGCAATGGTAATAACGCCGTCTTCGAGCGGTTGGCGCAGCGCTTCTAACGTAGAACGCTTGTATTCGGGCAGTTCGTCCAAAAACAGAACGCCGCCGTGCGCAAGCGAAATTTCGCCGGGGTGCACCGCTTTATTTCCGCCGCCGCACATCGAAACGGTGGTCGCCGTGTGGTGGGGCGTGCGGAAGGGGCGTTCGCATACGATCCCCTCTTCCCCGAGCGTTCCCGCAACCGAATGGATTTTTGTAATTTCAAGCGCTTCGTCAAACGTTAAATCGGGCATTACGGTGGGCAAACAGCGGGCAAGCATGGTTTTCCCCGTTCCGGGAGGACCTACCATTAACAGATTATGCCCGCCCGATACCGCAATCTCCAACGCGCGACGCGCCATGGGCTGCCCTTTTACGAACGCTAAATCTGCCGCAGAACGCTTCGCGTTTGCGTTTACGGCAAATTCCGCCGTTTGCAAGGGGGAGATGATCTCTTCCCCGCGCAGATGTTTTACCGCTTGCGCAAGCGATTTCGCGGCGTAAATTTGCGCGCCGCCCAAATAGCGCGCCTCTTTTGCGTTCGCCTGCGGAATAACGAATTTGGAGTACCCGTGCCCCTTTGCCGAAATCAAAATGGGTAACAGTCCGTTTACGGGGCGCAGATCGCCGTTTAGGGCGAGTTCGCCCAAAAACACCGTGCCCGAAACGTCTGCGCCGATCAGTTGTTCGCTCGCCTTTAACAGACTGATTGCGATTGCAAGATCGAACGCCGCGCCCTCTTTTTTGATATCCGCAGGCGCAAAGTTTACGGTAATTTTATGCAGAGGAAACAACAGACCGCTGTTTTTCAAAGCTGAGCGCACCCGCTCTTTCGATTCCTTCACCGCCGTATCGGGAAGCCCCACCATTTCATAAGCAGGGATTCCCTTGTTGACGTCCGTTTCCACTTCTACGGGAACGCCGTCTAATCCGTTTAACGTATAACAAATAATTTTGGCTATCATATGCTTAACCGAACAGCGCCGTAAACACGGCTTCGGGCAGAGGGATAGAGAAGGTAAACGGCACCGTTATCGCAAACCACAGCGCCAAAAGCACGATCGCCGTAATTTTCAGCGCGGAATACGCGATCGCAAGTTTAACGGTTCCTCCTTCTTCCGCCTTTGCGCACAGCGCATCGAGCGACTTAATACCGCCCGCGATCAAGAAGAACGCGAACACGTACGCCATAAACACAAATCCCGCGTTCGGCTGTGCAAACGCCGCCGTGATTAGGCAAAGGAAAAATCCCGCAAGCGGAATGATAATGCCGCGCAGTTCCGCGCGCGCCTGTTTGCCCGTTTGTTTTTTCGCGAAAATCAAAATCATGCGCACGATCGCATAAACTACCGCCATCGCCGCGCCTACCGCCGCAACCGCGTTTACGCTTGCAAACGTACGCGCCGCAAACGAACCCTGCCCTACGAACGTTTCGTAAAAATACCGCCAGCCCGTTTGCGTAACATGGTAAACGTTGCCGCCGACGAAGCCCCCTTTCAGCCCCTGCCACAGCAGAACGAATATGTTGAGCGAGGGAGCGGCGGGATTGTCGTATGCCTTTGTATACGCCGAATACACGGGCAGAATCGCAAACAGCGTGATCAGCACAAACCCGACTACGAGCGACGTAGCAAACATCGCCGCCGCAATGCGGTTTTTCAACGTATATTCTTCTTTTACGCGCGCCGTTTCCGTTTTTGCGGGCGCTTCGCCCTCTGCGGGGGAAGCCGCCTCTTCCGAAACGGTTTCCTGCACGCCCGCCGCTTCGTCTGCCTTTGCCGCCTTTTCAAGATAGTACGCCTTTGCTTTTTGCTGGCGCAGCATGCCGAATACGAACAGGGCGACCGTTCCCAATACGGGCACGAAGTAAACGCCGTTTACGCAAATCGCCGCGGCTGCCGCAAGTCCCGAACAGATCAACGGGATCGCCGATTTTACTTCCGCCTTTTCCATTCCCTTGGAATAGAACAGGTACGCGCAGTAAAGAGAAGCGAACCAGAAGAACAGCCCGATGGTCAGCGGCGTGCCCAAATGCCCGAACGCGAGCGAACTTCCGCACAGCGCATACAGCAATCCGAAAACAAAGCCCGCTTTATCGCTTGCGAATAATTTTTTGGCGAAATAGTACCCGATAAGCAGGCACCCGAAAGAAGCCAAAAAGGGCAGAATGCGGAGCCCGAACGGGCTCATGCCGAAAATCAAAGTGGAAAGGGCAAGCAGATCGACGCCGAACGCGTTATAGTTTTTATCCACCGTATACACGGCTGCATCCGAATACGTTTTGCCCGCGCGCATTTCCGCAATGGTCATCATGGTATACGCTTCCTCTTCCCCCAAACGGAAGAAAGAAGACTGCGCGGCAACGGGCTTATGCTGCCTGTCTAACAGCGCGGCGGCCTTCTCTATATCGATATTCTTCGATTTATCCCTGTCGATCTCCGCTTGGATCACGCTTCCGTCGTTTGCGACGAATACGATCTCGTTGATCAAAATATCGCACTTTGGCGCGGTAAGTTCGTAATAGGGATAGCTCGAAATGCCGTATGCCGTTTCCGTAAGGTCGTACGGGGTAAACCAGTTAAATAAAATCCCCTTCGTCGTTTCCTCTTCCGCCGTAACGTTGGCGAGTTTGGCTTCCCCCAAGTGGGAAGAATACCAGCTTGTCGCCGAAGAATTGGAACGGCGCACGCGTACCGAAGCGATCGTGCCCGGCTCCGTGCGCATATTGCCGAAGTTGAAATAGATATACTTCAATTCCGTTTGGTCTTCCCTCTCTTCCGACTTTTGCAAACGGAATACGACGGTCGTACCCGTTTTTAACTCGTAAGAACTGCCCGTGGCGCTCGGCGTGCCCAGCGTGCCCAACCCTACAAGCAAAAATACGAGAGCGAGAATGAAAAACGCAAAAGAGAACTTCGTTTTATTTCTCCATTTTTCTTTTAAAGTGCTCATAAATATGTTTCCTTATTATATGGTAATTTCTATTCTAACCGAAACGCAAGCGTTTGTAAACGGATTTTCCGCCCTTTTCATAAAATATTTTCCCGAAAAAATTGCCGAAAAGCATAAAAAAACAGCCCGTCACCGACTTTTGACAGGCTGTTCTTTTAACCGCAAAACGCGATTATTTTACTTCTTTGATTTTCGCCGCTTTACCCGTAAGCCCTCTGAGATAGTAGAGTTTCGCTCTTCTTACCTTACCCGCTCTTACAACGGTTACGTAAGCTACCTTAGGGGAATGCAGGGGGAAACAACGTTCTACGCCCACGCCGAAAGACAAACGTCTTACGGTGAACGTTTCGCGGATGCCGCCGTTTTTCTTCGCGATTACGACGCCCTCGAAATTCTGAACTCTTTCCTTGCCGCCTTCGATAATGCGGTAGCCGACTTTCACGGTGTCGCCGACGTTGAACTGAGGAACGTTTTCCTTCAAGCCCTCGGCTTCGATCGCTTCGATCAATCCTTTCATTGACTTTACCTCCATATTACGCGGCGTTCATTCCCGAATTTCGGCAGAGGAGCGCCCGAAGTCACTTTGGTATTATACCCGAATTTTTTTGAAAAAGCAACCGTTTTTTTACCCTTTTTCAGGAATTTTACGTTTATTCGGGAATTATCTGATAGATTCCCTGCACCGCCGCATACGAATCTTTGCGGATGCGCTCGCGCGATAAAAGCGTTCCGTCTTCGCCGTACGTTAAAAGATAGCTTTCGCTTGCAAGCCCCGCCTTTTCGGCGCGGATCAGTTTTTCCTCTTCTCCTTCTACGATCTGCGCGGGGGGCGGCGGCATCTTCATCAGCGTAACGCTTTCGGTGCGGTAAGTCTTTCCGTCCGGCTTTCCGTAAAATTCGAACGCGATCTCGTCCCCTTCCGCGCGGGATAAAATATATACGGGAAAGGCATACGGGTTTACGAATTTCAAATCGCTGAATTCGGAAACCATCGCGTCGAGCGAGGGCTTTACGTACGAAACGGAAAGGGAATGCGCGCGGCTTTCGGTGATCTTCATGCCGGCAAGCAGCGCGGCGTTGAACAGCGTGGTGCTCGTTTGGCATACGCCGCCCCCGATCCCTTCTGCAAATTGTCCGTTTTGAATGACCGTTGCAATTTGAAAGCCGTTCGCCTCCGTTCTAAGCCCCACCGTTTGATTAAACGAAAATTCCTCGTTCGGCTGCAAAACCGTGCGGCATATGCGGGAAGCCGCCAAACGCACGTTGTGCGCGCGGGGCGCGTTTTTGCCGTCGTAATAGGTTGCAAAAGAAGACAGAGGCGCGGTGCGCGCGCGCAGTTCCGCTTCGGTCAATTCGGGATCGTATTCCCCGCACGGCAATGTAACTTCCGCTTTCCCCTCGTTCAGCGCGGCGGCGATCTGTTGGATAAAAAGGCTGTAATCGCAGTACGTTCCCTTTACCTCGGGCGTGTACGTAAACCCTTGTTCGGTAAAGGTAACTTGCGCGTTTACCCCATTTCGCGCGTTCTCTTTACATACTTCTTCCGCAAACGATTCCATATCCGCCCACGTGCGCCTCACCGAAGCGGTAAGCTCGTCGCCCGCCCTTGCCCCGCGCAAAAGAGCGCGCACGTCGTCTTGAAACGACAGTTCGGGATAGCCCACCGTATAATCTTTTACGGGCGTTTTTACGGTAAGCGGAAGCAGCGTTTCCGCAATTCGGCTGCGCACGGCGCGTTCCGCCGCCGCGTATTCCATACCCCCTACGTGCACCCCGTTTACCGTTACGTTTTGCGGCACTCGCGCGGACGCGCACCCCGAAAAAAGACAAACGCTCCCCGCAAGGAGGAGCGTAAAAAACGATTTCGCCGACGACATAAATCCCTCCGTAAAACGGAAATTTACGGGAAAACTTTTAACGCGTTTAACAGCGCGCCGTCCGCTTGAAAGGGCGGCAACCCGATAAAGCGTTCCCCGTCGTCCGCGTGAAAATCCGAACCGCCCGTAACGAGCATGTTTCGCGCGCGGGCGAACGCCGTAAAGTATTCCGTTTCCTTTGCAGTATGCGTTGTATACACGCATTCTATACCGTTTAATCCCCGTTCCGCAAGCGATCGCATCAGCGATTCCCTTTCGGAAAAATCAAGCGCGATGCGCCCGGGGTGGGCAAGCACGGCGATCCCCCCGCAGGCATGGATCACCTCGATCGCGCGAAGGGGATCGGGGCGGCACTGCGCGGAAAACGCGGGGCAGCCTTTATCGAAATATGCGCGGTAAACGTCTCCCGCGCGGCGGTTTAACTTTTTACCGAACGCGCGCGCAACGTGCATGGCGTGCAAAGGGGTATTCTTTTTTCTGCGCTCCCCCTCCGCGTCTTTTACGGTTACGTTGGTTTTTAACAAGGCGTTCGCCTTTTCGATCATCTCTTTTGCGCGAAGCATGGCGCCCCGCATTCTCTCCGCCAAAAAATCGCGGTAGCACGAATCCGCCCGACAGCCGTAACCGAGCACGTGCACTTTGGTATCCCCTTCGTACGAAGAGATTTCCCACCCGGAAACAAAGCGCAAGCCGTACCGCTCCGCCGCCGCGGCGGCTTCGGAAATGCCCGTCATGCCGTCGTGATCGGTAAGCGAAAACAGGCGCACGGGCGTTTGCGAAACGCGGAATACGAGTTCCGCAGGGGCAAGCGCGCCGTCCGAACAGACGGAGTGCATGTGCAGATCCGCCCTCATCTTCTTTCCCCGTAGCAACGCGGTATTTTTCCGTTTATCCTATTAAGATGCGCTTTCATATTTCTATTGTGCCCCCTTAACTGCGAATTTTATTCGCTTCCGCGACGTATCATGCGCGCTCGGCATGCATATCGGTATATACTGCAACCCGTTCACTTCGGAGAACTGCTTTTTGCGGCGGAGCGGCAGAACCGTAAAGCGAATTTTAATCGTCTTTTTTAATTTGATACGCTTTACGGAACATAAAGCCGACACCAACGAATCCCCCTGCGGGAAAAATCAGACATAACGTAGTCAATAATATATGCGTTGAATTTTTGAAAACGACGTCTGTCGGATCTTCGCGGTTTACGTAAATCGTAATGATTTTTCCGATGTCGTCGGACGGGGTATCGACGGAAGAGGGTGTGTCGGCGGTTTTTCTATATTTTTTTTCGGCGATTTCGTATTCGACGATATCGTAATAAGTAGGTCGCTTGGAATGAGTACCGAAATGATTGTCGGGGTCGTTTTCGTAAATAATTCTGTGATCAACAACCACCGACTCAACTGCCATATACCGAGTCGCTTGAATTTGCCTTGCAAGCAGATAGCAGCCGACGCCGAAAAATGCCAAAATATAACCAGAAGAAATATTCCGCCAAGCAGCCAAGCTTTGTAATCGTTTTGATACGGGTCTGAATAACAATCGGACATTCGATATTATCTCCAAATTTTATAAAATAATTATATCACAAAAAAACTTTTTATTCAATTATATAACCATATCAAAAAGAATTTCGGCGTTATAACCGATAAGCCGATTATGCAAGCGCGCCGCTTGTGCTCTCCGCCAAACAGTTGCTTTTTAGACATAAAAAAACAGCGATAAAACCGAAAGTTCTATCGCTGTTTTTGTCGGCGGGGTAAATCCAATCCCATTTCACAATACGATTTTGCCCGCTTGAATGCGGATTTTATTCGTTTCCGTGCCGTATAACACGCGCTCGGCATGCGTGCACGTTAATATGCACTGCAACCCGTTTACTTTGGAAAGCAGCTTTTTGCGGCGGGGCAAATCCAACTCGCTCATAACGTCGTCTAAAATCAGCACGGGCGCTTCCCCCGAAAGGCGCTTAAAAATTTCCACCTCGGCAAGTTTTAACGAGAGCGCCGCCGTGCGCGTTTGCCCCTGCGAAGCAAATCCCTTCGCCTCTGCGCCGTCTAAAAAAATGCGGATGTCGTCGCGGTGCGGTCCTACCGTGGTGTATCCCAAACGGATATCCCGCTCGTACGCGTTTTCCAACTCGCGCAAAAGGCGGGCGGCGATCTCCTCTTCGCTTGTTCCGTAATCTTTTTCGGTGGAAAGGGAAAGCGTTTCCGCGCCGTCCGTCAAATACGCGTGCGCTTCCTGCGCGAGCGGGGAAAGCAGCGAAAGAAATTCCCCCCTGTGCCGAACGATCACCGCCGCATAGCGGGCAAGCTGCTCGTCCCACACGGGAAGCGTTTCCAGCACCAGCGAAGCGTCGCGGTTTTTTAACAGATTGTTGCGCTGATCGAGTATTTTGTTATACCGCAGCAGCGCGGTACAGTACGAACGGGAAGTTTGCGAAATGGAAAGGTTTAAAAATCTGCGCCGCTCGTCCGGCCCGTCTTGGATCAGGCGCAGTTCCCCCGGCGAAAAGAATACGCTGTTCATATTGCCGAGCAGATCGACCGCGCGGGCGATCTTATTGCCGTTTACGCGAATTTCCCGCCTGTTTTCGTATATATCCGCTTCCAACACCACGGTGCCGTATCGGCTTTGCGCCTCGGCGCGGATGCAAGCGCATTCCTGCCCGCGGCGGATCAACTGCTTTTCGTGCCGAATCCGTAGCGAAGAACCGGTGCAAAGGTAAAACACCGCCTCCGCACAGTTGGTTTTGCCCTGCGCGTTTTTGCCGAACAAAACGTTTACGCCGTCCGTAAAAGCAAAGCGTTCGTCCTCGTAATTTCTGAAATTGTGAAGGGATAATTTTTTTATAACCATTTAACCGAAATTCCGCAAAAACACTTTCTTTTTTCACGATTTTGTGCTATATTCAAGAAGTATTATACCAAAAATAAGAGAAAAGAGAAAGCGTTTCAGAGGAAAAAATGACGGAAAAAGCACAGTTTGAATTTTTATGGAATAAAATCAAAGAGCGGGCGAAAACGCTTGTTAATCCCATTACGTACAGCGCGTATATCGAAGGGCTTGTTCCCGTAGACGTGGTAAACAAAAAAATCGTGCTGCAAGCGGAAACGGAAATGGCGGCGAAAACGCTTTATAAAAGCAATTCCGAAAAACTGCGCGAAGCGATTTCCACCGCAGAGGTAGGGCTTTCCGACTTTGTGATCGTCGTTGACGGAAGCGAAGAATACACCCTGCGCGAAGAGTCCGACGCTTTGGAAGAAACGGAAGCCGTCGCCCTCGACAAGCGGTTCACTTTCGATTCGTTCGTGGTCGGCTCTTCCAACAAATTCGTATTCGCGGCGGCGAAATCGGTTGCCGAAGCCCCCGGCGAAAACTTTAATCCCCTTTACATTTACGGGGGCACGGGGCTGGGCAAAACGCACTTGATGCAAGCGATCGCCAACGAGATCATGACGAAGAAGCCCTCTTTAAAAGTGCTTTATACGACGAGCGAAAAATTTTTAAACGAATACGTAGACAGCATGTACGCCAAAAAGAGCGCGGGGCGGGATAACGAAGCGCGCTTCCGCAACCGCTACCGCAATGTCGACGTGCTGATCATAGACGACATTCAGTTTTGGGCGGGCAAATACGGCGTGCAAGAAGCGTTCTTTCACACCTTTAACGAACTGTTCGCGCAAAATAAGCAGATCGTTATTTCTTCCGACTGCCCCGCAAAAGACATTGCAACGCTGGAAGAAAGGCTTAGAACCCGCTTCGAAGGGGGATTGATCGCAGACATTCAACCGCCCGATTTGGAAACGAAGATCGCCATTTTAAAGCGCAAAGCGCTGGAAAAGAAATGCGTCGTTCCCGACGAAGTGCTTGCCTTTCTCGTAAAAAATTCGGATAACAACGTGCGCACGCTGGAAGGAAGACTGAACACGGTGATCTTTGCAAGCAAACTGCACGAAAAGCCGATTTCCCTTTCGCTCGCCGCGATCGCCTTGCAAGAATCGATCAACCGCGACGAACAGGAAGCGGTAACGCCCGATTCGGTGATCCGCGCCACTTGTTCTTATTATTCCATTACCAAGGCGGATCTTCTGGGCAAAAACAAGCGGCAGGAATTGGTGCGGGCAAGACAGATCTGCACCTACTTAATGTGCGAAATGCTTACCCTTCCCCTCGTTTCGGTGGGAAAGGAAATGGGCGGAAGAGATCACGCGACGGTCATTTATTCGCGCGATAAAGTAGCCGATCTGCTGCGCGTAAACGACGCGCTCGCCAAAGACGTAAACGACATTAAAAGCATTATTTTAAAACAGTAACCGAAAACCCCGTATCAACGGGGTTTTTTCAGAGGATCATATGACGACTTTTTCCGAAGGACAATACGACGCGGTCATCGTGGGAGCGGGGCACGCGGGAATCGAAGCGGCGCTCGCCCTTGCGCGCACGGGGCTTTCCGCCGTAATGCTTACCTTAAACCTCGACGCCATCGGGTTTATGCCATGCAATCCTTCTATCGGGGGTACGGCGAAAGGTCACCTTGTGCGGGAGATCGACGCACTGGGCGGCGAAATGGGCGTGAATGCCGATAAAACAACTTTGCAAATTCGCATGCTGAACGCGGGAAAGGGCGCGGCGGTGCAGTCTTTGCGCGCGCAGACGGATAAAAACGCCTACCATACCCAAATGAAGCGCACCCTCGAACACACGCAAAATCTGCGTATCGTGCAGGGGGAAGCGGCGGAAATTTTAACGGACGGTAAGCGGTGCACGGGCGTCGTAACAACGTACGGCGGAATTTTCTATTGCCGCGCCGTTATCCTTGCGACGGGCGTTTACCTCAATTCGGAAACGATCACGGGGGAATCCGTGCAAAAAATCGGACCGAACGGCTTTGCAAACGCCACACGTTTAACGCAGAATTTGATCGACCTCGGCTTTTCCGTACGCCGTTTTAAAACGGGCACGCCCGCGCGCTTAGACGGGCGCACCGTCGACTATTCCCGCCTTTCCGTGCAGGAGGGCGAACAAAACGTTACCCCCTTTTCCTTTTTGAACGACCGCGTGCCAACAGAGCAAACGCCCTGCTACTTAACGTATACCAATGCGAACACGCACAAAATTATTTTAAACAATTTAGACCGCGCCCCCCTTTACAACGGCGCGATCTCCTCAACAGGTCCCCGTTACTGCCCCTCTATCGAAACGAAGGTAGTGCGCTTCCGCGATAAAGAACGGCATCAGCTCTTTCTCGAACCGGAAGGCGCCGATACGACGGAAGTTTACGTACAAGGGCTTTCCACCTCTCTCCCGCACGATCTGCAAAAGCAAATGTACCGCTCGGTCGAAGGATTAGAGCATTGCGAAATCGTACGCTATGCCTATGCGATCGAATACGATTGCATCGATACGCTCGATTTGCTCCCCACCCTCGAATATAAGAAGATCGAAGGGATCTATGCGGCGGGGCAGATCAACGGCACAAGCGGCTACGAAGAAGCGGCGGCGCAAGGGTTGATGGCGGGATTAAACGCCTCGCTCAAACTGCGCGATCTACCCCCCCTCGTACTGCGGCGCGATCAAGCGTATATCGGCGTTTTAATAGACGATCTTGTAACAAAGGGCACGGACGAGCCTTACCGCATGATGACTTCCCGCGCGGAATTCCGCCTTTCGCTGCGGCAGGATAACGCAGACTTCCGTTTAACGCAAATCGGATACGACTGCGGACTTGCGACAAAAGAACGGTACGAAAAATTTTTAACGCGCAAACAAAATCGGGAAGAAACGCTTGCGTTTTTAGCGGGCAGAGCGGAACAAAAGGCGGCGGACGCTCTTGTGCAAGAATACGGTTATCCCCCTTTAACGGGGGGCGTAAGCTATGCCGATTTACTGCGGCGGGGCATTCCCCTTACCGCCTTGCGCGAAAAGCTGGGCATTTTGACCGATACGCCCACCGACGTATTAGACAGCGCGGAAACGGAAATCCGCTATGCGGGATATTTAAAGAGCAACGAAGAACAAATTGCAAAGGCGCGTAAAATGGAAGAAAAAGCGCTTCCGCCCGAGCTCGATTATCTGAAAATAGAAGGACTGCGTTTGGAAGCGCGCGAAAAACTGCAAAAGATCCGTCCGCTGAATTTAGGGCAGGCGGAACGCATTTCGGGCGTGAACCCCGCCGACGTCGCCGTTTTAATGGTGTATTTGAGTTTGAAGAAATAGTTCACGGAAATTTTTTTAAATAAATTTCCGTGAGCGGACTTATTTATTTGTTATATACTCTCTCTACCGCCGCACGCACTTTTTCGGATCCGCGACACGAAGCGCAAAGCATTGCGCAAATCGAGTACGCTTATGCAAAAATGCGATTTTGCAACGCGCCTTAATTTTAACCGGTTAACGGTTCATTAAAATACGAAAAAATAATTTACAAAATAAAACCGAGCGGGAAAAGCGCACTTCCCATAGGGAATTAAAAAACTAAATTATTAAGAGTTATACTTTCAAGCAAGGACAAAAGCTCTCGAACGATATGTTCGAGAGCTTTTTACTACAAACCTTTTAGAAAGATAAATTGAAATTTATCTTTCTATTATACAAATTTTTCAAGGTCGAAATGCC
>CAJTPB010000001.1:38050-278055 GCA_910578065.1 uncultured Christensenella sp. | reverse complement strand
TTACGAATTTCTATGATTTTTACGAGCTATACGCTTTACGTATTTCTCTTGCTATGTAGTTGTTAATCTTCGGTAAACTCTTTCTAATTGAGTTTCCCTTGAAGATTCCCCGAAGAGAATTTGCAATAAAGTTCTTGTAAGGGCGCACGTTGAAGGGCGTGCGGTAAAATAGCTGTTGGGGGAAAACGTAACAGCTATACCATTGTTATTATATCCGCAAGGATTTAATATACCATGGTGGTGACGATAGCAGAGAGGTTCCACCTGTTCCCATCCCGAACACAGTAGTTAAGCTCTCTTACGCCGATAGTACTTAGCGGGTCACCGCTCGGCAGGGTAGGTAGTTGCCACCTTTTTATTGCCCCTTAGCTCAGTCGGTAGAGCATGCGGCTGTTAACCGCAGTGTCGACAGTTCGAGTCTGCCAGGGGCAGCCAAGCAAAAATGAGTTGAACTTTAAACGAGTTCAACTCATTTTTGCTATAATGACGTGTTTCAAAGCGGAAAATCAGCCAACGAATTACAAAGCCCCGACAGTCGTCGGGGCTTGTTTTTTATATAGAGATAGAAAAATTCGATTTTAACAATTAACTGCATGATATCTTTTACGATAACGCTTGTAAAAACGGGGCGGTGAAGATGAACAAAAAGGGAAATTGAGAGAAACGTTTTTCTCTTGCTGCGTTTGTCTTTCGATAACGCATGTAAAGATAGGGCGGTGAAGATGGTCAAAAAGGAAAATTGAAAGAAACATTTTTCTGTTGCCGCGTTTGTCTTTCGATACCGCCTGTAAAAACGGGGCGGTGAAGATGAACCAAAAGGAAAATTGAAAGAAACGTTTTTCTGTTGCTGCGTTTGTCTTTCGATAACGCATGTAAAGATAGGGCGGTGAAGATGGTCAAAAAGGAAAATTGAAAGAAACGTTTTTCTCTTGCTGCGTTTGTCTTTCGGCGTCGCCGAAAAAACAAAGCAGTCAAGGCATAACAAAAATTTGCCTTAATGAAATGGTGTTTCCATACCGAAGCAAATTTTCCCCATATTCGATTTTTCGTATCACGATAAAAGAAAAGGCGCAGGCTTATAAACTTACCGAAAGACAAACGCCGTTTTTTTAATCATAATACCCTTTTATATATCTATAAAAAGTAGTGGGGCGTAGGTTGGTAAGGCGCAGGGCTTCGGTATAAGAAATTTTGCGGGAAAGATAAGCGGCGGCAACTTCCGAAAAGTTAGAGGGGATCGTAACGCGGGGGCGTCCGAAACGGACGCCCTTTTGTTTTGCTATCGCAATGCCTTCGGCTTGGCGCGATCGGATATTTTCCCGTTCGTTTTCGGCAACGAACGAAAGAAGCTGCAACACAATATCGGCAATCAACCGTCCGATCAAATTTTTATAAGTGCGCGTATCGAGGAACGGCATGTCGAGCACGAGTATATCCGCGCCGACGTCTTGGGTAATATGTTTCCATTCTATGATGATCGCGTCGTAGTTGCGTCCTAACCTGTCAATGGATTTAATGACGAGCAAATCGCCCGTCTTTATTTTTTTAATCATTTTTTTGTACTGATCGCGTTCAAAGTCTTTCCCGCTTTTCTTATCGCAGTAAATTTTGTTGAAAGTAATGCCGCAACGCATAAAAGCGTCTAGTTGGCGTTCTAACTTTTGGTCTTTGGCGGATACGCGCCCGTAGGCATAGTTGCTCATAGTATGTCTCCTTTTCATTGGTGTTTCTCGAATACTATCAATTATATAGGGACAAAAAACGGTCGCAAACAAAAAAAATCACCAAAATCTATACTTTTTGCAAAAAGGGTATTGACAACCGATTTACCCTGTGTTATAATGCTCGTATCTTAAAAAACTGTCGAAATAGGGTACTTTTACGCAAAAAACACGCTCACCAAATCGTATGATTTTTGGAAACGATGCGGGCGGCAATTTGCTTTCTATATTTAAGGTTAAACAGTTAACCGGCCGCTTGCGTATATATCGCGCTGAAAATCGGTGTTTAAGAAAGGATTACATATTTAATTTTTTCTTTTAACATAAAAAATTTTAAGGAAGGGAAAACAGAATGAAGAAAATGAACCTATTCACAACGATTGCTTTTGCTGCCGCATTGACATCATGCTGCGGTTTGCTCGCAGCTTGCGGCGATGAAGACACGCACACGCACACGTTCTCGACCGATTGGTCGAAAGACGCAAGCGGGCATTGGCATGTCGCTACTTGCGATGATCTCAAAGAAGGCGACGAAGGCTATATCAAAGATTTTGCCGCTCACGTTTGGGGCGGCGATGACGAATGCGACGTTTGCAAATACGTAAAGCCGGCGGCTACGGAGATCACGCTTAACAAAACCGAACTTGCGCTTAGTATTGCTAAGACGGAGGATACTCTTTCGGCTACGTTAAATGGCACCGGTACCGTCGCTTGGACGTCTTCCGACGAGACCGTAGTTCAGGTGGGGGCGGAAACGGGCGCAGTAGAGGCTCTTAGACCGGGTACGGCAACAATAACCGCCACAATTACAGGTACCGAAATCAAAGAGACCTGCGCAGTTACCGTTGCGAACGCTTATTACATAATCGGCGGAATGGATTCGGGTTGGACTACGGCGGGAGCCTTCGGCGGAAACTTTGCATATTTCATGCCGACCGAAACGGAAGGCATTTACAAAACCAACAGTTTTGAATTGCGCAAGTTCGGCAAGTTTCAAGTTGCTCTCGTGGGCGACACGACGAAAGATTGGCCTAAGAATGCGTTTAACGGCGGTTACATTAGAGAGGGCGACGCCGTGTTAAGCAAGAACAGCGGAGGCGATATTGCGGTTGAAAAACACGGTATGTATACGATCACTCTCGATTTGAGGGGGGAAAAAGCCGTGATTTCGGGCGTTTGCGACAGTGAAATCAAAGATCCCGAGACGGAAACCATTTATTATCTGTTCGGCAGCATGAGCAACTGGGCAGTTGCCAACACTGTAGAGGCTGCGGGCGAATATGCGTTTACCAACAATTCCGACGGAACGATTACGCTGACCGTAGAGTTGACGAGAGGTACGGAATTCAAAGTTTTGGCAGTAGGAATGGAATACAATATCGAGTTCGCCGAATCTGCGGTACCTCGCAATTTGATTGACAAGAATGGTACCGCTACCGTCGATACGGAATACAAACTGACCTGGACGAATTCCGCCAATATCGGCGTTGGCTTATCCGGTGAGTATACTTTCACGCTCAATCCCGACGGCGGCGAATACAACATTTTAAGCTATACGTTCCAGAAAACCGATAAGACCGAAACGGGTCCCGCCGTATTTCATTACTTCATCAACGGCAGTATGGACCCCGATTGGAATTCGCCTTGGGACGATACCCGTGAGTTAAAGGCTGTTGCCGGACAGGAGGGTGTTTACGAGCTGACTATAAGTCTTGATGCGGGCGTATCGTTCGGATTCCGTTCTTCTCTTGAAAACGAAGACGGTACCGTGCAGGGAGAGCAAGCAGGTTGGTTCGGATACAGTGCGTTTACGCTTGCCGGTAACACCGAGAGCATTGTGCAAGACAATAATAACTATAAGACGGTAAGTAAAGGAACGTATAAATTTACCCTTAATCTGTCAGACCCTGAAAACAAAACTCTGACAGTGACGTTTACCGCCGACGAGGGTGGAACGACTATTCCCGAGCCTACGCCCGATGCCCCCGAAGCGTAAAAATTGAAATTAATATCGCAACCGAAGCTCTGCCGTAAGGCAGGGCTTTCGGAGGCAACGCTTAACGGACTTTAAAGGTCCGTAAGCGTTTTGAGGTTAAACGGTTAATCGAATTTGGAGGAAATTATGAGAAAGAGAAGTTTGCTTTGCGGTATCGTGGCGGCTGTAATGCTGTTCGGCAACGTTATCACAGGATGCGCCCCCAGGAATCCGGATTCGGGCGAAAA
Organism: uncultured Christensenella sp.; assembly: GCA_910578065.1. Taxonomy (GTDB): domain Bacteria; phylum Bacillota; class Clostridia; order Christensenellales; family Borkfalkiaceae; genus Gallimonas. Next base: position 274,111 of record CAJTPB010000001.1, on the reverse strand, counting down.
TCCCGGCGGCGATCCGGGGGGGAATCCGGGCGGCAATTATACCGTTTCCGCAGAAGCGGCATTGAAGTACGAGCAAAATCTTACTTGGGGCGAAGAGAACCACTTATACATTCATTATTTAAGAGGCGCTCACTCTGAAAAGGAGCACGGCAAAACCAACAGTGCGGCGGCGCCCGCTTATTCCGACCCGATATCTTCCGACGTTTACGGCGATTGGGGGTTATGGGTGTGGGAATACGTGCCTACCAACAGCGAGGGCAGGGCGTTTTATCCGATGAAGATAGACGAGTCGGGCGCGGTTTACGATATTGACCTTACGGCAGCGTATAACGACGGCGGCTGGGACAGTGTTTCCTGCGAAAATAAGGGGCTTACAATAGGATACGGTAAAGCGACCTGGGTAGGCATTCAGATATTCTCGCAAGACAGCCGCGTGAACGGCACCGGATTTTGGGTAAACGACGGCGGCGACGTGTATTTGGAATTAACGGAGGCAAAACGCGAAAAGGGAGATTATCATTGGTTTGTCCGTCAGGGCGAAGTGCAAGACGGCAACGACCGCTTTTCGGATGCGGACGTAAACGATCCTTATGCGGGAATCCCCTTAGGGTCGGCAGTCACCAAGTATGACGTAATATCGAATAAGGGCAACAACAACGTATACGCGCAGCAGGCCGTGGCGGAAGGATGGGATGAAAACAGCGTCGGGTATCAGATTTTCATTGCTTCGTTTGCGGATAGCAACGGCGACGGAATGGGCGATTTGAGAGGAATTATAAACAAACTCGACTATCTTTCGGACCTCGGCGTGGATACGCTTTGGCTTACGCCTTTCCAGCACTCTAATTCCTATCACGGCTACGATATTATGGATTACTTTACGGTGGATCCTCGATTCGGAACGCTTAACGATTACAGAGAACTGCTTTACAAGGCGCACCAAAGGGGCATGAAAGTTATGATGGATTTCGTTTTGAATCATACGTCGCTTTCCAACCCGTGGTTTACAAAGTCGCAGAATCTCGTAAAAGAAACGGTAACGCTTCCCGACGGCAGCAAGAAAGAAATCGATTACCGCAACTTCTACACTTGGCAGAACGAAGAATATATAAAAAGCATTAACGAAAACACCCAAGAGGGGCGCAGAGCAAAGAAGCAGTGGTTTAAGGATCCTAACGGGTATTATTACTTTTCCAGCTTCGGTTCTTCTATGCCCGAATTAAACTACGACAATCAGGCAACGCGCGACGCGATATTGGAAGTCGCTTTGTACTGGATGAGCTTCGGTCTTGACGGTTTCCGTCTTGACGCCGTTAAGCACATCTATATGGCGAACGAAAATCCCAATCATTCCGATTGGATCGTAAAAGACAGCGACGAAGAAAACGACGCCGATTATTCGTTCGACATGAATAAAAACGCGCACTTCTTTATGGAGTTTAACGCAAAACTCAAAGCAACCTACCCCAACGCGATATTGCTGGGCGAAAACTTTAACGGCGATCCCGCTTATCTTGCGGGAATGTACGGCGGATTGGATTCGCAGTTTAATTTTAATTGGTATTACGATACGACTACGACTTTGAATAAGATCGCAAGCGGCGAACAGGATTGCGCGGCGAAAATTTTGAACCAGTACGACGCCGCACAGTTCAATTTCTCGCAGTACCGTAAAGATTATATCGACGGCGTGTTTACGTCTAACCACGATATTCAGCGCGCACGCGACAGATTGAACGCAACAAATTCGGGCGAAGGCGTTCCTCTTGCAACCGTGCGCGGAGATGCGGCGTGGAATTTATCCGAAGGACTTGCAAAACTTTGGGCAGGACTGTCGTTGACCGTTCCGGGTATCACTTGGATATATAACGGCGACGAGCTTGGAATGTTCGGCTCGAAAAGGGCGAATCCCGAAGGCGACAGCGCGGGGCATGAAGATAGGTGGTATCGCCAGCCCATGAAGTGGTCGAAAGAGTTTGACGCAAGCAACGAAAACTGTAAATATCTGATCGGCTTTAACGACTACACGATGACGTGGGATGCTCTTAACGCTCAGCTCGACGGAGTGAACGAGCAGGCTGCCGACAGAAATTCGATATATAATCTTTACAAGGCGCTTATAAAAATCCGCAAAGAAAATTCCGCTCTTGCAAGAGGTAAAGTTGTTTCGCACACCACAAAAAGCAACGTCGTTTGCTATTCGGTCAAAGATGCCACAAGCGAAATTCTTGTGTACGTGAACGCTTGCGCTACGGAACAACCCGCAAACTACCCGCTTCCGACCGGTGCGAAACTTCTTTACGGAAGCGGCGTAACGGACGTAAAGGTGCCGGCTATGTCGATTCAAATTTACAAGGTTAAATAAGGGGGCGGACTGAAATGAAAAAGATATTGTCTTTGGTTCTTATAAGCATATTTTTGCTAGGCAGTTCGGCTGCGGCGGTTTCGCTGAAAGCGACGGCGGAACCGTCGCGCGAGGCGCAGTCGAAATCGGTTGCAACGAAACAAAACAAATTGTACTTAGTCCCCGGCACATATATGTCGGAAGGCGCGAAAGTCGAAAACGCCGTTCCCGCAGGCGCCGCCAAACTTACGGCGGAAGAATGCGCTGAAATTTTGACGGATAACGTGTATTTGTGCAATCTTTCGGCGGGGGATGCCCTTCCCGTGCCTACAAGCAGCAGGAAAGATAAAAACGGCGTGCCTTATCAGTTTAACGGCTGGTGGTCGATTGTAGATGCAACGGTGACGTACTTCGATAAAATGCCGGAACTTTCCGACACGCTCTATCTTTACGCCGATTGGCGCGCAGAGCTGTCTCAGCGCAAGGACCCCGTGATTCCCGACGAGAGTACGGTTGCCGTTCCCTCTAACTATATGTCGATAAAACGCGCCGCAACGGGGAAAGAGGAAATTATAACTTTGCGAATCAGCGGTACCGACGATATAAACGCCGATACGCTGGGATATTACAAACCCGTTCAGCTGTATAACGATTGGTTCGAACTTAACCCCGGCGACGTTATTACCGTTTATGCGACGGGGTTGGGCGGTTCCGATCAAACGCAGTCGGCTCCGCTCGACGTTGCGGGAAACCGCATAACGTTCGAAAACAGCACCACTACGGCAAATAATACGGGAACGTATCTGAAAATCAACGCAAGCGACTCTCGTACGCTCGTTTACAGGGCAACGCAGAAAACGCAGCAATTCAGAATCTACATCAAATTCAAGTCGAACGGTGCGGAAATGCTGGTATATATGGAGCCGAAAAACTAACCGCGCGAAGCGTTAAGACTTTTTCCGTTCGGAGAAAGTCTTAACGGATACGGCGGCAAAAACGGGTCGAAATGGAAAAATTAACAATTAAAGACATTGCGCGGATCGCCGGCGTATCGGTTGCGACCGTTTCTTATATCATAAACGGTAAAAATGCGGAAAGGTATACTTCGGAAACGAAGCGAAAAGTTTTGCAAATCGTCAATCTATATAATTTTCAGCCTTCTCGCATAGCGCAATCTTTTGCGTTGAGCAAAAGCAACAACGTAATTATTTTATCCGAAAAATACGAGTCGGTTTTACAAAAAGCCGAAAGCTACGATTTTTTGAGACTGTTTGGCAACGCGTTTGAAAGTCTGGGCTACAACTTGATTATACGCACCTATTTAGAGAATACCAGAATCGATACGGCGGACGCCATAATTTGTATGGGCGTGGAAGAAGACAGGTTTTTAAAACTCGCACGCGAAAACTTTGTGCCGCTTTTATCGGTAGACGGAATCATACACGACGAGCTGTTCTTTCAAATCGTTCAAGACTTCGCCTATGTGGTCGAGTGCGGCGAGAAAAAGTTCGGCAAAAATAATTTTACATTGGTGCTCGTGGATATGTACAATCAAGCCGTGAAAGACGAATTAAGCAAACTTCCGTGCGAAGTGATCTATATCGGCGACAATCAAGTTCGCGGTTTAACGGAATGCAACATCGTTACCGTAAACGAATCGCTTTATATGTTGTGCCGCGAGTATAACGATCATATTCTCTTGATCCCCGCCAATACGGAAGCAAAGGTTAACGCGCTTGTAGATTGTTTTTACAAGGCTACCGAAAGAGTGCAGGGCGTTTGTCATACCGTTCGGGTAAGGTGATTGGTAAAATCAATAGGCTGTATAAAAAAATCAATTAACATTTTAAGAGGTATATTTATGAAAAAGTTTGCATCTTTGATTGCTTGCTTTCTGCTCACATGCAGTGCCGTACTCGGTGTAACTGCTTGCGGAGAAAGTAAAGATACCGTCGTAATATGGGCGGCGGAGGAAGAAAAGACTCTTATGGAAACGCTCGTGAACGAGTTTAAGTCGGCAAATCCCGATATAGAAGAAAATATCCAAGTGGTGGTGCAGAGCGTGTGGAACGCGCAAAGCGTTGTGGCGAAGGATCCCGAAGCGGCGGCGGACGTCATCATGATCCCGCACGATCAGGTGGGCATTATGGCAAAGCAGGGCTTGCTTTCCGAAATTCGCGACGGCACTTCCGCCGCGTTTGCAACGGACATCAAAACGCTGAACGCGCCCGCTACGGTGCAGCAGGCGACGTATGACGGAAAAGTGTACGGTTTTCCGCTTACCATGGATACCTACATACTGTATTACGATAAAACGATATTTACCGATTCGGATACCGTAAAGAGCGTGGATGCCATGCTTGCGTTCGATATGCCGAATATTCCGGATAGGGACGAAAAAGCGGCGGCGTTCGGGTTCCGTATCGAAGACGGATTTTATTTGAATATGGGATTCTTCGCTATGGGGTGCACGCTTTACGGCGAAAACGGAGACGACGTTACGGCTTGTAATTGGAACAATGCGGAAGGTTTAAAGTTTATGCAGTACGCGGCAAAGAACTTCCGTATGAGCGGCAAAAAATTTAAATCGGGCGACGTAAGCAATCTTGCGACCGCCGTTCTCAACCATCGCCAAGGCGCTTGTGTTTCGGGCGGATGGGAAATGCAGGATACGTTCCAAAACGCACAGCACATAGGTTATACGACGCTTCCGAGCATTACGGTAGACGGCGATGAAAAGCAGCTTGTATCTTTTTCAAACAGCAAGTTGTACGCGGTAAACAACCGTTCTAAGTATAAGGGAACGGCATCGCGTCTTGCGGCATATGTAACGAGCGAAAAATGCCAACTCCGTTTTGCGAGCGACAGAGGATATTATCCCACGAACTTGAATGCGCAAAAAAGCGAGAGCGTGACGGAAAACGAGTTCTTTCAAGTAATACGCGCGCAACTCGACAATTCCGTTCCCGTACCCGTTATTCCCGAAATCTCGCGCTATTGGGAACCTGCTAAATCGCTCGGAACGTCGTTATACAACGGCTCGCTCAAAGGCGACGATGCAAGTTTGCAAGCCGCGCTCAATACGTTTGTTGCGAGCTTACAACAAGATTAACGCTTATCGCGTTTCACGCGTTCGCCCACCCGAGGAGAATATGAACGAATACGCAATTTACCACCGTCCCGAAAGCGAGTTCGCCTACGCGCTCGATGCGCGCACGCTCCGCATTGTTCTGCGGGTGGCGGAAAACGAGCGGTTGCAAGCGGTAGAACTTTTGTATAACAATAAGTACGATTTTACCAAGCGCAGAAATACGGCGGCGATGAAGCTTTGCGCAAGCGACGGTGTGTTCGCTTATTACGGTGTAGACGTAACGCTTGCAGACCTGCGGTTTGCTTATATATTCAAGATAAACGAACAGGGAAAGACCTATTACTATTCGGAATCGGGGCTTACGGAAAGTTACGATTTTGCGCTTGCCTATTACGACTTTTTCCAATTCCCGTTCCTCAACTCGTCCGACGCGGTAAAACGTATCCCGTGGACGGAGAGCGCGGTGTTCTATCAAATATTCATCGACCGTTTTTGCCGCGGGAATTTTACCAAAAACGACGGGTACGTCACGCAAAAGTGGGAGAAGATCCCGACCGCGAAATCGTACTGCGGCGGGGATTTGCAGGGTATCACGCAAAAGCTCGGCTATCTTGCGGAAACAGGGATCAACGCCCTGTATTTAACGCCCGTGTTTACGGCGAACAGCAATCATAAGTATAATATTTCGAGTTATACCGTTGTCGATCCGCAGTTCGGCTCGAACGACGATCTGTGCGGTTTGTTGGAAGCAGCGCACGCACGCGGAATGCGAGTGATACTCGATACGGTGTTTAATCATTGCGACTGCACGCACAAATATTTTGCCGACGCGATCGAAAAAGGGCGGGCGTCGGAATATTACGATTGGTTTTTGATCGAAGGCGATTTTCCCGATATAGAGCGCGGTAACTACGCACACTTTGCCGACTGTAAGTATATGCCCAAGTGGAATACGAACAACGCGCACGTGCGGCAGTATTTGATCGGCATTGCCGCGGCGTATCTGCAAACGGGCTTCGACGGCTTGCGCTTAGACGTTGCCGACGAGGTATCGCACACCATGTGGCGGGAACTGCGCGAAGCGGTGAAAACGGTTAAGCCGGACGCGCTGATACTCGGCGAAGTGTGGCACGAGAACACGCACTACTTGCGCGGCAACGAGTTCGACGGCGTGATGAATTATCGCGTGCAAAAGACGTTTATCGATTATTTTGCTTGCGGCAAAATCACGGCGAAAGAGGCGGCAAACAGGCTCAATCGCGTGCTCATGCAAAACTTCGAACAAGTCAACGCCATGATGCTCAACTTTTTAGACAATCACGACACGCCGCGATTTCTGCGTTTTTGCGGCGGAGAGAAAGAACGGCTGCTTACGGCGCTGTGCGCGCTCGTGCTGTTTCCCGGAATGCCGTGCATTTTTTACGGCACCGAACTGCCGCTCGACGGCGGCGGCGATCCCGATTGCCGCCGCACCTTCGATTGGACTTTTGTAAGCCAAGACAAGGCATATTTTGCGCGGTACAAACAAATTCTCGCGTTGAAAAAAGAATTGTGCGCGCAGACGGGAAACACAAAAATCAAAGCGGAAAACGGCGTGCTGAAGATCGTGCGCGAGCGCACAAGCGAGCGGATCACGGCAGTATTCAACATGGAAACGGCGCGTTCGTTTGCGGGCGCGGGCAAAATGCTTTACGAACAAAATTATAACGGCAAGACGCTCGGTTTGAACGGCGTAATCGTTTTTAAGGAGAAGATTTGAAAACGCATTCATTGCGTAATAAGGCGTCAGACTTGCGTTTTTCTCGGGGCGGGTACGAGTAAGTACGCTCTCCGTTGCAAAGACGCGTCTTCCTTGTCTGACGCGCGGCTGCGTTTTCTAAAACAGGAGGATATCAATTTGAACACGAAATTGTTGCAAGATTTAAAAGAATACGATGCGGCGGGCAAGGATATCAAGACGCTGTATACGGAAATATCCGAACTTTGCATGAAATACATAACGCCCGAAAAGCACGAGGGGCGCAAGGCGTATTATCTTTCCATCGAATATTTAATGGGCAGAATGTTCCACAACAACCTTTTAGAGTTGGGCGTTCTCGAAGAAGCGGAAAAGATTTTGTCGGAAAAGGGTGTGAAGATCGGCGATTTCGAGGAGATAGAGGACGCCGCGCTCGGCAACGGCGGTTTGGGGCGTTTGGCGGCGTGTTTTCTCGATTCGGCGGCAGGGTGCGGTTATCCGCTCGACGGCTACGGGATACGCTACAAATACGGCTTGTTCAAGCAAAAGTTTGAAAACGGCGAACAGGCGGAAAGCGCGGACGATTGGCTTACTTGGGGCGATCCTTGGAGCGTGCGGCGCGATAACGAAAAGCGCGTTGTGCACTTTGCGGATATGGACGTGACCGCCGTGCCTTACGATATGCCCATCGTCGGCAAGAGCGTAAATACCTTGCGTCTGTTCGACGCCGAGGGGAGCGAACAAGCGCAAAAGATTTGCGCGTACCTGTACCCCGCAGACGATACCGAGGAAGGGAAGTTGCTTCGTATCAGGCAGGAGTATTTTTTGTCCGCGGCGGCGATCGGCGAACTTGTGGAAGGGTACGTTCAAAAGTACGGACGCAGCTTTAACAAGTTTTCGGGGTATCACAGTTTGCAGCTCAACGACACGCACGCCGTGATGTCGGTTGCGGAGTTTATCCGCTTGCTCACAAAAGATTACGGCGTTTCGTTTGCGCGGGCGCTCGACATTGCCAAGCACACGTTCAACTATACCAATCACACGATCCTGCCCGAAGCGCTCGAATGTTGGGACTACGCGCTTATGGACAAGATCTTGCCCGAGATCGCGGCGGTGTTCAAAACGATTCAAATTTATGCCGCGCGGGAATGGAAACGGAAAAACTGCACTAAAGAGGAGATCGCCGCAATGTCCGTTTTGCAAGGCGGGCGTTTGTCTATGGCAAATGCGGCGGTGTACGTGGGCGAAAAGGTCAACGGCGTGGCGGCGATCCATTCCGAACTTGTAAAGCGCAACCTGTTCCCCGTGGCGTACAAATACTATCCCGACAAATTCCAAAACGTGACCAACGGCATCACGCAGCGGCGTTGGCTTATGCTGTGCAACCGCGAGCTGTCCGCGCTTCTCGATAAAAAGCTGACCCCCGCATGGCGGGAGGATATGACAAGGCTCGAAACGCTTAGCACAAGCGACACGGCGGAATTTATCGCGGTGAAAGCCGAAAAGAAAAAACAGCTTGCCGAATACATTTTGCTTCATGACGGCGTAAAGCTGTTAGACGGTGCAATCGTCTATGCGCAGGTCAAGCGGCTGCACGAGTACAAGCGGCAGCTCATGACGGCGTTTGCGATCTTGCGGATATATTACGATTTAAAAGAGGGAAAACTGCCCGATTTTCACCCGTCGGTCTTTCTGTTCGGCGCAAAGGCGGCGAGCGGCTATTTCAGGGCAAAGGGGATTATCAAGTATCTGAACGAGATCGCTCGGCTTGTAAACGGCGACGAACAGACAAATCGACTGTTACAAGTAGTGTTTGTACAGAATTATAACGTGTCGTATGCCGAGAAGATCGTCGCGGGAACGGACGTGAGCTTGCAGGTCTCCACTGCGGGGTTCGAGGCGAGCGGTACGGGCAACATGAAATTTATGTTAAACGGCGCGGTCACGTGCGGCACGATGGACGGCGCGAATATCGAAATCGTCGAACACGCGGGGAAGAAGAACAATTACATCTTCGGCGCCAGCGTAGAAGAAATCGAGCGTTTGAAAGATACATACGATCCGAACGAAATATTATCGCAAAATTCCGACTTAAAGCGCGTTTGCGATACGTTGACGGACGGTACGTTTTCGGACGGCGGGAAGGGGTATTTTAAGGAACTGCACGATTCGCTTACCGTGGGCGCGCATTGGCACAAGCCCGATCATTATTTTATCTTCCGCGATTTACCCGAATACGTCGACGCTTTAATACGCGTCAACCGCGATTATGGGAACAAAACGGCTTTTGCGCAAAAGCAGATGGAAAACACGGCGCACGCGGCGTTCTTTTCGTCCGACCGCTCGATTGGCGAGTATGCGGAAAAGATATGGAATATCGTCAAAAAATAAGAAACTTCGGAATCCGCATGCCCGAAAATGATACGATAGCGTGCATTTTGAATAAGGAGGTGAAGGTATGGAGCAAAAATTTACGGACAATGCGTTTGTAAAATTCTATAAGAGGGTCGTCGCATGGTTCGTAGGGTTATGGAACGGTATTTGCACGTTCTTTCGTAAACTGCCCGGGCAAATCGGCGGTGCGTTCGTGCGGTTCGGAAGAGCATGCAAGCAGTTTGCGCTCGACTTTGTTCACGGGCATTGGACGGTGAAACTTTCGTATCTGTTTATGGGTGCGGCAAATATCGGCGCAGGGCAGTATATAAAGGGCGTTTTGTATCTGCTCGTCGAAGGCGCGTTTATCGCGTTTATGGCGCTGTTCGGCGGTTCGGCGTTCGTCGGGTTCTTTACGCTTGGAACGATCGCCATGAACACGGGCGACGCAGTGGACGAATGGGGCAACCCGATCGTGGCGCACGGCGACAATTCGCTGTTGATGCTTTTATACGGCGTTTGTACGTTGCTGGTGTTAATCGCGTTTGCCGTGCTGTATTTCAAATCGATCCGTTCGGGCATTGCGGCAAGAACGGTAAAGGAAAGCGGCGGCAAGCCCAAAAATTTTAGGCAGGAAATATTCGAGCTGTTCGATCAAAAGCTGTACAAAACCATGCTCGCCGTTCCCATTCTTTGCGTGTTGGCGTTTACCGTCGTTCCGCTCGTTTATATGATTTTAATGGCGTTTACGAGCTACGACCACAATCATCTGCCGCCCGCGTCGCTGTTCGATTGGATCGGCTTCGAGACGTTCGGCAAAGTGTTTGCCAATCCGCTGATCGCGGGCACATTCTTTCCGCTTCTCGGCTGGACGCTCGTATGGGCGCTTATCGCCACAAGCAGCTGTTACTTTGCGGGGATATTCCTCGCCATGCTCATAAACCGCAAAGGGGTGGTGGGTAAGCCTGTGTTCCGTACGATCTTCGTTTTGACGATTGCCATTCCGCAGTTTATCACGCTGCTTACCATGTCGAACTTTTTAGATGTCGACGGTCCGCTCAATACCGTACTCATGGACATGGGGTTAATCAAAGAGCGGATCGGGTGGCTGACGGACGTTTCGCACAACGCCGTTCTGCCGCGTTTCTCGGTGCTTATGGTGAACTTGTGGATCGGCGTGCCGTATACCATGCTTATTACGACGGGTGTTCTCATGAACATTCCCAAGGACTTGTTCGAGGCGGCGAAACTCGACGGCGCAAGCCCCGTCAAACTGTTTGCGCGGATCACGCTGCCGTATGTGCTGTTCGTAACGGGGCCGTACTTAATACAACAATTTATAGGGAATATCAACAACTTTAATCTTATTTATTTGCTCACGGGCGGCGGTCCGTCCGTACCCGAATACCATATCGCGGGCAAGACCGATTTGCTCATCACTTGGCTGTATAAGCTGACGATCGAGCAAAACGATTATAACCTCGGTTCGGTCATCGGCATTTATACGTTTGTGGCGTGCGCGGCATTCTCGCTGCTTGCCTATTCGCGGACGAGTTCGGTTAAGAACGAGGAGGATTTCCAATGAGAAAGAGCATGAAACGCAGAAGAATCGCGGGCAATATCATTGCGGAAAGCGCGCTTATTCTCCTTTCCGTCATTTGGCTGATTCCTATCGTGTGGATCGTGTTGCAGGCGTTCCGAGGCGAGGCCGGGGCGCTTACTTATACATTCTTTCCGCAGGAACTGACGTTGGGCAATTTTGCCACGCTTTTTAAAGAAACCATGTTCAGCCGCTGGTTTCTTAACACCTTTTTCGTTGCGCTTGCTTCTTGCGTGCTGTCTACGATCATCACGCTTATGGTGGCGTATGCCATGAGCCGTTTCCGCTTTCGGGCGAGAAAACCGTTTATGAAGATCGCACTGATTTTGGGAATGTTCCCCGGCTTTATGAGCATGATCGCCGTGTATTATATTTTAAAAGCGTTCGGTTTAGACGGACAGCTCGTGTCGCTCGTGCTCGTATATTCGGGCGGCGCGGGGCTGGGGTTCTACGTCGCAAAAGGCTTTTTCGATACCGTTTCAAAATCGCTCGACGAATCGGCAAGGTTAGAGGGCGCGTCGAGCTGGCAGGTGTTTTGGAAAATTATTGTGCCGATGAGCAAGCCGATCATCGTGTATACCGCGCTTATGGCGTTTATCTCGCCGTGGTCTGACTTTATCTTTGCAAAGGTCATATTGGGAACAAACAGGGAAAGCTACACGGTGGCGATCGGACTATTCGAGTTTTTGGACAGTACGCATAAAAACACGTTCTTTACCTGCTTTGCGGCGGGGTCGATTCTTATCGCCGTTCCCGTAGTTCTGTTATTTATCTTTTTGCAAAAATACTATGTAGAGGGAATTACGGGCGGCTCCGTTAAGGGATAAAACTTATATTGTATAAAAATTCCGACAGGCAGAAATGCTTGTCGGAATTTTTTTATAAAGAATATAAACGCTAAAACGCCTATATCAATAACAATATGCAAGCCGCGCCCGCGTTTGATTGGAACGTGCGTTAAAAAATGAAATAAGAGTTTATGCGAATTCCTGTAAAAGCAATTAACATGAAAGATATAGGTATGAACGAACAGCAACAAATCGAAAACCCCGACAATCGTCAGGGGCTGTTTTTTCGGTATAAAATAGAAAATTTCGATTTTATCAATTAACGGTAACTGCGGCAAGATAACGGAGAATCTTTTTTAAATCGATCAGTTGTTTTTCACGTTTTTATAGTGCACGGGCGACATGCCAAACCGTTTTTTAAACGCTTTGGAAAAAGAGTGAATGGATTCGTATCCGATGAGGGCGGCAATTTCAGTGGGGGAAACGTTGTTCTCCTCCAACAGCTGTGCGGCATATTCCAATTTTTTATTGAGCACGTAAGCAGTGGGCGATTTTTTCATTGCCGCCGTAAATACGTGGCTCAAATGAGAGGCCGAATAGCCGAGTTTATCGGACAGCGAATTTAGATTTTTAAATTCGAGAAAATTTTCGTCGAGAAAGCCGAGAATATTAAAAAGGATGATCTCCGTTGCACCGTCGTATTTGAGTACATAGTTGGGTTCTTGATAATAAGAACGCAAGAAATTACACAAAATTTGATTGATGCAGTTGATGAGAACGAAGTCGGAAAAGCGGTTTTCCGTTTCAAGATTTAAAATCGCATCGAGAAAAGCGGAGTGCGTGTGAAAGGCATCGGAAGCGTAGATCGGCTCGTTCGTGCTTTCGAGTTTTTTGAATTCGCGGTAAAGGGGATGCGATTCGTCGAGAACGAAGCCTAAAAAGAAATAGCGCATATCGCCTTTTTCGGCAAAGATACTGTGTCTTTGAGAAGGATACGAAAAATTGAACGTACCGGCGGGGATTTTATTGGGGATCCCGTCGATTGTGTTGACTGCCGCTCCGTTATACACATAGGTGATCTCGCAACAGATTTGTTCGTGTTCGGGATATCCCGCTTCTGCGGCGCAAAAACGTTCGCCCATTTGAATCAGCGTAAGCCGATCGAGGTCTCTCGGCTTTGCGTAATACTTGTAATCGATAAAAAACCGCTTTGCGTCTATCTTTTTTTTCATGACTGCATTATACCGCATAACCGGTCGCTTTGCAAGATGTGCAGGGCAATATTTCAAAAAATTATTTTCGATTGCTTTATTTACTGCAATTTAGGACAATAAAGACAACGCTGAACGCCAAAGACAAAACTTTAATTCGATGTTATACTAAAAATGCAAGGATAAACGGAAGTGGATAAAAATGAAAGATCTGATTTTTCCTAAAAACTTTGAATGGGGAGTTGCGACGTCGGCTTTTCAAATCGAGGGTGCAAGGGCGGAACGCGGAGACAGCGTTTGGGATGATTTTTGCACCAAATCACATACAATCAAAGACGGAAGCGACGGAACCGTTGCCTGCGATCATTACAACCGTTATCGCGAGGACGTTGCGATCATGAAATCGCTGGAAGTGGATTGTTACCGTTTTTCTATTTCCTGGCCGCGGGTGTTTCCTGAAGGTACGGGCGCAGTTAACGAAAAGGGGTTGGACTTTTACGACCGTTTGACGGACGAACTGTTAAAAAAGGGCATCACGCCGTACGCAACGCTCTTTCATTGGGATCTTCCCCTTTCGCTGCACGAAAAAGGAGGCTGGCAGAACAGAGATTGCGCCGATTGGTTCTACGGATACGCGCAGACCGTCGCAGCGGGCGTTATAGCCGTTGCGGGAGTTGCGTGCGGCGTGACGCTTGCGCTCTGCAAACGTAAAAAATAAATTGCAAAACATCTTGAAAGTGCTTATCACGAAAGATTATGAAGAACTGAGCACAAAGGCGGTAAAAATATTTTTCCGTTTTCATCTTCGGCGTTGAAAACCATCTAAGCAATAAAATTGTTGGTTAAATAGATTTTGCACATTATCTGATCTTATGGCGTAGGTTATCCATATTCGGAAAGTTGGTTTGAACATTTGGCAAAAATTATTGTAAAAGTTAGTTTTTCATTGAAGCCCCCTGATTCCGACAATAGTCGGAATCAGGGGGCTTTTAATGTCATTGTAACAGATTTCGATTTTGCGGAAAGATATTGCGAAGAAGCCGAGGGCGAGAAAGGAAATAAATTTGTAGACGATAGGGGAGAGGCGGGCCGAAAGTTTTATATTTCTAATAAAAATTTAGTGTAAATTCACCGAAAAAATTTTATGCTAAACGATTGACATATTGTAAAACAGGGTGTATAATAAGGGCAGTAAAGGGATAAGGGGACAATTTTATGATATTTTGTATCGGTGAAATTTTAGCTGATATGATTTGCGAAAGGCGTAACGAAGGCATCTTTTATAAAAGATGCCTTGGCGGTGCGCCTTTTAACGTTGCCTGCGCAATAAAAAAATGCGGAGGGGAAGTCGGCTTTTACGGAAAAGTGGGCGACGATTCCATCGGAAAAGCGCTTGTAACTACCGCTAAAAAGTGCGGGCTGGATCATCTGAATATTTTCACCGATCCCGTTAGAAACACGACGCTTGCCTTTGTCGATCTTGATGAAAACGGCGACCGTTCCTTTACCTTTTACCGAAAGAATACGGCAGACTTTCATTTACTTTTGGACGAAGTGCGCGATATGATTGCGAAGGCGAATATCGTGCATCTCGGTTCGTTGATGTTGAGCGAACAAGAGGGGCGCGCGTTTGCCGACAGCGTTTATCAAGAAACAAAACGGCAGGGAAAGAAGTTCAGCTTCGATGTAAATTTCCGTGAAGATATCTTTCGTGACCGCGCGGCGGCGATCGAGATTTACAAAGAATACGTATCTCGCGCAGACATTTTAAAACTTTCGGAAAGCGAGATCGGAATGTTTTCTTCTGCCGCTGTATACGAAGAAGCGTTAAAAGAAATTACGTCGGGCGAAAAATTCGCCGTGCTTACTTTGGGAAAAGAAGGCGCGATGTATTGTTATAAAGGGAAGTGCAAGAAGATAGACACCGTTCCGTTAAAGCCGATCGATACGACGGGTGCGGGAGATGCGTTTTACGGCGCGTTGCTTTCTAAGTTGGATCGGGAAGGGTTTGGAAATCTTGACGAAAGCGTATTTTTTGCCAATGTCTGCGGGGCGCTTACCACAACGAGAAAGGGGGCTGCGGAAGCGGTGCCGTTCTTAGAAGAGATCGAAAAATATTTATAGTTCCGTCGAAGCGAATTGACGAAAAAAAATTTTCGTCGATATATCAAACGATTAGCATATTTAAAAATAGATGAGGAAAACCATGAAAGGGGCAGTTTTAGAGCAGAATAAACTGAAAAAATCGGGATTTTATAAAAAGCGTATTTTAGAAATTCAAGAAAATTTTAAATTGTTTACGGTAATTATAGGCGCAATTTCGATCGTTATGTTGATACTCGATATCGTAAACGCCTGCACGGGAGGCATCGGCATGGGGTGGATCGTCTTCCTTAATCTCGTTTGGATCGCGTGCGCCGCCGGATTCGCCGCTTATATTCTTTTAAGTGCAAAACGAAAACAGGAATATTTTTATAAAATCGACGAAATTACGTACGGAAATTTTGAGGGCGATTATACGCAGTGTGAAGCGGAAGAAAGTGCGGATCCCATTATAAAAGGAAATCCCTTACGGCTGTATGAAAACGAAAAAAACTATTGTCTGGTTACAGACGGCGTACGGGAGAAGTTGAACGGCTTTTGGACGAAATACAATTTCAAACAAGATTTCGGCGTACTGCATTTAAGCAAGGAAGTTTTTCGCAGAACGGAAAACGACGCAATTATCATTCTCGAAGGCGAGGGTGAAACAATATGTTTAAGGAGGAAAGAAAAATGAAGAAAATTTTAGCGGTTGGATGCTGTGCGGCTTTATCGCTTGTTTCCGTGTTGGGGGCAGGCTGCGGCGATACGGGCGGTGCGGATAAGGGTGAATTTCTCGGGCTGGAAAAGGGGGAAGCATTTACGACCGACAGCGAAGTATCGATCACGCTTACCCGCCCTACGGGCAACGATGCGCAGGAGAAGTGGTGGACGGATACGATCGCCGCATTTAATCAAGATTTCAGCGGAAGGATCAAGGTTTCCTGTACAACGCTCACGCGCGGAAACGGGCGCGAATACGAACAGAACATAAGTTTGCAGGCAAGTTCCGGAACCATTTCCGACGTGCTCTATCTTGACGGTCCGTTTATTTCTACCTATGCGAATGCGGGCGTGATCATTCCGATCGACAACTATATTTACGAGGGATATACCGACGATTTTCTCCCTTACGTAAACGAGCAAAATACATATAACGATAGGCTTTACGCTTTAAGCATTGTCGATTCTACCGTTTGCGTGTTCTATAATAAAGAAATACTCAAAAGCAAAAAGATAACCGTTCCCGATAAGATCGAAGACGCTTGGACGTTCAAAGAATTAAAAGAGATCGCGACCTCGCTTACTTCTTCCATCGGAAATAAAAAAACCTGTTACGGCTTGCAGATCGCGGGCGACGCGGGCGAGTGGCTTTCGTATGCGTTTACGCCGCTTTGGACGGACGGGGTAATCGATGCGGAGGGAAAGGCGACGGCGGGCTATTTAGACGGAAACGCCGGCGTGGAAGCGGGCATGTATTTAAGAAGCCTTGTAAAAGATAAGGCGGTATCTTCGAGCGCATCGGGAAAAGATTTTTCCGCATCTACGCCGCTTGCCGCCATGGCGCTTACGGGAACGCAAAATGTTTCCGAATATCTTGCGCTCGGCGACAAGATGCAGGATTGGGGCGTTACGTTTTATCCCGCCGATGAAGAGGGGAACATTGCCGCGCCCTGCGGCGGTTGGACGCTCGGCATTACCAAGAACTGCTCGGCAGAAAAGCGGGTTGCCGCATCTGAATTTATAAAATATTGCACGTCGGTAGAAGCGTGCGAGAGCTGCGCCCGCGATACGGCATCGCCTCCCAGCAGAAAATCGCTTTACGATACCATGCCCGAATACAGCGACAGCACAAACGAAATGTATCCCGTGTACAGCATTATTAAAGCGCAGCTGTTGCGTTCGGCGCAGCTTCGCCCCAAAACGGTCGGTTACGAGGTGTTTTCCACCGAAATGAGCAAAGCGCTCAACAACATTTTGCGGGGAACGGATTACGACAGCCAATCCAAAATCAAAGAACGTTTAACGACGGCGGCGCAGTTGATAGATAAGAGCATTGCACAGATCACGATTTATTGAGAAAAGAGAGGGGAAATATGAGTAAAACTTCTTTACGGCAGAAAAGGATCAACCGAATAGGTTGGCTCTTTATGTTGCCTGCCGTTCTCTTTGGCATCGTATTTCTTATCGTTCCGATCGTTATGTGCTTCGGGTTCAGTTTTACCGATTTTTATATGCTCCGTCCCGAAGCGATGAAATTTACGTTCGATAATTATGCGAATATCTTTCACGACGATCTGTTCGGAAAAGCGATCGGAAACACTTTGTTTTTTGTGGTTATCACGGTGCCCGTGCAGTGCGCTTTGGCGCTCGGGCTTGCGCTTTTGGTAAACAAGACGTATAAGGGCTACGGCATATTCAAACTTGCGTATTTTGCGCCCGTTATCACTTCTATGACGGTGGTATCCCTTCTGTTCGAAATTTTGTATAAAGAAGACGGCGGCGTATTTAACTTGATCATAAATACGTTCGGAATCGCTCCGCAGGGATTTTTGAACGATCCCGCGCAGGCGATGCTCTGCATAATCTTTATGTCCGTTTGGCAAGGCGCGGGATATCAAATGATCATCATTCTTGCGGGGTTGCAGGGCGTTTCAAAAGAACTTTACGAGGCGGCGGAACTCGACGGCGCGTCAGGGTGGAAAAAATTTACCGATATCACGCTTCCCGGCATTGCTCCCATTTCGAGTTTTGTTTTGGTGATCACGCTTGTAGGCGCGTTTAAAATGTTTACGCAGGTGCAAATTTTAACGCCCGACGGCGGCGTGGATTATTCCACGATAACGATCGTGTATTATATCTTTCAAAAGGGTATGAGCGAAAAACTTGTGGGGTACGGTTCGGCGATATCCATGCTGTTTACGGTCGTTTTCGTTCTTGCAAGCATAGGCAAAAATTTTGCGTTGAAAGGCGTCGATCGATATAAAAGTTATCGCGCCGAAGTGATCGGGGGAGGGTGCTGATATGGAAAAAGTTGTAACGGCTGAACTGAAAATACCGTCTTCGAAAAAGGAAAGAAAAGCAAAAACGAACGGAAAAACCAAAAAGACGGTCCACAAAGTCGTTATGTATATCGTGAACGCTTTGCTCGGGATCATGTTTCTTTTTCCGCTCATCTTCCTGTTTGTTTCGGCGTTCAATCCAGCAAGAGATCTTCCCTCGCAAATCGGTTCGTTCGGCGATCTGATGCCCGAATATCTTACTTTTTCTAATTTTGCGTCGGTATTCACGCGTATTCCCATGCTGCAATATTTCGGAAATACGCTTCTGTACGCGCTCGGCACGGTATTGGGCGTGCTTGTCGTTAATTCGATGGCGGGGTATGCGCTTGCCAAAATCAATTTTAAGGGAAATAAGCTGGTTTATAACTTTATCGTTATCATGTTGATCATTCCCTTCGAAGGAATCACGCTTTCGCTTTATCTTGTCGTGCGGGCGTTCGGAATGGTCGATACGCCGCTGGCGGTAATTTTGCCCGGCTTTTTCAGCTGCTTTTATATCTTCATGTTCCGTCAGTTTTTTATCGGCGTTCCTACGGCGCTTATAGAGGCGGCGGAAATCGACGGCGCGGGATCGTTCACGACCTATTTCAGAATTATCGTTCCCACCGCCGTTCCCGTATTCGTAACGGTGTTCATATTGGAATTTATCGGAAAGTGGGGCGATTATTACTGGCCGCTTTTAACTTTAACAAACAGTCAGTGGTTCAACGTGCAGCTTGCGATCAAATCGTTCAGCACGGCGTCGCCCTATCACTGGGGCACGGTAATGGCATCGCTTGCCGTAGTTACCGTTCCCGTACTCGTCGTGTTTATGTGCTTGCAAAAATACTATATCGAGGGAATTGCCACGCAAGGCATTAAGGATATGTAAGGAGAAAGTTATGGAAAAACCGAAAATACATTTTGCTCCCGCAAAAAATTGGATGAACGATCCGAACGGGACCGTTTTCGACGGAAAAACCTTTCATTTGTTTTATCAGTATAATCCCGAAGGGAGCGATTGGGGCAACATTCAGTGGGCTTATGCGACGAGTGAAAATTTAGTCGATTGGAAGCGAAAGGGGATCAAACTTTCGCCCGATATAAAAAACGGCGAACGTTACTGCTTTTCGGGGTGCGCCGCAAAAGTTCCGAACGGATATAAGATTTACTACACGTCGATCGGGTTCGAGGAAGACGCCGTTCAGCGTCATGCGAAGCAGTTTATTTGCGATGCCGACGAAAAGTTCTCGCAAATAAGCCGTAACGGCTGCGGTATTTTTGCCGACGTTCATCCTTTCCCCGTAGTAGAGTGGCGCGATCCGTTCGTATTCGAGTGGAACGGCACGCATTATATGGTCATGGCGGGCATTTCCGACAGAGGGCATATTTTCCTTTACCGTGCCACCGATCAGCAGCTCGACCGCTGGGTGTACGAAGGCATTCTCTTTACGCCCGAAAGCGAAACGGATATTCCCGAATGCCCCAACGTTGCGGTGTTCGGTAACAAAATCGTACTATTATATTCGCTTGCCAAAGAGAATGTGGTAAAATATGTTGTCGGGGAGTTCGACGGAAAGGAGATGACCGTTTTAAACGAGGATTTCGTCGATTACGGAGTAAACTGTTTTTATGCGACCAACCTTGCGATCGGTTACGGCGGCGACGTCGTTCTGTTCGGTTGGCAAAAAGAAAGTTTGATCGGAAATTCTTCCGTAGACGGTACGTACAGCGGCTGTCTTGCGATTCCCCGCATTATGCGGCTGAACGGAAACAAAGCGGAATTTCATTTTACGAACAACTTATTAAGCCTTTATAAACGCGAATTGCCCGTAACTTCCGTTAACGGAAAATTCGTTTGCGAAGGCGGCGGCGTAGAAATTTCGCGCATGACGTTTATAGCGGAAAAAAACTCGCAGATCGAAATATTGAAAAGCGAACACGGGAGCGTTATGCTTGACTTCGGCGAAGGAAAGCTGCGCATTATCCGCAACAGCCTGACCAAGCAGGCAGACGAGCGCGTTTTGGAAATGAAATCGAACGGGAAAAATCACGTGGAGATCGTCAGCGACGGTACGATCGTAGAAATGCTTGTGAACAATCAGGCGGTCAGCTTCCGTTTTTATCGGCAAAATCAAATAAAAACGCTGTTCAAGCAGATCAGCGGAACCGTTACCGAGGTGCATGCCGCCGAATTGAACGGCGCAAAGATTTCGGGCGAATAAGGGGATCAAATATGAAGGGGAAAAAGATTGTATGCGCGCTTCTTTCGGGTATTTTTGCCTTTTCCGTTTGCGCGTTTACGGCGTGCGGCGGGGGGATCGAAAAGGATTACGCTTACGTGAGTGAAGACCTGTCGGAGAAAAACGCCAACGAGCTTGAAAATCTTGCAACCTATTCGGCGTTTTATAAACCGCAAGACGGCAGCCGTGTAGGCGATACCATGCCTTTTTATGAAAACGGCGTGTATCATATTTTTTATCTGAAAGACGGCGGCGGCACTTCGTCGCACCCCGTTTACAGGGTAGATACGACCGATTTCGTCCATTACGAGGAAAAGGGGCTTGCGCTTCCCGCAGGCGATTCCAACAGCGGCGAGGCGATGATCGGCACGGGCAGCATCGTAAAGCACGGCGGCGATTATTTGTTCTTTTATACGGGGCACCCCGCAACGGGTGCGGAAACGGTGCGCGTTGCCGTTTCGGAAGGGAATCTCGATAGCTTTGTAAAGAAAGAGGACTTTATTCTTTCGCCCGCCGAATACGGCTTTGCCGACGATTTCCGCGATCCCGAAGTGCGGTGGAGCGAAACGGACGAATGTTATTATTGCATCGTTTCCACGCGCAAAAACGATCGCGCGGTTCTTGCGCAGTTTACTTTAAACGAACGGCTGCAAGTGCTGGGCGCGCCGCGTATTCTTTATACCGATACGCGCGGCTTTAACGTGTTGGAATGCCCTACGTATTTCGAGTGGAACGGAAGAAATTATATCACCTATTCCGCGCAAGATCTGAACATGGGCGATACCGACGAGTTGACGGTTTCTTCGTATGCGCTCAACGGCAGCAAGGGGTGTATGTATTACCTCATCTCGGAAAATCCTTTCGAGGGGTGGCGTGCGCCTGCAAATCCGCAGCTTGACAGCAAGGTGTTTTACGCAGGCAAGGCGGTGCGCGGAAGCGATACGATGCTCGTCGGCTGGGCGGCGCAGCGGGACGTAAACGCGACTTATAAATACGCATGGGGCGGAAATTTGACGGCGCACAGGCTTGTGCAAAACGAAGACGGCGTTCTTTCACTTACCTATCCGCAGGCATATGCAACCCATTTCGACGTAAAACAGCCGCTACTTCTTAAAAATCAGGCGGGGGAAGCGGCGAACAGCTTGTCGCTTATCAGTTCCAACAGTTTATTTAATCCCGTTGCGAACGAAAAACTCGAATACCGTTTCAGCATGAACGTCAATTTTTCTTCCGATGTTTCCGAGTTTGGGTTGGTGTTCGGGTTAAAAGATAATTTGTACGATGCGGTAAAGGTAACGATCAATCCGCTTGCGGGAAAGATCAAGGCGCAGTATGGGCAGAACAGCGAAATCGCGAATAATTTTCTTGCCCTCGAAGCGGATACCGATTATCGGATAGACGTATTTGCCGAAGGCTCGAATTTCGTGCTCTATATCGAGGGTGTGGCGTTTACGTTTAAGGTGCGCAACGTGGGTAATCGCAGAATTGCGCTGTTCGCGCAAGACGGGATCGTAGAATTTTCCGACATCGCTATGTTTGCGCCTTCCGAAAACGATTTGGATTTTACGGGCAGTTTTGCCCTGTCGGGCGGCGAAAGCAAAGATTTTTCGATCGCGCCGCAAACCGATTGTTACGTAAGCGCCGACGCGGCATTTTTAACGAGCGGCGAAACGGAAATAGAACTTATCAACGACGGGAAAACGGTTGCCTCCGCAAGCGGAAAAGACGCGGTTTCGCTATACGGATATGCAAACGTAAAAGCGGGAAAAACGGTTACCGTTCGCGTAAAAGCAAAAGAGAACGCAACGCTTACGGGCGCACTTGACGGCGCGCAAACACATTACGTTCCCGTGCGCAATATTTCCGCAAAAGCAAACGGCGAAAACAAAGGCGCAAGCGCGCGCGTTGAGGGCGATGGGTATGCCTCGTTCAACGCATTGGCAGCTTTAACCGATAAAACGGTTGAGGGAACGCTTGTCGTGCAAAAGAACGGCGAAACGGTTTCAACCGCAGAAGTAAAAGAAGGGTATGCCCGCGTCTTCGGCGGAATAAAGGCGGAAAGCGGCGACGTGTTTTCGGCATACGTAAATTTTAACGGAAAGATTTGCAATTATTCGCTGAGCTTGCTCAGCGGCGCCGCCGAAGAACAAAGTAATTTGCTGCCGATCGGCGTAAACGAACGGAATTTTGTTCATGCGTTCGATGTGGAAGTTACGGCGGGCAATCAATCGTTCGTTACGGCGCAGGAAAGTTTCGGCGAGCAGGGCACGAACGGATTCGTATATACTTACGGAAAATCGATCGACGAAATGCAGCCGTGCTCCAATTATAACGAGAACGCAGACGAAGCGTGGAACGTGAAGTATACCGAACCTTCCGCTTCGAGCGATCTCGAAGTAAAGGCGGACTGGATCAAGACGGGCGGGCACTATTCGGCAGGGGTCACGTATATCGCAACCAAAACGGGAACGATAAGCGTAAGCCTCGGAGTAAAGCCCACGGAATCGGACGGCGGGTATATTCTTACGCAGCTGTATCATAACCGCAACCGCATATTTGAATATCTGCTGGGAAGCGATTGGGATTGGCGAAACGATACGGTTACGCTTGCCGTAAAGGAAGGGGATTGCATTTCGTTTGCGATCAGAAACGCGGGCTATCTTTCAGACGACGGCGTGGCGGCTGCAAATTATAATTTTTCCGTTCGCGTTCAAAACGCAGTTCCGAACGAACCGTTTGCCGACTTTTCGAAGGACTTTTCTATCGAAAGCAATCCTTCCGGCGGATGGGAATACGGCGTAGTCGAATATTTTTGGAACGGCGACGGCGAGATCAAGGCGAACGCCGAGGGCGGGGAGTCTTTCGATTATTCTAAGTTGACGGATAAAACGGCGGACGCGTGGATCGCAGACGGCGTGGAATTAAAAGGCGGGTGGCTTTCCGCCGAACGTTGGGCGACGATCGTATATACGGCGCAAACTTCTATGTCGGCGGAGGCAAATATCTCCTTCGAGGGCGGGCAGGAAACGACGCACGTGATCCTTCGGCTCGTCGTTACGGACGGAAACGGAAACTTTAAAGCAAATCGGTTTATTGACGGAGGGAGCGGAAGCTGGTCGCAGAAGATAACGGGATTACAACTGAATGAGGGCGATAAAATTTATTTGATGTTTGCGTTCGAGGATACGGGGTATAAGAACGGTTCGTTCAGCTATACGCTTACGCAGAACTGAAAAAACAAAATGGGGAAAATTATGAAAAGAAAAATTATGAAAAGAAAAATCAGTCTGGTTGTTTTATCGGCGTTGTGCATTTTAGGCTCTGCAACGGGATTTGCCGCTTGCGGCGACGAACAGAACAAGCCTTGCGCCGAACACGCTTGGGACGACGGGAAAGTAACGCGCGAGGCAACTTGCGCGCAAACGGGCGAAACTACGCACACCTGTACCGTGTGCGGCGAAACAAAAACGGAACTTATCGCAAAATCAACAGCGCATTCGTGGAACGGCGGCGAAGTGGATCAGCCCGATATTACCGCAGAAGGTTCGATTACGTACACTTGCACGGTTTGCGGGGATACCTATTCCGAATCCGTTCCCGCTCATGTCGGGCACGAATGGGACGAAGGGAGTCAGCTGAAAGCGCCTACTTGTACGGAAACGGGCAAGATTAAGTACGAGTGCGAAGTCTGCCATGCAATAAAAACAGAGAATATGTCCGCAACGGGCGAGCATCATTTCGATACGTTTGTTCAAACGGTAACGGAGCCGACCTGCGCGCGCGAGGGGATCGCGCTTTATCGGTGCACCGGTTGCGAAAACACCGCGGAAAAACCGATAGCCGCCACGGGGAAGCATGCGCTCGAATGGGCATTCGAGGGGAACGAACACTGGCAGGCATGTTCCAACGACGGATGTTCTTATGCAATGGAGAAAACGCCGCACGGCGAAGAGGATTGGACGCAAACGAACCGCCGCGAAGCAGACTGCGCGAACGACGGACGCATCGATTACGCATGCAAATGCGGCGCGACTAAATACGAAATTATTCCGTCGACGGGCGAACATCATTACGAACTGAAAGAAACGACGAAAGAGGCAACCTGCGGCGAGGCGGGCAGCGGCGTATATGCGTGCACAGGCTGTTCCGATACGCAGACGCGGGAAATTCCCGCAACGGGCGAACATACATATCAACCTAAATTTAACGATACGCAGCACTATACCGAGTGTTCGGTTTGCCGCGACAAGACTGCGCCTATCGATCACATGCTCGATTACGTTATCGATAAGCAAGCGACTGTGTACGAAACGGGAATGCGTCATAAGGCATGTTCGGGGTGCGATTACCGCGAAGCGGACGAACGTTACGAACCGGATCATTTTGTTTCCGATTACAAAAACGGCGTCGTTGCGGATAATACGAGCGGTTGGGAATTCGGGCATACCGATTATAATTGGAGCGCTCCGACCGAGGGCAGGCTGCCGGGAAACACGGGGAATAGCGAATCGTTTGCTTTTACAAAAAGCACCGAATTTAACGGCGACGCTTGGCTTGTAAGAAACGGCAGCAACGACGTTATTTCCGAAATCAAAGGGGGCTGGCTGAACGGAAATTGGTCTACGCTTGCGTACACCGTGGGCGGCAACGTAACGAATGGAAGTTATACCGTTGCGCTCGGCTACAAATATACTCCCGCCGAATCTCATGCAAATCTATATACTTCCGCCAACGTACGTATCGCGGTGCTTACGCAAGACGGCGCATGTAAATATTCGGAATTCATTCATTTAGACGGGCACGGCACAAACCAAATGCGTGAAATTACAAATTTGAATACGGGTGACAAAATTTACGTATTCATCGAACTTGCCGAGGAAAAGGAGACGGACGGCGGCAACGTGATCAACAGCAGTTGGTCGAATGGCGATTTTATCTGCCGCATCTTCGAAAAACGGTCGGCGCAAGCGGAAGAGCAATAAAAAACCCTCTCCCATTCGGGAGAGGGGCAGGGATCAAGTTGTTTCGCCTTGAACGAGTTGTACGTTTAGTTTTACTACCCCGCGTTCGGGCGAACCGCCCTTTTGCATTTCGATCAAGGTATCTACAAGGTTTTCCGCGATCAAGGGAATGTTCTGCGCAACGGTGGTCAGCTTCGGCGACACGGTTTTGGTGAAAATAGTATTGTCGAAGCCTACGACTTTGAACTCTTCCGGAACGGAAATGTGCTGTTCGTGCAAAATTCGGCAAAGGGCGAACGCAATAAGGTCGTTAGAACAGAACGCCCCGTCGAAGGAAGCAAGCCGCTCCTGCACGCTCGATAGAATAAATTGCCGGTAATAATCGACGGAAAAGTGGTTTTCGGTCGAGCAGGTCACTACCTCGATCCCGTTCTTTTCGCAGTAGTTCTTAAATCCGAAATATCTGCCGTGCCCCAAAAGGCTGCGATCGGTCAAAGGTCCGGCAATATGTAGCAAGCGCTTACAGCCCTTTTCGTGCAAGTGCTGCGCGGCGAGCGTACCGCCGAGGTAGTTATCCGAACAGACGATGGGGATCTTCTCGTTTTTGTAATCTTTATCGAACGATACAACGGGCAGGGAAATGTGCTTATAACTCTTTTCGTCGAGGATGTGCGAGCAAGCGATCAACCCGTCGATATTCTGTTCTTGCAGCAATTTAAGGTATTGCGACTCTTTTTCGTAAGTATCGAAGGAATTGCACAAAATCAAGCGGTAGTTGTGTTTCATGCACTGGCGTTCCACGCAGGTGACGAGTTCGCTGAAAAACGGATTGCCCGAATCGGGAACCAAAATGGCTATCAGGTTAGAAGTATTGCTCTGCAAAGACCGCGCGATTTGGTTGGGGTGATAGTTAAGCCTTTCCATCGTATCGTATACGAGTTTGCGCGTTTTCTCGCTGATATAGCCGCGGTTGTTGAGCACGCGCGATACGGTGGTGGGGGAAAGATGAGCCTCTCTTGCAACGTCTTTTATGGTGAGCATGGAAATTCCTTCTTGTATATGACGATCGTTTGACCTAATTATAGCACGAAAATAAAAAATTTACAAACTGATTTTTGGGGAGAAAAAAATGAAAACGTTAAAATTAAAATCGTTTACGGCAGTCCTTCTCGCATGCTTTTTGGTATTGGCGTTGATCGTCGGCGTTATGCCTTCGCTTTGCATTGTGTCTGCGGCGGAAAATACCGACTACGGCGAGGGGTACCGCAACAGGCTCTCCTATTCGGCGCTCCGCGGTTGGAATAACGACCCGAACGGGCTTTTGTATGCCGACGGCGTTTGGCATATGTACTATCAATATACTTGGAACGAACAAACGCAAAGCACTAAGGTTTGGTGGGACGATATGAGCTGGGGTCACGCCACAAGCGACGATTTGATCCATTGGCAGGAACAGCCCGTCGCAATTCCCGCCTATCAGCACGACAAAGCGGGCAACTATTACGCCATGATGTTTTCGGGCAGCGCGGTGTACGACGAGAACAACACGAGCGGATTTTTCGACGTAAACGCAAGCACGGGAAAAGTCGTACGCGGGCAGGGGATCGTAGCCGTTTTGACGCAACCGCTCATTGAGGCGGGCGGGCAGCGGCAGATCCTTGCGTACAGTAAAGACGGCGGCACAAGTTTCGAAATTTACGGCGAAATCCTCGGCGCGAACGACGACGGCGGCGTGGGCGACGGGGAATTCCGCGATCCCAAAGTTTTTTGGAGCAAAACGCATCAAAAATGGCTTATGGCGGTGGGCGGCGGCAGTATCCGCATGTATGCGTCCGAAAATCTGACGGAATGGGAATATCTCGGGGAAACGGGTTATTGGGGCGAATGTCCCGATTTATCCCGCTTTTATCTCGGCAGGGAAGAAAAGTACGTGCTCGTCTGTTCTCCCGAAGATAAAGAAAAGAGTCACATTTATAACGGAACGTCGCGCGAGGATACCTATTATCCGGCAGAATATTATGTAGTCGGACATCTCGACGAGGACGGTTTATTCGTGGGAGAAACGCCTTTGACCCGTTTGAGCGAGGGGATCGACAGCTACGCGTTCCAGTCGTTCAACAATTCTCCCGATAACAGGGTGTACGGCGTGAGTTGGGCGGCAAGCTGGAAAACGGTTGGAGAGTACGAACCCTTCCGCAAAAATTATAACGGCGGCATGACGGTTATTACAGAGTTAAATCTTACCCGCGAAAACGAAGAATACGTGCTTAAAAGAACGCCCGCAGCGGGTTATAAGGAATTGCGCGGCGAAACGTTGAAATCGTTTCACGGATATTTAAGCGCGGGCAGCAATGCGCTTGCGGGCGTTTCCGCTTCGGTTGCCGATCTCGAAGTTTGTGTAGACTTAACGGAAAGCGATGCGACGCAGGTAACGCTCTTGCTCCGTTCTTCCGAAAAGGAGCGGATTTCCCTTTCTTACGAAGTAAAAAGCGAAACGCTTACGCTCGACCGTTCGGAAAGCTCGTTGCTTGCGGGCGATACGACGCTTTATCAAATCCCTTATTCGGCAAACGTGCCTCTGATCGACGGTAAACTCGAATTAAGGATTTTGCTTGACAGAGCGTTTATCAGCGTGTTTGCAGGCGGCGGCAGGGCGAGTTTTTTTTCGGCAGTCTTTCCGATGGCGGCTTCCAACGGCATGAGTCTGACTTGTGACGGTGACGTCGGCGTAAAAGCGGACGTTTATGCCATGAACGATATCTTCGGCGGCGTGCAGGAAGAGGGGGATTTCTTCGTAACGGCAGGCGACGTGCATCTTACCGTGGGCGAAGAGCGCAATATCTGCGTATCTTCGTTCGGGAATTTCGATCCCACCAAAGTAACATTTGAAGAAGTCAACAACGAAGACGGATCGTTTGCGCTCACTGCGGAGGGTGCGTTTGCAACGGTGAAAGCGCTGAAAACGAAAAACGGCGCGGCAAACCTCCGCGTGTATTATGACGGTGCAGAAATCAAATGGATCAACGTTTTCGTTCATGGAAACGGTTATACGGGTGAGGTGACGTATCCCGTAAAATGGGGCGGAACTTCTTACGTAAACGAAAATGGGATCTATTTGTCGGCTGGTGCTTCGGATGCGTTCCTGTTTTCGGAATCGGAGGGCGAAGACATTTACTATTCGGCAACGTTTACACCCGAAAATGCTTCCGCGCAGGCAGCTGCGCTCGTGTTCGGCGTAAGCGGCAATTATACGGGATATTGGGTCGTCACTGCCGATTCCGCAGAGAATAAACTGAAATTATGGCGTTCGGGCGTGGGCGATCTTGCGGCTGCCGATTATTATTTCAAAGCGGGGGAACGATTTACGCTCTCTATCAGCGTCGTTCAAAGCAGGGCAAACGTATATGTGAACGGTGCAAAACAGCCGAGTATTTCTTATCAGTTGAGCGGCTATTACGGCGGAAAAATCGGATTAAACGCATACAATGCGGCGGTTACCGTAAACGATATCGTGTTTACAGATATGACGGTGGACGACGGGCTGTTTTTGGGTGATTGCGAAATTTATGGGGTTCTCAACCTAACGGACGCAGGTGCGATTTTGGGCGAGGGCGACTACACGTTTGCCGACGGCGTATTCACTTTGGAGCAAGATTATTTGTTGTCGCTTCACGGAAAAACAACGTACAATTTCAAAATCAACACCTCGATCGGTTCGTTTACGTATTCTGTAAAAAATACGTTTTCTTCGGTTGGCGTTATGGCGGAGAAAGAAACGGTATTTACCGACGAATCGGTCGTTCTCACCCTCTCGCGGGATACCGTCGTAAACAAAGTGCTTATCGGCGGGGAGGAAGTAAAGTTCTCGCAGAACGGGCGCACGCTTACTATCACAAAAGAAGATTTTGCTAATGCTTCGTTAGGGAAAAACATCGTTACGATCTATTCCGCCAACGGCAGAGCGGAAACGCCGATAGAACTTTTGGTGCGCGATATGACGGCGGTAAACAATTCCAAAACCGTAAGTATTATATGTCTTTGCATCGTCTCGGCAGTCACGGCTGCAGGGGTAGGAGGGTACTTTTTGATCAGCAAAAATCGTGGGCGCAAAATTTAGAATCTTATAAAAAAGGAACGTTTTAAATATTAAACGATTTAATTGATACGGTATGATCCCCGACGGCGAATTAAAACGCCGTCGGGGATTATTTGTTTGATAAAATTTTCAAAATCAAAGTAAAATTACAATTTGAAGTTTAGAAGCAGGTATTACATGAGCAAAGCCGTTTTAACATTCTAAACAGCCATTCAATGTGGGTGTTGGCATAGTTTCAAGAACAATTTGCGTAAGGGAAGCAAGAATCTATGCGTATTGCCGATAGATTGCGCTGTTGCCGCTTGAAAATAGCGGTAACGGACGAAGTTCTGAAAGCAAAAAAGGGAGACATTCGGCGATTATTGGTATTTTGGAATGCGCAACGCCTAACAAACAGAACACGGTGGAGAATCTGTATTTCTTTAAGAATTCCAAGTTGAAAACTTGGGGGCAAAATCATAAAATAGACAAATCTAAAATTTTTTTGAGTGTTTTTATATAAAAAATGGGGGGTTTCCTTGCGAAAAACCCCCATTTGCTTGGTGACCCGTACGGGAATCGAACCCATGATACCACCGTGAAAGGGTGATGTCTTAACCTCTTGACCAACGGGCCTTATATAAACGGCAAAAGCCGCGATTGACTGGTAGCGATGAGTGGAGTCGAACCGCTGACCTATCGGGTATGAACCGATCGCTCTAACCAACTAAGCTACATCGCCGTATGGTTGCGGGGGCAGGATTCGAACGTGCGACCTTCGGGTTATGAGCCCGACGAGCTACCTGGCTGCTCCACCCCGCGATGATGGTATTCGGATAACCGAATAGCTTATTTATTTTAAACGAAGGCGCGCGATTTGTCAACTGTTTTTTGAAAGAATTCGCAATATTTTTTAAATTCGACCGATCTTTTTAATTAAGCGAACGATTGCAATGGCATAAAAATCGTGATATAATAATTGCATGAATGAATTATGTCCGTTACAGTCTTATCACGGACTGCGCATTTGCGTGGCGTGTTCCGGGGGGAGAGATTCCGTCGCGCTGCTGCATTATTTAAAAACGAATGCAGAAAGATACGGGTTTTTCGTAAGCGCGCTTACCTGCGAGCACGGGATTCGGGGAGAAAGCTCTTTGCGCGATCTGGCATTTGTGCGCAGTTTATGCGGCGAATGGAACATTCCCTTGCGCGTATTTTCCGCCGATATTCCCGCGCTTGCCAAAGCGCATAAGAGGGGCTTGGAAGAGGAAGGACGCGCGTTCCGTTACGAATGTTTTTCCGCCGTACTTGCCGAGGGGGAAGCGGACGTAGTTGCAACGGCGCATCACAAAGACGATCTGGCGGAAACGGTTTTATTTCGTTTGGCGCGCGGAACTTCTTCCGCGGGGCTTTCCGCGATTGGGGAACGGGAGGGGATCGTTCGTCCTTTTTTAACCGTTTCGCGCGCGCAAATCAACGAATACGTAACGAAAAACGGGTTTTTGTTCGTCGAAGACGACAGCAATGCCGACGTAAATTTCAGCCGAAATGCCATTCGTTTGCAGGCGCTTCCCGCACTCGAACGCGCGGTGAACGGCGCGGCGGAAAATCTTGCGGCATATGCGAGGCGTGCGGCGGAAGACGATCGTTTTTTGCAAGCGCTTGCCCAAAAGGAAATAAAGCGAAAGGGTTCGGAACGGCGGTTTTCCGCAACGTTGCCCATGCCGTTATTTTCCCGTGCGTGCGTTGCGGCAATGAAAGAAATGGGGATCGAACGCGATTACACGCAGGCGAATGTCGACGAAATTGCCCTGTTAAAGGGCTTGCATAGCGGAAAAAGCGTTTGTCTGCCCTGCGGGTTAGCTGCCTCGCGCGAGGGGGCGGAAATCGCGATATACAGCCCCTCTGCGCCCGTTTTGGAAGAGATACCCTTTTGCTTGGGAAGGCACGGTTTGGGCGAGTATACCGCATTCGTCGGCGAGGGGAGGAAAGAGGGCGCGCTGTTTGCCGATCTTGATTCTTTCGGGCAAGGGTGCGTGATTCGAACGCGGCGGGAAGGGGATCGTTTCCGTCCGTTTAAAGGGCATGAGAAAACGCTGAAAGCGTATTTGACGGATAAAAAAATTCCCGCAAGAGAGGGGCGCAAGCTGCCGCTAATCGCAAAGGGAAATCGAGTTTACGCGGTATTCGGCGTGGAAATTTCAGACGAAGTAAAAGTAACCGAACAAACGAAACGGGTGTGCGCACTGTCAACGGAAAAACGGAATTGAGGAGAAGAAAATGAACAGCGATTGCGAACGGATCTTATTAGACGAAAAAATGATTCAAGCGCGGGTGAAAGAGGTCGCCGCGCAGCTCGATAAACTGTACGAGGGCAGAAAACCCGTCGTCGTATGTATTTTAAAGGGAAGCGTGGTGTTTTTTGTGGATTTGATCCGCAATATGAAAACGCCGTGCGAACTCGATTTTATGGCGGTATCCTCTTACGGCGCGGGTACCGCGAGCACGGGCGAATTGAAGGTGAAAAAGGATTTGGCGGCGGATATCACGGGGCGCGACGTTTTGATCGTGGAAGATATTATCGATTCGGGAAATACGCTGTATCATTTAAAAAAGATGTTAAACGCGCGTGCGCCCGCTTCGGTGAATATCGTAACCTTGCTCGATAAGCCTTCGCGCAGGCAGGCGCCTATGGAACCGGAGTATACTTGTTTCGAGATCGAAGACGAGTTTGTGATCGGTTACGGTTTGGACTATGCGGAAGATTACCGCAATCTACCCTATGTCGGCATATTAAAGCGCAGCGTATACGAAAAATAAAAAACGCCCCGTCGTGTGTTCGGCGGGGCGATCCTGTTTGATTTTGTTATTTGTCGGTAAAATCTGCGCTGACGAGCGTATAGCGCAGGGTGCCCAATCCGTACATGACGGGCGCTTCCATGCTGAGCAGCGCGCCGCGATAGGTGTTGGGCGAATTGGGTTTTGCGTACCAAAGCGTTTGCGTTGCGCCGGGGTGGGAAGACTGGTATGAAAGGTCTACCTTATAGGCGTCTACCGTGTATTTTCCCTTAATTCCGCCGATGGTCGCATCGTTCAGTTCAACCGTTGTGGAAGCAGGGTTAGAAGTTGCAAGCGGCTGCACTTGCCGTTCCACGGGATTGATCGAGCGCAAATTTACGATGCTCGCCAAATTTACGCCGCGCAGGGCAAATAAGATCTGTTCGTTATCGAGGTAGGTCGCCCCTTTGCCGAGCGGAAGTTCCTGCTCTGCGGGGGAAGGATTTTCCGCCTTTAAATCGGTATACGCCGCTTTTGCCTTGGTCAGTTCCAAATCGTACGAGGTTTCGTAAACGTAATTATAGCTGCGATAACCGTCTTCCAGCGTTTCGGGCGCGAGTTGGCGGGGCGAAGTGCAAGCAACTTCCCGTTTGGTAGAAATGGGCGCAAGCTGTTTGTTTACATTGCGGAACACCGCTTCCGTCGTTACTTTATCTTGGAATACTTCGCTTTTCTTGTCGCCCATCGAATAATATCCGCTGATCGCAAGCTCCGTCGAATACACGTAAACGGTTTCGTTCGTGCCGTCGGAAAGCTGCCTGCGTTCCGATTTTAAAATCGTACGGTACGTGCCCGTTTCGTAATCTACGGTAAAGGCGTTTGCAGAGCCGCCTGCGGGCTTTACAAATTCCACTTTATATTCCAGCGTTTCGGGCTTATCCGACGTGCTGTTATCCGTCAGCGCGGGGTCGGAATACCAATTCGCACTGATCGCAAGCGTAGGCGTTCCGCCGCACGCGCACAGCAGGGCGAGAGGAGCAAGCAGAACAAGCCCCGCAATTTTTATTTTTTTCATAAAAAACTCCGTATTTCAAAGCGTTAAAAGCATTATAGCACAATTTTCCGTATTTGTAAAAACAAAACGTTGAAATTCGGGCGAAAATTTTGCGAAAAGGAGCGGATATGTGCTATAATACAGATAAATTTGTTTCTCTTGCCATAGGATTTTGCTAAGTATTTGTACGAAACCCTTTTTCGGAGGTGCGCGCGGGAAAGAAGTGTACAAAACGGCGTGATGTACGCGGCGACTTTGTGCGTGAAGTTTACGGCAGAACCTGCTGCAAAAGCGCGCGGCGGCATAATCTGTGAACGGTATTTGTGCGGTTTCGGCGGTGTGTGCGGGAAAGAAGTGTACAAAACGGCGTGATGTACGCGGCGACTTTGTGCGTGAAGTTTACGGCGGAACCTGCTGCAAAAGCGCGCGGCGGCATAATCTGTGAACGGTATTTGTGCGGTTTCGGAGGTGCGCGCGGGAAAGAAGTGTACAAAACGGCGTGATGTACGCGGCAAAGCTACGGCGGCAATTACGGAAAAGTCAAATCATAAAATACATATTTATTTTATGGCTGCGCATGCGAGAAAACGGTTTTATAAGCGCACCGCATGTTAAAAACGTTTTTTCGGCGAAAAAGAATTATAACGGCAAAAGAAACGCGCCGAAAAGGCGTGCGAAAATAATTACTACGGAGAAGCTCAACTTGAATACGATGATTCGGGCGCTTTCTTTAAACGATGCGCTTTCCGCGCTTTGCGCGCGGGTAACGCGTGCGGAAGAAAAGGGCGAAAAAAACTTGATATTTTGCGAAGACAGGCTTACGTTGTTGACCGAACGCGCGCTCGTGCAGGCGTTGGGCGGAACGTTTTTAACCGATGTAACCACGTTTGCGCGCTTTCTTTCGGGGGAAGCGAAGGTGCTTTCCAAGCAAGGATCGGTTATGGTGACGAACGCACTGTTGCAGGCGTGCGAAGGGCAAACGACGTGTTTCGGAAAGGGTTCTGCGGGGGTGGTGTACGAAACGATCGCCCAGCTTTCCGCTTCCCGCGTAGATGCGCAAATATTACGTACGAGCGCGGAGGGGTCGGAAGGTATGCTCCGCGCGAAACTGACCGATTTGGCGCTGTTGCAAGAAAAGTACGAAGAAGCGCTTTTCGCCCGCGGCATGGTAGACGAAAACGGATATCTCGGATTGTTGCCCGAAAAAATCGCGTCGAACGATCTGCGCGATTGCAACGTGTATTTTTTCGCGTTCCCATCATTTACCCGTCAGGCGCAAGAGGGGATCCGCGCCGCGTTGGAACACTGTAAAAGCGTTACGGGGATATTTCTTTCGGGCGACGGCGAACTGTATACCGACGAAGCGCGCGGGGTGTTTGCGCGCGTTTGCGAAGAATACGGCGGCGCGGAAACGGTAAGCGCGCCCGACACCCTAACGGGCGACGCGCTCGCATTGCGGGAAGGGCTGTTTTCGCCCGATCGGTTTTCCCTTCCGCCTCAGCCGTGCGAGGGAGTATATTCCTTTCTCGCGCAAGATTGCGAAGAAGAACTGCAAACGGTAGCCGCGCTTATCAAAAAACACATTTACGAGGGCGCGCGTTACCGCGATATCGCGGTGCTCGTGCCCGACGAAAGCGCGTTTCCCGTGGCGGAAAAGGTATTCGGGCAATACCGCATTCCCTTTTTTGCAGATCGAAAGCGCAAACTTTCCGAACATCCTTTCTGCGCGTTCGCGCTCGCGCTGTTAAACGGCGCGGCAGACGGCATTCTCCCCGCCGAGGCGGACGCGGTCGCCGCCAATCCTTATTTCGGGAAAGGGGACGTTTACCGCAATTACTTGTTGAAGTTCGGCGGATACCGCGGCGCGGTAAAGCGCGAGATCAAAGAGGGGGAAGCGGTAAAAGGGTACGACAGGGCGTATTTATGCGTTTGCCGCGAAAGAGCGACGGCTCTGTTCGGGCTGTTTTCGCGCAGCGGCAGAGGGGAAGAGTATGCGCGCGCCGTCGCCGATGCATACGAGTTTTGCGAAGGAGATAAAGTAACGCAAAATTTGCAGGCGTACTGCTCGCGCGAAGAAAAAGAGTTTCTTTCGCCCGAACCCATTTTCCGCGTGTTGCAAGAGATCGGCGAAATCGCGGGCGGGCAAACGTTCACCGCGCGGGAATTTTGCGATTTGTTAAAGAGCGGGCTGGAAGCGTGTTCCCTTTCGCTTATCCCGCAGCATGCGGACGCGGTGTTTGTGGGCGACGCAACGGAAAGCAAATTCGCCCGCGTAAAAATTTTGTTTGCCACGGGCATGACGGCGGAACTTCCCCGCACGGTGGCGGATACGGCTGTTATTTCGGATGCGGAAATCAAACGTCTTTCGCAGTTGCAGGTAAAAATCGAACCGGCGATCGCGCAGGTGAACGCGCGCGCGCGGGAAAGTTTGGCGCTGAATTTATGCTCGTTTACCGAAAGGCTGTATCTCAGCCGTCCGCTCCGCAACAAGGGGGGCGAAACGCAGCGGGGGGAAGTGCTGCAATATGCCGAACGCATGTTTCATTTAAACGCGCTGCCCGATCTGTTCCCCTTCGACTGCTGCGAGAAAGAGGCGGCTCTTCTTAAATTGCTCGCCTTTCGCGGCGCGTTCGAAGAGGG
Organism: uncultured Christensenella sp.; assembly: GCA_910578065.1. Lineage (GTDB taxonomy): Bacteria > Bacillota > Clostridia > Christensenellales > Borkfalkiaceae > Gallimonas. The sequence goes on along the minus strand of CAJTPB010000001.1, from coordinate 238,092 downwards.
GCGGGAAGAGGACGGAAGCAAATTTTCCGCGCTGTATGCGGCGCTGTGCCAAGCGGGCGAGCGTACGGCGGCGGAAGCTCTGCTGTCGGAAAGCGGCAAGGGCGCGCTTGCCCGCGGGGAAGAGTTGTATTTTTCGCAAGGCACCGTTTCGCCCACGCTGCTCGAACAGTATTTTTCCTGCCCGTACGCGGGGTTCGCCATGCGCGGTCTGCGTCTGCGCGAGCGGGAAGAGCGCACCGTGCTCGATACCGATACGGGCACCTTTATACATACGGTGCTCGAAGAAACCGCGCGTCGGTTCAACGAGTTTTTAGACGAGCCCGAATGCCGCGCCTATGCCGAAGCGGCGGGCAGCGCGCTGTTGCAAACGCCCCGCTTTTCTTCGCTTGCCGATACGAAGGCGGGCGAATACACGGCGGAACGGTTGATCGAAGAAGGCGAAGAGGTCGCTGCGGCTGCATACAGGCAGCTGGCGCAGTCGGCGTTCCGCGTGCGCGCCGCGGAAGAAAGCGTATCTCTTCCCGAACTTGCGCTTGCGGGCAAGGCGGACAGGGTAGACGAATCGGGCGATTACGTACGCGTGATCGACTATAAAACGGGCGCGATCGACGATAAAGCGGTCAGCTATTACACGGGCAGAAAATTGCAGTTGCAGCTGTACTTAAAGGCTGTTTCCAAAGGCAAGCGCGCGGCGGGCGCCTTCTATTTCCCCGCGGCGGATTCGTTTACGCGCGACGAGGACGAAAAATTCCGCATGACGGGTTTTTACAACGGGGAAGACGCCGTGCTCACGTTGCACGACCGCGCTTTGCAAGAGGGGGAAAAGAGCGCGCTGTTCGACGGCAGGCGCAACGGAAAATTTACCGATAAAGGCATGAGCGAAGAAGATTTCCACGCGTTTTTGGATTATTCCGTTTTGGTATCCGCGCAGGCGGAAAGGGAGATGAAAGAGGGGAATATTTCCCCCTCCCCGTACGACGGCGCGTGCCGTTACTGCAAGCTGAAAGGGCTTTGCGCATACGACGGCGAGCCGCGCAAAGTAGGGGGCGTAAAGTGTGCGGATATCGTTAAAATCGTTAAAAGAGAGCGGGGGGAAGAAGTATGAGCGTACAGTTTACCGAAGAACAGCAAGCGGCAATCTCCCGCCGCGGCAGGGTGATCGTTTCCGCTTCGGCGGGAAGCGGCAAAACGGCGGTGATGATCGAACGGCTTGTTTCGCTGATCTTAAACGGGGTAAGCGTAAGCGAAGTGCTTGCGGTCACCTTTACCAACAAGGCGGCGGCGCAGATGCGCGAAAAACTGCGCGCTGCGATTTTGCAAAGAATTTCGCAGGCGCGGGGGGAGGAAAAGGCGCGTTTAAAAGCGCAACTCTTGCTGCTTCCTTCCGCGGAGATCAGCACCATTCACGCCTTTTGCGGCAGGCTGGTGCGTTCGTACTTCTTTCTTGCGGAAACGGACGCGGCGTTCCGCATCATTTCGCCGGACGACGCGGAGGGCAAAGAACTTTCTGCCCGCGCCATGGAAGAAACGTTCGACTGCGCGTACGAAGAGGGAAGCGCTCAATTTAAAAGTCTGCTTTCGGTATATTTCCGCGGCAAGAAAGACGCCCGTCTGCGGGGGGTGGTTTCGGCGCTGTATACAAAATTCCGCGGCATGGCGGACTATCGCAGCGCCCTTTCCGCGGCGGGAAAGGAAGACGCGTTCGAAAATGTCTGCTATTACATCGCGCAATCGTTCTGCGAAAAGGCGGTATACTTTAAAACGGAAGCGGAAGCGCTCGCCCGCTTTTTCGAAGGGAACAACGCGCGCGCGCTGAACGTGTGCGCAGATATTGTGCGGGCGGCGGAAGCGCTTTCGGAAATCGATTTGTTTTCGCTTACGGAAGCCGCGCAGGAAGCGCCCGTGATCGCGCGCATGCCTCCTTCCACGCGCGCCGAGGGGGAAGAACTGCGCGCTTTGCGCGCCCTTTCTTACCTTTCTTCGGGCATCAAAGAACTGTACGCGGAATTAAAAAAATACGGCGCGCGGGAAGAAGAATATGCGCGTTATTTAGACGCACAGTCGCGCGCCTCTTCGCTGTGCGCGCTCGTTTTGCGGTACGACGAAATTTATACCCGCTTAAAGCGGGAACGGGGCGCGCTCGATTATAACGATTTGGAACACTGCGCGCTGCGCGTGCTTTCCGATGCGGCCGCGTGCGAAGATCTGCGGGCGCGTTACCGCTATTTGTTCGTAGACGAATATCAAGACGTAAACCCCGCGCAGGAAGAAATTTTATCCCGCTTGGGCGGGGAAGAGGTTTTTTTGGTGGGCGATCGCAAACAGGCGATTTATGCGTTCCGCGGAAGCAAGTCGGAATTTTTCACCAAAAAAACGGAAGCGTTCGATCATGCGCTGTATTTAACGGAAAATTTCCGCAGCGCTTCCGCCGTGCTCGACGGGGTAAACCGCGTGTTCGCCCGCGCGATGACGAAAGAAACGTGCGGTATTTCGTATGCGGAAGATTCGTTGATGCGCGGGGGCAGAAGGTACGGCGCGCACGAAGGCCAGGTGATCTTTCACCGCGTGCCCGAAGAAAAAGACGAGCGTTCGGGACCTGCGGGCGTGTATTCGGTATCGGGCGATCGGGAACGCACTGTGATCGACGCGCAGGCGCAAACGATCGCGGACATTGTTTTAAGCGAAGTTGGTTCCGATTGGTTCGACGCGGACGCGGGCGTCGTGCGCAAAGTGTGTTACGGCGATATCGCCGTATTGGTGCGCAAAACGTCGGGCGACGCCGAAAAGGCGATCGCCGCGCTGAGCGAACGGGATATTCCCGTTACCTCTTCCGCCAAGACGAACTTGTACGATCATTGGGAGATCCGCATGCTGTTAGATTGGCTTTCTTATTTAGACAATGCGGAGCAGGATATCCCGCTTGCGGGCGCAATGCGCTCTTCCGTCGGCGGGTTCGACGAAAACGACTTTGCGGAAATTTCGCTTTGGAACCGCGATCGGGAAAAGGTGAACGAGAATGAAAAAAGCGCTTCCGCATTCTTTTTCCGCGACGCCTGCAAGCAATACGCGCGAAAGATGCAAAACAAATTGGCGGAACGGCTGCGCGCGTTTGCGCAAAAAACGGAGCGTTTGCGCGCGCTGTGCGCGGTAAAAAGTGCGGGCGACGTTTTAAACTTGCTCCTTTCGGAAGGGTTGGAAGCGGAGATCGCCGCCAAAAAAGAGGGCGGGCGGCGGCTTGCCCGCGTGCGCAGGCTTATCGAAGAAGCGGAAGGAAGCGTGCACGACTTTTTATGCCGTTTAAACAGAACGGAGCAGGCGGACTTTTCGGAAAGCGGGGGCGAAAACGCGGTAAAGGTACTTACCATGCACGCTTCCAAGGGGCTGGAATATCCCGTCGTTATCCTTGCAAGTTTAGACGCACCCTTTCACGGCGCGGAACGGGAAGAGGTAATGTTTACCGAACTGTTTTCCGTTGCGCCCAAAAGTTTCGATGCGAAAAAGAAACTCGTATACGATACGGTGCTGCGCCGCGCTTCCGCTATATACGAAGAGCGGGAAGAGGTAAAGGGGGAGCTCAACTTGCTTTACGTCGCCATGACGCGCGCGAAATTCCGCTTGCACATGCTGTTCGGCATGCGGGAAGACCGCTCTCCCGCAAAGTACGCCAAACGCTTTTCCGACTTTATCGATTTTTCCGATTGCGCGCAGTACTTTTCGGAAGAAAAGGAACGGGCATTTACGGCGGCGGAGCGAAAGGCGCTCGTCTATCCCGTCGCGGGCGAAACGGAAGAAATTTTATCCGTTTATGCGCGCCCGTATCCGTACGAGGCAAGCACGCTCGTTAAAGTAAAAAGTTCCGCGACCGATTTATTGAAAGAACTGCAAAAGGAAAATCCTCTTTCGTACCGATCGTTCGTGCGCGCCGAAGGAAGCGCATCTGCGGAAACGGGCACGGCGTATCACGCGTTTTTGCAGCACGTCGATTTTTCAGCGGATGCGGAAGGGGAACTGCGCCGCATGCGCGAAGAAAATATTTTGACCGAAGAGCAGGCTGCGATGATCGACCTTTTAAAGGTGCGGCAGATCCTTGCAATGCCCGCCTTGCGCGCGCTCGCGGGCAAACGGCTTTGGCGGGAGCAAACCTTCCTCGTCGGATTGCAGGCGGACGAAATGGGGATTTCCGAATCGGCGGAAGAGCTCGTCTTTCAGGGCGCGATCGATTTGCTGTACCGCGACGAAGAGGGGTATACCGTGATCGACTACAAGTTTTCGGGGCTGGACGATCGGGCGCTCGGCGAAAAGTATGCGCCGCAAATTCTGCTTTACCGCAAGGCGGTCGCGCGCGTGTTCCGCTTAGACGAACGGCAGGTGCGCGCGCGCATCATCAACATTAAACTGTGCCGCGAAATCGAAATGTGATATAATTCGCGCTTTTTCCCGTAAAGTTGCGAAAAACTCCCGCATGCAAGGGGATATCCTTGTACGGGAGTTTTCTTATGGACGTATTTATTCGGTTTGTCAACGCGATCGGGGGAATGCCCGATTGGCTTTCGCTTTTGGGATTTCCTATTTTGCTACTGCCCGCAGCCGCAGCAATGTGGGCGTTCGAAAAGCGCAAGTGGTATCTTCCCGTTTGCTGTATTTTTTCTGCGATCGGGTTTACGCTCGTATGCTGCGAAGGGGAATCGCGCTATGCGTTCGTTTGGCTTAGCTTGTTCGCCCTCGAATGCGTGCTTGTAAACGGCGTTTTTTATCTTCCCAAACGGAAGCGGAAAGCGAAGCGTTCGAAAGCGGAAAAAATGTACGAAAAATTTCATTTAGAATTAGAGGGGGAGGAACGGCGCGAGCCTGCGCCCGCGCCCCAACGCCCGCCCAAAATCACCTGCTATCCGGAAGAGGTCGGGCGGGAAGACGCCGTCGCCGCAGAGGATGCGGGGCTGCGCCTTTCGCATGCGGGCGAACTTTTGGCGCGCCTGCGCGCGGGTAAACTTTCTGCGGGCGACCGTTTGGAAACGGACGTGCTTGCCCGCACGCTGGAAACGTTCCGCAACAAACGGCTTACCCCTTCCGAACTCGATTCGCTGAACGACTGCCTTGCTTCCGTATTAAAACTTACCGCAAAATATTCGCTGTAACTTACCAAACGTTAGTCAGCGTATTTACGGTAAGTTCCAGCAATCGGTTGTTTTTACGCGCGCGCAACACCGTTTCCGCCGTTACTTTTTCGCCTGCGTTTACGATGGGGAATCCCTGCGAATCGTAAACGCTCTTTTTTACCTGTTTTCCCAAAATACCGAACCGGCAGCAGGAAGATTCGGGCAAGGGGGCAGGGGCAGTCTGCTCGGGCGCGCGGGCAGGTTCTGCGTTGGAGGAAGGGCGTTCGGCAGGCTTATTTTTTGCGGGCGCGCGCCTCTTTTTGGGCGCAAGCGCTTTTTTTGTGCACTCGTCGGGGTATACGATCACCGATTCCGCAACCGCCGTCAATTCCGCGGGATATGCGGTGCGGTCGGTTGTTCCGCATACGATCACGGCTGCGGTTTCTTCTTCCGTAACGATATCGCTTACGATCCCGATCTGTTCGCCCAAATGGGTGTAAACGGTTTTCCCTACGGGGGAAGGGATTCCCGTAGGCGCGCCGATACGTGCGCTTCCTGCAATCAATGCGTCGCCCACGGCGAGAATTGCCCGCGCGGGCAGAAAAAATTCTTCTTCCTCTTCGTCGATACAAGAATAAGCGGAAACTTTTGTAAGATCGCGGTTCAGATATACGCCTTTTGCGTATCCGAGAGATTCCCCGTTGGGGGAAAGGATTTGTTTCCCGATGATAGTTGAAAGTTCCATAAAATTACCTCTTTGCAACAGGGTATGCGAAAAGAGGACGGAATATTTTCCGTTGTTCGTGCGATATGGGTAAATTTTTGTCAAAAATCGTTTTACGGTTTTTTAAAAGGTCCGTATGCTTGTTTTGAATAGGGGTTTAAAAATTCGAAAAAATAAAGACGCGCCGAAAAAATTTTGAAAATAGACATAAAAACGCTTGATAATTTTTGCCGCGTTTGATACAATTAAAACTCGTAAGAGATATGTTTTTCACATGAATATATTGGGGTGTCGCCAAGCGGTAAGGCAACGGACTCTGACTCCGTCATTCGTTGGTTCGAATCCAGCTACCCCAGCCAAGAGCAACCTAAAACGAACCACTTTTTAAGGGAAGTTTTAGGTTGTTTTTTATTGTTTTAATACAATCAGCGGCGGTTTATGCCGCGAAAGCCGCTTGACATGAGAAAGGCGTGCGGTAGGCTATTTTGCCAACGGCAAACAATAAGCCCCGCAGGGGCGGTAGGTTTGGCTCTTTGCCTGAATACCGCACGCCTGAGAGGCTCATGTCACACGGAACGTGGAATAAATAGCCGCGCTTATACGCGAATCTCTATTTCAAGTTCGACACAAAATATACCCGTTCTATGCGGGTCTGTATATGAGATATTCGCTACATTATGATAAAAAGAAAAGCCCTGACAATCGTCAGGACTGTTTCTTATGGGGCTGTTAAAATGTATTTCTATTTTATCGTCATATAACACGATTTCCTTAACAAGCATATCTATCAATAATTGCGGTTCGAGCTTTAACGCCGCTTGATAGTATTCCCGTATTTCCTTTTCGGGTATCATAATTGCCTGTTTACTGCGCTCTATCAATATTTGTCGTTCCAACTCCTCCTGTCTGTGTTCTAACTCGTGTAACCGTTTATTCGTAATATTAGAGATAATCCCCTGCTCTATGGCGTTCACTAAATTTTCTAATGATATTTCTACTTGCCGCTTCTCTTTAAGCAACAAGTTCAATATCGAGCTTTTCTGTGCTTGCCGCTCTTGCTCTGCCATGAGTCCGTTCACTATTTCGTTCATGGTCTGCGGACTACTCAAAGCACCGATTATATTTTCAAGCACAATATCCTCTAAAAGCTCTTTCCGAATAATAGCTTTTTTACACCCGCTCTTAAATTTTCTTCCCCAACACTTGTAATAGTATTTCTTTTTACCGTTTTGCGAAGTGCCGCATTCGGCATTGATAGATTGCCCGCAATATCCGCATTTTAATTTGTGGCGCAACAAATATGTAACTTTCACGCTTCGTTTTCCGTATTGGTTCTTTTGTATCTTCGCACGCACTTTTTCATAAGTTTCATTCGGAACGATTCGCGGAAACATATTCTCGTATACCTGTCCGTTTACGCGATATATGCCCGCGTATTTTTCGTTCTTTAAGATATTGTAAACAATATTCTTTTCAAACGGTTTTCCGAGATACATAATCTCCTTTTCGGTTAGGTCGTAGATAATATTTCTTACATATAAGCCGCAAGCATACTGTTCAAATATATAGCGCACAACTTCCGCTCTGTTTTCGTCTATTTTAATTTTCTTGTTTTCCACTCGGTAGCCATACGGCAAACGCCCGCCAGTGAAATTTCCTTTCAAGCGCGATTCGTTCATGCCTCTGCGCACCTTTTGGGAAAGCTCTGCGCTGTAATACTCCGCATAGCCTTCTAACATGCTTTCAAAGATAATGCCCTCTGGCGTATCGGGAATAAATTCCGTTGCCGATAATACTTTTGCACCGTTGTCTTTCAGCGTTTTCTTGTGCATTGCCATTTCATATTTATTACGGGAAAATCTGTCCAACTTGTAAACAAGCACAAAATTCCACTCGCGCCGATTACTGTTTTTTATCATTCGTTGGAAATCTGCACGGTTATCGTTCGTACCCGTCATGGCTCTGTCTATGTAGGTATCAAGTATGAGAATATCATGTGATTTCGCATACTCACTACATACTCGAAGCTGTCCCTCAATGGACTGCTCTGTTTGGTTCTCGCTCGAATATCGAGCATAAATGACTGCTGTTTTCACTTCAAAACTCCTTATAAATTAGATTTTTTATTTGTCTTTCGACAAGGACGGACAAAACGGAAACGCAAGGGCTTATTTCTCATTAGCCGTTTATTCCTTTCCCGCAAGGGCTACCGAAGGTAGTGCATTTCACCCTTGCGGGAAAGTTCGTTTTCGTTTACGATCCGCCGGTCGAAAGACAAATAGGTTAGTTGCATTTGGGCATTTGTTTTATCACTTCTTCGCTTGCCTGCCCGACAATGCAACCCTCGTCTATGCAAGTGAAGTTATCAAATAGTATCGCTTTCCTGTCGTCCACCCCGTAGGGGCAAATAATATCGTCGTCCAAAATGTCGCTTACGAAATAGGTCGGCAATTTCCCGCCGTACACAAGCCGCTCGTTGCTTTTCTCTATGTATTTGAGCAGATAACGCACGGATTGCATAATATCTTCCCGTCTGCATAATTCCTTGAAATCGTTCCGTCCGAAATACTTTTGGAAATGGGTGTTTTGAAAGGTCGTTTGCATACGGTGGCTTTTCGTGCTGTAATCTTTTACTTCCACAAGCTCGCCTATCATAGCATTTGGGGGAATATAAAATATCCCGTGAAAGTGTAACCGTTGCTTTTCGGGACTTCGTTCCCATACGCCGATATACTTCCACCCCTTACGGCTCACCATGTGTTTGAGCGTGTTCCGCAACTTCTCCTTGAACGTTTCTTCGGTGTGGAGTTCGCCGCTGAACGTAAAAGTTACAAAATAGTTCCATTCCTGCAAATACACTTTCCGCATTAACCGAACGCGCCGCTTTGCCGCATTGATTTTCTTGCGCTCGATATTGCTCTCGATAAATTCCTTTTCGTGTTCCTCATTGGGGAAAGTGCCTTGCAATTTCTCTTTGATATACTTCTTTCGCTCCCGCTTCGGTAGGCTCTGACTTTCCGAATACGCCGTTTCAAATTTGGCTTTGGGGCTGTCGGGGCTTTCTTCCCGCTTGGACTTCGGTTTATATCTCCGTTTGGGGCGCGGGAAGTTTTCGGGCGGCATGGCAATAAAATGACTGCCGTCGTTATAGACTTTTGCTTTTTGATATGACATGGTTTTTCTCTCCTTTTTGATTTGATTTTTTGCGGCAAATAAAAAAGAGCAGAATACAAAACAATACAAATGTTTCGTACTCTGCTCTTTCTCAACGCAACCACTGTTCCTATGCGGAAATCTCGGCTTGCCGTTGGGCGGTACAATCTTACTTTTCTATTTACCTTGATTTTGGTTATTCAGTTGTCTTTTTTATATTTATTCCTTTTGTGCTTTTAATTCTTTAATTCGCCGTAACAGCGTTTCAAAGAACGTGCGCCGTTCATTTTCCGACAATAAATTATCGGTTTCTTCAATGGTTATCACTTCAAATTCTTTCACGAACACCGTTTTCACCTCCCGTTCGGATTTGCTTAATAAGCAAATCCCATTATACACTCTTTGAAAACAAAATGCGCGGGATTAAAGGGGAACAAAAGCGGTACAAAACAGGAACTAAAAGGAAACTAAACGGGAACTAAAAGTGTACAAAATACACATTTACGGATAGAAACGCAGGAACAGCCGCGCGGATCAAAAAAAGGGCGATGCCCAAGCGGATTAGCGGGCACGCCCTTTTCCACGCGGCGTTTTGTTTCGCCGTGCTTATTTTGTTTTTAGTTACGTTTGTTCTTTTGTTTCCGCTGTGGCGGGGGCTTGAACGCGGCGGCGAAGCCGCCGCGCTCGTTTATTCAAGCCCCCGCCACAGTGCCAAAATTGATTTTGAGCAACTTTGGATAAACGAAACTATTGCGAAAATCATTCAAGTATGATATAATAGTTATATATTATGAAAGCGGAACCGATTGCAGTATCAGCTGAAAAATTGAACGGACGTTTTTATACGCCTGAATTTATCGTCAATAATGTACTTGACCTATCGGGTTATCACGGACAGACGATATTAAAAAAACACGCCATTGACAATAGTTGCGGTGATGGCGCATTTTTAGTTGCTATAGTTGATAGATATTGCAAGGAATTTTTGAAGTATAATTCGGATTTGCAAGTTCTTTCACAAGAACTATCCGCTTATATTCACGGGATTGAAATAGACGAAAGCGAATGTTATAAATGTATTGAACACCTAAATCAGAAGGTTAAACATTATGGATTAAGCCAAGTCGAATGGGATATAATCTGCGCTGATACGTTATCTGTTGATACATATAACGGTAAAATGGATTATGTGCTGGGTAATCCCCCTTATGTCAGAGTTCACAATTTAGGAACTTCTTTTGACCAAATAAAAAAGTTTTCATTTGCCCAAAACGGTATGACTGATTTATATATCGTTTTTTATGAAATCGGTTTGAAGATGTTAAATGAAAACGGTGTATTGGGATATATTACGCCGAGTTCGTTTTTTAATAGTCTTGCTGGCAAATATATGCGTTTGCATTTAGTCCAGAATAATTTAATTGATAGAATTGTGGACTTAAAACATTTTCAAGCATTTACGGCAACGACATATACAACAATTACCATATTAAAAAATAAACGCAAACAAAAATCAACCGAATATTATCAATTTGAAGATAGAAATAATTTCCCTTATTATGTAGATACATTAAACGTAGAAGATTATTATATATGTGATAATTTCTATTTCGCAAACAAAAGTAAATTAAATGAATTGAAACGCATTTTAACTTTTAGTACCGCAAAGGAATATTTTGCGGTTAAAAATGGTTTTGCAACTCTTGCGGACGGGTTCTTTATCGGCGACTTTGATTTTGACGAATTTACAATTCCCGTCGTTAAAGCATCTACGGGCAAGCAATATCAATGTATTTTTCCGTATTCAAAAGGGAAATTAGTGCCTTATCAGGATTTAACAGCAAATTTAAGTATCAGACGATATTTTGAAACATACAAACAAATTCTGACTAATAGAAGTTTAGATAGAAACGGTGAATGGTATGGCTTTGGTCGCACACAAGGTATCAATGACGTTTATCGTTGTAAGTTCTCAATTAACGCTTTAATTAGAACCCCGTTTGATTTGAAACTGATTAAATGCGATAAAGGTGTTGGGGTATATAGCGGTCTATATATTCTGACCGAAATACCTGAAAGTGAACTGCGGGAAATGCTATATTGTGAAGATTTTATATCCTATATCTCTTTACTTGGCAAATACAAGAGCGGTGGCTATTATACTTTTTCTTCCAAAGACTTGAAAAACTATCTCGAATATAAATATGCACAAAGGAAAGGTTTTGAAAATGAACAATTCTCAATTTTTGGCAATTCTTAAAGAATCGTTTATCACTTACTTAAAAACAGGGGCGCGCAGCAATAAAAAACTTGAAGTTCTGCACGGTGCAATATCCCAAGATTTACAAACTAGGTTAAACGATAAAAAATATTCTGTATATTCATTGGGATTCGGTATAGGAAAAGAACATAAAATTATCGGTCGTTATGTGGATAAAGCCGTAGATATTACTATTGCAGAAAACGACAGTCCCGTAGCGGGAATTGCCGTTAAATATGTAATGAGTAATTATTCTCAAAATTCAAATAACTATTTTGAAAATATGCTCGGTGAAACAGCAAATATCCGTTCCGCTCAAATTCCTTATTTTCAAATTTTCGTTATCCCCGATAAAATTCCCTATTTCGATAAGGACGGTGATATTATAAAATGGGAAACGGTTACCGAGCATAACTTAAAAAAGTATATTAAATTGTCAAATGATAATATTGAAACATTTTTACACACGCCAAATAAGACGCTTGTTTTTATCGTGCATATTCAAGATAAAAATGTTTCTGCGAAAATTGACGATAAACGAGGATATGAAGAATATTATTTGCATAACGATTTTGATATGACTGTTTCGGCATTGAACTTTGATTTTGGAAACACTATCGTTTATAACGATTACGACACTTTCATACAAAAAGTGATTTATGCGATTAAAAGTTTGTAAATGAGTTTAAATATATTTTGTAAACAGTTTTTTACGCTAATATCAACTAATTTAACATAGGAGAAAGATTATGGCATTACCTACAAGCTATATGACAGGTAGCTTTACTAAAATACCTAATTATTTTGATACCCTTCTTACTGCAAAAGCGCCAGATAAATTTACGGCTAAATTCATGTCAGATTTAGGATTTACAAGTTCTAATGATAGACAATTTGTAAATGTGCTTAAAGCAATTGGTTTTTTAGATGACGCTGGTACACCTACTCAACGCTATTTTAGATTTTTAGATCAAAGTTGTGCAAAACTTACCGTTGCTGAAGGAATCAAAGAAGCCTATGCTGATTTATTTGCTCTCAATGTCAATGCGCATAGAATGAGTAAAGAAGAAGTAATTGGCAAATTTAAAACGCTTACTAATGGATCAAAGGAAAACGCCACTATTGGGCAAATGGCTAGCACTTTCTTAAATTTATGCGCTTACGCCGATTGGACTGAAACCCCCAAAAAAGGCGTAGTTGAAATGCCTATTCAAGAAATTATAACTGACACTAGTGAAACGAAGAAAGTTGAATTAGGTGAAGCAACATCAAATACTCGTCATTCAATAGATTTAAATTACGATATACATATTCATTTGCCTGCGACAAGAGATCAAGCGGTTTATGACGCTCTTTTCGCAAGTTTAGCAAAACATATTCCTTTAAAGTAAGGTGTTTATATGAAAGAACTTGACTTATATTCTTTTGTCTTTCGTGGCACATTAGCGGAAGAAGCATTAGATAAAGAAGGTCGATTGAAATATTCGCCTGAAGCAATATATTTTTCAGAGGAAGTTGCAAAAAAATTATTTTTACATGAAATAGATGAAAAATATGTTCAACAATCAAAAAGTATGATAACGGTATTTACCGCCATTACAGCTTTTGAAAATGCTACTCGTGAATTTGTCTATTCAATTCTTTTTGACGCTTATAAAAATGATTGGTGGGAAAAAGGTGTTCAGTCAGGGATTAAAGAAAAAGCTGAAACCCGAAAAGAAACTGAAAGCAAAATTAAATGGCACATTAGTCGTGGCGACGCAATGATGTCTTTTCTGGAATTTGGAGACTTGCCTAAAATAATTTGTTCTCAAAACAATTGGCAATTCTTTGAACCATATTTTTCTTTCAATGGCGCACCTGAATGGATAAAGTCAATTTTTAGTGATTTAGAGAAGTCGCGCAATGTCATTATGCATAGTGGTATTTTAGACGATTTTGATATTGCAAGAGTTGGTCTAAATATACGGGACTGGCTTCATCAAATTAACGCTTAATACTCGTTTTAGCCGACGCTTTTTCATAAAATAAAGTCGAACTACTTTTATAGTAATTCGACTTTTTTGTTGTAAAAAAAGTTCGGTTTAGGTTAACCGAACTCAGCCACATTGTAATAATTCGAACTTCTTCATAATTCGTAAGACGTTCGGATTATTTGTTTTTATAGACGAATACGAAAACTTCAAATTATAGAAAAAATAGAGCTACATTTGAGTAGCTCTATTTTTTCTATATAATCACATAATATGTGGTATTTGGGTTGTTCTGCCCGATTTCTTTTATAATCGCACGCTACCAAGCCTCTACAGGAGTGTCAGGCAGAACATAATGAATGTAATAGTCATAAATAAAACCCTCCTAAAGATTTTTTCTTTGCTTTTTGGTAGCTTTTTTGTAATTAAGCAGTCTATTACAAATTCTATCAAATTATCCAAAAAAATTTCTAAAAGAATGTTTTTGACCAAACATACAAAGGTGTAGAGATTGGGAATTGAACCCAAAGTGAGACACAAACGATTTAATTGTAATTATATTATATATTAAAATTAATAATATTTCAACTAAAATGCAAATAAAAAGGCGGGTAGAACAAAATGCTTTACCCGCCTTGCCGTTTTATCAGTTTATATACGACATATTATTTTTATTAAATATCTATTTCATTTATATACCGCACGCTCTGGCGGTTTACCTTATTCCGTTTTTTTCAACGGCTATCCCTATATAATTTAACAGGATACTTTAATATTCGATTGTTTATTTAGTTGTAATCGTTGCCATTCGGCAAAGTCTATTTGTCCTTGCTCGGACGACAGATATTCCTGCATAATCGGTAGCAACACTCTTGCAAGAGATTTAAGCTCAATATCGGAAATATCACTTTCTGTGCTGGGTTGTTCCTTTCTTTTCTGCATAGATTACTCGATAAAATTACCTCCTTATAGATTTATTCAGTTGTTATTTTGACCACCAATTTTTTGATGAAGAAACAGGTGGCTTTTTCTTTGTGTCAAATAGCGCATTATAAGCCGACGGGTTTTCACGCTCTAACTTTGCAAGCAGTTCAAGTGCTTTTGCCGCTCGGACTTTGTATGCTTTGAGTTCTTTGTTCTCTTTGTCAATATCCAGCGTTTCCTGCATAGACTTTGACAGCCGCTTTTTAAGGTCGGCATTGTCGGCGGTTACAGCTACAATTTGCTTTCGCAGTCCGCTTTTGCTATGGGCGATTTCGCCTTGCTCGGCTTGCTGTAACGCTTTCAAATATTTTTCCGCTTTGGCGCGTTTTTGCTCGGCAGCTTCTACAATCTTTTTCGCTTTGTATTCTGCCGTATCCAAATGTTCGGCTTGGCTGTTTGGCTGGCCTCTGTCAAGTCCGTATTTTTCTCCGACTTCTTTCCAAAACTCCGTTTGGAGTGCGGCAAGCTTTCCGTCGAACAAGTCTTTTGCACACAGCTTGCCGTAGGTAATCGGTATAAGGTTCAAGTGCATATGCGGATTTGTTTCGTCCATATGCACGATAGCCGACAGCACGTTTTCTTCGCCGTACTTGTCTTGAAAGAACTTGACGCAATCCCGAAAGAAAGCATACTGTTTTTCCTTCGTGGACACCTTAAAAAATTCGGGGCTTGCGCCGAGAACAAACGACACAATATATACGGCATCCAAGCGCACCTTGCGTTTCAAATGCAGTCTCTCAATTCTCTGTTCGATAACGTCCATATACCTGCCCGACGGAGCAACAAAGTGGTAGTTGTCTTTTGTCCGCGAACTGTCTATTTGCGGGTTGGTTGCTGGATAGGTTTCGTCGCGTTCGTTTTCTTCTTCAACATCGGTAACGGCGTCCTTTTTCAGTTTCTTTAAATTGCAAATAATATAAATAGTTTCGTCCTCCTAATGACTTAAATTCTTTAAGTGTAGCTCACTACACTTATTTCGCTTCGCTACATAAGTTTCGTTCGCCCTGCGGGGCTTTCGTCCACAGTGGAAACGAACTTTGCTTGTCATTTGCTTGCTGATTAAGGCGGTCTGATTGTCATAAAATTTACCTCCGAATTTTTAGTTTTTATATCTTCATCCACACAAGAAAGAGTGGAATAGATAACGTAAAAAGGCGCGAAAAAAGCCGCTGAACGCTTAACGTATCACCGACCTCTAACCGTGTTTAGCAATATGATTTTGCTCTATGGTGGTAAGCCATTCTATTGAATTGTTTGCATAGTTTTAGTTCAAAAATTACCTCTTTTCCCGAAAAAATTGTACACTCATAAAAGCCTATCACGGCATACGAATTTTGCGTACAAAAACAAAACCTACGCTCTATTCGTAAGCTAAGGCACGGGCGGTTATACCGCCCAAAACCTTCCGCATTTTACAAGCGAACGCTTGCCGCGGAACTCCGCCGAACTCATCTTTACTTATACTTCCTCATTCGGCTTACCCCTTTCAAAAGGGTAAATTCCACACTTTCGTTCAGTGGGACATAGCGCATTATATCACACCACGTTAGATCTGTCAATACTTTTTAGAACATTTGTTTGTATTTAATTTATGAAAATCCATTGACTTTTTCATTGAAATCGGCTATACTGTTATTACTTTGAAAAATATGGACACGTCCAATCAAATCATAATGAGGTTTTTATGATAGACAGAACGCTATATCTCAACAGAATAATAGACCGCATGAATAACGGCTCTATCAAAATTATCACAGGCATCAGGCGTTGCGGAAAGTCTGTTTTGCTTTTTGATATATTTGGTGATTACCTGAAAAAATCGGGAATTGACGAAAATCATATTATAAAGTTTGCGTTTGATTCCGACGAGTATCTTGAACTGATAGGCGAAAATATCATCGACTTGGCGGAAAATAAGAAAAAGGTTGATCCGCATAAATTTTCTGCATATGTAAAAAGCAGAGTTACCGACAACGAAAATTATTATTTATTGCTTGATGAAGTTCAACAACTCGGCTCGTTTGAAACCGTGTTGAACGGCTTTCTGTATAAAAAGAATTTAGACGTATATGTTACGGGTAGCAATTCAAAATTTCTGTCCTCTGACATTATAACCGAATTCCGCGGGCGTGGCGACGAGGTAAGGGTTTATCCCCTCTCCTTCCGAGAATTTTACTCCGCACGTGGTGGCGATAAATACGAAGCTTGGGACGAATATCACATCTTCGGCGGTATGCCTGCGCTTTTCGAACGCAAAAACGACGAACAAAAATCGGAGTATTTGCAATCATTAATCAGTAAAGTATATATAACCGATATTATTGAGCGAAACAAAGTTCAATATAAAGACGAATTGGATTCTATGGTAGATTTCCTCTGTTCGGCTATCGGCTCACTTACTAATCCCAAAAAAATATCAGACACACTGAAAAGTATCAAAGGAAAATCCATCAGTGATATTACCGCAAAAGCCTACCTTTCTTATTTGACGGAAGCATTTCTTTTTACCGAAGCGAAACGATTTGACGTAAAGGGCAAAAAATATTTCGGTACACCTCTTAAATATTACGTTACCGATGTGGGTTTAAGAAATGCACGGTTAAATTTCAGACAAATCGAAGAAAATCACATAATGGAAAATGTCATATTCAATGAATTGCGTATTCGAGGATATTCCGTGGACGTCGGCGTTGTTGAAACAAAGGAAACAGTTGAAGAAGGCAAGCGAAAAACTAAACAGCTTGAAATAGATTTCGTAGCCAATAAGGGCAATAAAAAGTATTATATTCAGTCCGCGTATGAAATGCCTACGGAAGAAAAGCTGCAACAGGAAAAGCGATCGCTTATCAAAGTAAACGATTCTTTCAAAAAAATTATTGTTGTAAAAGAAAACGTTCGTCCGCAAATAGACGAAAACGGAATCGTAACAATCGGACTTATCAACTTTTTACTTGATGAAAATAGCTTGGATTTATAAGGAGAACCACAAATGATTCGCAATGATATGGTTACAAAAATAGGACGAGATTATTTAACGGCTAATATTGAAAATGATGAATATAGCTATCCAAAGGCGTTTTCGGCTGCTTCTTTACCCTTTAGTCCAATTAAAAACAGTAAAGGGCGCGCATTTGAAACTTTAGATTTACGTTTTGAAAAAGACGGCGTTTCTATTCTTATAGAAACGAAACAAAATTTTTCGAAGGTTGATGAATTACAGCTATCTGCCTATGTAGAATATGAAAAAGCGCTTACAGGCAATAAAATTATAGCTATTCTCGCTAATACCGCCAACGACGATATTAAAGTATGGCGCGGCGTTATTTCCGAAGGAGATTTTATGCCTAAAGAAACTGCCCTGCGTTCAATTGATGAATACATTGACTTTTATACTTCTAAAATCAACGATAAAGAAAAAGTAATGCAAAACACATATAAACTAAATGAGCTTTTGCATCGTCATAGTATTCCCGAAAAATTACGTAGCCAATTTGTCGGCACTTGTCTACTTGCTTTAAAAAATGGTTTAGATTATCTCACTCCAACCTTATCCGCTGCGCAAGTAAGAACGCGTATTAAAGAAGTCCTTGAAACATTACTCAATTCTGACTTGAATAAAGCAGAAAAATTGGCATTACTCAATCGTAATGTTTTAGATAATCAATATGTGCGCCAACTAAATATAGCTGCTTTTAGAGAAATTTTACAATTTATTGAAAGTAATATTTTACCTTTTATAAATGATAAAAGCACTTCTGGGCAAGATTTATTAAATTTATTCTTTGTTACATTCAATAAATATGTAGGAAAATCCGATAAGAATCAGGCATTCACGCCCGATCATATTACCGATTTTATGGCTAAAATAACTGGAGTTAACAAACATTCAGTTATCCTTGATCCTTGTTGTGGTAGCGGTTCATTTCTTGTTCGTGCAATGACGCAAGCATTAGACGATTGCGCGACGGAAAGTGAACAAGAGCATATTAAGAAGCATCAGATTTTCGGAATAGAATTTGATGAAAATATTTATGGATTAGCCACTACTAATATGTTAATTCATTCTGACGGCAATTCAAACATAAGAAAAGGAAGCTGTTTTGTTTTAGCCGATTGGATTAAAGAGGCAAAGCCGAATGTGATTTTAATGAATCCACCTTATAATGGACAACGAATACATTTGCCTGAAAAATATGTTAAAACTTGGTCAAAAGACAAAAAAGAAGATCCTTCAAAAGGATTGTACTTTGTAAAGTATATTGCCGACACGCTTAATTCGATTAATTTACAAGCAAAATTAGCTGTTTTATTGCCTGTTGCTTGTGCTATTGGAACAAGCGGAGAAATAGCACGTCTTAAGAAGGAGATACTCAAAGAGAATACGCTTGATGCCGTTTTTACTTTGCCTAATGAAATTTTCTATCCCGGCGCAAGCGCTTCCGCTTGCTGTATGGTTTTCAAAATAGGGACAAAACATTCAGACATATCCAATCCCGATACTTTCTTCGGGTATTGTAAAGACGACGGATTTAAGAAAAAGAAAAATCTTGGACGCGTTGAACAAATAAATACCACTACTCAAAAGAGTAAATGGGTTGAAATAGAACAACAATGGATAGAACTTTATCGCAACAGACAGTCGCTTCCCGGATTATCGGCAACACATAAGGTAACTGGCGAAGATGAGTGGCTTTGCGAAGCATATATGAAAACAGACTATTCAAAATTAACTGAACAAGATTTTCAACAAACGATTAATGATTATCTCGCATACCTAGTTAAGGAGGGACATATACATGAATCTTAATTTAGAATCTTGGGGTGAATTCCGTCTTGGCGATTTGTTCTCAGAAATGTATAAAGCCGAAGCACACGTTAAGTCCGATCTTGAATGTTTGAATAATCCAACCCATAATGCAATTCGTTTTATTTCCCGTACAGAGATGAATAATGGATGCGATTGTTATGTCTTGAATAGTGAACTCACAGGGGTTGAAAAGGGAAATGCTATTGCTATAGGAGATACCACAGCAACTTGTTTTTATCAAAGCGATAGGTTTGTTTGTGGAGACCATATGGTTATTTGTCGTGCGAAATGGATTAATTTATATACAGCTATGTTTGTACTTTCACTTTTAAAGCGTGAAAAATACAAATATAGTTATGGAAGAGCTTTTAAAATGGATTTGATTAAAAACACTATTATCAAACTTCCAGCAACTCAAGCAAGTCTGCCAGATTGGAGCTTTATAGAAAAATACATAAAATCATTGCACTATAAATCACTTTCAACCTCCAACAAATTCTCTCAAATATCCCTCAATGTCAAATCGTGGAGCGAATTTGAAGTAAGGGACCTATTTGATGTAAAGTATGGAATAAATATGGAGTTGGATTCTTGCGTTTTAGCTGATGCAGATGATTTAGAAGCAATTAATTTTGTCGCGCGGACAGAAGAAAATAACGGAGTTAGCGCAAAAGTTCGTCCTGTTGAGGGAAAAAAGCCGCAAGATGCAGGATTAATCACTTGTGCCGGTGGCGGCAGTGTACTTTCCACATTTCTGCAAAGAAAACCATTTTATAGCGGAAGGGATTTATATTTGCTAATTCCAAAAGATCAAATGAGCACATTGTCAAAACTATTTTGCATCACAGTCATTAAAGCCAATAAGTTTAGATATAGCTACGGACGACAAGCGAATATAACATTGCCATATTTAAAACTAAAATTACCAATAACTGCTACTGGTAAGCCTGATTATGAATTTATGGAAAAATATATGAAATCTTTACCTTATGGAGATAAAATTTAACTTGGAGCAAAAGACAAATGAACGACAAAATTAAAGGTTGGAAAATTGTTTTAGTTACGGAAAAAGGACAAGAATACATAAAATCCGCAACCTTAAAAGAAGGTCCTCGCAGTAAAACTACCGCAGTCTTTTTTCGCAATAAACATAAGTCTTCCAATAATTATATTATCTCATTGAAAATTTCTCATAATGCAAAAGACTCAAATGGATGGC
This sequence comes from uncultured Christensenella sp., assembly GCA_910578065.1. Classification (GTDB taxonomy): domain Bacteria; phylum Bacillota; class Clostridia; order Christensenellales; family Borkfalkiaceae; genus Gallimonas. The sequence goes on along the minus strand of CAJTPB010000001.1, from coordinate 217,876 downwards.
TTATAGAAAAGCCAGACAAAACTATTACTTTGATTAATGAACAAATAGATGAACTTATTAACTATATACAAACAAATTATACCCCTTTAAGTCTTGGGGAAGATTCGTATATTTCTCTTTCAAATGATAGTCTTTCTAAAATATTAAAGCAGGTTTCAGAGTTAAATATCCAACCTGATGAATTGGTAAATAAATTATATGAATCTGGAGTTTTAACCGAAAATTTAAGCGTGGCGATAACTGCTGCAGAACGAAAAAATATTATAGCTCTATTTGAGAAAAAAATATCTTTAAATGAGTCAGAATCATTTTGGCAGGAATGGTTTAACAAAAACAAATGGATTCTGGGATCGGAATATATAAAAATATTGACTGAAAGAGCTATCGATGAACACCATATAGCGGACTATATTATGCAATCGGTTGATGGATTTTTAGATTTGGTAGAAATTAAAAAGCCAAATTTAAGATTTTGGACAGAGCCAGATTCGCACGGTAATTATAGACCATCGGCCGATTTGGTTGCAGCGATTACCCAATGTCTCAATTATATTTATCGTGTCGAACGAAAAGCTGATTCTGATGATTTTAGAGAGCGTGTTGGGGGAGTGCGTACTGTAAAACCGAAATGTATGCTTGTCTATGGACGATCTGTTGATTGGAATGAGAAGCAATACGAGGCATTTAGAATATTGAATTCCGCTTACAATCAACTCCATATTATTACTTACGATCAGTTATTAGTTAGATCCAAAGGATTATTAGGAATAGATACTGAACAATTGTTAAATGATGACGATGACATTCCGTTTTGAGGAAGAACTATGAAAGCAGTAATTTATGCTCGTTATTCGAGCGACAATCAGCGTGAAGAAAGTATCGAAGGACAACTTCGGGATTGTAACGAATATGCAAAATACAACGATATAGAAATTGTCGGGCAATACATAGACAGAGCTTATTCAGCTAAAACCGATGATCGCCCCGACTTCCAGAAAATGATTGCCGACAGCAGCAAAAAACGGTTTGACGTAGTTCTTGTCTGGAAGTTAGACAGATTTGCCCGTAGCCGTTACGACTCCGCTTTCTACCGTTATACTTTACGCAAGAACGGCGTTAAAATCATCTCCGTAAAAGAGAATATTTCGGACGGTCCTGAAGGTATTATCCTTGAATCAATGATAGAAGCTATGGCGGAATACTACTCCGCAAATCTCTCTCAAAACGTAAAGCGTGGATTCAGAGAAAACGCATTAAAGGGCAAATGGAACGGCGGTGCGATTCCTTTCGGTTATAAGGTTATAGACCATCGGCTTGTCATAGACGAAGAAGCCGCCCCTATCGTTGCGCTCGCTTTCCAAATGTGCGCAGACGGAAAGACAGCAAAAGAAATTTATGACTTTTTGAGATTAAAAGGTCTTCGCCGTGCAGACGGAAAACTTATAGCCTATAACAGCGTTTTGTATATGCTTTCCAACCGTACCTATATCGGAGAATATCGTCATTCAGGAATTGTGTTGGAAGATGCTATCCCCGCCATTATAGATAAAAACCTATTTGAAAAGGTTCAAAGCACGATTCAGAAACACTCCATTGCGCCCGCCGTCCATAAAGACGAGAATGACTATCTTCTCACGACTCATCTCTATTGCGGCAAGTGCGGAGCATTGATGACAGCTTATTCGGGAACAAGTCAGAACGGAAAAGCCTATCGTTATTATATTTGCAACCGTGCGCGCAAGCATCTTTGCGACAAGCACAAAGTTGATAAGGAAAAAATAGAAAACTTTATCGTAAACAAGACAATGGAATTTCTTCAACAGGACGAAATTGTTGACAGACTTGCCGATTTGCTCTACGGCTTGCAATACGAAGAAAACACCATACTGCCTATGCTTGAAAAGCAATTTGCCGAAAAGAAGAAAGAGATAGAAAATATTGTAACGGCAATTCAGAAAGGCGTTGCTTCCGACACGTTATTAGCTCGGCTGAACGAGTTGGAAGAACAGAAAAAAGCCTTTGAAGAACAGCTTATAAAAGAGGAAGCGACTTCCCCTCTGTTCACCAAAGAGCAATTTAAAATGGCATTATTTAATTTCAGAAAGATTGATACGACGACGAAAGACGGTAAGGCAAAGCTGATAGATACCTTTATCGACAGAATTTATCTGTACGATGACCACTTGAAGATAATCTATAATATCAACGGTAAAGACGAAGATATTTCGCTTGAAGAATTGGAAAGTTCTAATTTAAAACAATGCGGTCAGCCAAAACCGCCGTTTTACGTTCTTTTTTGTGGTGAAATCGAACGCAGAGCGGCGTTTTTTCTGCTCTTTTGGGGACTTTTTGGGGACCGATTCGACGGCTTAAAGGTTATAAATAACCTTTTGCCCTTCTTTTTGCATGTATTCGCGGGAAATTTAGCAATCGCAATTTTGTTTTTATTGAAAATTACAAATGCGTTTGTTAAGACAATCGGCAGAGCCGAATTTTTGGCTCTGCCGATTGTCTTGTGTGATCGAAAAATTAAATTTCATTTGCGGTGTGGTTTGCTTTGCAGCTTCGTTAAGCGCATGAGATAAGCTGTGTTAGAATGAGGGAATACCGTATTGCTTGTATTTTGCATGCGTCGCGTGATGTGTTTTACCTCGAAGGGAGATAAAGGTCATGTTGTGTTGCGGGTATTTTACTTGCCTTCATTTGATATGTGTATCTAAAAGGGGTACACGTTGTGCGCATGCCGTTATACGGACTGTTTTATTCCCCGACGAGCAAATGGCGGGGTGCTATCTTTTTGATTTTAAGCGACAGTAAGCACGCAATACCAAAGGATATAATGATAAGCCCAATTCCAGCAAGCGTAGAGAAAGCGACGGGGATGCTGAATGTACACTTAACAATACCCATAGAGCTTAAAAACAACGACATAAGCGGATTGATAACAAGACAGCTTACAATAATGCCGACAACAGTTGATAGGATAATAGCGGGCATAAACGAAAGCGCCGTCTGCAAAATGAGTTGCTTTGTAGTAAAACCCAACGATTTAAGTATACCGTAATCTCGTTTTTTGTTGTTCAGCATAGTGCGCACCAACAAATACAGCACAAACGCTATGATAATCGCCGAAAGCACCAGTATTGCAATTACGATTATAGTTATAAGAGAAACATAAACGCTGCCTACGCCTTCAATCGTAGCTAAAACGTTTATTACGCCGTTTACGCTATCCGAAAATTTTCCTTTCATTTCTTCATTGAAAGCGTCTATATCCGTACCTTCCACGAGATTGATATAATAAGTAACGCTCTGCAACGTTCCCAATCGCTCGTAACCCTGTCTTGTCAAGAGGCAATCCCTGCCGAGATTGTTTGTAATTTGCGTAAAACCGCTTATAAGATATTTTTCGGCTTTGCCGTTCGCCGTTATTTCTATTTCATTGCCGATTGCAAATCCTTTCTCTTTTGCGTATTTTGCGGCGATTGCAATTTCGTTATCAAATTTGGGAAACCTACCTTTGAATACCACGCTTTGATTATTTACTTTTGAAAAATCGTCGCAAAGCGTTGCCATAAGCTCCACTCCGCCGACGTGCGATACGTTCAAAGAATTATACAAATATACCTTTTCCGTGCGGCTGTCAGAATTAAGTACTTCAAGAAAATCGTCCTCTATTTCCGTTTGTACGTTAATTGCACTATCCGCCGTTTCTCCGACGATTAAATTCAGAAACGGCGTCATATCGACAATTATGTTTTCAGTCATAAGTCCCGAAAACACAACCACGAGCGAGAGAACGAGCATTGTTATACAAACCGTTATATTATGTTTAACGCCCGAGAGCGTAGTTTTGAGCGCAAGCGCAAAATTTAAAGGGGCTTTCGTTTTTTCAAGCGGAACGCGGTTTTTCTTAAAATTGTGTGTTTGCACGCCCGATCGCAACGCAACGATCGGCTCTATCTTTTTTATCCTATGGGCGGAAAACCAAACGGAGAGCGCAACCGTACCTCCCAATATTATAAGCGAGATAAGCGCGGGCAACGGTAAAAAGTGAATTGCATACGGTATTCCCGTCTGCGCAATCATCATTATATTTATCGCCGGGAAAAGCGCGTAAGATAGCGCCGCGCCCACAAGAGCCGCAATAAATGTAAGCCCTAAAAATTGCAACAAGAGAGATAAGACGAGCTGTCCGGAAGTATAGCCAACGGCTTTGAGAGCGCCTAAATTTTTAATGCTGACCTGTATATAGTTTATTATGTTCGATACGATAACGACAAGCGCAATTAAAAGTACAAAAAACGCCATAACGCTCATAATTGCCGAACAAATTCCTTGCGAAATATACCGCGATTGTGCAACGATATCGTAACAGTTGCTCGCCATTTGCGTATTAGGAAAATTCTCCGAAACGATTGCCTTTATCTTGGCTTCATAGGTAAGATTAGTTGATTTTTCGTTCAAACGCACTGAGCACAGTGTTGTTTGAAATGCGTAATTCGATACTTCGAGTTCGGCGTATCGATCCTGCGTAAGTATAATTTGCGTTAAAGCGCAATTATGCGATCCCATCATTACGCTGTTGAAGAAACCGCATACGGTGTATGTTACGGGATGACTGCCGATAGTTATTTCAATCGTTTTGCCTACGGAAAAATCGTCCGACTTATACAGCATGGGCAAATATACTCCGCTTGTGAATTTGCCTTCCTCGACAATTTCGGCTTTGCCGATAGAGCGTGACAGAGCTGTTTGCTTATCCATAAATATAAACTGTCCGTTCATCATTCCGCCGTTATAGGGGAATGTGCCGACCATATACATACATCGGTCCATACAGTATTCTTTTACTTCGGGCTCGTTTTCAAGCGTTTGCGATAAGAATTTCGGCACATTATCCGTATCGTTCACCAAAAGCGTAACGTGTTCTGCGTTTAGCTTTATATGGTATCTGTCGAAGTTGGCTTTATAGTCCATAGACAGCATGAGCCACAAATTTAACAGCATGGACGCAAGCAAAATCAGCACGACGATAGCAGCCGTTTGACCTTTTGCTTTGCGCATGTTGGCGCGGGCGATAAGAAATAATTTACGCATGTTACCACCCCATATTTTTTAAAAAGGCGGAAAGTTTTTCGTGCCTTGCCGTATCGCCGTGCGCATACTTGCCTAAATTACATTCGCCCAAGATTACACCGTCTTTCAAATAGAGAATACGGTTGCCGCGACGGGCAGAACGCATATCGTGCGTTACCATTACTACGCTTTGTCCTTGTTCGTTGAACTGCGTAAGCGTATTGAGAACGTCAAGCCCCGTTTTGGAATTGAGCGCACCCGTAGGCTCATCGGCAAACAGTATTTCGGGACTGTTTATAAGCGCACGGACGATACCGACACGCTGCGCTTCGCCGCCGGATATTTGCGTAGGAAATTTTTTTTGCGTTTCTTCGGATATATCAACTGCCGCAAACAATTCTTTTGCCTTTGCCACAAGTGCCTTTTTGTCTTTGCTTACAAGCAGTCCTGCGGAAAGCACATTATCCATAACGCTCATTCCGTCGATAAGATAGATTTGCTGGAACACGAATCCGCAGTGATCGCGGCGGAATACCGCAAGACCGTCTTGCGATAAATCGGAAATGACTTTATTGCCGAAAGTGATAGTACCCAAGCTGGGCGTATCCATTCCCGAAAGAGCGTATAAAAGTGTAGATTTCCCTGCGCCGCTTGCGCCCATAATCACCGTAAAATCGCCTTGATAAAGTTCCAAATCAATGTTTTTAAGAACGTGCTGTTGCTGACCTCCGTTAGAGAAAGTCTTGCATAATTTTTCGGTTTTCAATAGTATTTGCTGTTGCATATAAAAACCTCCTTTTACACGCTCATTGTACATTTTATAATTCTTAAATGTCTTTAACGATTTCTTAAATTTTTCTTAAATCTTTCCGCTTAAAGCAAGAGTAACGGTTACTTTTAAGCCGTGTTCGCCGTTTTCGATATTCAATTCGCCTTGCATCTCTCTCATAAAATAGTCGGAAATATACAACCCAAGTCCTGCGCCTTCGGTATTTTTTGCATTGCTTCCGCGTTTGAATTTTTCTTTCAGTACGGGTAATTCTTCCGTCAAAACTCCGCCGCCGTAATCTTCTATGCTGATGACGATATAATTATCGACTTTTTGCGTCGTTACGGTAATTTCCGTCTTTGCATACTTGTAAGAATTAGCAAAGATATTATCGAACACTTGTTGCAGCCGCAAACCGTCGGCATACACCAAACATTCGGGCACATCGGGAACAGCCGCACGGTGCATATAATCCGAATTTTCAAGTAGTGTTTTTACTTGTTTGCTGTCTATGTTCGCAGGGGTAACGGTAAGCTGTTGCAATTCTTCCAGCGTTGCCGAAAACAGATTGGTTACGAGCGTATCGATCTGATCGGCTTTGCTTATGATTTGGGCGTAATTTGCTTGATCTTTGCCGTTATTCGTTACGGCAAGCCCGATTTCGGAAACGGCTTTAATACTTGCGACGGGCGTTTTGATATCGTGAGAAAGTTTTGCGACGAGTTCTTTTTTGCTTGCGTTCGCTTTCGCTTCGGCAATGCGGGCTTTTTTAAGTTCCGAGCGCATAATGTCGAAACTTTCGGTAAATGCGCCGAACAGATTGCGTCTGTCCATTTCGAGCGGAATATCGAGATTTCCGCCCGCAATGCGTTGGGCGAACCCTTTCAATTTGCGAAAAGGGGAAAGGACGGCGGTTTGCGTGTAAACGGCGTACCCGATGCAGAGCGCGCCGTTTACGGCGATCGCAACCGATAAAACGATAATTGCCGTTTGCTTTTGCGATTGTAGCGTTTGCGCTCCGTCGTTATAAATAATGACCTTGCCGACTACGGTATCGTTAATTGTAATATCGAGTATCGTATCCCTATGCGTGATTGCCGCGTTCACGCTTTCGGAAAGTCCCCATTTTGTTTTGTACAGAAGGTTGCCGTTTTCGTCTAAAACAACATAGTCGAGAGCGGCGGTATTTTTATATTGTTCCAAAGTATTAAAATTTTCCGTTACCGATTGTATGACTTCGTTTACCGCAACGGTATCTTGCGAATTATCGGGCGCTTGCAAGGCAAATACGATCAGCGCGATGAGTTCGGCGCATAGCGCGAGGGTAAAGCCGAATAGAAAAATTTTCTTTTTCATTCGTTCTCCTTAATGAATTTTTTACGGCGAAAATGCAATGCGAGATCGCTTTTTCGCCGTCGTTTCGGTGTATGTAAATTTATATTTTAAATAGATATCCGTCGCCCCAAGCGGTAACGATATAGCGGGGATTGCGGGGGGTAAGTTCGATCGCTTCGCGCAGTCTTCGAATATGCACGTTCAGCGTTCCGTCTCCCGTAAACTTATCTTCCCACACTTTTTCAAACAGTTCTTTTTTCGAAATCACTTTTCCTCTGTTTTCTATCAGGTAAGCGAGCAACTTAAATTCGAGCGCGGTAAGTTTTATTGCATTGCCGTTTACCGTTACCTGTTTCGCGCTAAAATTTACGGTTAAATATTCGTCCGAATACGTAGGGGCGGTTTGTCCGTAACGCTTTAACACGGCTTTTACTTTTGCAAGCAGCACGCCCAGCGAATAGGGCTTTTGTATGTAATCGTCGCCGCCGATATTCATCGCAATAATTTTGTCGTCGTCGCTCGTCCGCGCGGAAAGAAACAATATGGGGATATTCGTCCGTTCCCTTAATCGCTTGCACAAATCGAATCCGCTTCCGTCGCCCAAATTGATATCGAGCAGTATAAGTTCGGCGGAATGCTCTTTTAAAAAATGTTCGCAAGCGTCCGCGCCGTACACTACGGCGGTTTGAACGCCGAACAGATTAAAATATTCCGACGTGCTGTCTGCAAGCATTTTTTCATCGTCGACGATCAAGCAATGATAGTTCATGTAATACCTCCGTATCGAGTATCCTGTTTTTCGGCGCGAAACTCTTGTAAATAATTACCTCGAATAGGTTACTTAAAAAGACGACCCCGTTTTCTTGCGTTTCGTGCGGCGCGGTTTTAAGTAACGCATTCCGCCGAAAATTTCGGGCGGGCTTAATCGGTTGCGGTAAATTTTAATTTCGCGTTTAATTTTACAAAGTAATCGCGGAACCTTGCGGGCGCGTTCACCGTTTCGAGATTCACCGAATCGTCGAAGCATCCTTCCGGCGATTTCAGCGTTTGGGGGAGAGTAAGGTGTTTTAATTTTTTGCAGTTTTCAAATGCCGAATTCATAATGTAAATAACGCCCTCCGGTATTACAATGCTTTCGAGGTCGGAACCTGCAAAAGCGTAATTGCTTATCCGTATAATGCCTTCGGGGATCGTTGAATCGGGGCAGCCTGCCCAAAGTTCGTTTTCCTTTAAATAAATCAGGCAGTTGCCTTGCGACTTGTACTTCATATTGCCTTCCGCTACGGTAATTTGTTCCAATTTCGGTTTCAGCCTGAATCCCGCGTTATAACAATAATCGAGCGTAGAAGGCAAAGAGATCGCTCTTACTTCGTCGCAACCGTGGAATGCGTGCAGATCTATGATCTCTACTCCTTCGGGGATATCGAGAACTTTTAGCTTTTTACAGCGATCGAACGAAAACGCGCCGATGCGTTTTAAGCCTTGGGGCAGTTTCAAATCTGTAATATTTTCGCAGTTATCGAAGGCGTGTTCGCCGATTTCTTTTAAGCCCGCATGCAATACCACGGTTTCCAAATTCATACATTCGTTAAACGCGCTGTCGCCTATCGTTTCCAACCCCTCGGGGAAGGTAACCGTTTTCAAACCCGTACATCCTTCGAATGCGCTTTTTCCGATCGCCTTTACGCCGCGGGGAATGATCGCATGTTCGATTTTGTCGCATTTGTAAAACGCGCCGTTTCCAATTTTCTCGATGCCGTTTTCCGGTATGACAGAATCGTTGCAGGCGAATATCAGCGTTTTGTTTTTATAGTCTACAATACAGTTGTTTATGCTGCGGTATTTTTTGTTTCCGTCGTCAACGGTGATCGAATTAAGGTTTTCGCAGCCTTCGAACGCGCTGGCGGCGATTGCCGTGACCGAAGAGGGTATTGCAACGCTTTCTATTTTCTTTTTGCCTTTAAACGCCTTCGCCTTTATCGACGTAACCCCTTCGGGAATCACTACGTTTACGTCTTTTCCGCGGTATTTGCGAACGGTAGAGCCGTCCATCTCGAAGTCGGGGTGGGAAGTTTTCCGCGCAATTTTTGTCGCTAACTTGCATCCCGCAAACGCGTCTTTGCTGATAAAGTCGGGTTCGGGCGGCAAAACGACGTTTTGCAGTTTGCACCCCCAAAAAGCCGCGTCGCCTATGTATTTCACCGAAGAGGGGATTGCCGCTTCTTTCAAATTTTCACAGCTTGTAAACGCATACTTGTCGATTTTTACAAGACCTTCCGGCAGCACAACTTTTTGCAGGTTGTGGCAAGAGCGGAAGGTGCCTTTTTCGATTGCCGTAATGCCGCTGCCTATCGTTACCGAAGAAATTCCGCTTAATTCGAATGCGCTTGTTCCTATTTTTGCGGTGCGGTCCGATATTACGATATCGCCCTTTAAACTTGTGCAGTTTTCAAACGCATTTTTTTCGATGCGCTCAACGTATTCCAGATTGATTTTTTCCAGCTTGTCGCAGCCTTCGAACACGCTTACGCCTAACTTTTTCACGCTTTCGGGCAAAACGATCTCTTTTAAAGATCTGCAATTTAAAAACGCGTACGTGCCTATGCTTTTAACGCTGTTCGGAATGTTGATCTCTTTTAAATAATACTGCCGGCAAAACGCGCCCTCGTTGATTGCCGTAATACTGCCGTCGTCGGGAATAACAGAGTTTCGGCAGCCGGAAATAACCGTACCCGTCGCTTTTTCGATCAGACAGTTGTTTACCGCGCAATACACGGGGTTCGCTTCGTCAACGGTAATTTCCTTTAACCCGAAACAGTTGTTAAAGGGCTGATTTTTTTTATCTACCTTAATCAGCGAGGCGGGCAAATGAATTTTTTCAAGCGCGCCGCAATGGTTAAATGCCCACGGACCCAGTTCTTCCACGCCTTCGGGAATAATGACTTCCTTTAATTCACTGCAATGGTTAAACGCTTCGTTGTCCACTATTTTAAGTGTAGAGGGTAATATTACCGACTTGCAGTACTCGCCCTCGAATGCGCGCCGCCATATTTTTACAACGCCCTCGGGTACGGCAATGTTGGGGCTTCCTTTAACGGGGGTTCTGTGCCCTAATACAACGTTGTCTTCTATAATACCGTAAAAGTCGTATGCAGTGTTTTTTGCCATAAATTACCTCTCTCGTATTTTAATGTGTATCTATTATACCGCACTACAAACGATTTTTCAAGATTTTTATAAAAGTTATTTTTTACTGTCCGTTTTAAAAATAATGTTTGCATGTCGGTTTTTTAAGGTGCGCTTAACTTGTATATTTGCGATGGCATGCGTCATCATGCGCGGATATCTGACAAAAAACGTCATTTAATGAGTTTTTTGCATAAAAAAAGGCACGCGCGTTGCGATTGTTTCGCGTGTGCCTTAGGTGGAGCAGGAAACGGGAGTCGAACCCGCCGGAATCAGCTTGGGAAGCTGACGCCATACCGCTAGGCGATTCCTGCGTATAAAATTGAAAATTCTGCCGTATTTATTAGGCATACGTTGTTGAATTTTTTATATTATAACCGATAATCGTTTCGCTGTCAAGCGCAAATTTCGTCGCATTTGCGGGAAAATAATAAATTTCCGTCATAATATAAAGCGTTTTCGTCTATTTTCGACAAATATTTAAAAATACGGCATGAAATCGACAGTTTTAGTTTGTTACAATTTAAACAACAAATGAAATTCATCGGAGGTAGCGGCATGGTAGAGAGTAAGGTTTCACAAAATGAATTGCAAAAAGAGATAGCGGATATGTTACGGGTATGTTTCGAAGGCGAGGTTGCCGAACGTCAGAATTTGCTCTTGCTGCAATTACCGAGCGGACAAAGTTTTCGTATCAACGTTTGCGAATGGAGTGCGGAATAATATTGAAGAGATATCGGGGTTTTGGTAAAACAAGATCCCGATTTTTTTAAAGGAAAAGTTTTAAAAAGCGCATAAAAAAGTCTATCTTTTTATAAACAGACTTGGTATAATAAGGGTATGAAAGTATTTGCGATCAGCGATCTGCACCTTTCGGGCATGGCGGATAAACCGATGAACGTATTCGGCGGCGGCTGGGAAGGGCACTTCGAAAAAATCAAACAAGACTGGGAAGAAAAGGTTTCGGAAGAAGATATTGTGCTTTTGGGCGGCGATACCTCTTGGGGCATGAAGCTGGAAGAAGGAATATTCGACGTGCGTTCGCTTGCCTGTTTAAAAGGGCATAAAATTTTGATCCGCGGCAATCACGATTATTGGTGGAACGGGATTTCCCGCGTGCGCGCGCTGCGCCCCGACGACAGTTTTGTGTTTTTGCAAAACGATTGCGTAAAAATCGGCAATTTGATTGTTGCGGGTTCCCGAGGGTGGACGTGCCCCGGCAGCAACGATTTTACCGAGCACGACAAAGCGCTGTATCTGCGCGAGGCGGAACGCTTTCGCCTTGCGTTTAAGCAGGTGGAAAAGGTGCGCTGCGAGGGAGACGAGTTGATCGCGCTGATTCATTATCCGCCATTTAACATAAAGCGGGAAGATACGCTGTTTACGCAGTTGTTCGAAGAAAACCGCGTAAATAAAGCGGTGTTCGGGCACTTGCACGGAAGCGGTTATTTTCCCTTGCGGTCGGAAAAAAATTCGATCGAATACTTTTTAACTTCTTGCGATAAAATACATTTTCGGTTGACGCAAATATATTAAGTTGGCGCGATTTGCTGTTTGTGCTATAATTGTTACGGGCAAAGATTTTTATATATGCGGTTGCGTTCCGGCATTTATCATTACACGAGATATTCCTATTATTTGACCGATACCGGTGGTAAGTACAATGTTACCGTGGTGACGCCTTATTGTCTGCGGCCCGCGCCTCGCCCGTTTCGCTTGAAGCGGAAAACTTGTGAATCCGCGTTGTGATATACGCGCGGACGGTAAATTTGGGGCGAAGGGATCTTTGTCTAGCGCGTTTTAAGCGCAAACCGTTCAACCGTACTTGCGGCGTAATTCTACAAGAAAAACGGTTGGACTTTTTTTATGTGATGGATTAAACTGTAAACGGGCAAAGATTTTTATATACGCGGTTGCGTTCCGGCCATGCTGGTAACACGACGTTTTCCTTTTATTTGACCGCTACCGGTGATTCTGACTATGCCACCGTGGGTACGCCTTAGTGTCTGCGGCCCGCGCCTCGCCCATTCCGTTAAAAAAAATTTCATTGCCGTTGTGCGCGCAAAGTCGGTAAAAAGAGCGCGGAAACATTTTTGTTTTTTGCCTTATTTTGCAAAAAAAGTTCCCATTCGGGTATCGCAAACAGGTTGTCGTAATCTTCTCTTTATGCTATCATCGTTGCGGGCAAAGATTTTTATGTAAGCGGTTGCGTTCCGGCGGCGAACGGAATACGTTCGCTTCCAATCCTTTGACCGAGGACGGCTTTCTGTCGGACGCTGCGATAGATACGCCGAATTGTCTGCGGCGCCGCGCTTCGCCATTCCGTTGCAAAAAAGTTTCCATTCGGATATCGCAAACAAGTTTGCACGGTCTGCTTTTTATGCTATCATCATTACGGGCAAAGATTTTTATGTAAGCGGTTGCGTTCCGGCGGCGAACGGAATACGTTCGATTCCAATCCTTTGACCGAGGACGGCTTTCTGTCGGACGCTGCGATAGATACGCCGAATTGTCTGCGGCGCCGCGCTTCGCCCGTTCGTTTGCAAACGGAAAATTCAGAATCCGCGCCGTGATATACGCGCGGACAGGAAAAAGGGCGTGAAGGGGTCTTTGTCCTTCGCTTTATTTTGCGAAAAGGGGATCCGAACGTATTCTGCGGCGGTAACATTCTGCGGAAAAAAACGTTCGGATTTTTCTTTATCGGCGATTGACTTTGCGCATTTGATATGATATAATAAAACCAATCAAATAATCGTCGTTTTTAAGAGCGGTACCGTGATGCCGACAAGACGCTTTGCTTTTCCTTGGGTCATATTATCGGAAATCCGAGTCCTTGCGGCACACGCTGCAAGGGCTTTTTTTACGGCGAACGCTACGGAGGAAACAGCATGCAGCAATCTGTTATTATGGACGCTTCCCGCCTGCACCGCACGGTCATTCGTCTTTCGCACGAAATTGCGGAGCGCAACGAGGGAATGGAAGAAGTCGTTTTAATCGGCGTAAAGCGGGGCGGCGAAGTGGTCGCTTTGCGCATTCGCGACTACTTTGCAAAGGCATACGGGCAAAGCGTACCTTGCGGGGGGATCGATATCGGCATCACGCGCGACGATCTCGTAACCGAATTTTTCGTGCCCGACGCAACGCCCAACGATTTGGGTTTTGACGTAACGGGAAAAACGGTCGTTCTGTGCGACGACGTGCTGCATACGGGCAGAACGGCGGTCGCGGCGATCGAAGCGATTTTCCACTTGGGCAGACCCAAAAAAATACAGCTGCTTGTTTTGCTCGACCGCGGCGGCAGGGAAGTTCCCGTGCGCGCCGATTACGTGGGCAAAAACGCGCCTACTTCCCATCAGGAATACGTGCGCGTGTGCTTAAAAGAATTGGGCGCGGAAGAAGATAAACTTATCATCACGAAGGAGAAAGCATGTTAAAGCGCAAAGATTTATTGGGTTTGTACGATCTTTCCGCCGAAGAAATCGACGAGATTTTAACGACGGGCGCGAGCATGAAAAAACTGCTTCGGCAAAACATTAAAAAACTGCCCCATTTGCAGGGCAGATCGGTAACCACGCTGTTTTACGAAAACAGCACGCGCACCCGTTGCAGCTTCGAACTTGCCGCAAAGTATATGGGCGCGCACGCGGTAAACATTGCGGCGGAATCTTCTTCCGTAAAAAAGGGAGAAACGCTTGTCGATACGGGCAAAACGCTCGACGCGATGAAGAACGACGTGATTGTGATCCGTCACCCCATGGGGGGCGCGCCGCGCCTGCTTGCAAACACGGTAAAAGCGCACGTGGTGAACGCGGGCGACGGCATGAACGAACACCCTTCGCAGGCGCTTTTAGACATGCTTACCATGCGCGAAAACTTTCCTTCCATTCAAGGGCTTACCGTGGCGATCTTGGGGGATATCCGCCATTCGCGCGTTGCAAAAAGCAATTTGTTCGGCTTAAAAAAGTTGGGCGCAACCGTAAAAATGTACGCGCCCCGCACGCTGATCCCCAAAGATATCGATAAAATGGGCGCGGTCGTGTGCCGTTCCCGCGAAGAGGCGGTAGAGGGCGCCGACGTGGTAATGGGGCTGCGCATTCAGTTAGAGCGCCAGCACGGCGGGCTGTTCCCCTCCCTCGGCGAATACGCCAAGTATTACGGCGTAACGGAAGAGATTATGAAATACGCAAAGCCCAACGCCCTTGTCATGCACCCGGGTCCCGTCAACCGCGGGGTGGAATTGACGAGCGGATTGATCGACGGCGAAACGAGCAGGATCGAAGAACAGGTGCTAAGCGGGATCGCCGTGCGCATGGCGATCTTGTTCCTGCTGACTAAGGAGGAGCTGTAATATGATATTCAAACATGCGGACGTCGTATTTTGCGACGGCGTAAAAAGAACGGATATCCGTACGGAAGGGGGAAAGATCGCAGAAATCGCGCCCGACCTGCACGGAGCGGACGAACTGGATTGCACGGGACTTACCGTGTTTCCGGGGCTGATCGATATGCACGTGCATTTGCGCGAACCGGGATTCGAGAAAAAAGAGAATATCGAAAGCGGCTGCAAGGCGGCGGTAAAGGGGGGCTTTACGCAAGTTTGCTGTATGCCCAACACCAATCCCGTAACGGACAGCAAAGTGGTCGTCACCTATATAAAAGCGCGGGCGCGCGAAGTCGATCTGTGCAAGGTGCACCCCGTCGGCGCGATTACCAAGGGGCAGGAAGGCAAAGAACTTGCGGCAATCGGCGCGATGAAGGCGGCGGGCGCGGTCGCCCTTTCGGAAGACGGAAAAACGGTGGTAAGCGCAAAATTGATGGCGCGCGCCATGCAGTACGCCGCCGACTTTCAATTAACGTGCTTATGCCACTGCGAAGATAAAGATCTGGTCGACGGCGGCGTTGTGAACGAGGGGTATTATTCCACCCTTACGGGATTAAAGGGCAGTATCCGCGCGGCGGAAGATGCGATCATCGCGCGGGAAATCTGCCTTGCGGAAAGTTTAGATCTGCCCGTGCATATCTGCCACGTTTCCACATACAGCGGATTGCAGCTCATTCGCGAAGCGAAGGCGCGCGGGGTAAAGGTTACGGCGGAAAGCTGCCCCCATTACATGACGCTGACGGACGAGGTGATTTCCTCTTTCGATACGAACACCAAGGTAAATCCGCCCATTCGGGAGGAAGCGGATCGACTCGCCGTGATCGAAGCATTCCAAGACGGCACGCTCGATTGCATCGTAACCGATCACGCGCCCCATCACGCGGACGATAAAAACGTAGAATACGATTCGGCGGCGTTCGGCATCAGCGGAATCGAAACGTCGTTCGCCTTGTCGTATACCGCGCTGGTAAAGTCGGGCGCGCTCGATCTTTCCGCGCTTGCCCGTTTGATGAGCGGCAACCCCGCGCGCATTTTGGGGCTGGAAGGGGGCGAGATCGCCGTCGGAAGGGCGGCGGATCTGACCATTGCCGACTTGAACGAAGCATGGACGATCGACCCCGCGCAGTTTGTTTCTAAGGGGAAGAACACCCCGTTTGCGGGGCGCAAGGTGTTCGGTAAAGTGAAATATACCGTCGTAGACGGCGCAATCAAATACGAGGAGAAAAGGCATGATCACAGATAAACTCATCGAAAAAATTATCGAAAAACAAAATCCCACAGCGGTGGGGCTGGATACCGAACTGGGATATCTGCCCGAAGAACTGCGCGCGGGGATCGCCTCGCCCGAGGAAGCGGCGGAAGCGATTTTTACCTTTAACAAAACGCTTTTGGATCACGTGTACGATCTGATTCCCGCGGTAAAAGTACAAATCGCCTATTACGAACAGTACGGGGCGGCGGGCATCGATTGCTTTATAAAAACGGTCGATTACGCGAAGGGCAAGGGGCTTTTCGTGATTGCCGACTGCAAGCGCAACGATATCGGTTCTACCGCGGCGCGTTATTCGGCGGCATACCTCGGCGAAACGGAAATCGGCGGGGCGGTCAGTTTTGCCTGCTCGGCAGACTTCCTTACGGTAAACGGATATCTCGGATCGGACGGCATTACGCCGTTTACGGACGATTGCAAAAAGCACGATAAGGGGATTTTCGTATTGGTAAAAACGAGCAATCCCTCTTCGGGCGAATTGCAGAATTTAAAACTTGCCGACGGACGCGCCGTGTACGAGTGCATGGGCGACATGGTGGAAGGCTGGGGCGCCGATACGGTAGGCGCGTACGGTTATTCCGCCGTTGGCGCGGTGGTGGGCGCGACCTATCCCGAAGAAGCAAAGGTATTAAGAAAGCGTTTGCCGCACACCTTTTTCCTTATCCCCGGCTACGGCGCGCAGGGCGCGAACGCCGAAATGCTGAAAAACTGCTTCGACGAAAAGGGACTGGGCGGAATCGTAAACAACTCGCGCGGCATTTTGTGCGCGTATAAAAAGACGGGCGGAACGTACTTCGACGCGGCGCGCAAAGCGTGCGTCGCCATGCAAGAAGATTTGCGTTCGGTATTGGGGGAAATATGCGCGAAGTAACCGCTACCGTACTCGAAAACAAGCGCATTGCGGAAACCGTGTTTTCCCTCACCTTTTCTACGGAAGAAGAAGTAACCGTTCGCCCCGGTCAGTTCGCTATGGTCGGCGTGGGCGGGTATCCTCTGCGCCGCCCCATCGCGGTGTGCATGGCGGAAGGGGAGCGCATCACCGTATGCTATCAAGTAAAGGGCTCGGGCACGAAGTTTCTTTCCGAAAATTACAAAACGGGAGAAAAACTTTCCGTTCTGCTCCCCTTAGGCAACGGATTTTACGTAAAGGACAGCGAGCAAAAAATCGCCGTCGTAGGCGGGGGCGTGGGGATATTCCCGCTTATTTCCGTGATCCGCCGATATGCTGCGGAAAAGGAAGTGTATTCGTATATGGGCTTCCGCAATCGCGGCGCACTGTGCATGGAATACGAAATGACGCGCAGTAAACGGCTGACCGTCGCAACGGACGACGGAAGCGTGGGCTTTCACGGCAACGCGGTGCAGGCGTTTTTAAACGACTGCGACAGGATAAAACCGGACGTTGTATTTTCGTGCGGACCCGTTCCCATGCTGCGTGCGTTGCAGGCGGCAATGGCGGGCAAGGGCATTCCCGTTTACGTTTCGCTGGAAGAGCGCATGGGCTGTGGAATCGGCGCCTGCCTTGTGTGCGTATGCGATAAAACGGACGGCGCGCACGCCCGCGTGTGCAAAGACGGACCTGTGTTCGAAATCGGGGAGGTGCGGTTGTAATGGTCGATTTAAGCGTAAATCTTTGCGGGGTAACGCTAAAAAACCCCGTTATCCCCGCTTCGGGCACATTCGGATTCGGGCGAGAGTATAACGAAATTTACGATATTTCGCTGTTGGGCGGGGTGGCGACCAAAGGGCTTACCCTTGCGCCCCGCGCGGGCAATCCCGTTCCGCGCATTGCGGAACGCAACGGGGTGATCTTAAACGCGGTGGGGCTGCAAAATCCAGGGGTGGATCGCTTTCTCGCCGAAGATCTGAATTGGCTGAAAAGCAAAACAAAGGTGATCGCAAACGTTGCGGGAAGCACGCTTGAAGATTATGCAAACATCTGCGCGAAGTTAGACGGCGCGGCGGATTTGATCGAACTGAATATTTCCTGCCCCAACGTAAAAAGCGGGGGCATGGCGTTCGGCATTAAGCCCGAAAGCGTAAAAGAAGTAACGCGCGCGGCGAAATCGCGCTTAAAGAAAACGCCGCTTATCGTAAAACTTTCGCCCAACGTCGAAAGCATTGCGGCAAACGCGCGGGCGGCGGAAGAGGGGGGCGCGGACTGCGTTTCGCTGGTGAATACGTTTACGGGCATGGCGATCGATATCGAGCGCAGAAAGCCGATCATTGCCAACAATACGGGGGGCGTTTCGGGCGCGGGCATCAAGCCCATCGCCGTGCGCATGGTGTACGAAGTCGCGCACGCCGTCGGCATTCCCGTGATCGGTATGGGCGGCATTGCGTGCGCGGAAGACGCGATCGAATTTCTTATGGCGGGCGCGGCGGCGGTGCAGGTTGGTACGGCAAACTTTACCGATACGCTCGCCTGCCCCAAGATCATCGAAGGTTTGACCGTATGGTGCGAAAGCCGCGGCATTCAAAAATTAAGCTCGCTTACGGGCGCGTTAAAACTCAATTAAAAGGAGATACGGTATGTTAACTTATAAACAGCGTTTTATTCGGTTTATGGTAGAAAACGAGGTGCTGCTGTTCGGCGATTTCACGTTGAAGAGCGGCAGAAAAGCGCCCTATTTTATCAATACGGGCAAGTACAGAACGGGCGCGCAGATCGCCTGCCTGGGCGAGTATTATGCGGAATGCTACCTCGAACACGGCGTTAAGGCGCAAACGCTGATCGGACCCGCGTATAAGGGGATCCCGCTTGCCGTTGCAACGAGCATTGCGCTTGCGAAAAATCACGGCGTCGATTTGGGGTTCTGTTTCGATCGGAAAGAGGTAAAAGACCACGGCGAGGGCGGCTTGTTCGTGGGGCAGGGTTTAAACGCGGGCGATAAGGTTGCGATCATCGAAGACGTTATGACATCGGGCAAAGCGCTGCGCGAAATTCTTCCCAAAATCAAGCAGACTGCGGACGTTGCGGTAGAAGCGATGATCATTTCGGTAGACCGTCAAGAAAAGGGCACGGGCGAAAAATCCGCCGTGCAAGAAGCGTTCGAAGAATTCGGAATCAAAGTTTATTCGATCGTCACCATGCAAAATATTATTCAAGCGATCGAACAGGGCGTAATCGCGGGCAAAGAATATTTGCAGGCGATGAAAGATTACCGCGCGCAATACGGCGCATAAGAAAATGTAAAAAAGGACGGCTGAATTCAGCCGTCTTTTTTTTCGAATAAAAGTATATCGTCTACCGAAACTTGTAATACACGGCACATTCTTATCAGCGTTTTAACGTTCGGCTCGCTGTGCCCCTTTATGTAATGATACAATGCGGAATATGTAATGTTTGATAATTTTGCGAATTGCGATATTTTATAGCCGCGGCTTTTAATAGTTTCTTTTAAATGCTTTCCAAAACGAATATGAAACTCGCTTTTATAAGGTTTGTACATTGCAGTATAACTCCTTTTGCGGTTTATTGCGGGAATTTCAAGATTCAGCACTGCTGAATATCGGACAAATCAATATCAAAAGTCAGTTAAACTGAATTGAGGTATTGAGAATGTTATTTCAAGAAAGAGTGTGCGAAGCGATTAAAAACAGCGGTATGACGCAGAAGCAAATCGCCGAAAAATTACATATTCGCGAAGGCAATATTACAAATTGGAAAAAGGGGCAAAATTTACCCTCGATAGAGGTTTTTTATCAGTTGTGTTTGCTTTTAGACGAAAGCGCAGACTATCTGCTTGGCATTACCGATTAGCGTTCGTTTCATTGAATTAAGTAATCGCTGCTAACGTGTAAAAATCGGCATAAAATTTGTAAGTGATAAATATTCGGCGTGCAGCTTCCGTTTAAATACGTTAATATAGTTGTGTATTTAATTCCCGTTTGTTCAGATAATTCTTTTATCGTAATATAACCCCGACGATTTATGGCTTCATGCAAACGTTGAATAAAAATATTTCTATGCAAAGATTTTTCTATATTCATAAATATATTATAATTCAGTTAAAATGAATTGTCAAGTATTTTATTCATAAAATCAGTTAAACTGAATTATGGTAAATATATGGAATTTTATAAAAGATTTAACGAAGCAATTCGTACATGCGGTATGACGCAGAAAGAGATTGCCCAAAAATTGCATATTTGCGAAGGAAATATTACAAATTGGAAAAAAGGCGATGGAATGCCGTCCATTAAAATATTTGTGGAATTATGCAAATTGTTAGATGAAAGCGCAGATTATCTTTTAGGATTAAAAGATGAAATATAAAGCCCCCCGCCTTATTAAAACGGCGGGGGGCTTTATTAACGTTTTAAAAAAATCGAAGTAAGTTTATTGGCCTTTTTTATCTTCTTCCAAACTAATTTTTTGTTGCAATGTCAAGTTGATTAGCTTGATATAATTGGATCATACCGATAATTTCTGCAATCACACCCACGGATAAGGATAGAATGATCAGTACAAACCATAAGTACCAGTCGGAATGATTTAGCATTACTGCGGCTAAAATCCCCAATAAAAACATAGAAATTCCGAATAAAATTGTGCCGATTCCTTTTATGATTTTCCTTAAACTCAATTTTTTTAAATTATAACACAATAAAGATGCGTTGTCCGTTTCATAAAAAAATTTAGCGAATTTACACACCGGCAGCAATACTTAGGGGAATTTTTTATGCGTAGATCTGTCGAAATTATATTGTGAAAAACACTTTATACAAAAACTCTTTATCATATACGGTTGATTGTCCGCGCGCACTCATAAACCGTTCGCCTGATTCATAGTGTATTGCTATGGAACTTTATACGCTTACCAAACAACAGTTATTTGAAAAACTTTCGTCCAAGCCCGAAGGTCTTTCTTCGACCGAGGCGGAAAAGCGGCTTTCCGAACAGGGTAAAAACCGCTTAAAAGAAGAAAAAAAGAAGAGCCTTGCCGCGCTCTTTTTTTCGCAATTTAAAGATCTGATGACGATTATTTTAATTTGCGCCGCCTTTCTTTCCGCCGTGCTCGCGTTCGTCACCAAAGATAAAAATCAGCTTGCGGATACCGCAATTTTGCTGTTTATCATATTGCTGAACGCGATCGTGGGCTTTTTGCAGCAATACCGCGCAGACGCGGCGATCGAAAAGCTGAAAAAACTTTCCGTCTGTCATGCCAAAGTCGTGCGCGACGGTAAAGTGATTTTGATCGAAGCGTGCGATCTTGTGGTCGGCGATATCGTAGAGATCGAAGAAGGGGATATGATCCCCGCCGACTGCCGCATTTTGGAAAGCGAAAATTTCCGCTGCGACGAATCGGCGCTTACGGGGGAATCACGCTCCGTGAAAAAGCGCGACGCAATCGTTAAAAAGTCGGTGCTTGCCGAACGTGAAAATACCGCGCACTTTTCCACGTTCTGCGTGGCGGGGCGGGCGCGCTGCGTTGTTGTGGCAACGGGTATGAATACCGAAATGGGCAAGATCGCAGATCTTTTAAACCGTTCGGAAACGGTCGCTTCCCCGTTAGATAAAACCATTGCAAAGCTGGGAAAAATTATTTCCGTTACCGTGCTTTCCGTCGCCGCCGTGCTGTTTTTGGGCGGTTTGCTCGCGCACAGATCGAGCTTTCTCGAAAACGTAATGTCCGCCGTCGCCGTCGCCGTTGCGGCGATTCCGGAGGGAATGGGCGCCGTCGTTACCATTATTCTTGCCATGGGCGTACAGCGTATGTCCGGCTTCCGCGCCGTCGTGCGCAAACTTTCCGCCGTGGAAACGCTGGGCAACTGCACCTGTTTCTGTTCGGATAAAACGGGCACGCTCACGCAAAATAAAATGACGGTGGAAGAGATCGCAACCGAATTTACCTTGCCTGCGGAAAACAGCGAAATTTTTACTTCCACACGCGGGCAGACGGCGCTGCTCACCTGCATGCGCGCCTGTAACACCGTAAGGGGGGGCGCGGGCAAATATTTAGGCGATCCGACCGAAATCGCCCTCGTCGAATATGCGGACGGCAAAAACTTTTATCTCGCCCCCAAGGCGGCGGGGGGAATTCCTTTTTCTTCCGATCGCAAGATGATGAGCGTCGCCGCCGAACTAAACGGAAAAACGCGCTTGTACGTAAAGGGCGCGGCGGACGTATTGCTGAAAAAGTGCGCAAACATTCTTACCCCTGCGGGGGAACGCGCGCTTACCGCGCAAGATCGGGAAGCGATCGCAAAAAAAGTTTCCGCTTTTTCTACCCGCGCAATGCGCGTGCTCGCCTTTGCCGAAGGGGATTATGCGGGTACGGTAAAAGAAGAAAATTTGACCTTTTTAGGGCTTGCAGCTATGCTCGATCCGCCCAAAGAGGGCGCGCGCGAAGCGGTTGCGGCTTGCCGCCGCGCGGGGATCAGAACGGTGATGATTACGGGCGACGGCGCGGAAACGGCGCTTGCCATCGCGCAGCGGTTGGGCATCGCCAAGAATAAAGATCAAGTGATTACGGGCGAACAGTTAGACGCAATGGGCGAAGAGGAATACGGCAGGCGGGCGCTCGATTACACGGTATACGCGCGCGTATCCCCCAAGCACAAGTCGGAAATCGTGCGCGCGTTGCAGGCGAAAGGAGAAGTCGTCGCCATGACGGGAGACGGCGTGAACGACGCGCCTTCTATCCGCGCGGCGGATATCGGCGTGGCGATGGGTTCGGGAACGGACGTTACCAAGAACGCCGCGGATATGGTAATATCGGACGACGATTTTTCCACCATGGTTAAGGCGGCGGAAGAAGGGCGCAACGTTTTTTACAACGTAAAAAAGACCATTTCCTTTTTCCTTTCCACCAACTTTGCAGAGGTGCTATCCGTTTTGATCGTAACGCTGTTTTTGTGGAAGTTCGAGTTTTTAACTTCTACCCAGCTGTTGTGGATCAACTTGATCACCGACTCTTTGCCCGTGCTCGCGTTGGGCGTAGAGCGCACGGAAGGGGCAATGAACCGACCGCCCGTTTCCGCCGAAGAAATATTCTGTAAAACTTCGCTGCTGCGCATGGCATTTTTCGGACTGGCGCAAACGGCGATCGCGGTAGGAATATTCATTTACGGCGCATACCGCTGGGGAAACGGCGCGGCGAGTACGGTAGCGTTTTTCGTGCTTTCCTTCCTCGAACTTTTCCACGCGTTTAACGTGCGTACGGAAAATAAACCCCTCGGTATTAAGGGGCTTATCTCGAATAAAACGCTGTTGATCACGGTTGTAATAGGCGTTGCGGTAAACGTGTTGCTTGCCGTTGTTCCCGTGTTCCGCACCGCGTTCTCGCTGACGGAATTGGGCGCTTTACAATGGCTTGCGGTGTTCGGCTGTTCGCTCGCGATCGTACCGATCGGCGAAGTGTATAAACTGTTCAGCCGTGCGATTCGCAAACGCGGAGCAATCAAAACGCGCGGAACTCGTAACCTTGTTCGCGAAAGTACGCAATAATGCGGGGTAATACCTCGGCAGTCGTTTTGCGGTAAGCGGAGTCGTGGCAGAGCAAAACGACTTTATTTTTCCCCGAGGAAGTTTTTACCGTTGTTTGAAACAGCGTTTCCGCGCTCGCGTTCGCTATTTCTTCGTCGCCGCAAACGGCGTTCCAGCCGATGATCTCGTATCCCTTTTCGCGGATCAGTTTGCTTTGTCTTGCGCGGTCTTTGGTGCCTCCGCCGGGGAATCGGTACACGCGCGGATTTACGCCCGTAACGTTGCGGATCACGGCGGCGCAGTCGTCGATATCTTTCAGCAGCGATTGGTCGGAAGCGTAAATTTGATTATATTCGTGCGTTTTGGAATGAACGCCTATGGTATGACCCTCCTTCGCAATGCGGCGGAGGGTATCTTTGCGCGATAACGCCCTGTCGCTCACGATAAAAAAGGTGGCTTTCACCTGTTCTTCCGCAAGCGTATCTAAAATTCGGTTGGTAACGACGGTGCTCGGACCGTCGTCAAAGGTCAAATAAACGCATTTTTGTTCTTCCGCGTAAGAAAAAACGGGCGTCGCGACGACCTTTGTTCCGATATGCGTTAATACAACCAAAAGAGCGGCGAAGAATACCGCCACGGCAATCAATCTTTTCTGCATATCCGTAATTTGCCTAAATTTTAAAATTTTATTTACTTTGCGGCGCAACTGTGATATAATACTTGTAAATTCAACGACCGAATGAAAAAGAAGGAGAATGTTATGATCACGGAAAAAGGATTTGGCAAAACGCAAAACGGTGAAGAAGTTTTAAGTTTTACCTTTGAAGACGGCGCGCGCAGCGCAACCGTTTTAAATTTGGGCGGCATTATTCAGTCGGTAATCGTGCCCGATCGAAAGGGCGTTCCGACGGACGTTATTTTAGGGTATAACGACGTAAAGGGATATCAAAGCAACGGCGGATTTTTGGGCGCGCTCATCGGCAGATTCGGCAACCGCATCGGCGAAGGCAAAATGACGGTGGAAGGCAAAGCGTATCAGCTTTACTGCAACGACAGGGGCAACCACCTGCACGGCGGAAAGGCGGGCTTCGATAAAAAGATTTGGTCGCACGAGATAAAGGGGGACGAACTTATCCTTTCTTACACCTCGCCCGACGGAGAAGAAAACTATCCCGGCAATTTGCGCGTAACGGTCGTTTACACCTTCCGCGACGGAGAACTGAAATTGCGCTATCGGGCGGTATCCGATAAGACGACCGTCGTCAATTTGACCAATCACGCGTATTTTAACATGAACGGCGAGGGCGACGGCTCTATTTTAGACAACGTAATGTGGATAGACTGCGACGAGATCACGCCCACGAACGCTACCATGATCCCCGTAGGAGGATTTAAAAAGGTAGCGGGAACTCCTTTCGATTTTAATACGCCCAAAGAAATCGGGCGGGATATCGAGGCGGACGATATCGATTTAAAGCAGGGAAACGGATACGATCATTGCCACGTGTTAAAGAACAAATGCGGCGAATACGTGCGTTATGCCACGGTCGAAAGCAAGAAAACGGGCATTAAAATGACCTGTTACACCGATATGCCCGCCGTGCAGTTTTACGCGGGCAACGGCATGAACCAAAACGGAAAAACGGGGCATTACGGAAAGCGCGCGGGCTTCTGTTTGGAAACGCAGGCGATCCCCAATAACGTAAACGTGCCCGAATACGCGCAGCGCGGCAGTTCGTACTTAAAGGCGGGCGAAGTGTACGAGTTTTGCGCGGCATACCGCTTCGAAGCGTGATATAAAAAGAAATAAAAGAGTAGTTTTGCAAGCCAAAACTACTCTTTGCGTATAAAAAGGGGAATTGCCATGTACGATCAGCCCACGTTATTCGATAACGCAGTTTCGCAGCCGCTTGCGGCGCGGCTTCGTCCGCATAATTTGGAAGAGTTTTGCGGGCAGAAACATCTGCTCGGCGAAGGGAAGGTGTTGCGCCGCTTGATCGAAAGCGATCAGGTGAGCTCTATGATTTTTTGGGGACCGCCCGGGGTGGGTAAAACGACGCTCGCCCGCATTATCGCAAACCGCACCAAGGCGAATTTTATCGATTTTTCCGCCGTAACGAGCGGGATCAAAGAGATCAAACAGGTGATGGAACAGGCGGAAAAAAGCCGCCATTTCGGCGAAAAGACCATTTTGTTCGTAGACGAAATTCATCGCTTTAACAAAGCGCAGCAAGACGCGTTTTTGCCTTTTGTAGAAAAGGGAAGCATTATCTTGATCGGCGCGACGACGGAAAATCCTTCGTTCGAAGTGAACGGGGCTTTGCTTTCGCGCTGTAAAGTGTTCGTGTTGCAGGCATTGAAAACGGAAGAGCTGGTCGGTTTGCTTACCCGCGCCGTAACGGACGAAAGGGGATTCGGAAAGCAGAAAATAGAAATTTCGGAAGATTGTTTGCGGACGGTTGCCGATTTTGCCAACGGCGACGCGCGCAGCGCCCTCTCTACGTTGGAAATGGCGGTGTTAAACGGCGACGTTACGGAAGAAAAGACGGTCGTCACCAAAGAAACGATCGAACAGTGTACTTCCAAAAAATCGCTGTTATACGATAAATCGGGCGAAGAGCATTACAATTTGATTTCCGCACTGCACAAATCCATGCGCAATTCCGATCCGGACGCAGCCGTGTATTGGCTTGCGCGCATGCTGGAAGCGGGCGAAGATCCGCTGTATATCGCAAGGCGGGTAACGCGCTTTGCAAGCGAAGACGTAGGGCTTGCCGATCCGCGCGCGCTGGAACTTGCGGTGGCGGCATATCAAGCCTGTCATTTGATCGGCATGCCCGAATGCACCGTGCATTTAACGCAAGCGGTCGTTTATCTTTCGCTTGCGCCCAAGTCTAACGCGCTGTACGTCGCATACGGAAGGGCGAAAAAGGACGCGCTCACCATGCTTGCCGAACCCGTTCCCCTTGTGATCCGCAACGCGCCCACCAAGCTGATGAAAGAATTGGAATACGGCAAGGGATATCAGTACGCGCACGACAGCGAAGAAAAACTGACCAACATGCAGTGCCTGCCCGATTCTCTGTTGGGAAGGGAATATTATTTGCCCACGGAAGAGGGATTGGAGGGCAGGTTTAAAACGCGCTTGCAGGAAATTAAAGATTGGAAGAAAGGGAAATAAAAAAAGGCATAGCGTACGCTATGCCTTTTACGTAATACAATTAAACCGTTTCGGGCAGGGGAGTTAATCCGCTGATCATTCCCAAAATCAACCATATCATTACCAGCCATAAAAGAACGCCCCAAATCGCCATCTTTCCGCATTCGTGCGAAAGTTCCTTTTTCTCTTTATACCAAACGAAGTATAAAACGACGCCCGCGGGCGGAAGCAGAAGGGAAAGAACCCTCCAACCGATCAGCGCGGTGTTCGTAAACGTCGTTTTGAACCAGCCGCCCATGCCGCAGTAGAACGCGATCGTCTGCCGCGTATCGATCGCAAAACCGATCCCCAAGAACGCCGCCGAAACGATCAAATAAAGAATTGCGATCATCCAAGATCCCGCCGTAATCGTGCAAAGGTTTGCGACGAACGCGAACATTTCCACACAGATAAAGAACGATACGCTGTGTTCCGTCTTTTTGAACAGATAGCCGTAGAACACAATCGTAAACGCCGTCAGTAATAAAGTAATCACACTTAAAGCTGCCATTACATATCCCCCATATCACATTGATAACACTATTATAGTACACAAACTGTTTGTTGTCAATCACAGAAAAGAAATTTTTCCAAAAAAATTACCGTAAAATTTTGTGCATTTTGTTCCTAAAATTGTAGAATTTCACATTTTTCACTCCTTTTCTCCCTTCGGCATAAGATAAAACGACTGCCGTCCGCAAAAGAAAAACAAATTCAACCTTACGGCGGACGTAAACCGGAGGGTTTTACCAATGCAATGGTTTTTATCGTTGGGAGCGGTGTGGCAGGCGCTGATCGCATCCCTATTTATGTACGCAATGACTGCGCTGGGCGCGTCGTTCGTGCTGTTTTCCAAAAAAATAAATCAAACTTTTCTCACCGCGGCGACGGGCGCGGCGGCGGGAATTATGATAGCGGCAAGTTTCTTTTCTCTGTTGCTGCCCGCAATGGAGTACCAAACGTCTATTCCCACATACGTTACCGTTACGCTCGGGTTCTTTTTGGGCGGCGCGTTTATCGTATGTTCCGACTTCGCGCTTTCCCGCTCGCAGCTGAAATTCCGCGGCATCGGGGATAAGAAAAACGCCCTTTTGTTTTTGGCGGTGACCTTACATAATATTCCCGAAGGCATGGCGGTGGGCGTTGCGTTCGCGCAGGGATTGGGTGCGGAGGGCGCCGTGCTTTCCGCCTTGCTTCTTGCAGTGGGCATCGGCGTGCAGAACTTTCCCGAAGGCATGTGCGTCGCCTTTCCGCTTCGCATGAAGGGCATGAGTCCCGCACGCAGCTTTCTGTTTTCGCAGGGATCGGGCATGGTAGAAATTCCCGCCTGCGTTTTGGGCGCGCTCGCGGCGACGTTTATAGCAGGGCTTATGCCCTGGGCGCTAGCCTTTTCCGCAGGCGCGATGATCGCGGTGATCTGCTCGGAACTCATTCCCGAATGCTTTTCGGGAAATAAAACGGTGGCGAGCGCGGGCGTGATAGTAGGATTTTGTTTTATGATGATCCTCGACGTTGCGCTCGGTTAAAATTTGTGACGAAATAAACGTTTAAAAACGCTTCCGTTCGGCAAAACTGAAAAACATGGAAAAGCAAACGGAAAAAATCAATCAAGAAGGGGCTGCGCCCGCCGCGCCGCCCGCTCGAAAAACCGCCGTGATCGTGGGCGGATCTTCGGGCATCGGCAGGGAAACTGCTTTAAAACTTTGCGCGCGGGGGTACCGCGTATTCAATCTTTCGCGCACGCCGTTTAAGGGGGATCGTGTTCGTACGATCACCGTAGACGCCGCGCAGGAAGGGGAACTGAAAAATGCCATCACTTCGGTAGGGGAAGAGGTAGGCGCGTTCGACCTGTTGATTTATTCGGCGGGATTTTCGATGGCGGCGCCGTTGGAATACGCCAAGAGCAGCGATTACAGATATCTGTTCGAAGTAAACTACTTCGGCGCGATCGAAGCGTTAAAAAGCGCCGCGCCTTATTTAAAAAAGAAAGGGGGCAGAGCGGTGCTCGTCGGCTCGCTGGGCGGCTCGATGCCCATTCCTTACGATAGCTTTTATTCTTCTTCCAAGGCGGCGCTTTGCATGCTCGCCAAGGAAGCGGATTTAGAACTGCGCGGGCGCGGGGTGCGCGTAAGCGCGCTTCTTCCCGGCGGCACGGCAACCGACTTTACGTACAGCCGCAGGATCTACGGCGAAGAAGAATCGCTTTCTTATGCGCCGTCCGTTAAAAAGGCTTCCGCCGCGCTTGCCAATATGGAACAGGGGGGCATGAATCCTTCCCTCGTCGCCGAGGCGATCGTAAAACTTGCGGAAAAGAAAAATCCGCCTCCGCTCGCCGTGGTGGGAAAAAAGAACAACGCGCTGTACCTTGCCAATAAACTTTTGCCCGAATCGGTAACAAGTTGGTTTGTGCGTAAAAAGTTTAATCAAAATTAAAATATATGTTTTTAGGCGTTATAACCAAGCTCTTGAACAACTGTTCAAGAGCTTGGTTATTAAACAGAATTTTATGTTGCTAATTTTTGTGCTGTGAAGCGTAAATTTTCAATATATACGCCATTTGGGAAGCGTCGGCAACGAAATAAGAAAAATAAACTTATAAAATTCAATTTAGTGTTCTATTGTAAAAAGTATATCCCGCTGCCTTCGCATACGAAGACAGCGGGATATGTATTTTTCCATAAATTTTATAAAGTGTACCGTTTATTCCGCGGCTTACTGTGATTCTCAACGGGAATTACAGTTAATCGGTAAGCGTTTTATTGTTTTTTGCCGTTTAAACAATAATCGGTAACTTTATGCGCGATAGCAACGATCATCGTAAGCGCAGTAAATACGCAAAGGACGATCATCCCCGCATATCCCGTTTCTGCCGACGAGGAAGAATCGACGATTTCTTCTGCCGTTTCGTTGATTGCGAGAATGGCGAAAATCATGCAAAGAATGCACGTTGCAAACGCCGCGATCGCATACCCTAACCCGGTGCTATGCTTTTCCTCTACGGTGTTTTTGCACAGTTTGATGGTTGTAAGAACGGAAAGCACTACGATCGCCGCCAGCAAAATATACGCAATGTACGCGAAAGAGAAGTACAGTTCCGCATCCGTTTTTAAAGCGGAAGGAATCACCGACGCCAACGTTAAAAGCCCTAAATAGAAAGAGGATCTTCCGCTGCCCGTTTCGCTTACAGAAACCGGAGGCTGCGAACAGAAAGCGATCACAACGGAAAGGAAAGCAATCGCAACTGCCGTAAACGAAAGGTTGATGATCGTGTTTTTGTTTAAAAGCGATTTTCCGCGGCGCGCGATAAAGCATGCAAGGCTTAAAACCGCAAACACGGCGCACAGCGCGATCCCCGCCGTAGTTGCTCCGTTATACGAAACGGGCACGTCCGTTTTAATGCTGATGTAAGAGCCGGAAACGGATAATTTTATGCGTAGTGCATTTGCCGCAAGGAACAGCACCGCTCCGCCGAGATAGGTCAAAAAGGTAGCGAACGCAAGCGTTCCCACGGGTTTTTGCTTTTTGCCCGTATAGCAGAAGATAAAGCGTATAACGGTTAAAACGCTCAGAACGGGTACAGCGATCAAAACGCCCGCGGCGATCGTCGTTTGTACCGCAGCTACGCTGTAAAGGGAAATTTCTTCAAAGGCGGAATAAGACATCATCGAGTCAAGATCGGCTGCTATATCTTCGTACATTTCGCCGAAGCAGTAATAGAGGTTCATGGAATCCCGTATTCCGAAATCGGATAAAATCCCCGAAACGCTTTTATCAACGGATACCGAACAGGCGATCAAAAATACGAAAATCAGCGAACATACAGCCGTTAACAGTCCCAACCCCGAACCGACGTGCCAAAGAATTTTTTGCCATGCCGCGCTTTCGTCCATGGGCGCAGGCTCTCCTTTTGCTTTTACGATGGCGGGCGCGTTTTCCTTCGCCTTGCCGCAAGCGGGGCAAAAACGCCCTTCGTACAGGGTTCCGCATTCTTCGCATACGTTTTTACCGTCTAACCGCGCACCGCATTCGGTGCAGAAAACCGCGTCGTCGGGCGTAAGTTTATGGCATACGGGGCAAACGGTATTGCCGTCTATCCGTTTTCCGCACTGTTTGCAATAAACGGCGGAATCGGGATTTTCCGTTTCGCAAAATTTGCAATTCATTTTTTCATCTCTCTCCTTATAATATTTTGTTTATTATAGCACACAAAGGGGAAGAAAGCAATACCGATTATAAAATTTTTTCAAAGTATTTAACGGTTTTGCGCCGTTAAAAGCGCTGAAATACAAATCGGCGGATTTTTCGGCCGGGCGATACCGTTAAATTGTTTTTTGCTGCGTTTATGCTTGACTTTCCGTTAAAAATAGGTTATATTCATTGAGTAAATACTCAACGAATATACAATGCGAGGAAACGATATGAAGCGTGCGGAGCAAAAAGAAAAACGCCGGCAGGAAATTTTAAACGTCGGGCTGGATCTATTGATCCGAAAGGGGTATGCCGCCGTAAGAACGGCGGACATTGCAAAAGAAGCGGGAATAAGCGAGGGGTTGTTCTTCCATTACTTTGCAACAAAAGAAAAATTGTATTTAACGCTTTTGCAAATTGCGGCAAGCGGAAAAAGCAATATTTTCGCCGCGGAAGCGGAAAGCGCTATTCGCTTTTTCGAACAAACTGCAAAAACCGTTTTAGATTATATTTCGCAACAGCCGTTTGCCGCAAAGTTGTTCGTTTTAATGAATCGGGCGAGTTACGACGATGCGCTGCCCGAACAAGCGAAAGGCTTCGTTATGCGGAAAAACGACGTCGAAAGCGCGGTTAAGCGCATCGAACAAGGGCAAAAAGAGGGGGATATCCGCAGCGGAAACGCTACCGCATTGGCGATCGCATTTTTTATGGCGATTCAGGGAATTGCAGAAAATATTGCGCGGTATCCTCAAATGCCCGTTCCGCAGCCGGAATGGATCGTAGATATTTTAAGGAGGAAAAAATGACGTTTCGCAATACAAACCGTCAAACGGAAATCCCGTTTTTGCTGCCCGTTAGATGCGTTTTGTTTCTGTTGTCCTTTGTAGTTCTGTCGCATTTTACAAAGGTTCCGTATTCCGCGCTCGGCAAATGGTGGACTGCCGTCGCGATCGTATGCAATTTTATTACGATCGCGATTCTTTATGCGACCGTACGCATCAAAAAAATTACCGTTGGGCGTTTACTCGGTTACGAAAAGGGCAAAACAAAAATAAAGTCTGCAATTTTTATTGTTACAGTTATGCTGCTTGTCGGTATGGGCGGGTTATATCTTGCGGGGCTGATTTGTTATGCGGAATTTCCGCATCTCGATAAAACGATGGTGCAGCCCGTTCCGCTTTGGCTTGCCGTTATTGTTTTATTGCTGCTGCCAATATCCACTTTTATTGCGGAAGACGGGCTGTATTTGGGTTATGCGATCAACTTGTCTTCGTTACATAAGCGGGTAAACGTTTCCTTTGCCGCGTTTTTTTATGCGTTGCAGCACAGTTTTATTCCGTTCATGCCAGACGGTACGTTTTTGTTGTATCGGTTTTTATCCTTTTTGCCGCTTACCGTTTTAATTTGCATATGGTATCAAAAAAACAGAGATCCGTTGCCGTGTATGATAGGGCACTTTCTTTTAAACGTAGCAACAGCCGTTCAAATATCGATCAATACGCTATTTCCCGATATTTTTAACGCTTTATAAAAAAGAAACCGAACTGTTCGGTTTCTTTTTTCCTATGATAAATGAAAATTCAGACGGGCGCATTTAACAGTCGCACCAATCGCGACAGTTGCAATAATCGCAGCAACAGCAGCTGTCTTCACAAGAAACGATTGAGCCGTAGTCGACGGGCATGCGTATCACCGTTAGGTTCGAATTGTCGATAATATCGGCGATAACGTTCAGCGAAAGAGTATTTGTGTTTTCGGCATAATTTACGTTACCTCTTACGGGATCGGCTACGGTATAACGCACCGTTGCAAAGTGCGTTACGGGCGCTTCTGTCGGTTTTACCGCTTTTATTTCGTATTCGATGATTGCCGTTTCGCCTGGGGCTAAATCGGGAAGCGCAAAGCCCGCGATCGGGGCGTAAGCGGGTTGCGCGACGCCGTTAATCTTTACGCTTCCTGCAACAAAGTTTGCATCGTTCGGCTGCAATATCGTAAGATAGTTGCCGAACAGCTTTGCCGCCGAACGGTTGGTCACCGTAACGGTATTATGCGCGCTTTCCCCCGCGCGGACGATTGTTTTATCCGACCGGATCTCTTTTAAAACGGAATAGGTTAAAATTTCCGTGCTGACGGCGTTACTTTCCGCGCGTTCCGAAATTCTTCTTCCGTTCGGCAGAACGGCGCCGTAAGTGACGTTTAACTGATTGGGTATTCGCATAACGTACCCCCCTTCGATCAATCTATCGTTACCTGAAAGCTCGTCGTCGCGCTGTCGTCGGGTGGCAAATTTGCCACGCTGTAACCGATATCCGGGCGGTAAGCGGGAATATTCTGACCGTTGATCCGTACGGATTTTTCCACAAAAGTGGTGCCTTGCGGAATGTTGTCGGTAAAGTAAATATCGTTGATGTTGATATTTCCCTCGTTCGTAAACGTAACCGTATAGGTCAACGTTTCGCCCTTCACCGCAAACGCTTTATCCACGCTTTTTACCACGCTGAGTTTGGCGAAACCACGTTTATCGAAATGGGATTTGTATATTCGGAAAAAGATACCTCGCCTCTTACGGGATCGGTTACGGTATATTGAAACTCGGAAGTATCGGTAACGGGCGATACCGTCATAGGGGAGTTGATCTGCATATCGTATTCGACGGTAAGCATTTCGCCGGGGTTTAAATCGGGAAGATAAAATCCGTTTATCATGTTATAATCGGGTTGTGCGACGCCGTTTACTTTTACGCTGCCTGCAACGTAACTTGCGCCGTTGGGCGTGGGGTTGGAAAGAAAAGTGTACGTTATTTTGTTTCCGAATTGTTTGTGATCGTTATCGTATTATGAACGGTTTCTCCTTCTGTTGCCATCGTTTTGTCGCAGCTGATCACTTTCGATATTTCGTAAGACAGTACTTCCGTATTCACGGTGTTGCTTGCAAGGCTGCCGGGGGTGCCGGCTTTGTTGGGGGCTACTGCGTTATAAGTAACGTTCGATTGGTTAGATATTTTCATATATAAAGCTCCTAAAAAAATACTACATACCGGCCTTCGTAACGGAAGCCGAATATGTAGTAATTAAAAGCGGAATATGTAGCTGTTAAATTGTATCGTACTGTATTATATGTTTGTTTTAAAATATGGTTCTTAAAATTGGCATGAAAATGAAATATAAAAAAATGCCGCAGTTTGTTTTTCGGAAAATGCGGCATTTTTTGGTGCACCCGGCGGGAATCGAACCCACAACCTTCAGCGTCGGAGGCTGACACTCTATCCAATTGCGCTACGAGTGCATATTTGATTGTAAGGCGAAAGGGCGTTAAAACTTCTTTCGGCAAGTATTATAACACAATCGGAATAAAAATGCTTTAAATTTTTGCGCAAATATGGTAAAATAGAGAAAAATTTTTTCGGGAAATTTCGGTTATGGCGCAAAAAACGGTCGTCGTGGGAATGAGCGGCGGGGTAGACAGTTCGGTGGCGGCGTTGTTGTTAAAAGAACAGGGCTATCGCGTTGTCGGATTATTTATGAAAAATTGGGAAGAGGCGGGCGAAAACGGTGCGTGCACGGCGGAAGAAGATTTCGAGGACGTGCGCAGAGTGAGCGGGTTGCTCGATATCCCTTATTTTACCGTAAATTTTTCCGCGCAGTATATGGAGCGGGTTTTTTCTTACTTCTTACGCGAATACCGTGCGGGCAGAACGCCCAATCCCGACGTATTGTGCAACCGCGAAATTAAATTCGGTCCGTTTAAAGAATACGCAAAAGAGTTGGGGGCAGATTACATTGCCACGGGGCATTATTGCGGAATTTCGCACGAGAACGGCGTGCATCGCTTGTTAAAGGCAAAGGATAAAAACAAAGATCAAACGTACTTTTTAAATCAGCTTTCGCAGCAGCAGTTAGAGGGCGTGCTGTTCCCGCTTGCAGCGTACGATAAAAGCGAAGTGCGTTCGCTCGCGGAAAAAAACGGACTTGCGACCGCGAAGAAGAAAGATTCTACGGGCATTTGTTTTATCGGCGAGCGGAACTTCCGCAAATTTTTGCAGGAATATTTGCCCGCGCAGCCGGGGGAGATCCGCACGTTAGAAGGGGAGCGGGTAGGTGAGCATTTGGGCTTAATGTATTATACTTTGGGGCAGCGCAGAGGGTTAGACCTCGGCGGAAGAAAGGGAGAGGACGGCAGATGGTTCGTCGTAAAAAAAGATTTAAAGAACAACGTGCTGTATGTTTCGCATGGGGACGAATCGCCCTTGTATTCCGATTCTTGTACGGTGGAAGAGATGAACTACATTCCTTATCCGCCCGCGCAAAGGGAATTTGATTGCACGGCGAAATTCCGCTATCGCCAAGAAGAGCAAAAGGTACACGTGATCCGCACGGGAGAGCGTTCTTTAAAAGTGATCTACGATAGCCCGCAGCGTGCCGTTACCGAAGGGCAGTTTGCCGTACTGTACGACGAAATACAGTGTTTGGGCGGCGGCATAATTTGCTCCGCCGAATAAAATGGCTAATAAGAACATTACCGTACGAAAATATAAAGATTCCGATTTTCCTTGCGTGGCGCATTTGTTTCGCGAAACGGTGACGGCAGTTAATTGCGCGCATTACACAGCGGAACAAATTTGTGCCTGGATAAACGGCTGCGGCGGTTTGAATACGCGCCGCAAAGATCTATCCGCTCAGCGCACGTTGATTGCCGAAATCGACGGCGTGATCGTCGGGTTCGGTAGTATCGACGGCGCGGGCTGTTTGGATTTTCTGTACGTGCATAAAAAGTTTCAGCATTGCGGCATTGCCGCTGCGCTGTGCGATCGGTTGGAAAAGGGATTTTCCGCTGTAAAAACGTATGCGTCGATCACGGCGAAGCCTTTTTTCGAGGGAAGGGGATATACCCTTGTACAAGAGCAGGAAGCGGAGCGATTAGGCGTTCGGTTAAAAAATTATGTAATGCAAAAGCAATCTATCGGCATAATTTAAAAAATACGCGTTTGATAAACGCGGAAAGCGGCACAATCGAGTATTCGGATAAAAAATGATTGATTTTACGGAGGACGGTCCTATGAATGAAACGGCGGAGTTTTTAAGGGAATGCGGCGCGTTTATGCTGCTTACGGTAAACGACGGCAAGCCCGCGGGCAGACCGTTCGGCGCGGTGACGGAAATCGGCGGCGCGCTTTATCTTAGCGCGGGCGCGGGCAAACCCGTGTTCGAGCAGTTAAAGAAAAACGGAAACGTGCAGATCGTCGCGTTAAAGGCAGGCACGCGCGATTGGATCCGTGTAGACGGATTTGCGGAAGAGTGTTTCGATATGACTGTAAAAGCGCAAATGCTGAACGATTGCCCCAATCTGTTAAAACACCATGCTACTGCGCAAGACGAAACGTTTCACGCATTTCGGGTTACGGTAGAAAGTGCAAAACTGTATACGGCAAGCGGCATGCGCGATCTGCTCGAAAACGAATAAAAAAAGGCTTCCGATCATCGGAAGCCTTTTTCGTTACAGTTCTTGATACCGCCGAAAAGGTTGCGATCCGCTGTAATCGTTCGCGTAATCGACGTTGCCGAAGTGTAAAAATCCGATCGTGCGCCCGCTTTCATCTACAAGATCGCTTCCGCGCAGCGAGTATCCCGTGCGCATGCCGCCGCTCGTTATAATATCGCCCCAGTCGTTTACTTCGTATACGTCTCCGTATCCGCTGCCGTACAGTTTAATGTTTTTCATGAAAGGTTTTCCTCCGCAATTTTATAAATGTCGTTCATCGTTTCCGCTTTGCCCGCTTCCAAAAGCTGCGCCGCGCCGTTCAGCGTTTGTTCGTTGCGGTAGTTTTCGGGAATGCGATTAAGGTATTGAAATATTTTTTCTTTGGTGCTTTGAAATTCCGCGTTGTATTGCTCGTCGATCTGTTTGTTTAGGCGATCCCATTCGGCATACTTTGCGTCGATCGCTTTTTCGCATTCCACTGCCAGCGCAATGCTTTTTCCGCATGCGGAAAAATTACACCCTTCGTAATGTTGCAGTTTTTTCCGGTCGGAGCGCAGTTCCAATTCCCGCAGTCCGCAGTACATTTTCATTTGTTCGTAAATTTTTTGTTGTTTGGCGCTTTTTCCGAACAACGAAAACAGCCCGAACAGGAACAGCATAAGTCCGCTCGGCGAAGAATGCTTTTTCGCCAGTGGCAATAAACGGGCAGCCAACGCTTTTTGAAACGCTTCGTCGCAAAGTCTTCTTCCGTTGACGCGGGCAAGTTCGTGCTGCATAACGGTTAAAATGTCCATTTTTACCTGCTGATACGCATTTACGACCACATCGTTTACGGCAAGGCATGCCGCGCAAAATCTCAGCGCGGTGATAAGTTCGCTTTTCTGTTCTTTTTTGTTCGCGTATGTACCGTTGAAAAAGCAGTTTTCGCGATGTTTTTCATACTCTTCTTCTAAATTTTTCAACGCAATGTTGAATACCGCGGGCGCGGTAATTTGCCTGTTTTTCAGCTTTTGCAATTCTGCGTTGTAAAACGCTTCTTCTTCGCGGAATTTGCAAATAGCTTCCGCCGTTTCGGTTACCGCCGCATCTGCTTCGGAATACCAATCTTTCATACATCTTCCTCCGTATTCAATTTTTTTAGTCTGATATTCACATTATAGTCTAAATTATGACTATTGTCAAGTATTAGGCTACATATTATAATTGAATTATGATTAGTTACGCGCCGTTTTGGAGAACGTTGCGGGAAAAAGGCGAATCCACTTATACGCTTGTGACCCGATATCATATCAGCAGCAGCACGCTCGATCGCATTCGAAAGGGAATGGGAATCAGTACGGCGAAGATAGACGACTTTTGTTCGATATTGCATTGCAGGGTAGAAGACGTGATCGAGTATCGGGAAGACGGTGCGGAAGATTTACAAAAATGATAGGTATAAAAGTGATAAGATAAGGCAATAACCTTCGCGTAAGCAAAGCGGAGGTTATTTTTATGAAAAAGACGTTTATCTGTATTTTATTGATCGCGGCGATCGCGGGCATCGCGCTTGCGTTCGGCGGAAACAACGCGCAGGCGGCGGAACGGGGAGAATATTTGCGCGTACATATTCGCGCCAATTCCAACGGCGAAGAAGATCAGCGGGTAAAATATATCGTGCGCGACGGGGTCGTAAAATTTTTAACGCCGTTTATAGCGCAGTGCGAAACGAAAGAAGAGGCGATGCAAACGGTAAAGGGGTTATTGGGCGAGGCGGAAAAGCAGGCGGATAAAATTTTGCGGGAACACGGGTTTACCTACGGCGCGCGGGCGAGTCTTCGGCAGGAAGAATTTCCTACCCGCGTGTACGAAGACGTAACGCTTTCCGCAGGCGTGTACGACGCGCTGATTTTGGAACTTGGCACGGGCGAAGGGGATAATTGGTGGTGCGTTGTATATCCGCCGCTGTGCTTTGCGGGCGGCAACGGAAACGTGGTTTACAAAAGCAAAATTGCGGAAATCATCCGTAACTTTTTCGGCAAAGAAAATTAAATTTTTATAGCGGCTCTCTTTTTTAAGAGGGCTTTTTTCTTTAAAAATTTTTGCAAAAAAGGGCGTTTGCAAAAACTTCGCATAAATTTTTTACGATTACAAATATTACGGACAGGAGGAAAATAAATGAAGAAGATTTTGGCAATCGGCGCGTTGTCGCTCGCGTTGTCCGCGACCGTCGCAGGTGCGGCGGCATACGGAATCACCCGCGTGCAACCCTACGCGACCGATACGGCGCAGACTGCCGTCGTCGAAACCGCAGTGCTCCGTCAGGGGAGTTCGGGCGGCGAAGTGAAGGAAGTTCAGCGCAGATTGAAGCAATGGGGCTATTACAAAGGCTCGGTAGACGGCGTGTTCGGTTCGGGCACGAAGCAGGCGGTGATCTTGTTCCAGAAAAAGAACGGGCTTACGGCAGACGGCGTAGTAGGGAAAGCGACTTACGCCGCGCTCGGCATGAACGATTCCTACAAAGTCCTCGACGGACAGGGCGAACAAAAGAAACCTTCGTCCGGCGGTTCGAACTATACCTCTTCCGACCTCTATTTAATGGCGAAAGCCATCTATGCGGAGGGCAGAGGGGAAAGCTACACGGGTCAGGTGGCGATCGGCGCGGTAATTTTAAACCGCGTAAAAAGCCCTTCTTTCCCCAACTCGGTTTCGGGCGTGATCTACCAAAAGGGCGCGTTTACCGCGGTCGCAGACGGGCAGATCAACCTCGAACCCAATCAGACGGCATACGACGCCGCGCGCGACGCGTTCAACGGGTGGGATCCCACTTACGGGTGCCTGTACTATTACAATCCCGCCGTTGCGACCAGCGCATGGATTTTTAACCGTCAAACGGTAACGGTGATCGGTAAACACGTGTTTGCCATTTAAGGAGGAGATATGGAAAAGAAAAAAATCGGAAACGACGTATCCAGCGGAGCGGAAAAGGTAGAAGCGATCGAAAAGCAGTCGCGCGAAGAGGCGGCAAATCAAAACCGCAGAGCGACGGCAAAGAAGCCCGCCGCAAAGAAATCCGCAACCGCAAAAGCCGCGAAAAAGAAGGCCGCGGTAAAAAAGTCTCCGCCCGATCAAAGCGCGAAAACGACTTTAAAGAAGGCGGAAAAGCGCGCCGATAAAAAGGCGGAAAAAGAAAGCGCGGCGGCGGAAAAGCGCATTCGCGCGGCGCAGGCAAAAGCTGCGAAGAAAGAAAAGAAACTCATGAAAAAAGCAGAGTTAAAGCAGAAGAAGCTGGAAAAAAAGGCGGCGATCAAAGAAAAGAAACTTGCGCACAAAGCGCAGATCGCGGCGAAAAAAGCGGAGCGCAAAGCAAAGGCAGACGAACGCAGAGCTGCTTTAAAAGAAAAAAAGGCGGAACGCCGCGCGGAAAAAATCGCGCGCAGAGAAATGCTGAAAAACGAATCCAAGGCGGATAAGCGCCGCCGTTTGGAACGGGAAAAGAAAGAGCGTCTTGCGTTAAAGCGGCAAAAGCAGGAAGCGCAGGATAAAGCGCGCGAACAAAAGTTAAAGGCGCGCGAAGCGGCGCACGCGCGCAAAGCGGAAAAGAGCAAGCACAAGCGCGAACAGAAGACGGAACGCAGAAAGCACGCGCCCGGATTCGGCGGCTGGCTTGCGGCTACCATCTCTTTGGGGGTTGCGTGCCTTGCGCTTGCAACGGTGGTTACGGCGGGTTACTTCCGCATGAACGACATGACCCTTTCCGCGCAGAACGGATTTCGCAGCACGCTGTATGAAATGGTTTCCGTATCCGAGGATATGGACGACAACTTGGGTAAATTGCGCGTATCTTCGGGCGCGAACGAACAGAGAAAGCTGCTTACCGAAGTGCTTGTAGACAGCGCGCTGCTCGAAAGCGCGATCGAACGCTGCCCCGTAGACGCGGCGACGGGCACGGATATTTCCGCGTTCGTAAACAAGACGAACGCATATGCGCGCACCCTGCTTGCGAAAATCGCGGCGGGCAAAACGTTGACGCAGACGGAACGCAATACCATTTCTTATTTGTACAACGTGAACACCGCGCTGCACAAGGAACTGAACGATCTTGCCAACCACATGACGGAAAAAGACATGATGATGTTCCTCGAAGGCAAAGAAGGTTCCGTTTCGCAGAAGTTCGGCGAAATCGGTCAGGGCACGCATGCGGAACCGGAAGAAACGGTAGACGCGCCCTTCTCCGGCGAAGGCAACGTAGGCGACAACAAACTTTCTTCGCAGGAAGAGGTCACCTCTGCCCGCGCGGAAGAGTTGGTAAAAACGTATTTGAACAACTATCATATCCGTTCGGTTTGCTACACGGGCGAAACGGTTGCGCGCGACATGCAGTGCTACAACTTCGTTTTGACGGATGAAAACGAGATCGAGATCTTTGCGCAGATCACCAAGAAAGGGGGCAAGCTCGCGTTCTTCGACACGTACGAAGCATGCACGCAAAAGAATTTCGATTTGGAAACGAGCGATAAACTCGCACGGGAATTCCTTGCGGGGTTGGGCATTCACAACGTAGACGCGGTGTGGCTTTCCGATGCGGGCATGGTTGCCGACATCACGTACGTTTCCAACGACGGCGGCGTGCGCGCTTATCCCGATATGATCCGCGTGCGCGTGTGCGAATCGCGCGGCAGAGTGGTTGGGTTAGACGCTTCCGGTTACCATTTAAACTACGGCGAACGTTCTTATAAAACGGAACTTTCGCAGGCGGAAGCGCAGGCAATGCTTGCGCGCGGGTTGGAAGCGAACGCGGCGCACCTTGCGCTGATTCCCGTAGACGGGCTGGAAACGCTTGCATACGAATTCGAATGTTCGTACGGCGAAGACAGCTATATCGTTTATATCGATGCGAACACGGGCGACGAAGTACAGGTATATTACGTGCGCGAAAGCGCGCAGGGCAGATACCTGAGATAACGAAAAACTTAAAAAGCCGAGCGGTGATCCGTTCGGCTTTTTAATGAGAAAAAATATGGGTTGGGTAAGCAAAATTTTAAGGTCGGTTTTAAACCGACGCAAACGATTATAAAAAAATTTTTAAAAAATGTCAAGCAATTTCAAAAAATTTTAACGGCAAAAAATTTCCTCGCGCGTCGGGGAAATTTTTGTTGCCAAACAGCGTAATTTATCGTACAATAAAACAAACAAAAGAGAAAGGCGGTTAAGTGTAAAAATGTTTCATGTGGTTTTGGTCGAGCCGGAAATTCCGCAAAACGCGGGCAATATCGCGCGCACGTGCGCGGCAACGGGCTGTACGCTGCATATGGTTCGCCCGCTCGGGTTCGAAGTTTCGGATAAATATTTAAAGCGCGCGGGGCTGGATTATTGGCACTTGCTCGACGTGCGCTATTACGACGGAATCGAAGAATTGTTCGCGCGCTATCCGCAGGGGCGGTTTCATTATTTTACGACGAAGGCGCCCGTCGCGTATACCCAAGCGCAATTTCGCGAGGGGGATTTTCTCGTATTCGGCAAAGAAACGAAGGGCTTGCCCGAAGAACTGCTTGTAAATCGCAAAGAAGCATGCGTGCGCGTGCCCATGCGGGAAGAAGCGCGTTCGCTCAATTTAAGCAACACGGTCGCGATTGCGGTATACGAGGGATTGCGCCAAAACGAATTTCGCGGTCTTTCCTCGCAGGGGGAGCTTCACCGCTTAAAGTGGGAATAGCCGTTTGAAGCGCGCGTTATGCGCCTTTCTCGCTGCGGTATTTGTAACCTTTTTATGCTGTTTGCCCGTTATTCCGTTGCGCGGCGTTTTCGGCGGCGCTTTTGAAGTTTATGTTTGCAGCTGGGCGGACGGAAGGATAACGCGCGAAAGTTTTGCTTCCGCGTTTCGCGATACGGCGGATTGTACGGAAGAGGAAATTATTTTATTGCGCGGCGGGGTAACGGGCGCTATTGCAACGGGCGATAAAGCGAAAAGCGTTTTTCGGGCGCTGCATTCGGATACGCCGCTTGCGGAACTGCTTGCGCTGAATACGGAGGGCGCAACGCGGTTAGAACGCGCCGCGCTCACCCGCAAAACGGAACGCCGTTTGTGGTACGACGGCGATTGGTTCTGTTGGGAAGGGGA
The DNA here is from genome assembly GCA_910578065.1 of uncultured Christensenella sp. GTDB lineage: Bacteria > Bacillota > Clostridia > Christensenellales > Borkfalkiaceae > Gallimonas. Next base: position 175,459 of record CAJTPB010000001.1, on the reverse strand, counting down.
TAGGCTTAGGCGTACGGCGGCGCGGGCGGCGGAAGAAGTCGTTTTCATTTCGGGAACGCTTGCAACGGGCGCGCTTATAAAGACGAAAGCCGTTCGCTTGATCTTGGGCGCAAATGCGCAGATCGGCGCCGGCGATTTATGCGGCTCCGCCGTAAGCGAACTGAACGCATACCCGCCTTTTGTTGTGCAAGACGGCGCGCTGTACACCCAAACGGTAGGCGGCAAAAAACTGATCGCCGCGCTTCCGCACGTAAAAACGTTAACTGCGGAAAGTTACGTTGCATGCGAGCGGGGCGCGCTTTCCCCCTGCGCGCAGTTGGAAGAGTTGACGATTCCCTTTGCGGGAAACTTTGCCGACGATAAAACTTCTTTTTATTGCGGGGAATTCGCCTATTTGTTCGAAGGGAACGTTCCTCCCGCAAGTTTAAAAAAGGTAACGGTTACGGGCGGCGCGCTTACACCTTACGCCTTTTACGGCAGTGCAAATTTGCGCGAAATAAACGCTTGCGGGGTAAGTGCCGCGCGCATTTCTCCCACCGCGTTTTACGGACTTGCAAACTTGCGCAAACTGCATTCTCCCCGCGCCGACGTCCGTTTAAGCGGCAGTTATTCTTGCTCGCCCGCGCCCTGCGGCTGCACGGTATTCGATATATCGAGCGGTTGAAAATTGCGCGCGGGTGGTATAATCAAGGGGTACGAAGTGCGCGCGCAAACGGCGCGGCAACGGAAAAAACTATGAAAAAATTATTCAGTCGGTTTACTTTTATCGCGCTTACGATTATCTTAACGTTTATCGTAGACGTTCTTCTCGTGTTTACGGGAATTTATATTTTAGAGCAGATTCTTGAAGCGGCGTTTCCCGTCGCTTCCCGTTGGATCTCGCTTGCCGTAACGGCGGTCGGTTGGCTGATCGTATTTATCACCGTGCTGAATATCGCCAACCGCGATATGGTGCCCGAAACAAAAGTTTCTTGGCTGATCACGGTGATCGTGCTAAACGTGTTCGGGGTGGCGATCTATGCGGTATTTTCGCATAACCGCCCTTCGCGCCGAAACAGAAGGCGGTTCGCCGCGCTGTACGAGCGCACAAAACCCTTTTTGTATCCCGCCGTATCCGACGAACGGCTTTCCGCCGATTGGGGGCGCTGGGCGGGGTTGAGCACGTCGCTTCGCCGCAGCACTTCCCTCGCGATCGCGCATGCGGGCACCAAGACGGAATATTTTGCGACGGGCGAATTGTTTTTCGAACGGCTGAAAGAGGATTTAGAGGGCGCGAAAAACTTTATCTTTTTGGAATATTTCGTCGTTGCGCGCGGCGTTATGTGGAACGCGATTTTGGATATTTTAACGCGCAAGGCGGCGGAAGGCGTAGAAGTCCGCATGCTGTACGACGATATCGGCTGCATGGGCAAACTGCGCGCAGGCTACGCCCGCGGTCTGCGCAAACGGGGGATCAAGTGCGTAAAATTTTCTCCGTTCGTTCCCGTCGTAAGCAACGTGCACAACAACCGCGACCACCGCAAGATCGCCGTGATCGACGGAACGATCGGTTACACGGGCGGGATTAACCTTGCGGACGAATACGTAAACGCGACGCATCCTTTCGGGCATTGGAAGGATACCGCTATCCGCATGGAGGGGAAAGGGGTAAAAAGCCTTGTTTTAATGTTTTTGCAAACGTATAATTTCCGCGAAAAGCAGGCGGAAGATTTTACCCCCTATCTTTCGGCGGAATATCCCCGTTTCGAGGGGGAAGGGTACGTGCAGCCGTACGGCGACGGACCCCGCCCCTTATACGAGCGCAGCATCGGCGAAGACGTATATTTGAATATCATAAACGAGGCGAAAGAGTACGTGTATATCACAACGCCCTATTTGATTATCGATCACCGTCTGCGCGAAGCGCTGTTGCAGGCGGCGGGGCGGGGGGTAGACGTACGCATCGTTACGCCGCATATTCCCGATAAAAAAATTCCCTTTGCGCTTACCCGCTCTAATTATATGCCGCTCATCAAAGGCGGGGTAAAAATTTACGAGTACACGCCGGGCTTTATACATGCAAAAAGTTTTTTGGCAGACGGCGAGATCGGCGTAGTCGGAACCATCAATCTCGATTACCGATCCTTTTTGCACCATTTCGAAAACGCGGTGCTCATGTTTCAAACGCGCGCGCTGATCGATTTAAAACGGGATTTTGAAGAAACGTTCGAAGTTTCCGCTTTGCAGACGGAAGCGGACGCCAAAAAAAGCGTGGTATGGCGGGGGCTGTGCGAAGTCGCAAAGGCGTTCGCGCCCCTGTTTTAAAAGGAGGAAACAACATGATCCATTCGTTAAGCGGCGGCGTGATTGCCGACGTAGGATACCATACTTTTGCAAAAGTGGTATTCCGCGAGCCGGCGTATGCGGATCGCCCGTATTGGTATTTATGCCCCTTTTCGCAGGCGGAAGCGGGGGATGAAGCGCTTGCGCCCGCGGGACGGCAGGGAACGCTTTTGCGGGGAACGATCGTTAAGGTAGAACGTAACGTATCCGCGCAGTGTTCGCCCGTGCCTATGAACAGAATCGGCGAACTTGCGCAGTGGTATCCGCAGCCGAAAAAAGAGGAAACAGCGGAATAGATTTTTACTTAACGCGGGGTATGGTATGAGAAATAAGCATACGGAATTCTTGCGGCACGCTGTTTGTTAGATCATTCATGCGGCGTAAAAGCAGGATATCATGCGTCCTCACAGTGTTCGCCCGTGCCCAAAAAAGAGGAAACGCCGAAATATTTTCTTGTATTCTCGATGCAGGCGGGTGTGTGTTATATAATAGAAAACGGAGGGTTGGTATGAAAGGGAAAAGTTGTATAACGGTATTTGTACTGATCGGCGCGCTTGTTTGTTCGTTGGCTCTTGCGGCGTGCGGCGAACAGGGAAGCGGCGGAACGGAAAACAACGGCGGCAGCGGCAACGTACCGCCGCCGATTACGGAAAAAACACTATAGAGGGTTTGGTGTTTACGCTGAACCAAGACGGAGAAAGTTATTGCGTAAAGGGAAGCACTTTAACGATTGGGGAAGAGGCAATTACGGTGCCCGAAACGTATCGGGAAAAGCCTGTTACCGCCGTGGGCGACAGCGCGTTTGCCCGCCATAAAATGAAAAGCGTATCGCTGCCGAATACGGTGGTTTCGATCGGCGAGTCGACGTTTTACGAATGCACGGAACTTACGTCCGTTACGGTTCCCGAAAAGGCGACGGAAATTTTAACGCGTTTTACGGTTGTAGTTCTCTTATAAGCGTACACCTTCCCGAAGGATTGCTCCGCTTGGAAGAGCAAGCTTTTTGCGGGGGCGAACGGCTGGAAAAAATTTCGCTGCCCGACAGTTTGCAATTTGTGGGCGGAAGCGCGTTCGAAGATTGCAATATGACGTACAACGTATTCGAAACGGGCTGCTATTTGGGCAATTCGCAGAATAAATATATGGTGCTGATCGGAACGGAAGATAACCAACTTGTCGCTTGCACCGTTCATGCAAGTACGAAAATCGTCGCGGTAGGCGCCTTTGTCGATTGCGCTTTGCTGACCTCTGTCACCTTTCCCCGCAGCGTAAAGCGGATCGGCAATTATGCGTTTGTCGTTTGCCCCGCCGTAAGCGAAATCGTGTACGAGGGCACGGCGGAAGAATGGAATAAAGTAGAGAAAGATGAATATTGGTTTGGGGAATTAACTGGGCTTACCGTGCGCTGTTCGGATGCAAGCGTTCCTATAAACGAATAAATAAAAAACGCGGACGATATGGCGATCTGTTATAGGGATTTCCTTGTGGGCAAAGAAACAACGCACTATCTTCGTTTTCGAAGTATAGTGCGCTATACTTTTTCATTTTAACATTTGTAACGAAAAATTGAAATTAAGCAACTTGTTCTTGTTTCTCGAAATTAAGTACTTTTTATAAATCTTCTTTATCTTTAATAAACTTACAACTATCTGCTTTTTTGCCTTTTTTAAGACGAATCAGAAACCAAACAAAAAACGCTATTGATCCAACCAACCCCACTCCGCCAAATGAAAACCGTAAAATCTCATTTCTATATATTTTATTATACAGTGGATCTACGTCTTCTGAAAGCATACAATTCGTACTATTCGGATCAATCGTTATTTCTACTTTGTTTCCAATCATTGACTTATAATAAGAAATTAATGCATTTCTATCTGTCGTATCATCTCTATGATTATATTCTATAATACCCGTCCAAGTCATTTCGTTTTCTTCGTACATATAATGCAAATAATACGTAGAATATGCGGCATTTGACGAAACACCAGTATAAAAGTCGTCTATCGTGGCTTGAACATTACGACCTTCGGTTTTTAATATATACGCTTCTTCAAGATTCGGATACTGATGGAATGCATCAATAAATAAAAAAGCAAAAATAGCGAAAAATATCGCCGAGAATAAATATCCAGCTATTTTCAATTCCTTTTTCAAGCGACCACCTCCTTGTTATTTCGTTGCCGACATTTCTTGGGAATGTCTTAATTTTTTACTCCAATAAATTACTGTTTATCGTACAATAATTATAGCATAACCGCACTAAAAAAGCAAGAACCGATTATCGTCCTTGCTTTAATCCCTATCAAACACACCCTTACTGTCCGCGTTTTGTTTATTCCATATGCAGTACGTAAAACTTTAAATAATGGGTATCTTCCGAAGAGAGCAGCGCGGGGTGATCGGGCGCTTGCGTGCGCGTTTCCGCAACCCGCACCCGTCTGCCCGAAGCGCTTGCCGCTTCCGTAAGCGCCTTTTCGAACAGCTGCGGGGTAACGTAACGGGAACAGGAACAGGTGATCAAAAATCCGCCCTTTTTCACCAGCTTCATTGCCGAAAGGTTTAAATTGCGGTATCCGCGGCATGCGTCTTGAATTTCGCTCGCGCTTTTGCAAAAGGCGGGCGGATCCAATATCACGCAGTCGAACGTTTTGCCTTCCGCTTTGTAAGCGCGCAGTTTTTCGAACACGTCGCCGCAGTCCGTTTGGATATTGCGAAAGCCGTTGAGTTCGGCGTTGTTTTTTACCGTTTCGAGGGCGAGTTCGGAAACGTCGAGGGCGGTAACGCGTTCCGCCGCCGTCGCCGCGTTCAGCGAAAATCCGCCGCTGTTGCAACAGCAGTCGAGCACCTCTCCCCGCGCATAGCGGCGCGCCGCAAAGCGGTTTTCCTTTTGATCGAGGAAGTACCCCGTCTTTTGCCCGCGCTTGATATCGACAAGCATTTTTATCCCGTTTTCGGTAATTTGCACCCGATCGGGAATGTCGCCGTATAAAACGCCCGTTTCTTCTGGCAAACCTTCTTTTTTGCGTACAGCTACGTCCGACCGCTCGTAGATCCCCTTGGGGGAAAACTCTTTTACAAGCGCGCCGATTATGCGCTGTTTGCGCAAATACATGCCCAAAGAAAGAATTTGCACGGAAAGATAATCGCCGTATTTATCTACGATCAGCGCGGGCAGATCGTCCGATTCGGCAAAAACGGCGCGATAGCAATTTTCGTATCCCAGCGAAAGGCGGTAAGCGTTCGCGCGGTGAATGCGTTCGTAAAACAGCTCGTCCGAATCGTCTTCGCTCCCGCGCAGAAATATGCGCACCAATATTTTGGAAGCGTGGTTAATATATCCTTTTCCGATATATCTTCCGTCGAACGCGCGCACGGTCGCAAGCGCGCCGTTCTTATCTTTCCCTTCGATGCGCGCTGCTTCGTTGGCGTAAACCCAGCTGTGCCCGGCGGCAATGCGCTTTTCTTCCCCTTTTTTTAAAAATATTTCGTAAGCCATACGCATATTATAATGCAAACCGTTGACAATGTAAAGCGGAAAATGATATAATCCAAATACGGTCATAGGGGAGTAGTCGGCTGTTAAAAACAGCGGTAACGTCCACATAATGCGGAAGGTATTTCCGCGGGTTTTACCTGAAACGACAAGACTTATGCACGGAGTGTTTTCCGCGCATAAGTCTTTTTTTATTTAAGTTTTACACGGTGGGGAATGCAATATGTCTGTATGGGAAATTTTATTGATCGGCGCCGCGCTCTCGATGGACGCGGTTGCCGTAAGCATGACCAACGGCATGGCGGAGCCGAACATGTCCGCGCGCAAAGCGCTGTTTGCCGCATTTTTATTCGGGCTGTTTCAGTTTTTTATGCCCGTTATCGGCTACTTCGGCGGAAAGCTGTTTTCCGTTTTCGTCGAACGGGTCGCGCCGTGGCTTTCGTTTGCCCTGCTCGCCTTTATCGGCGGAAAAATGGCGGCAGACGGTTGGCGGGGGAAAGAGGGCGGTCTGCTTGCAAAGCCCCGTTCTGTCAATGCGGGTAGGCTGATTTTGCAGGCGATCGCAACCGGCATCGACGCGCTCGCCGTAGGCATTACGCTGCTCGCCGCCGAGCAAACGGCTGGGCTTCCCTTTTCGGTATGGGGGTGCGCATTCGATATCGGCGCGGTTACGTTTTCACTTTCGCTGTTCGCGGTCGCCGCGGGCAGAAAAATCGGCAACCGCTTTTCGGACAAAGCGGAACTTACGGGCGGGGTGATTTTAGTCGCAATAGGGCTGAAAATTTTAGCGGAAAGTTTTCTGTAACAAAAGGGATTGACAACCGTTTTCTGTTCTGTTATAATACAAAAAGATATAGTTTCTTAACAATCTTAGGAGAAAACAGTTGTGGATAACAACAAAATCAAGCGGTACGATTTTACGCGCCGCCCCAAAAAACAAAACCGTTTTTTAATGTGGTTTGCGCGTCAGTTCGTGGTAAAACCGCATTTTCGGGGCAGAAAGCTGACCATTTGCAAAAAGGGAATGGAAGGGATCAAGCCCCCTTATCTGCTGTTGGCAACGCACGCGAGCATGACCGATTTTTACGTAATGTTCAAAGCGACAAGCCCGTACCATTCCAACAACGTCGTCGCGATCGACGCGGTGCGCGACGTGGGCGACGGGATCATGCGCACAATGGGCTGCATTTGCAAGCGGAAATTCGTAAAAGACTATTCGTTGATTCGCAATATGAAATACGCCGCCGAGCATTACGGGGATATCGTTTGCGTTTATCCCGAAGCGCGGTACACGTTAGACGGTTGCGCTTCTTTCCTGCCCGACGCGATGGGCAAAATGTGCAGGCTGATGGGACTTCCCGTCGTCGTGTTGCGCATGTACGGGAATTTCGTTATGTCTCCGCAATGGAATAAAACGGAGCAGAAACTTCCCCTCCGCGCCGATTTGGAATTGATCGCAACGGCAAAAGAAACAAAAGAACTTTCTTCCGAAGAGCTGAACGCGCGTATCCGCAAGGCGTTCGAGCGGGACGATTATGCTTATCAGCGGGAAATGGGCATCGAAAACAAATATCCCCGCCGCGCAAACGGGCTGCATCATATTCTGTACCAGTGCCCGTGCTGCAATACGGAATTTAAAATGTATTCGGAAGGCACCCGCCTGTGGTGTTCCGCCTGCGGCAAGGCATGGCAGATGAGCGAGCTGGGGGAACTTTCCGCCGAGGAAGGAGAAACGGAGTTTTCGCACATTCCCGATTGGTTCCGTTGGGAGCGGGAAAACGTGCGCAGGGAAGTGCGCGAGGGAACGTATTATTACGAAGACGAAGTTACCGTGCATACGCTTCCCAACGCGAAGCGGTTTTACGATCAAGGCAGGGGCAGGCTCGTGCAGTCGTGCGAGGGAACAAAACTGTATTGCACCGCGTACGGGGAAGAAAAGAAACTCGAATGGGCGGGCACGGAATTGGAAAGCATTCACGTAGAATACGATTATCCTTTCCGTAAAGAGAAGTATAAGAAAAATATTTTCGGCGACTGTGTAGATATTTCTACCGCAGACGACAGTTATTGGCTGCACCCCGTAAATAACCGCGATCAGCTTACCAAACTTTCGTTTGCGACGGAAGAAATTTACTTCCTCGCGCAGGAAAAAATAAAGGAAAAAGGAAAAGCGCAACAAGCGGAACCGCCGCTTTCTTGATCGCTGCAAATCGCCGCCCGTATTTAAAACGGTTGCGGCGATTTTTATATCATTGCGGTAATTAGTTATGCGGCGAAAAGGGCGCATCGTTGCAGCCGCTTCATAATGTAATTATGGCGGCACGGCAATAGATCGTAAAGTAATGACTGTATTTATAGTTTATTTCATGTGCGCGCAGCTGACTGCGCAGCGAATGGGAAAAGTATTGCGTGTAACCGCTTCATAATGTAATATTGGCGATACGGCTAATAGATCGTAAAGTAATGACGGTATTTATAGTTTATTTCATATGCGCGCAGCTGACTGCGCAGCGAATGGGAAAAGTATTGCGTGTAACCGCTTCATAATGTAATATTGGCGATACGGCAAATAGATCGTAAAGTAATGATTGTATTTACAATGCGTGTTCATGTGCAATATCGGCGGCGCGTCGGGTAGAACTTTAAAAAACGGCGTATGTATTTGGTAATAAAATTTCATTCCGCATAAAAACCCGCTTGACATTTTTTTTTGCAAGCGTTACAATTTTTTAGCCGAAAGGGAGTAATCCGTTTTGCGCCGCGGCAACATACCCCGAAAGAAATTTCGTGTCGGCGGCGGTTCGGTTTTCCGAACGATGAGACTTCGAGCATATACATAAAGGCGGTAGGGTATGTTAGCTTTACAGATTTTTTTGTTGCTTTTGGGATTCGTGCTCTTAGTTAAGGGCGCGGATTGGTTTGTGGACGGAAGCGCGGGCGCCGCGCGGAAAATGCGGATATCCCCCTTGGTGATCGGGCTAACGGTGGTGGCGTTCGGCACAAGCGCGCCCGAACTTGCAGTTTCCGTCACTTCGGCAATCAAGCATTCTACCGATATTTCTATCGGTAACGTGGTGGGAAGCAACATCGTAAACATTCTTTTGATATTGGGGCTTTCTGCACTCTTTCATCCTTTGCCCGTGCAGAAGAATTCGCTCGTTCTCGATTTGCCCGTTTTATTGCTTGCAAGCGCGCTGTTAATCTGTTTAGGCGCTTGGGGCAGCGCGGTGCAATGGTGGGACGGCTTGATCTTAGTCGTTGTATTCTGTTTTTATATGGGCGTATTGCTGTATAGTGCGCGCAAACAGCAAAAGTCGGCGCTTCCCCAAACGATTCCCGCGGAAGAACCGAATTCCGAACAGCCGAAAAAGCGCGGCAAGATAGGCGTTTGGTGGGACGGCATGACGCAAAAAACATGGTTTTTGGTCGTGCTGATTTTGGTGGGGCTTGCCATGGTGGTGGGCGGCGGAACGCTGCTCGTAAACGCGGCAAAGTATATCGCGTCTTATTTCGGCGTATCCGAACGCATGATCGGGCTTACGGTGGTCGCAATCGGAACGTCTTTGCCCGAACTCGTTACTTCCGTCATGGCGGCGGCGAAAGGGGAAACGGATATCGCCGTCGGCAATATTATCGGCAGCAATATCTTTAATGTTTTTTTGGTAGCGGGCGTTTCTTCCTTCTTTTATCCGCTTGCGTTTACGCAGGGGAATTTGTACGACGCGCTTGTCGCGTTGGGCGGGGCGGTTTTATTGTTCGCGCTTGCACTGTTCCGCGGGCACAAATTGGGAAAGGTAAGCGGCGTTATTATGCTCGCCTGCTTTTTCGGTTATTATATTTGGCTTTTCCTTTCGTAGGAAAAAGGAGTTTTTTTGAAGCACTTAATGTCTTGTTTAAAGGGGTATCGCAAAGAAGCGGTGCTTGCGCCGCTGTTCAAACTGCTTGAAGCGAGTTTAGAACTGATCGTTCCCCTTGTGGTGGCGGCAATCGTCGATACGGGCATTGCGGCGGGGGATAAAAGTTATATAATAAAAATGTGCCTTGTGCTCGTCGGGTTCGGTTTGGTAGGGCTTGCGTTTTCGCTTACCGCGCAATACTTTGCCGCGCGCGCCGCAGTGGGGGCATCTTCCGCTTTGCGCGAAAGGCTGTTTTGTAAATTACAGTCTTTTTCTTTTGCGCAGATAGACGAAATGGGAACTTCTACCATGATCACCCGCATGACGAGCGACGTGAATCAGGTGCAGACGGGGGTAAATATGACGCTGCGCCTGTTTTTGCGTTCGCCCTTTATTGTGTTCGGCGCAATGATCATGGCGTTCGTGGTAGATGTAAAAGCCGCGCTTGTATTCGTGGCGATTATTCCGTTGCTTTCCGTTGCGGTGTTCGCCGTAATGGCGGCGTGCATTCCCCTCTTTCGAAAGGTGCAAGAGCGTTTGGATAAAGTATTTCTTTCCACGCGTGAAAATTTGGCGGGCGTGCGCGTGGTGCGCGCGTTCTGCAAAGAAAAAAGCGAAACGGCGGAATTCGACGTGCGCAACGGCAATTTGCGCGGGGCGCAGAAAAAGGCGGGCTTGATTGCCGCGCTCACCAATCCGCTTACATACGTGCTTGTGAATTTGGCGGTGATCGCGCTCGTTTATGTGGGCGCGCTTCGGGTAGACGGCGGCGCGCTCGGTCAGGGCGACGTGATCGCGCTGTACGGTTATCTTTCGCAAATTTTAGTCGAGCTCATCAAACTAGCAAATTTAATCGTAACCATAACAAAGGCAGTTTCCTGCCAAAAGCGCATCGGCAAAGTGTTGGAAGAGGCGGGCGAGCCTTCGGTGCTGTGCGCCTGCGCAAACGGGGAACAAAGCGAAGATTTGATCCGCTTCCGCAACGTAAGTTTCGCGTATGCAGGCGGCGGAGAAAACGCGCTTACGGGCATCGACTTTTCGGTAAAACGGGGCGAAACGGTGGGGATCATCGGCGGAACGGGGTCGGGCAAAAGCACGCTCGTTCATTTGATCCCCCGTTTTTATGCGGCGACGGAAGGGGAAGTGCTGTTAGAAGGGAAAGACGTAAAAGGTATTCCCGCAACCGAACTGCGCGAACGGGTGGGCATCGTTTTGCAAAAGGCGGTGCTGTTTAAAGGAACCATTCGTTCCAACCTGCTTTGGGGCAACGGAAACGCGACGGAAGAAGAATTGCTTTCCGCCGTAAAAAAGGCGCAGGCGCTCGACGTAGTGGAAGCAAAAGGGGGATTAGACGCCGAAATCGCGCAAGACGGAAAAAATCTTTCGGGCGGGCAGCGCCAGCGGCTTACCATTGCGCGCGCGCTCGTACGCAAGCCGGATATTTTGATTTTAGACGATTCCTCTTCCGCGCTCGATTATGCAACGGACGCGAAACTGCGCGCTTCGCTGCGGGAAACGGGCAGCACGGTGTTCCTCGTTTCGCAGCGCACCGCATCCATTTGCCATGCGGATAAAATTATCGTATTAGACGACGGAAAACCTGCGGGAACGGGCACGCACGAACAGCTGCTTGCAACCTGCGGGGTTTACCGCGAAATTTATCAATCTCAGTTCAAGGGGGAAGAAGCATGAAGCGCGCAAAGAACAAGGGCACGTTTTTAGGCGTGCTTCACTATTTAAAACCGTACTGGTTATATCTTACGGTAACCGTATTGCTCGCCCTTGTAACCGTTGCAATGACGCTCGCCGTGCCCTATTTGGTGGGGCTTGCCATCGATTGCATCGTCGGGGCGGGCAACGTCGATTACGCGCGGCTGGGCGATTTATTCCTTGCGATCGGCGCGTGCGTGGGCATAACCGCCCTCAGCCAGTGGCTGATGAGCCTATCCAACAACAAAATCGCCTATCACGTTTTGGCGGACGTGCGTAAAGACGCTTTCCGCAAAATTCAAACGCTTCCGCTGCGCTATCTCGATTCGCACGCCTACGGCGAACTTGCAAGCGTGATCGTAAGCGATACCGAACAGTTTGCCGAAGGTCTGCTTTTGGGCTTTACGCAGCTGTTTACGGGCATTATCACCATTGCGGGTACCCTCGGCATTATGCTTGCCATGCGTTGGCAGATTGCACTTATCGTATTTTGCATTACTCCGCTTTCGCTGTTTGCGGCGAAGTTTATCGCTTCGCGCACCTATTCCATGTTTAAAAAGCAGTCGGAAACGCGCGCCGAACAGACGGCGTTTATCGACGAGATGATCGGCAATTTAAAGGTGGTAAAGGCGTACACGCACGAAGACGAAAATCAAGAAGCGTTTCAAGAGGTAAACGAACGGCTTAGAAAGTGTTCGCTCCGCGCCATATTCTTTTCTTCCACGACCAACCCGACCACCCGTTTTATCAACTCGGTGGTGTATGCGGCGGTCGCGCTGGTCGGCGCGTTTACGGTAATTTCTACGGGCGGACTGTTTACGGTGGGAAATCTTTCTACCTTCCTTTCCTATTCGAACCAATACACAAAGCCGTTTAACGAGATCACGGAAGTGATCACCGAATTTCAAAACGCGCTCGCTTGCGCCGCCCGCGTGTTCGCGCTGATCGGGCAGGAAGATCAGATTTCGGACGAGGGTGCAAAAGAACTTGAAAGCGCGCAGGGAAACGTCGCCTTAACGAACGTGCGCTTTTCGTACGATCCCGCGCGGAAACTGATCGAGGGACTGAACGTGAACGTGCCTGCGGGCAAACGGGTCGCCATCGTAGGTCCGACCGGCTGCGGCAAGACGACGATCATCAACCTGTTAATGCGCTTTTACGATGTAAACGGGGGAAGCATTTCGGTAGACGGAGAGGATATCCGCGCTATCACCCGCAGATCGCTGCGCAAAAATTACGGCATGGTATTGCAGGAAACTTGGCTGAAAAAAGCGACCGTGCGCGAAAATCTGTGCATGGGCAAACCGAACGCGACGGAAGAAGAAATGATCGCGGCGGCAAAGGCGGCGCACGCGCATTCGTTTATCAAGCGTTTGCCGCACGGGTACGATACGGTGATCGGCGACGAGGGCGCGCTCTCGCAGGGGCAGAAGCAGCTTTTATGTATCGCGCGCATTATGCTGTGCCTGCCGCCCATGTTGATTTTAGACGAAGCGACAAGCTCGATCGATACCCGTACCGAATTAAAGGTGCAAGACGCGTTTGCAAAGCTGATGCAGGGCAGAACGTGCTTTATCGTAGCGCACCGCCTTTCTACCATTCAATCGGCGGACTTGATTTTGGTAATGAACGCGGGCAACATCGTAGAACAGGGCACGCACGAACAGCTGCTTGCAAAGGGCGGCTTTTATGCGGAGCTGTACCGCGCGCAGTTTGCGGCGGTGTAATGTTATAAAGCGCGCTGTCTTTGTTTATAAAGACAGCGCGCTTTATTATTTCGTTTATCCTCACAGTGTAATCGTTACGGTTTTGCTAATAAGAAATCCCGTGCGTTCGTAAAGTTTTACGGCGCTTTGGTTGCATTCTGCTACGTGCAATGTTACGGGAGAGTCGGTTTTGCTTTTAATGGAACGGATTGCCCATAAAAGAAGCTGCTTTCCGATTCCTTTGTTGCGATCGCTTTTCTTGACGAATAAATCGTCGATCTCGCTTCCGTAACAGGCAACGGAGCCTTTTAATTCTCCTTCCATGAAGTATAAAAAAATATCTTTGGATTTTTTCCGGATTTGCTCGTAGCAAGTTAGAACGTTATAGGGTTTTATATCTAAACTCTTTCGCATATCGTAAAAACTTTCGTTGTAGATGCGTTTATATTCTTCAAAAAACCGTTTTTCAAAGGGAATGCACTGTATGCAAGGAGATGTTTGTTTCGTTACCGCTTTTAATTTCATTTCATAGGCTTTAAACTGCATACTGCGCACCTCTTACATTACGGGAATTTGCAATTTGATTATATCAAAGCGGTAATTAAAAATAAAGCGAAACGGAGAAAATTTTATATTGAAAAGGAAAATAATTTAGAAACGGTTTACAAGTTTGCCGTTACATGGTAAAATAAACGGCATAACCGAGGTTTTACAATGAAGAAGATGAAAAAAATCGGCGACAAAGCATACCATTACGGGTTCCAACTCGTTGCGGTGGGCGCGCTTACGGGATTGTTTGCGGGGCTGGTCGTCACCCTTTACAATGTGCTTACGTCTTATGCGGAAGATTTTTCGCGCGGGTATTACGAATTTTTCCGCGAATATCCCGCCTTTATCCCGCTGTTGTTTTTGGCGCTCTTTTGCGGGGCGATCGTCATCGGCGGGGTGCTGCGCTTTATTCCCATGATCCGCGGAAGCGGCATTCCCCAAACGGAAGGCGCAACGCGCGGGCTTATCCGCTTTAAATGGTATCAGGTGCTTACGGGCATGTTCGCGGCAAGTTTGTTTACCGTGTTTATGGGGCTTTCCGCGGGCAGCGAGGGTCCGAGCATTCAAATCGGCGGCGCGTGCGGATACGGCACGAGCGATTTGTTAAAGCGGGGGGAAATGCTTCGCCGCTATCAAATTACGGGGGGCGCGTGCGCAGGGCTTGCGGTTGCCTTTAACGCGCCGCTTACGGGTATGGCGTTCGCCTTCGAAGAAGCGCACAAACGGTTTACGCCCGAAGTGTTCGTTTGTTCATTTTCTTCCGTTATTACGGCGATCATCACGCGCAATTTGCTGCGCACCGCAATGGGGCTTTCGGTGGGGTCGTCTTTTACGACGTTCGCGCTGAATGCGCCCAACATGCTTTCTTATTTATATATTTTGTTCGCGGCGGCAATCTGCGGGCTTGCGGGCGTGGGGTTCTATTTCCTCGTGTTCCGCGCAAAAAAGCTGTTCGCAAAACTCACCTTTTGGATGGGAATGGGAAAAATGACCATCCCGTTTTTGCTGGGCGGCGCGTTCGGTTTGATCACCGTAAACGTAATGGGCGGCGGGCACGAACTCATTCAGTCGCTCGGCAGTTTAAGCGAAGGGGTGGAAGCGGTGTTTTCTTCCCCCCTGTGGGCGACGCTGTTGATCGTACTCGTATTAAAATTTATCATCTCTATCGTAAACATGGGCGCGGGTGTGCCCTGCGGTGTGTTTATTCCCATGCTCGCGGTGGGGGCGTGCCTCGGCGCGCTGCTCAGTTTGCTGTGCGTAAAAATGGGCATGGATCCCGCCTATGCGGACGCGGTGATCATGATCAGTATGGCGGCGTTCTTCACTACAGTGGTAAAGGCGCCCATTACGGCGATCGTTATGGTGGTGGAACTCACTTGGTCGTTCACCTTTTTAACGCCCGTTATTTTGGGCGTTGCGGTGGGCTATTTGATCGGCGACGTGTTCCGCACCGAACCCATATACGATAAGCTGTTAGACGGCATTTTAGAAGAACAGCGCGCAAAAGCTCCGCTGAAAAAACTTACGGTAAAACTGTGCGTTCAAAAGGGCAGCCCTGCCGACGGCAGAGCGGTGCGCGATATTCTTTGGCCTTCGGACGCGCTTGTTGTGGGGTTGTTCCGCGGGGATAAGCGTTTGGTGCCCGACGGCGAAACGGTGCTTGTCGAAGGGGATATCGTATTCGTGCACGGCGAGGCTTCGGATACGGAAGCGTATACCAAAACGCTTGCCTCCACCGTGGGCGAACTGCTCGAAACAACGTTGGAAACGGAAGGCTTAGAGGAAACGCCCGCTGCAGAACAATCGGAATAAAAATTTAAAAAGGGAGAAAAAAATGGCAAAAAAAGAAAAAGCCTACTTACAGGCGCGTAAACATTTTGACGATATGGAGGATGAAGTAATTTACATGCACTGCATCAAACGCGCGCGCGCTTACTTTTTTAGCGCTTTATTCGGTAAAAATGCGTTGATGGGCATGCTGTTCGTCGTAGTCGGCGGGTTGTTTTATTTGTGCGACTTATATGTATGGGGCAACGACGAAGATTTTAATTGGGCTCCGTATATGTTTTTTGGGATCGGCGCGCTTATCTATTTGGTCAATTTCTCGGTCAAACTTTGGTTCTGGAAGTATAATAAAAACGTAGTCGTAACCAATCAGGGTATTTGGATCATGTTATCCAGCACAGGTTGGTGGGGAACAGACTGGAAGGGTAAAAAGCATTTTATCAGCGCCTATTGGACGATTTACGATTGGGCGGAGCTAAGCGGGTTATATTCCAAAGAATGCGCGGTTTCTAAATTGTTCCGTTTAAAAGATTTTACGATGGAACGGTGGGACGGCGATGAAGAGGTGCTATACTTAAAACCAGAAGACGTGAAACAAATCGAAGCGCTCGCCCAAGAACATATCAAACCGAAAAAGCGCAAAAAAAGCGATTCTTCCAAAAGAAAATCCTAAATTTGATCGTCCGCCCGAACAAGGCGGGCGATTTGTGCGTTTATACCATAACTTTCCTGTGCGTTTGGGGTATACCGTTTTGCGTTTTCGTCCAAAATGATTGTTGTAAGGGAGGTCATGAAGATGGAATTCACCAAAACGCAGACGTTTTTGAATCTCGCAAGAAGTTTTGCGGGAGAATCGCAGGCAGGCATGCGGTATCAGCTGATTGCAAAACAGGCAAAAGGGCAAGGTTTAGAAGTGCTTGCAAATACCATTCGCACGATAGCCAAAAACGAAACGAATCACGCAAGAGTGTTTTTCGAAGCAATTCAGAAAAATGCGGGAAGTCAAGAAAATATCAAACTTGACGCGGGATATCCGTTTCATTCGGGTACTTTGGAAGAAAACTTAAAGTTTGCGGCAAACGACGAACGGGAAGAGCACGTAAACATTTATCCCGCCTTTGCAAAGATCGCACGGGAAGAGGGATATGAGCAAATCGCGCTCAGATTCGAACAGGTCGCAAAGGTAGAAAACAATCACATGATCGTTTTCGATTATCTGTACGAGGCGTTCAAGGACGGTTCCCTTTATAAAACGGAACGCCCTATGCTGTGGATTTGCAGCGAGTGCGGCTATATGCACACGAGCAAAGAAGCCTGGAAAGTATGTCCGCTTTGCGGGGCTCCGCAAGGTGACGTCGAGCTTCATCTTCCCTTCAAAAAGGAGAATTTATGAAAAAGATTCAGAACAACAAAAACAACAACAACGCTCAGAACGCTAAGAACAAGAGCAACGGCTCGGCAAAAGCGAAGAAGAGCAACAACGGCGCGCAGGACTGCCAATAATGCCGTCGGAAAAGCATGCCGCAAATAAAAAGGATAAATCTTTGAAAAGCGGCGCGAAAATGCGTTCGGAAGAGGACGCGTTCGGGAGTTATACGGGGGTCGTTACGGACGATTGCTACGATAAACCGATACAGGACGCAGACGATTTATAACGCGAAAAAAAGAGCGGAAAGCGATTTCCGTTCTTTTTTGTTGTAAACGGGCGGCATTCGTGGTATAATATAAGAGTAAACATTTGCCTATTTTGTTGTTTTGTGAAAAAATTCACCGAAAATTCACGTAGTTTTAAAACGTTTTGTCTATTTTTCGGCTATAATAAAATTATTCCAACAAGGGGAATCGATATGAAAAAGAAAAAAACCGCACTACTTCTTTCCGCCGCACTTGCGGGCGTTATGACAATTTCGCTTTGCGCGTGCGATCTGTTCGAGGGCGATCCCGTATTCGACAACAAAACGCCGTACGAAATTGCAACAGAACAGGGTTACGACGGCTCGCCCGAAAGCTATCTTGCTTCCGTGATCGGCGTGGGAAGCGGCGGCGATTCGCAGGTGCGCATCGCTTACGAAGAGGCGAAGAAAGAAGGGTACACGGGCACCTTTTTAGACTTTTTGCAAACGTACTTATCCCTTTCGGTAAACGATTCCGCCAATATCAACCGTGCGTTGACGTCCGTCGTAAGCATTCGCTGCGGGTTTCAAGAATCGCTGGGCGGATACCGTCCTTCCTCCAATACGCAGTCGGTAACAAGCGCGGGTTCGGGCGTGATCTACTCGCTGGAAAAGGAAAACGGCAACGCGTACGTAATCACCAATTATCACGTGGTATATAATGCGGACAGCGTGGGAACGGAAACGACCGCGCACGTCAGCGACAATATTTCGTTATATTTATACGGCGGTGAACTCTCTTCGGGGGCGATTAGGGCAACCTATCTCGGCGGGGCGATGAATTACGATATCGCTGTGTTAAAGGTGGAAGGGAGCGAGGTGTTAAAACAAAGTTCCGCGCGCGCGGTGGTTTCTGCCAATTCGGATGCGGTAACGGTAGGGGAAGCGGCGTATGCGATCGGCAATCCCGAAGGGGAGGGAATCTCCGTTTCGGGCGGCATCGTTTCCGTCGACGCGGAATATATCGAGATCAAATCGTCCGACGAATCGACGACGTTAACGATGCTGGAAATGCGGACGGACGCGCCCGTCAATCACGGCAATTCGGGCGGCGGGCTGTTCAATGCGGACGGCAAGCTGATCGGCATCGTAAACGCCAAAACGGAAGAAGATGGCGTTGAAGGGTTGGGGTATGCCATACCCGCCAATCTTGCGCTTTCCGTCGCGCAGAATATTATCGATAACGCCCAATCGAAGGGCGCGGTGCGTGCGACCCTCGGTATTTCCGTGGGAACGACGGGCAGCAAATGCGTATATGACGAAGCGCTCGGCAAGGCGTATATTATGGAAACGGTCGCAATTACTTCGGTATCCGACGGCTCTGTGGCGGAAGGAAAGCTGAAAGCGGGCGATACCCTGTATTCCGCAACTTTAAACGGGGCGGAAACGGTTATTACCCGCCATCATATGCTTACCTCGGTACTCTTTAACGTGCGCAAAGATCAAACGCTTACGTTAAAAGTGTATCGCGGCGGTCAGTTGATTTCGGTAGAGATCGCGTTTGACGCAAGTTCATATTTTACTCTGTTTAATTAGGGGAAATAAAAACAAGTATCACTTGATATACAACTGCGGAATGGCATGATTTGGTTGTATCGGCGCAGCGGCTTTTGGAAAATTGTATGCGATATATCGATAATCAAACCGTGGCTTGTTTAGGCTGTTAAAAAGATATCGGCGGCGGTTGCATGCGGTGTATCGATATGCAACTGCGGAATGGATTGATAGGTTGATAAAAAAGATAGACGCAGTAGCTTTTGGAAAATGGCATACAATATATCGCTAATCAAACCGCGCATGACTTGATTAAACTGTAAAAAATATCGGCGGCGGATAGTGAAAATTGTATCCATAATAAAATAAAAAATCGGCGGAATTAGTTCCGCCGATTTTATCGTGTAATTTTACGCTTTGTTTGCCGAGCCGAGTACGTTGCGGATCTTGTGCGCGACCATCTCTTTCATGTTCGTGCGCGCGTCGGTCAAATATTGGCGCGGGTCGAAGTGGGAAGGATTGTCTACAAAGTGCTTTCTGATCGCCGCCGTAAACGCCACGCGCAGGTCGGAGTCGATATTGATCTTGCACACTGCAAGTTTTGCCGCCTTTCTCAGTTCCGATTCGGGAATGCCGATCGCGTCGGGCATAGAACCGCCGAATTGGTTTACGATCGCAACCTGATCCTGCGGAACGGACGAAGCGCCGTGCAATACAATGGGGAATCCGGGCAGACGCTTGCCGATATCTTCCAAAATATCGATGCGCAGTTTGGGATCCTGCCCCGGTTTGAATTTGTACGCGCCGTGGGAAGTTCCGATTGCGATCGCGAGCGAATCGATTCCGGTGCGTGCGGTAAATTCTTCCACTTCGTCGGGCGAAGTGAACATCGCGTCGTGCGCTTCTACCTTAACGTCGTCTTCGATTCCCGCAAGTTTGCCGAGTTCCGCTTCTACCACAACGCCGTGATCGTGCGCGTATTCAACCACCTTTTTGGTGATTGCAATGTTCTCTTCCCAAGGTTTGGAGGAAGCGTCGATCATAACGGAAGTAAATCCGTCGTCGATGGAAGCCTTGCAGACTTCGAAATCCGCGCCGTGGTCAAGGTGCATCGCAACGGGAATATTCGTGGTCTCTACCGCGGCTTGTACCAAATGGCGAAGGTATACGGGGTTGGCATATTTTCTCGCACCGGCGGAAACCTGCAAGATCACGGGGGATTTGCATTCGTTCGCGGCCTCGACGATCGCCTGAATCATTTCCATATTGTTCACGTTGAACGCGCCTACCGCATATCCGCCTTCGTACGCTTTTTTGAACATTTCCTTGGTTGTTACTAAGGGCATTTATAATTCCTCCAAACTGTTTTTTTCTATTATATAGCTTTTCTTTGTAAATTGCAAGGGAAATAATAAATTTCGGCACGGAAAATTTTCTTCGGGTAATCAGATAGGGAAAACCCGCAAGTTTATATATAGGAAATGGGGTGCAATGTCGAAAAATGCAAATAAAAGTCGGAATTTCCCTATTTTTCCTCGATCGGGCAAAATAGACGAAAGTTGGAAAAAAACGTTGACAAATTTATTGCGCAGGTGGTATAATAATCAATGTCGGCAGCGGGTACATAAAGTTTCGCCGCCGCAAATTACGATAAAAAATGTTATGTAAAACGGAGGATTTCAAACATGGCAAATGTAAGAGTAGCAATTAACGGTTTTGGACGGATCGGCCGTCTGGCATTCAGACAGATGTTCGGCGCGGCGGGTTACGAAATCGTAGCGATCAACGATCTGACCAGCCCTAAAATGCTCGCTCATCTTTTGAAGTACGATTCGGCGCAGGGCAGATACGAACACGCCGAAACCGTTACCGCAAACGACGAAGCGGGAACGATCACCGTATGCGGCAAGACGATCAAGATTTACGCGGAAAAAGACGCGGCGAATCTTCCTTGGGCGCAGGTCGGCGTAGACGTCGTACTCGAATGCACGGGCTTCTACTGTTCCAAGGAGAAGGCTTCCGCTCATATTAAGGCAGGCGCAAAGAAAGTTGTTATTTCCGCTCCCGCGGGCAACGATCTTCCCACCGTCGTATTCAGCGTAAACGAAAAAACGCTGAAAAAGGAAGACACGGTTATTTCCGCCGCTTCTTGCACGACCAACTGCCTTGCTCCCATGGCAAACACCCTTAACAAACTTGCAAAGATCAAGAAGGGTTACATGACCACCATTCACGCATACACGGGCGATCAGATGGTGCTCGACGGACCTCACCGCAAGGGCGATCTGCGCCGTGCGCGCGCGGCTGCGGCGAACATCGTTCCCAACTCTACGGGCGCTGCAAAGGCGATCGGGCTTGTAATTCCCGAACTCAACGGCGTGCTCGACGGTTGCGCGCAACGCGTTCCCGTTCCCACCGGTTCGCTTACCCAGCTCGTTGCGATTTGCGAAGGCGACGTAGATAAAGACGCAGTCAACAACGCGATGAAAGCAGCTTCGTCCGCTTCCTTCGGCTACACCGAAGAAGAACTCGTTTCTTCCGATATCGTCGGCATCACCTACGGTTCGCTGTTCGACGCAACGCAGACCAAATGCATGCCCATGGGCGACGGCACGACGCTCGTTAAAGTCGTTTCTTGGTACGATAACGAAAATTCGTACACCAGCCAGATGGTAAGAACGATCAAATATTTCGCAGAACTTTAATCGATCGATTATCGAAGCGCTCCTCGGATTTCCGAGGGGCGCTTTGAAACTATAAAGGGGTGAATTTTCAATGAGCGAAAAGGAAACTTTACAGCGCTTTTTTGACGTATACTGCGGTATGATATTTAATGCTGCGGCTTTTCAAACGGGGCGGCAGATCGCGTGTTCGTACGATTTTACAGACGAAAGATATCAAACGCTGAAAGAGCGTTATCCGATCGAGCAGGTTGCAAAAACGGGCGGCGATTTCGAGCGCGCGCTTCGCCTGTGCGTATGGCTTGCGCCTAATCTTACGCATAAAGGGGACTTTGTGCCCGCGGGAAAGGCGGAAGAAAACGCGATTTCCCTGCTCGACTATTCTTTCGGCAATAGCGAGCACGGCATCAACTGTACGTATAAGGCGAAAATTTTAGTCGAGTGCTGTTTGGCGCTTCATATTTATGCGCGTCGGGTATGGCTGTATCCCAATTCTCCGTACGACGGGGATTGTCACGTAGTTGTGGAAATTTACGACCGCGCGCGGGAAAAGTGGATCATGATCGATCCGACGACGGGCGGTTATTTTACGGACGGAAAAAGCCGCTTTCCTGCCTGGAAATGCGGAAAAATTTTGCCTGCCGCGGCGACGGCACCTCTGTGCTAATGCGGCAGCGGACAGGCGATTTGCAAAAACTATTTATAAAAAATCTGAATCTCAACCAATATTATGCGAAGAATTGTTTTTATATAGCGGTGGAAACGGTTTCGGCATTCGGTACGGAAAAGCAATCGGATTTTGCCTATCTGCTTCCCGTCGGGTTCGACTGCAAGGCGCGGCAAATGCAACATGCCGCTTGGGGGTTGGAACTGGGCAAAAAGGAAAAGTGGGAAAATTGGGCGATCGAATGGTTTGAAAAAAGAAAGCGATCGCTCGAAACGTTTACGCCGTTGATCGGTTCGTCTAATTTATGGGATTCCCCCGTTTAAAAAAGGACCCATACGGGTCTTTTTAGATATTATCGGTTGTTTGCACGATTAAGGCGTTAAATGATTGTATTTGAAGTGTGAGCCGATGGTTATGCAAGTTTGTCTGCAATCGGTTTTTTGCACAATTAAGCCGTCAAGTTGTTGTATGTTTTCGGCGTGCTTATATGTCCATGCGGGGCGCTTGTTATATTGCGGATTACGCGCTACGTCGTTGTTTGGTTGTATTTTTGCGGTGCGTTCCGATTATCTGTGCGGGGGTGTTGATTGCGGTGGTTTACGCGTTTCGCCGTACTATATCAGAAAAATTACTTTTTGGAACGGCGCGCCTAAAATATTAGCGTGCGCCCGCCCGATCGTTTTATGGCAATATGCAGCCGCGGTATTAAAAGCGATTAAAAACGCATACAATAAAAGAAGTATGAGAATGTTTTCCGAAATTTTGAAGCAACTTTCCGCAGAGGGGGATTTGGAAACCTCGCGCGTTCAGTATTCCGTAGTAGACGGAAAGGGCGGGTACTTTCAAAACGTAAAGCGCATTCTCGAATTTTCGCAAACAAAAATCGTATTGCAGGGAAAAAAGAGCAAGGTGACCGTAGAGGGGGAAGGGCTTTCCGTGGGGAAATATTTCGGCGGCGACGCAACCGTTCTCGGCAATATCATACGGGTGGAGCGGGAAACATGTTAAAACGAACGCAGCTTTTTATCGAAGGATTAAGCGCCTACCGCGCCGCGGATAAGCTGAATCGGGCGGGAATTCCCGTTTATTCGGTACAAAATCCGCAAAAAAGCGGCGTACTTTTAGAGGTTGCAAGCAAAGACCTTAAAAAAGTTTTTGCAATTTTACGCGGTTCGTGCTATAATGTTAAAAAAGTAAGATTCCGTGGGCTTACCCGTTTGGGGAAAAATTGTTTCAAACGGATCGGCTTATTTGCAGGAGCGGCGTTGTTTTCTATTGCAGTGCTTGCGATGCAGTCGCGCGTGCTGCGCGTAGACGTAACGGGGAGCGGCGCTTATTATCGCGAAGAGGTAACGCGCATTCTTTCGGAGGGCGGCATTCAAACGTTCGGCGCAATGCCCAAAGATCCCGCGCCCTTTACCGCGCAGATTCTTTCCCTTCCGCGGGTGTCTTTCTGTTCTCTTTCGCAAAAAGGGGGCGTTCTTACCGTAGAGGTTCAGGTAAGCGACGAAAGCGCGCTGCGGGAACGCGCGCCTTTAACGGCGCCCGTTGCGGGTACGGTAGAAGAAATTACCGCGGTGCGCGGCACCGCCTGCGTTGCGGTAGGCGACGAAGTAAGCGAAGGACAAATTCTTGTAGACTGCGCCGAACAGGCGGAAGGCGGAATGCGTTCGGTGATCGTGATCGCGCGGGTAAAACTTGCAAGAACGTTTTGCGCGGAATACGGCGGCAGCGAAGAATCCGCTTTAATGCAGGCGCGGTTGGAATACGGAGAACTGCGCGATTATACCGTAACGCAGTCGGAAAACGGATATACGGTGCAAGGCACGGCGATCGCCGTCGCTGCGTTGAATATGCGCTGAACGGGCGCAAGGGGGATTTTTTTACGGAACGTACGAAATACACGGTCGAAACGGAAAGCGAGGACAGGCTTCGGCAGGTGCTTGGCATTTTCGACGAAAATTTACAGACGATCGCGCGGGAATTGGAACTTTCCTGCCGCGTAGAAGATACGCGCATTCATCTCGAAGGGGAGGCGGAAAACGCCGCCGTCGGCGCGGAAACGGTAAAGGGATTGCTTTCCGTGCTCGACGCGGGCGAATCCATCGATAAAAGCGCGCTTGCATATTGCATTGCGCTCGCGCGGGAAGGCAAGGCGGCAGATTTACGGGAAGTGATGAAAGGCGTGGTCGCGGTCACTTCGCGCGGAAAGCCGGTAAAATGCAAAACGGTGGGGCAAAAAGAATACGTTGCCGCCGTAAAAAAGAATACGGTTACCTTCGGGGTAGGTCCTGCCGGAACGGGCAAAACGTATCTTGCCGTGTGCTTGGCGGTTGCGGCGTTTAAATCCAAACAGATCGAAAAAATCATTCTTACCCGTCCCGCAGTGGAAGCGGGGGAAAAGTTGGGCTTTCTGCCGGGAGATCTGCAAACGAAAGTAGATCCCTATCTGCGCCCGCTGTACGACGCGCTGCAAGAACTGTTCGGCTTGGAAACGTACGCGAAGCTGATGGAAAAAGGAACGATCGAAGTCGCGCCCCTTGCATATATGCGGGGCAGAACGCTGAGCAGCGCGTTTGTGATATTAGACGAAGCGCAGAACGCGACCCGCGAACAGATGAAAATGTTTTTGACCCGCCTCGGCGAAGGCAGTAAAATGGTGGTTACGGGTGATATGACCCAAACCGACCTGCCCGAAGGCAAAACGAGCGGACTGCGGCATGCGACCGCCGTACTGCGCGGAGTAGAAGATATTGCCGTTTGTACGCTTACCGAAAAAGACGTGGTTCGTCATCCGCTCGTATCGCGCATCGTGCGCGCGTATGAAAAGGACGAGCAGAAACACGGCAAAGGAGAAAGAAAATGAAGAACACGGAACAAGTCCGCAAGACGGGGGCAAAGCGGTACGCAGGCGGTATATGCGTATTTGCGGTGTTCTATTTGCTGCTGCTTGCGACGATTTTGCTGATGATCGTGCTCAATTCCCCGTCCGATTGGATCGGGTTTCTCAAAACGCACGTTTCGAGTATTTTATCGCTGATCATCTGCACGTTTTTCCTGTGCGTGATCATTTATTACTACTACTATTTCGAAAAGCGGGAATTTTTGCTCGAATCAAAAAATCTTGCGCTCGTTTTTACGTTGCTTATCGTTTCCGCGGCGTGCTGTTACGCGTTCGGAAAATACGTAAATATTTACGCGCGTCCGTTTGCTCTGCTCGCGCTCGTATGCCTGTTTTTGTTCAACCGCAGACAGGCGATCTTATTTAATTTCGTCTTTTCGCTGTTGATGTTCGTTATCGATACTTATACGAATAATTTCGCGGGCGCGGATTCGCAGAACGGCGTGTATTTCTCGCTGATGCTCTCTTTCGTATGCGGAACCTTTTCCATCTTCGCGGCGGGGGGAATCAAAACGCGCGGCGGACTGCTTGCGGCGGGCGCGGTGATTTCCATTCCCACGTTTGCCATTATCTTATTGCTTGAACTGCCCGTTTTCGGGGAAATCGGAACGGTAAAATTTATCACGTCCGCGGCGTTCGGCGTGCTCGGCTGCATGTGCTCCGCCGTGCTTACGCTTGCGTTTTTGCCCATATTCGAACGGGTGTTCAACTGTTTGACCGTATTCCGCTTGCGCGAACTCACCCGCACAGACGCCTCTTTGCTGATGCGTTTAAAGAAGGAAGCGCCCGGCACGTTCAACCATTCGCTGATCGTGGCGCAGCTTGCCGAAACGTGCGCGCTCGCGCTGGGCGAAAATGCGGAACTCGCCCGCGCCGTCGCCTATTATCACGACGTAGGAAAACTGAAACAGCCCGACTGCTTTACCGAAAATCAAACGGGGTACAATATTCACAACGAACTCACCCCCGAACTTTCGGCGGATATCATTCGTTCGCACGCGCAAGACGGTTACGACTTGCTTTCTGCAAACCACATGCCGCAGTTGTTTGCAGACGTCGCGCGGGAACATCACGGCACGTTGCCCATAAAGTTTTTCTATGCAAAGGCGATGAAACTTTCGGGGGGCGATGCGAACGTAAAAGACTATTCGTATTTAGGACCGACTCCGCACAGTAAAATTGCGGCGATCGTCATGATCGCCGACGCTTCGGAAGCGGCTGTCCGCGCCATGCGCGACCGTACGCCCGAAAGCGTGGAAAAAATCGTGCGTTCGATCATCGAAGAACGCATGGATTTGGATCAGTTCGTCGAATGCGATATTACTATGCGCGAACTTACGGTGATCAAGCAGACGTTGGTTGCGGCGCTTTCGGGCATTCACCATCAGCGCGTGGCGTATCCCGCGATCCGCTTTAATAAGAGCGGCGGGGTCAACAAAGAATAAGTTGCGCATATAGGACAAGCGTTTGTCGAGCAAATGCGGAGGACGAATGTTAAAAAGCGAGTTTTATTTCGATACCGATTTTTTATCGCGGCAAGAGCAAACCGCGCTGAGCGGCGCATTACAGGGGATCGTTCAAGGGGACGCGCCCTTCCTGTTCGAACTGTTTTGCGTAGACGAAGAGGAAATCAGGCGGTTAAACCGCGAACAGCGGGCGGTCGACCGCGTGACGGACGTATTAAGTTTTCCCTCTATGGAAGAGATTAAGGGGGAAACGCTCTGTTGCGAAGAACACGGCGACGAGTTAGACGAAGAGGGGCGGCTGTTTTTGGGCAGCGTGATCGTCTGCAAAAAACGGGCGGAAGAGCAAGCGGAAGAGTACGGGCATTCGTATTTGCGCGAACTTTTTTATTTGGCGGTGCACGGTATTTTGCACTGTTTGGGGTACGATCACGAACGGGAAGAAGACAAAGCGGAAATGCGGCAAAAGGAAGAGGAAATTTTAAGCCGCATGCGCCTTGCAAGGGAGTAACATGAGAAGCGGATTTGTAGCGGTAATCGGAAAAGCGAATGCGGGGAAAAGCACCCTTATCAACGTGCTCGTAGGCGAAAAGGTGGCGATCGTATCGCCAAAGCCGCAGACCACGCGCGACCGTATTTTGGGCGTGCTCACGCGGGAGGACAGGCAGATCGCCTTTGTAGATACGCCGGGGATCTATCGCGCGCGCAACGCGCTTACCGATCTTATGATGCGCACAACGGAAAATTCGGTAAAAGACGTCGACGCGATTTTGTACGTTCACGACGGGCACGCGGGCGTTTCGCCCGAAGATATCGCGATCATGCAAAAGTATGCCGCGCTGAACGTGCCCATGATCGTCGCCTATACGAAAATCGACATCATGCCCGCCGAAAAAATTCCCGCCGATATGAAAACGCTGTTCGAAGGAGGGATCGAGCGGGATATTTTTCCCGTATCCGCGCGTAAAGGGAAAAATCTGCGCCGTTTGGAAGACGCGATTTGCGCCCTCTTGCCCGAAGGGGAAAAGCTGTTCGAGCAGGATATCGTTTCCGACCGCAGCGAAAAGTTTATGATCGCCGAATTGATGCGGGAAAAAATTTTGCTGAAATACGAAAAAGAAATTCCGCACGGCGTGGCGATCGTCGTAAATACCTTCCGTAAACAGGAAAACGGCGTGTACGAAATCAATCTCGATATCGTGTGCGAAAAAAGCAATCATAAAGCGATTTTGATCGGCAAACAGGGCAAAGCGTTAAAAGAAGTCGCTTCGTTCGCCCGTCAAGATATGGAAAAATTTCTCGGCGCAAAGGTGTTTTTAACGACGTACGTCAAAGTGCGCGAAGACTGGCGGGAGCGGGAAGGCGCAATGCGCGAATTCGGATATTCGAAAGAAAGCGGCGTATAAATATTTTTTCTGCGCGCATACTGCGGGTATGAAAGAGGAAAACGGAAAAGGCAAAAACGCGGGCGAAATTGCTTGGGAAATGTTCGAAAAAACGGGCAGTTTAACCTATTATATGTTGTATCACCAGTTGAAAAAATAAGTTTTGCAAAGTCGTTTGTGTAAAATCACCGTTTGTTCGGCGTTGTCTGTTTATGCAAGATACCCTTTAACGGATGTGCGTGATTTATAATGCGCAAGAGCGCGGTTGTAACGGGCATGCGAAAAAGTTTTTCGGGGCTGTTTACAAATAGCGAAACAAACAATAAAGAAGAATTTTATGGAATGGAAGGCAGACGCGCTTTTACTGCGGGCGGCAGACTACGGCGAAAGCGATAAAATGGTTACCCTTTTAACCGCAGACCGCGGAAAGATCGGCGCGGCGATGAAAGGGGTAAAAAAGGCGGGGGCAAAACTTCGGTTTGCCGCCCAGCCTTTTTGCTTTGCCGAATACGTGCTTGCCGAGCGCGCAGGTCGGTATACCGTAACTTCCGCCTGTTTGCACGAAGGGTTTTATGCAATAAGGGAAGACGTAACCTGTTATTACGCCGCCTCTGCGGTATGCGAGGCATGCAACTCGTTTATGTACGAGGGCATTGTAAACGGGCAAATGCTTGTTTCCGCCGTTACCGCGTTAAAGGAAATGGAAGCCGCCCCCGAACGGTGCGTATTCGCGCTTGTGCGTTTTCTGCTTCGCGCACTGTCCCTTGCGGGGTATCCCGTCAGCGCGGAAGATTGCCCCGCTTGCGGAAAGCAGATCGCAGGCAAGCTGTATTTCGATCTTGCGAGCGGTTCGTTTTTCTGCGGCGATTGCGCTGTGGGAACGCCCGCCAGCGAAAGCACCTATCGCACCGTATGCGCGGCTTTGGGAAAAGAGTGGGCGAGCAGCGCGCCGGACGGGGAAAAACGCGCCTTGCGCATGTTAAAAGCCTATTATGCCTATCAAACGGAAGGGGAGCTTTCTATTTTGGGCGAACTGTTGCGCATGCTGTAAATTAGAAAGTGAAAGGAAAAGAAAGCCGACTGTATTGCGCGGCTTTTCCGTTCTCTTGAATGTAAATTATATAATTATAAGGAAAAGGAAACCGTCTTCCGAGCGGTACGTTTATTTGCTTCGCGCGCTGTCCCTATCGCCAAATCCTTTTAGGATATGGCTTTTTTCATATATAAAAAGGAAAAAGATAAAATAAATTGAATTTGTTTGCGCATATCGAATTGTTTTCGGCAAAAACAGAAAATCGCGCATATTTCCCTGTTAAGTACAAATAGTTTATACAAAGGACTGTTGCGGATTGAAAAATACAGCCTATGAAATAGAAAAAAATTCGCAAAAATCCATTGACAAAAAGATAAAATTGTTGTAAGATTGTGATAGCCACATAAAAAATGTGGTAAATAATTTCATTTGGGGGGACTTGAAGAACATGAGAAAGCTAAAAGTAGCTTTAACACTGTTATTTGCTATGTGCTTTTCTTTGTTTTTGTTTGCCTGCGGCGGCGGCAAATCGGGCTTGAAGTCCGTATCGGTAGAGGGCGATATTAAAACGACCTATGCCGAAACGGATACCGCGGAAGCGTTCAGCATCGACGGAATGGTCGTTAAGGTAATCTACAAAGAAGGTATGAAGACGGACGATAACGGCAACGTTATTCCCGTTGAACTGAAGGGCAGCGAGTATACGGTTGACGCAAGCGCGATTAAATGGGGTACTGTGGGGACGTATCCTGTTATCGTCACGCCGAACGGACAGAAAGAAGTTGATCCTTCTTTAACGCAAGAAGTTGTCGGTACGTACGAAGTAAAAATCGAACACGCGTACGGCGAAGCAGACGAGAACGGCGAAAAAGTATGTTCGGTATGCGAAGCAAGAATGCGGAATGTTACGGTAGACGATACTGTGGAAATCGGAGAGTGGGGCGGCGCGCCTGCGGTTGAGAAAAAGGACGATAAATCGCCTATAACGCAGCCGAGGCACTATGCGACCTATGGCACCGTCGGTATCGGTCAGCGCATCACCGTGCGCGGAACGGCGCTCAATTTAAATCTTTCTGCCGACTGGTTCTTCCCGATCATCGGTTTTGCCAACGGCAATAAAGGCGTTGTTGCGCGTAACGACGGTTGGACGATATTAGACGGCCCAGGTAAAGATTTCGTTTGGCCGAATCATGCAGACGGCGAAACTGCGGCAAACGGTACCGTAAACGAAACGTCTGAGGAATGGGCTATCTTCATGAACGGTACGACTTGTACTTCCAGGGATTATGTTCCCGAAGCGCAAATGGAACTTACTTGGAACTACCGTGAAGACGGCGTTATGCAGTTGATTTTCAACAACATTTCGGTAGGGAAAAAGGTCACGTTCGAATTAAAAGTTCCCGCTGCGTCGTATGATGCGGTTCTTTACGGCGAACATGTAAAAATGCACATTACCGAAGTCGAAATCGAAAAGAATCTTTCTATTAAGAATTTCGAAGTGCTTCACGGTGCAAATAAGCTCGCTTATGCAGAAAATACGATGTTCAACGAAGACGGCATTGTTACAAAAGCGACTTATAATAAGGGAATCACTTCCGAAATTACGTCGTACGATTTGTATGCGGACGTCGTTACGGGCGAGGGCGATAACAAGGTAACCACGACTTACGACCTTCGTACCACGCCTTTAACCAAAGACATGTCGAATTTCCGTATTTCGTTCAGCGGATATTCTTCTGCGTTAGACGTTAAGATTACCGAATCGGTGATCAAAGGCGTAAATCCCGATTGGGATGTTAAGTGCGATTCGATTTACGTTCATGCAGACGATGTTAATTACGTTTACGACTTAAACGAGAACAAAGAAATTACGATTTTTGCTTCCGGTTCTGCAAGCAAGATCACAGATGATTTAAGAGATGCGATTAGCAGCGAATACGATGATTACGGATATTATATTTCCTTCCGTCTGTTAGGCGGTAACAGAAAAGTAAAAGACGGTAGCTTTGAAGTCGGTAATGTCGGCGATTCTGTTATCTACATGCTAGACTGGAAAAACGGAAACGGCGAATTGATTGCGCTTGTAAAAGCGAACGCCGAAGGAAAGATCGCACCGTTTACTATTACGCTGAAAGAAATTACCACATCTGCGGACGATACGGTGCAACCTCCCGTAGCGGAAGTGACGGTTGACCGCGAGATTAAAGTGGATACGACCAATCTTACGATTCCTGCGGTTTCCAGCTTGCAGAGCGGAAAAGCGTATATCGACGTAGGCGGCGAAATCGAAGTTACGTTCGAAGGCGCGGTGTTAAAAGAAGATATCAGCACGTATACCTTCTTCGCAGGCTCCAAGCGCTTGTCGTATAACGACTTAAATAAGCTGAATGCAGCGGAAAATCCCGTAAGCGAAGTAGTTGCGATCCGCGATTCCTTGGTAATTACCAAATTCGCTCATAACAAAACGAACGGTACGCTTGTTATCACTTATAAATTGCTTGCACCCAACCTTGCGCGTGCGTTTACGAACAGCTTTAACGTATCCGTGCAGAAGGGCGGCGAAACGCTTGCAGACGAAACGCTCGTTTATACGTATGCGATGAGCAGCACGCTCGGCGGCGGTTATGTAAAAGTAAGCGATGGATACTATGTAAAGGCAGACGGTACGCGTTTGATCGCGTTGCGCTTTAACAACGAAATCAACGTTAAGGCAAATTCCGTAGCCGAAATCATGCTGAACATTCAAAACGACAGTGCGGAAATGTACAATCTTTCTGTAAAAGCGCTTGCCGGAAACAGTGCAGAATTCGTTGCGGCAAACGCCCTTACAAAGGTTACTTCCTCTGCGGCAAGAGTCAGCATTTTGGGTACGGTCGGCAATGCGGAAGATTACGATCGCGGCGCAGCGCTTATTTCTGTAGTAGACGTAACGGCGATCGGTCTTAGAAGCACGACGGATACCAAAACGCAGACTTACTACTTTGAAGTAAACGGCGGCAACATGCAAGACGGTTACACCATCGGCACGGTAAACGCAAGCGATGAAATTACGTTTGCGACGGGAGTAAAACCCGAGGGCGAACCTGCGGGAACGCGTCCCGGCGACTGCTTGCTCGGAACAATGAAGTATTACGAATACGGGCAAACGGGATTCTACTTCGGTCAAGTCGGCGGCGGTGTCGGCGACGGCAAGCACGATTATGTAGGAGAGAAGGATAAAGACAAAGTATGTTCGAAGTGCGGTTCGCGCATATATAAAGAAACTAAAAACAAGATGGATATTGCGGCGTTCACGGAAAACGTTGTTACAAGAGGTATTACTCTTTCGTTCGACGTGAAAGGTGCGACGGGCGATTGGACTTCGGGTGTTCTTACTACAACCGAAAACTTCATCATCACCCTTCCTAACCTCGATCCTTGGAATAATACTTCCGGATCCTTGTCGGGCGCAAATAAATTCCCGACGGGAGATAACCTGCATAACGGCGCAATATGGAACTCGTTCTTAAACTGCGAAGCGCGCGTTGATATTTCGATCAGCGTTGCAAACGGCGTTGTTTATTACAAGAACGGCGTTAAGATGGTAGAGTATAAAGCGAGCGAAGCAGTCGGAACCGGTACTGTTGCTCAGTTTGCGGAACTTGTGCTGAAATCCGTTAAAGAAAACGGCTTTAAGTTTGCGGCAGGCGATGGCGTCGGCGAAGTATCCAATCTTTCCGTATATACGGCTGCGCTCACGTACGATCAGATCGTAGAACTCAACTTGGCAAGAAAAGGAGCGGTTGCATTAGAAGGCGCTACGTTCGGTAATGACGATAAAACCGGTTATGATAACGCGAATTACGCGGTAACGCAAAAACTTATAAAAGGTTCTTCTATCGAGTTGTACGGAACGCAAAATTCGGCGGCTGCAAACCAGTGGGAAGCAATTACCGTTCAGTTGGTAAACGGCGCGATTGTTCGCATCGATAACTATATTCAAGCGGACTATGCAGGCGCTACGCTTGAAGCCGACGGTGAACCCGCTTGGAACGGAACCATTGACGGGGCAAACTATGTCAGCGAAATGATAGCGTTGTTGGCAAAGAAAGATTTGCACTGGATCGTAACCGTAAGTTGGTCTACAGACGATAAGATTTCGATCAATATCAAGTTGTATACGGATACCGATTCTTACAGCCAAGATTACGTGTTAAAGGCGAAAGCGGGCGCAACGTTGCCGACGGATGGATTCGACGTTAAGATCTTGAACAACGCGAACGAAGGCGTGGTAACGCACATGGTTTATACGCCGCCCAAAGCAGATGTATAAACAAATTATGAAACGGAAAACCTTCTTCTTGTTATAAGGTAACCGTTACAGAACACTTTCCGCCCGAAGGCATAGCCTTCGGGCGGGATTTTTTATAATCACCTTTTTCGGTACGAGCGCTCCGCTTACGGAAATTCTTTTCCCAAAAGAAAAGAATTTCGTGAAATAAATTATCGTAAAAATCATGCATGAAGCAAAGCGGCGCTTTGTGGTAACGCCCACAAATTGCGCAATACTTTGCGCTTCGTGTCGATAGAAAATAACAGTTCGCGCGGCGAAAAGTTGTATAAAACAAAAGAGCGCTCCGCTCACGGAAATTCTTTTCCCAAAAGAAAAGAATTTCGTGAAATAAATTATCGTAAAAATCACTGCGTGAAGCAAAGCGGCGCTTTGCGGCAACGCCCACAAATTGCGCAATACTTTGCGCTTCGCGTCGGAAGAAAATAAAAGTTCGCGCGGCGAAAGGTTGTCTAAATAATATAAATTCCGCAAGCAAAACCGCGTTTTTACGCAGCGGGACAACATTTGTCGAAAACATTCGACTTTCAAAGGAAAGGTGAATGCGGGCGAAGTAAAACGTGCGCCCTGAAAATTCGCCCGCAGAGGAAAATACTCGGCTGTCAGCGCGCAGCGCGTGCAGACCGTGGTTTCCCTAAAATCATGTAAATTTATTTGCACGTCAAGCAAAGAAATTTTATGAATATAGAATAAAATCGATTGACATCTATTTTAAAGTATGATAAACTCATATTACGCACCGAAAAGGGGTGTAATTTTTTTGTATGGAGTTTTCGACAAATGGCAACGAAATCGACGAGAATGAAAGTCACGTTCGAGTGTACCGAGTGCAAGAACAGAAATTACGACAGCTTCAAAAATAAGCGGAACGATCCCGATCGTTTGGAATTAAAGAAGTACTGCCCTGTTTGCAAAAAGCACACCGTTCACAAAGAATCCAAGTAAGCGCATATCCGCGCGGGACAAGCGCGTTTGCGCATTACTAAGAGGTAATTATGGCAAAGAATAAGGATAACGTTTCCGTCGAGAATGCTTCGGTTGAACAAAAGAAACCCGCAAAACCGCAAAAAGCGAAAAAAGCGGATAAGAATAAGAAACCGAATATTTTCGTTCGTTTCGGCAGAAAAATAAAAGAAACTTTTTCCGAATTAAAGCGGGTAAGCTGGCCTTCGTTCGGGAAAACTTTAAAATCCACGGGCGTCGTTTTGGGAATCGTTCTCATCTTCGTCGTTTTTGTAACGGCGTTTAACTCCGGCTTCGGCGCGCTTTTGGAACTGATTACGAAGTGGGGGGCTTAACCATGGCGACGACGGATACCGAGCCGAAATGGTATATTCTTCACACGTATTCGGGTTACGAAGCGATGGTGAAAGAAAGTCTGTTGCGGCTGATCGAGAACAACAATCTCGGCGACAGCATTGTAGACGTTAAAATTCCCACCGAACAGACGATCGAAGAAAAAGCGAACGGCAAAAAGAAGGTGGTCGAACGCAAACTTTTGCCTTGCTACGTGTTTATTAAAATGATTTACTCTAACCAGCTTTGGTACTTGGTTACCAATACAAGGGGAGTAACGGGGTTCGTCGGTCCGCAGGGCAGACCCATTCCCATGAAGGAAGACGAGATCCGCAAAATGCGTTTGGAAGATTACGTTGTAGACGCAGACTTTAAAGCAGGCGACAGCGTAAGCATCGATAACGGTCCGTTAGAGGGCTTTATCGGGGTGATTAAAGAAGTAAACGCACAAACGCAGCGCGCGAAAGTAAACATTACCATGTTCGGCAGAAGCCAAGACGTGGAAGTGGAATACGTGCAAATGCAAAAAATCTCGGCGGATGCGGTGGAAATCCCCGCCGACGAAGAATAATATTTTAAGCTCACTTCTTTTTCTTTAAACAGAAAAAGTGTGAATACAGTGGGAGAGGCGTCAAAATTTTTTTCGCGGGCGCCTTGCTAACACCACAACAATGGAGGATTATTATGGCAAAGAAAATTACCGCGGTTGTCAAGTTGCAGCTTCCCGCAGGTAAAGCCACTCCGGGACCCCCTGTCGGTTCGACGTTAGGTCCCCACGGAATCAACATTCCCGGCTTTACGAAGGAATTCAACGCGAAAACGGCTAACGAAGCGGGGCTTATTATTCCCGTCGTAATTACGATTTATCAAGACCGTTCGTTCACGTTTATTCTGAAAACGCCTCCCGCGCCCGTTCTTATCAAAAAGGCGTGCGGAATCGAAACGGCGAGCGCTGTGCCCAACAAGAACAAGGTTGCAAAGCTCACCAAGGCGCAAGTGGAAGAAATCGCAAAAACCAAACTTCCCGACTTAAACTGCACTTCGCTCGAAAGCGCGATGAGCATGATCGCGGGAACGGCGCGCAGTATGGGAATTACTGTCGAGGACTAAGTTTAAAGGAATCGTGGGAGAGAGGGAAGCCCTCTCGCAGGAACCACAAGGAGGTTAATTCATGAAATACGGTAAGAAATATGCCGATAGCATTAAGGCTTACG
Organism: uncultured Christensenella sp.; assembly: GCA_910578065.1. Classification (GTDB taxonomy): domain Bacteria; phylum Bacillota; class Clostridia; order Christensenellales; family Borkfalkiaceae; genus Gallimonas. The sequence continues at coordinate 139,857 of CAJTPB010000001.1, read as the reverse complement.
ACCGTTCCAAGCAGTACGAAACGGCGGAAGCAGTGTCGCTCGTCCTCGATAACGCGAAGGCGAAATTCGACGAAACGATCGAACTTCACGTTCGTTTGGGGATCGATCCCCGTCAGGCAGATCAGCAGGTGCGCGGCGTTTTGGTGCTCCCTCACGGAACGGGTAAAGTAAAGCGCGTACTCGTGATCGCAAAGGGCGCAAAGGCAGACGCGGCGAAGGAAGCGGGTGCAGACTTTGTCGGCGCGGAAGAAATGGTTCAAAAGATCCAAACGGAAAACTGGTTCGATTTCGACGTTATGATCACCACGCCCGATATGATGGGCGTCGTAGGGCGTATCGGTCGTATCCTCGGACCCAAGGGCTTAATGCCCAACCCCAAGTCGGGTACGGTTACGATGGACGTTGCAAAGGCTGTTGCCGACGTTAAAGCGGGTAAAGTGGAATACCGTTTAGATAAAACGGCGATCATTCACTGCCCCATCGGCAAAAAGAGTTTCGGCGCGGAAAAGATCACCGAAAACTTCAATGCGTTAATGGACGCAATCGTAAAGGCAAAACCCGCTGCGGCGAAAGGGCAGTACGTGAAGAGCGTTTCCCTTACCAGCACCATGGGTCCCGGCGTAAAAATCAACTATAACAAACTTTAAGCGTAAAAACGCTTGACGGATTTGTTGTAATTTGTTACAATCGTAAGGTAAAAATTTCATGCCGCAGACGGCGGGCGTCGCAAGACTTAATGTTACCCGCTTAGGTACCAAGCGAAATCCCCGAATTTGTTCGGGTTTGCTCCGTGCCGCATGCGGCACGGAGCTTTTTGTATTCGGGCGCGGAAGCGCTTACAGGAGGTAAACATGTCGGCTAATTTAGAAGCAAAAAAAGCGGTCGTTGAAGAGATTAAAAGCAAGATCCAGTCGAGCAAGTCTGTCGTTCTTGCAAATTATAACAAACTTACCGTTTCGGAAGTTACCGAATTGCGCAACAAATTCAAAAACGCTTCGAGCGAGTACAAAGTGTATAAAAACACGCTTGTAAGAAAGGCGTTCGACGAACTTGGCGTAAGCGATTTCGATAGCGATTTGAACGGTACGACGGCTGTCGTATTCTGCCCCGACGAAACGAGCGCATGCTCTATCTTTTCGAAGGCAGTAAAGGAAAACCCCGCGTTAGAAGAAAAAATCGTTCCCAAAAGCGCATACGTCAACGGCGCTTATGTGGACAAGGCGGGAATCAAGGCGCTTGCGGCAATTCCTTCGAGAGAGGTATTGATCGCGAAAATGTTGGGCTGCTTGCAGTCGCCCATCGCAAATCTGGCGTATGTGTTGAACAGCATCGCGCAGAGCAAATAATCTTAAAAATTTTCGGAGGAATCTAAAATGGATGTTCAGAAGTTAATCGAAGAAGTAAAGGCAATGACCGTTGTCGAGCTTAACGACCTTGTAAAGGCGCTCGAAGCGGAATTCGGCGTAAGCGCGGCGGCTCCCGTAGCGGTAGCAGGCGGTGCGGCGGCAGGCGAGGCTGCTCCCGCGGCAGAAGAAAAGACGGAATTCAACATCGTCCTCAAAGATATCGGCGCGAACAAGATCGCGGTTATCAAAGCGGTACGCGAATTTACCGGTCTCGGACTTGCGGAAGCGAAGAAAGCAGTCGAAACCATGGGCGTTTTGAAAGAAGCGGTTCCCAAGGCAGACGCAGACGCGGCTTTGGCAAAGCTCAAAGAAGCGGGCGCTACGGCGGTTCTCGAATAATCGAAAAAAATCAAATCCCCGTTCTTATCGGAACGGGGATTTTTTTACGCTTGCGTTTTTCCTTTTTAAGTGATATAATCGGAACATGAGCAAAAAATGTTTGTATACGCTTCTCTTTTTCTGCGTTTTTACTGCGTTGGCGTCTGTATTTATGCGGCTGTTTTTGCTTTTCCCGTTCAATGAATGGGTAGGATTGGGCACGGGGCTTGCGTTGTTTTTGGCTGTGGGCGCATTATGGATCGCCGTAAAAAAGAACCGCGCCGTGCCGTATATCGTTTGCGCGGTAAATGCTGCGGCGAGCGGGATCGGGCTTAGCAGTTTTTACGTTTGGCTGGGCAGTATTCCCGCCGTTTGGCAAATTGCGGCGGTATGGGGCGCGTACTGCGTATTTTTTTCATGTTTTTGTTTGCTTACGAATGTGCGTTTTGTGCGTGATTATTCCGCGCCGTGCACCCTTGCATTTCTGTTGCTTCCGCTTGCAGGCGGCATCGTCGGGGTGTGCCTTTCGTCGGTCGCGGTATTTTCGTTCGCGCTGTTTTTGATGATTCCGTTTGCGGCGTTTCTAATCGTACTGAGCGCAAAGGCGAAAAACTTGCGCGCGCAGGTAAAACATGCAGCGTATGCTTCGTACGGGGCGCTGCTCGCCCTATTGATCGCCGTATTTTTTATAATCGGCGATTCCTCGGGCAGTTCGAACGGAGGGGGCACGGGCGAACGGGGAAATGGATTTTTTTCGCGTAACGGCTATAACCCGTACGATTTTTATAAAGGATAACTTTGCTTACATACAAATTTCACCTGTAAACGGTTAAAACCGCTTGACGGAAGGGCAAAATATCGTTACAATAAAAGGGTATCAGTTTGGAGGAATAATTCCGTGAAGAATAGAATTTTTCGCCGTGCGGGCGCAATCGCTTTAACGGCTGTCTTGGGCGCGGGCGCCGCCGCAATGTGCGCAGGCTGCACCACCAACCGCCCCGAAATTACCATCACTTACAATTTTAACGGAAAAGATTATGCGGTCGATTATACTCTTTCGCGTAAAACGGCGCCCAAAACGGTTCAGCACTTTATCGAACTTGCGGACGCGGGCTATTACGACGGATTGTGCATTCACGACTACACCGCCGGGCATTTGATGACGGGCGGCTATACGTACGAAAACGATTCGCTTGTCGAAAAGAATTATTACGAAGCGGTGGCTTCTCTTTCCCTTACGCAGTCGGTATTCCGTTCGGACGAGGAAAAAACGCCGCTGTATTCCGTATACGGCGAGTTCGAAAAGAACGGCGTGCGGCTCGATTCGGGAAGCAAATTCAACCATAAAGAGGGCGCGCTCGTTATGTACTATTCGGATAAGGGAGACGATAACACGCGCGTAGTTACCCTTCGCAACGATAACGGCGAATATCAGGAAAACAGCGAATACAAGTACAACAGCGCGACTTCGCTGTTCTATACGTATACGGGCGCGGCGAATGCCGAAAAAGACGAAAATTACTGCGTATTCGGTATGGCGGACGATTACGAAAATCAGATGAACGGCGAAAACGGATTGCTTACGGCAATCAAATCGTATACCGATTCCCTTGCTTCGGGCGCGGTATTTGCCGAAGAAGAGGAATTCACCTTAAACGCGTTCGACCCGTTCGAATCGGTGCGTTCGGCAAAAATCAAAACGACTTTCCACGTGCCTACCATTCCCATTACGGTAAAATCGGTAAAAGTGAATAAGTATTAAAGTAAAGGGATTCCCGCGGGGATCCCTTATTTTATTTCAGTTGTTCTTCGGGGTAACGCTGATAAAGATAATCGAACGATTTTTGCACATCGTTGATATAGAGGGAATGTTTCGTTTCGGTCGCCTCGCAATAAAGGTTGATCGAATCTTTCGTTTCGCGGATAGGGGCGTTCATGTTCGTCCATAAAAGCGTTTTCGCTTCTTTTTTCTTTTCGGCGGGATACTTTGCCATAATAATGGGCATTTGGTATTCGTCGCAATAGTAGTGCAGCGAAATTTCGCCGCCGTCTTTTGCATACGCGCGCAGTTCGCTCAGCAGTTTGTTAATCACGTAAATTTGGTAAATATGATCGCCTACGAACTCGCCGTCTTTTTGCAATACCGTTTCTTCCAGTTTCTTCATTACGGCTTCTCGTTCGTTTGCGGCGTCTGCAAGATTTTCATGCGCAAGCATCAGCGTTTCCCGTTCAAGAAAACTTTTTAACGGAGAACGGTTCAAATATGCGTTCGCATAGTATTCGGTCATCTTTTTAAGAAGTTTTTGCGTTTGTTCGATTTGGCAGCCGGTGAACGTTGCGCCCTCGGGGCTGCCGAGCAGAACGCGTATTTTCGTGCCGTTTGCGACCAGATTTTTTAATTCTTCGCAATAATCGCGAAAAAAGCTCCAACCGGTTAAAAAGCACAAATCCACTTCTTCGGGAAAAATGCGCCCCCGTTTGCCGAACAATACGTTTTTATCCTTTTCGTTCAGCGTGCCGCCTTTGTGCGCGCTTACTTTATGAATACCGTATTTAGAAAGATTTTCGCCGATATGCTTTTGCTTTTCCAGTGATTTATCGACGATTTTCTTTACCACAAAACCGATAACGATGGTAATTAAAAGGTATTGTATAATTGCAAAACAAACGTCAATCACATTTTTAGCGACGTTTACGCTTCCCGCATCCCACATGGTTTTTTCCTCCGTTTTTCTTTCAGTATATCAAATTTTATTTTAATTGGCAAATGAAATTTAATTTGTATCAGTTCGGTTTATATGGGGATTAAAAGAGAATCAAATTTTTTGTTGCGATATTACGGAGGAAGGGATTTCAATCGTTTTTTAGGTAATGCAATGCCCCTAAATCGTATCGATATAAAGAAAAAAGCCAAAGATTGTTCGATTCAATACTGGTACAATTCCCGCAAGCTCTAACAACCTTTGACTTCAATACTATTATACGCAAAAGCAGGGCATTTGTAATACTTCTGCGGAAAAAAATTTGAAAAAGCCGATATTTGAAGCAAAAACCCATTGGGAAGAGTACAGAATTGATTTTCGGCTGTCTTACAGCAATGGGTTACGTTGAACCATGAATGGGGGGAATAGAAAATTATAGTTTACGTCGAATATGTGTTTGTGTAAATTTGGTAGCAAATAAAAAACCGACCTGTTTCGGTTCGGTTAATATGGGGATTTAAGAGAGGGAATCATTTAATACCGATGTTTGAACGGTAAAATAGTGTACGCCGAATATGCGTTTGTGCAAATTTGGATTGGCAAATAAAAAACCGAACTGTTTCAGTTCGGTTTGCATAGCGGTTTAAGCGGGAATAATATTGCGGATTTTACCGTTTTCCGTTTGAACGGTAAAATATCTTACGTCGAACACGCGCTCTTTACGCTCGTACACAAGCCCGATTTTATTTCGTTCGGCAGTGAGCACGACGGAACGGTAATCACCCAAATATTCGCGCAGACCTTCTGCCTTTTCCGCAAGTTCGGGGGCGAGGAAGGGCGCGCAGTCCGCGCCGATCAACGCGCTTTCGAACAGGGCGAGGGCGAAGGTCGCTTCCGTCGCTTCTTCCGCCCGACGGATCTTGCAAGAGATAAGCGTTCCGTTCTGCCATTCGCACAGCGCGGTATGCCCCAGTGCGTCGCGAAAGGGCACTTCCGCTTGTAAAACTCCCTGTTCTTCCGAAAGGATCTTTCCTTCCGAAAAAAGCCGCACGGTTCCGTCTTTGCCGATCAAAGCGAAGGCGGTTTCTCCTTCGATCAAAAAATCCTCCCCGCATGCGCGCGCCGCGCTTTTTTCCAAGGCGTCGGGCAGATCGGCAATGTGAAAATCGTTTCCGTTTTCCACGTTTAACTGCAATTTTCCTTGCAGACAAAGGGTGAGAAGGGTATTTTGAAACCGTTTTTGCCAAAGCACTTTCAGCGATTGGTCGGCGCGCAGAAAATGACGCGCATAAACCGCCACCGAGCCGCCGAAATAATATAGCTCGATTTGCGGCGGGGGAGAAAGCAGAAAATCGTTATCGATCACAAACCGCACGGGCAGAAATCCGCCCGCGGGGGCGACTTCCGCAAAAATGCCGTCGTCGGGATCGAGTTCTACCGAACGTTCGAAAAGGTCTATCAGTCCGCAGTACGCCCCGTTTAACGTGAGCGCGGAAGGCTTTTCCGCTAAAAAAATAACCCGCATAAGTTATTAGATGTATAAAAGGATAAAATTATGTTAACAATTTTTGCGAGGTGGCTTATGAATAAAATCAACGGTTATACGGAAGAAGAAGCTACGGGCTTGATCGAGTACATCTACACGGGCAAAAATGCGGGAAAAACCCTTTCTTACCTCTTCGAAACGTACGGGGCGGAACACGGCAGGGCGAAGGGCAGCGTGCGCAACTACTATTACAATTTTTTAAAGAGCACGTCGGACGAGCGCGTGAATAAAATTTTGGAAGGCAAAAATTTAGAAGCAGGCACCATTCAGCCGTTCAGCGAAGCGGAAACGGACGAGCTTTTAAAAGCGATTCTTGCGGAAAAGAGCAAGGGGATCTCTATTCGAAAGGCGATCATGAACGTTTCGGAAGGGGATGGAAAGCTGATGCTGCGCATGCAGAACAAATATCGCAATTTGGTAAAAAAGCAGCCGGAGCGGGTGGCGCAGGCTGCGAAAGAAGCGGGCGTGCCCGAAGAAAAAACCTTTTTGCGCCGCAGGCTGGAACGGGAAATCGACGCGCTTTATTCCCGCCTTGCCGCCGACTTGCGCAGGGAAAACGAGGCGCTGAAAGAAGAATTGGAAAAATTGCGCAGCGCGCGGGAAGAATAACGGGCGAATACTTTCACAAACTGTATCAGACGGGAATGCGTACCCGTTCGGAGGTTACAATGGAAAAGATGTTTTGCCTTGGGTTGGTATTCGGCGCGGTGGGCGGTGCGCTTGTGGTTGCAAACAGCTACAAAGCGCGTTCGCTTGTAAAAAAGAGCCAGAGCGAGTTTATGGAAAAAGTAAACGAGATGATGGACGAAAAACTGCAAAACGCGCAGGGTCAGCACAAAGAAGGGAAAAACTGAGAAAACGCAGCCGCATTGCGGCTGCGTTTTCTTGTACCGCCCCAATTCGGTAGACAGGCATGGGAATTTGTGTTATACTTGTTGCATGGAAAAACGGATTGCGGCGTTCGATATCGGCGATAAGCGCATCGGGGTGGCGTTCAGCGACCCCTTTAACGAATATGCGATGCCGGGGGAAACGTACTTCCGCACGGGCAAATTCGACGAAGACGTTAAGGCGATCGCGCGCATTGCGGAAGAGCGGGGCGCGGGAACGATCGTTTGCGGGCTTCCCGTAAATTTCGACGGAACGGATAGCGTGCAAACGGAAAAGACGGCGCGCTTTATTCAAGCGCTTCGGCAAAGCACTTCTCTTCCCGTTTATACGGAAGACGAACGGTTTACCACCATGGAAGCGACCCGCGTACTCATCGAAGGGGGCGTTCGCAGGGAAAAGCGTAAAAAGAGCGTAGATTCCATTGCGGCGGCGTATATCCTCGAAGGGTATCTTTCCAAAATCAAAAAGGAGAAACGGTTATGAGCATGAAAGAAGAAAACAACGATTACGAGGAAGACGGCAATATCGTAGAACTGGTGGACGAAGAGGGTAACACCCTGCGGTACGAGCACGTGGGCACGATCGAATACAAAGGAGAATGGTACTGCTTTTTCACCCCCGAAGCCGCCGCGCAGGAAGGGGACGAGGACGAAGGCGAAGAGGTTGCCGTGTTCCGTCTTGTGGGCGAAGAGGACAACGAAACGTTGGAGATCGTAGAAGACGACGAACTGTTAGACGAAGTGTTTGCGGAATTTTGCAATCAGTACGAAAATTCGGAGGAGGCGGACGAAGCCGCTTCTCTCGAACCGGACGCAGAGTAACAAGCGCCCCGAACGGAAAATTTTTCCGTTCGGGGTTTTTGGTTTTTTTGTTGACATTCGGCGCGCCGTGCGCTATACTATTATTAAGAATAAATCTTATTTAAGGGGATACGCAGTGCCGCAGGAGCGCAATACGAAACAAAAACAAATCGTCTATTCCGCTCTCTGCGAATTGGGGCATCCTTCCGCAACCGAAGTTTATGAAACGGTGCGCGGAAAACATCCCACCGTAAGCAGGGGCACGGTGTTCCGTCTTTTGGGCGGATTTGCCGAAAGCGGAAAGGCGAAAAAACTGCGTTTTTCGGGCAGCGACGATCGGTTCGACGCAACGCTTGCCCCCCATTCCCACGTTCGCTGCCGTGTGTGCGGGGCGATCGGGGACGTGTTTTCCCCCTCGATCGAAAGGGAATTGCGTTCTGTTTCGGCGGAAGGGTTTTCCGTCGAAGGGTACGAACTCGCCTTTACGGGCGTGTGCGCAAACTGCCGCGAACGCGGGTAGATTAAAGGGTACAAGATATAGTATGTCCATTTCTGCGGAGACACAAGTCCGCAGAAATTTTTTTTGTTTTCCGCAAAAAAAGTCATAAAAAAGTATTACTTTATTTGACATATTTTATAAATATGATATAATAAATGTAATATAAAACAATGACAGGATCCATTATCGGATAAGGCGGATATAGATATGAGAACAAAGAGGAAAATTTGCGGCTGTATATTAAGCGCGGCGCTTGTGGCATCTTCGGCAGGCGTGCTTTATGCGTGCGGCGATAAACCTCAGTTAAACGAAAATTTCGAAGGGAGAACGGTTTGCTACGAACTCCCTACCGACGGAAGCTCGCCCGAAGAACATTCGGGGGTGGAAAATATCGGTTATATGGCGTATCGCCTGAAAAACCAAACGAATTACTATTCGTTGATGGAAGGCACGGTAGATACCATTATCAATCAGTCGGTCACCACGCACAAGCAGTATCACGACGGCATTATGATCGCAACGGATATTTCCATCAGTTCGCTCATCAAAACGGCGAAACAGCTTTGCTACGTGGGCGACAGCGTGCTTTGGCGGGAAGCGGCAAAGGGCGCGGGCGAATGGGACGGCTTGAATACCGAATGGAAAACGGGCGAACCCATGCACGTTACGACGACCGATTTTAAAAACCGTTACGGCATGCCCGCAACGGAATTTTCCGTTTATATTTTAAACGAAGATACGATCGAAGAATCGGGCGATGTCGTAAACAACGGCGACGGCACCTATTCCCAGACCTTCCGTTTGAGCACCGACGGCGAAAAAGCGGTATATTACTACCGCCAGCAAATGCGCGAAACGGGCGGATTGGACGAATGGCCGGAATACGAATCAATCACGGTAACGTATACCTTCGATTCCACTTGGCAGATCCTTCAATCGCACATGCAGGAATCGTATAAAGCGAAAATGGTAATGTCCGTCGGCTGTACGGCGGAATACGTTACGACGTACGAATACAATACCGACAAAGCGATCACCGACGATTACGAAACGTTTTACAGCAGTTATGCGGATAAACCCGCTTCTTCCCCCGTGCAGTCGGGCGGACTTACGCCCGTAGGATGCTTAACGCAGGCGTTCGGCGGGGTGCTTACGGGACCTACGACGTTCGATTTACAGCTTGACGTAAACGGAACGCAGATAGACGGCGCGCTGTATTTAAACGTAGCCGATATGAAAAATATCGAGGTGCGCGCGCGCCTGGGCAATTTGCGCATATGGTATACGGACGGCGCGGCATACCTTTCTTACGGAAATTTAAAGGCAAAACTTACCGTATCCGAATTGATGGGATTGCTGCAAACGGCAACGGGCGGGGAAGGTCTTTCGCTCGATTTAGATACGAACGCTCTGCTTGGGCAGCTCGGCGCGGGCAGCTTTCAAGTAACGGAAAGCAAAGCGACGCTTTCCGCCGCGCTCGATTTAATGGGGCTGCATCTGCCCGTCGTATTTTCCTTTGACATGCAAGACGGGGTTCCTTCGCTCGACTATCTGGGCGGCGTAATTTCTCTTTCCGAAAATTTCAATCTCGGCGTAACGGCGACGAACGGAACGGAAACGCTTCCCGCCCTTTCGGTGGGCGATAAAGCGGGGTATATCGAAGTTTCGCCCTACCTTGAAAAAATCTATCGGTTGTTTACGCAGGAAGCGGTCGAACTTGCGGTTTCTTACCGCTCGGAAAAAATTTCCGTCGAAGGCGCGCTTGCGATGAATTTGCAAAAGGGCGAAGCGCAGGGCGAATTCGCGCTTGCGGTAAACGGAAACGCCCTTCCCTTACGGTTTGCGTATGCCGATTCTTACGTGTATCTCGACTGCAACGGGTTGAAGGGAAAAGTTTCCGCAACCGAAGCGGTCTCCTTGCTGAAAAAGGCGCTCGGCGAGGTTGATTTAAGCGGGTCTTTCGATTTCGGAAAATTGTTGAATACCGTTCTTTCCGATCGGTTTGCAAGTTTGTTCGCCATGAACGAAGGGTTAGATACCCTGCGCGTCGTCGTAAACGGAACGCAGCTCTTTCAAGAATTGGGGCTGAATGTGGAAGCGGGAAGTCTTTCGGTTGCGGTAAGCGGCGAAAAGGTGGAAGTTTCCGCAATGGGCGCTTCGATCGTGTTAAAGGCGGGCAAACCGTTCGAAGTCGATAAAAGCGGTTGCGTCGATTTAACGCCCGCGTTGCAATTCGTAGACGAAGCGATGTCCGTAATCAACGAAAAGCAGGTGGTGTTCGACGGGCTTGTAGAGTTGAAGGTCGGCGACGGCTCTTCGCAGACGGTCGTTTCCCTGTTTATAAAGCGCGGGATCGTTTCGTGGAAAGAGGGATTTTCCACCTATTTCGAAGCGTCTTTGCTTGCGGCGGGCACCCGTCACGACTTTCTTCTTTCGGCGGGGAAAGAGGGGTATGCGCTTGCTTACGGCCCCGTAGGCGCGGCGATTACGCAGGAAGAACTTCCTACCTTGCAAAGCGCGTTGGTATCCCTTTACAACAGGATTGCTGCGGTCGTAAACGAAATTGCCGAAACGGAAACGCAGCCTCTGCCGCAGATACAAACGTTAAACGATTTACTTACGCTGTTAAAAGAAAGCGAATTGCTCGCTTCCGCATTGCAGAAGTTGGGCGGCGCGCAAATGACCGATCTGTTGGGCAATTTGCAGCTTTTGCCCCCCGAACAGGCAAACGGCGTATTCAAAATCGCGATCGGTGGATTTACTGCAGAACTTTTAAACGCGGCAAACGAAGGGTATCCCGAATTGCAGGTAGACTACGCGGCGAACGGCGTATCCCTTTCGGTAGATATGCGCGCGCGCGCTTATGCGGAAGAACTTCCCGCATTGCCCCAAGGGGTTTCCCTTATGGGCGTGGAAGAGCTGGGCGAACTGTTCGATTACGCGGGCAGCGCGGCGGAAATGCTTACAGCGCAAAATCTTTCCCTTTCGTTAAGCGGAACCGTTACAAGCGAAGAAGAAGCGTATCGCGCGTTTAACGGAATCAAATACGAATACGATGCAACGGTCGATTACTATTCGGGAAAATCCTTCCCCTTACATATCGATCTGCAAAATAAAAACTTTTGGATCAATCCCGATCTGTACGCGCATATTACGGTAGACGTTCGCGCGAATGCGGAAACGGACGGCGAGTTTAACCTCGATTTCTTAATCGTAAACGGGCATGAAGAGGACGAGGAACTCGATTTGTACCTCAGCGTTTCCCGTTACCGTGCGGGCGGCGAGCACGCGCAGCCGTTAAAAATTTATCTGCCCATGAGCGAACTTGCAACGGCGGCGGCTTCCGTCGTTTCGGTGCTCGGCGTCGATATCGATTTTCTGAACCAAACGCTCGTTTCCTCTTGGTTAGAAGTAAAAACGGCGGAACAGCTTCGCGCGCTCGGAAAAAGTTTAACGCAGTCGTTCGATTTCGAAAAAATCTTAGGTTCGCTTATCGGGTCGAAGAAAGAGGAAGCGGAAAAGCCGCTTGTTCCCGCAGACGGGGCGCTTTCGGGGCTGATCAAGGCGGTTGCCGTACAGTCCGCTACCGAAACGGAACACGCGCGCCTTTGCGTAACGCTCGATTCGAAAATGATTTATAAGAAAGATATGGGCAGCGATCTGGTTGTTTCGATCGAAAAAGACGTTTACGTGCAAGAGGACTCACAAAAGGGATATCTTTCGAAAATTTCTCTTTCCAACGTATATATGAACGGGGAAGGAAGGGATAAAATCGACTTTACATGCGGCATTTCGCCGACAAGCGTTCGCCCCGCCCTGCCCGATCTCAGCGGTTATTACAACGGAACGGGCATCGGAAGCCTTATTAAAGTCGTCGCCAATTCCATCACAACGGAAACGGAAGTGATTTCGGGTGAAGAAATGGCGCACGCATACAAAATCAACCGCAATTTCTATATCGAAGGAAACGCAAAATTAAGCGCGTTCGGCATTTTAAACGCGACCATCGATATCGTTGCAATATCCGTTACCTTAGACGAAGAGGAAAACGTAGGGATCAATTTCCGCTTCGAATATCAAGGGGTTGCGGGCGGCTTGATCGAAGGGGATTCTACGTTAGACGTTACCGTGAAAAACGGCATGGTATACATGAAGCGTACGCAATACACCTATTTCAAACTTTTGTCCGAAAAGACGTATGCCACCCCCGTGGTGATCTACCGCGCAATGCCGCTTGAAAATCTGTTCGGCGATTTCTTAAATCAGCTGAAATATATGCTCAACTTCGGCAGCACGGTAACCAAGTTAATGAATACCGAATCGAAACCCGCAGAGCCGCTCGGCTATACGCCCGACTTAGGCGCGCAGGCGGCGGATATGCTTTCGTCGTTCACCTATTTGCAGGATATCAAAGACGGCGGCGGAAACCTCGTCGCCAAAGAGGGTTGGAAAATCGTGCTCAACGGCGATAAAATGACGGACGGCGTTATGGGCGATTTGGAAATCACCTTAAAGACGAACGCGGCGGGCGATACCCTCCGCACAATCGATTTCAACTGTTCCAAACTTGGCATCAGCGGGGTAAATTTAACGGCGAATCTCATATACCGCAATCCCTGCGGCATTATGGAAAAGGACGAAAACGGCATTCCCGTAGCGGATAGAACGGAAGATATCTCTTCCCTCGGCGATATGCTGAAAGAAGCGATTGCCGCAACCGATTGGTCGCAAAAAACGCACCTTGAAGCGCAGGCGGTAACGACCGCGTATCTTGCGGAAGGGAACGGAGGGGCAAATTCCGTAATCGCCCTTTGGGATACGGCTACGAACGAACGCTTGGGCGGGGAAGAAATTCCCGAAGTTCCCGCACGTACGGGGTATACGGGCGTGTGGGGCGCTCCCGTGGGTTCGAACGAAAACGGTTACACCGTAACGGCGGTATATACGCCGAATATGTACAACGTTACGTTGAGCTTTGGGGAAAAAGTTTACGAAACACAGCTTCGTTACGGCGCGCAGGTGCGTTTTACGGCAGAAGGAATTGCGGTTGCAACGTATACCGTAACGGAAGGGCAGAACGCGTTCGCGGTGCCCGCCGTTCCCGAAAAAGAGGGGTATACGGGCATATGGAAGGCGGTTGCCGTTGCGGAAAACGCAATCGAACTGCAAGCGCAGTACGCCGTGCAAACGCGTACGGTTACGCTTACCAGCGGCAATTATGTAGAAGGCTGGTCGCAAGAAAACGGCTTATACGTAAAACGCACGGAGATGGCATGCGGCGGTAAAATCGTGTTCCGTTTCCGCGGAACGGACGTTGCGGAATATACGGTAACGGAAGGGGAAAACATCGTTTCCCTGCCCAAACTTCCCCAATTAAACGGACATGACGCGGTTTGGAATGCGTTCGAGTGGGATATAGAAAATACCTTTCTTTTTGCAGACTACGCGAAAGATACCGTTATATATCGCAGCGAGGTGCAAACGGTGTTAAACGGCGCAGAAGAAAGTTTCGGTACGGATACGTACGCTCTCCGCACGGACGCATCGGCGAGCGGTTATCGCTTCCTCGGTTGGTTTGTCGAAAAGGATAACGGTTGGGAAAAGGCGGAAACGCTTTCTCTTACGGGCGCAGGCGCGCAGATCGAAGTGCACGCGCTTTGGGCAAAAGATTTAACCATTTCGGTAAACTGCAAGCGCAGCGGATCGTTGTTCCGTTATCAGTATACGATCACGGCAAGCACGCAGGGCGGCGAACTGGTAGGCGCGCCCGCAAGCGCGGTTACAGTAAAAACTTCCTTCCGTATATATTTAAGCATGGGGATCACAGAACAAGCAAATTCGGCAGACGTACCCGTAGCGCATTACGACGGACTTGTAAGCGAGCACACCGATACGACCAAGCCCAGCGGAGGAAAAACGTGTACGCATGCGGTTGTAGACGTAACCTATCATTTTAACGGACAGCAGATCGGCGCGCAGCATCAATTTAAAAGCATCAGTTCGCCGATGAGCAACGGTTAATAAAAGAGATAAAAAGCAAGGAATAGCAGATTCGTTCCTTGCTTTTTTATTGCGGTTTTTAAAATATTACTGCGATAAACGGTAATTTTAAAGTTCCGCTTCTTTTTTCATACAAAGAAAAAAATCGCTTGCCAAACGGCAAAAATTATGGTATAATCAATGCATAAACGCATAGAAGCGGAATAGTAATCTGTAACCTTTTCTTTTCAGAGAGTTCTCGGTCGGTGCAAGAGGATAAGAAAAAACGGACGAACTCGCCGCAGAGCGGTTCGCTTGAACTTACAGTAGGGCGAAACGGAACCCTCCGTTACAGGGGAAAGGATATGTCAGTATCCGAAAAAAGAGGCGGAAATAATTCCGCAATAAGAGTGGTACCGCGCGTTTACCGCGTCTCTTACATGTTTAAGAGGCGCGGAATTTTTTATATTTTGGCAACAAATCAAACAAAGCGCGTAAGATAATAGATAAACGCAAATCGAAACAAATTATCAGGTAAGTTAAAATAAGCGCAATGCAAGCATGCAAACGCCTAAAAAAATATGTGGAAGTAATGTTTAAAACATGCAGCGCGAAAAGCATAAATACATTTTATATTCATAGCGAAGTAAAGTGTAAACCGTTTAAAGTTATAATGTATTCGCGTAGGGAATGTAGGAATGCAACCGTACAAACTGTGCAGGGCGAAAAGCATAGATATATTTATAGCGCAGTAAAAGAGTAAAGCGCTTAAAAATATTTTGGGCAATACATGTTGCAAAGCATGTGTATTATAACAGAGAGGTGATCGGCAATGGAAAGCGTAAAAAAGTACAAAAAGCAGTATCTTCTTCCGTCGGAACGCTGTATGGATTGGGCGGAAAAAAGCGCGGTAGAGCGCGCGCCCGTGTGGTGCAGCGTAGACTTGCGCGACGGAAATCAAGCGCTTGTAGAGCCTATGGATCTCGAAACGAAATTACAGTTTTTTCAGCTTCTCGTCGAAATCGGCTTTCAAGAAATCGAAGTGGGCTTTCCCGCCGCAAGCGATACCGAATACGAATTTTTGCGCGCCTTGATCGAGCGCGATTTGATCCCGAAAAACGTTACCATACAGGTGCTTACGCAGGCGCGCGAGCACATTATCCGCAAAACGTTCGAAGCGGTCAATGGGGCGAAAAACGTCGTCGTGCACGTGTATAATTCCACTTCCGTCGCTCAGCGCGAACAGGTATTTCGCAAGAGCAAAGAGGAAATCAAGCAAATCGCCGTAGAGGGGGCAAAACTGCTTGCCCGTTTAACGGAAGAGGCGGGCGAAAATTACCGCTTCGAATATTCGCCCGAAAGTTTTACGGGCACCGAACCGGAATACGCGCTCGAAGTATGTAATGCCGTGCTCGACGTATGGAAGCCGACGGCAAATCGCAAAGCGATCGTCAATCTTCCCGCCACGGTAGAAAACGCTATGCCGCACGTGTACGCGCAGCAGGTGGAATATATGAACCGCCGTTTAAAATACCGCGAAAACGTGGTGCTTTCTTTGCATCCGCATAACGATCGCGGTTGCGGCGTTGCGGCGGCGGAATTCGGCTTGCTTGCGGGGGCGGATCGCATCGAAGGCACGCTGTTCGGCAACGGCGAGCGCACGGGCAACGTCGATATTGTGACCCTTGCCATGAATATGTTTTCGCAAGGGGTAGATCCCAAACTCGATTTTTCCAACATGCCGTACGTGGCTTCGCTTTATAAATCGTATACGGGTATGGAAATTTCCCCTCGCCAGCCGTATGCGGGTGAATTGGTATTTGCGGCTTTTTCAGGCTCGCACCAAGACGCAATCGCAAAGGGCATGAAATACCGCAAAGAAAACGCATTAACGGAATGGAACGTGCCCTATTTGCCCATCGACCCCAAAGACGTCGGCAGGGAGTACGATTCGGACGTGATCCGTATCAACTCGCAGTCGGGCAAAGGGGGCGTGGGATACGTTCTCGAACAGGTATACGGCATTAAACTGCCCGCAAAAATGAAAGAAGCGGTCGGTTACAGTGCAAAGCGGGTATCCGATCTCGGTCATAAAGAGTTAAAAGCGCCCGAACTTTACGAAATGTTCGAGCGGGAATATTTAAACCCGCGCGCTGCGTTCGATATCGGCGAATGCCACTATAAGCAGATAAACGGCATTATAGCGAGCGTCGAAGTGGCGGAAGGGAAAAATAAAACGATCGTACAAGGGGAGGGCAACGGCAGATTAGACGCCGTTTCCAACGCTTTAAAAAAGCATTTCGGAATCGCTTATACGCTGATCGGTTACGAACAGCACGCCTTAACAAACGGGTCGTTCGCACAGGCGATTTCGTATATCGGCGTGGAAAAAGAAGGGAAAAAGTATTGGGGCGCGGGAATTCATTCGGATATTATCCGTTCTTCCGTTGCCGCCCTTGTTTCCGCTTTAAATAACTATTTTAACTGCTCGCGGTAAACTTTAATAGAAATCCTTGACGCCTTCATATTCAATATGATATAATTAAATATAATGAATCGGAGGATGAAATAATGGGGTTTAAAAAATTGTTTGCTGCTTTATTCGGCGTATCGATCGCACTGGTTGCATTATCCGCTTGCGATACGGGGGACGGTTCCGACTCTTCTGCAACGGGAGGCGGCGCGGGGATTACGGCGGAGCAAGGTTTTAAAAATACCGTGGCGACAACGCCGAATTGCCCTTACGGAGAGGGATATGTGTTCGGCGGCTGGTATTCCGATGCGGCGTTGACGAAGCGGGTAACAGTCAATTCCGATTTCAGTAAGGTAAAAGCGATTTATCCTAAGTGGTTGGAAATACCAAGACCGATTAGCGACGTAAACGTCCGCAGCGAGACGGTGAAAATTACGGACAGCGGAAGAGAAAAACAACGAATGGACGTTTTGTACTTGTCCGATCATTACGACGTACAAGGGCTGTACATTGCGGGATATACAAGGCTGAAAATAACTTTTACGTTTGACGTAAGAGAAATCGACGACGGGTATCAATATGTGTTCTTTTATTCCGACGATAAGTGTAATGCAAATTCAATCGTAACGGATATTTTAGGGGTTGTCGGAATCGATAACGACGACAGTTTTTTATACGGTCATAAATTCGAGCACGGTTCGGGAAAAAAAGATATTTCATGGAAAACGCATACGTTTACGGCGGAATTGTCGATGAAAGATCTTAAAAAAGATTTATATATTCGTTACGGCGCTTCCGGAAAGTACGAGGACGATTGGCAAAATAGAAACGTAATGATAAATTACGAAGCGTTAAAATAAACAAAAGCCGCAGGTTTATAACCTGCGGCTTTTTACTAAATATTTTTTAACATTAAGCGGATGATTTCTTCGTCCGTTTCCTTCATACCGTTGCGGGCAAGGTCGCCCACGTTATGAATGGTATTCTCTACGTCACATTCCAAAATGCCGTCGCCGCCGTAAAATTGGCTTCCGTTGCGGTACATTTCCATTCCGATCAAGCCTGCTTCCACTGCGGAAGCGATTTTCGCCGCACAGCTCGACTTTGCGCCGTCGCACACAATGCCCGAATCGATGGCAAGCGCGTTTACAAGGGTATGGGCGATCTCGTCGTATTTCCCCCCGTAAAGGTAGCAAACGCCCGCGCCCGCCCCGCAGCCCGCGCTTACCGCGCCGCAATAGGCGGAAAGCCTTCCGATATCCGATTTTAAGTGCACGGTGATCAAGTCGGAAAGTACCAATGCGCGGATCAGCGTTTCTCTGTCGCATCCCAAATGTTTGGCGTATACGATAACGGGTAAAGAGGCGGTCATGCCTTGATTGCCGCTGCCGGAAACGATTACCACGGGCAAACTGCATCCGTTCATGCGCGCGTCCGAACCCGCCGCGGCGGTCGCTTTGGCAAGGTTGTGCACGTTGTTTCCGAAGGCGGTCAAAAGCACCTTTCCCACCTTTGCGCCGTAATCGCCCTTTAAGCCTTCTTCCGCAATGGCGGAATTGTATTCGATTTGCCGTTCGATCAAATCCTGCACGTCGCATAGCCGCACGCAGTCGGCAAATTCCACAATGTTTTTTACCGAAAGGGGATCGCGCGCGCAACCGTCCGCTTCTTCCTGCGCGTCGGCGTGAAACAGCGATTTTCCGTTGCGGGAAATTTCCACTACGTTCGTGTGCCGCAGCGCAATGCGCACGTACGCTTCGTCCGATCGGGAATATGCGCGCACGCCGATATCGAATATGCAGCCCGAGCGCGATTGTTCTACGGTAATTTCCGTCTGCCTGCAATAAGCGGATATCTGTTCGCGCTGAGCTTGCGTGATATGCGAAAGCGCTTCCAACTTCAACTGCGCGTCGCCCGCAACCGCGCCCGCCGCCGCGGCGCACGCAACGCCCCGCATGCCGCCCGTATTGGGCACGACCACGCTTTTAACGTTTTTTAAAATGTTTCCGCTAACCGTTACGGCGATCTTATCGGGAAGGGCGCCCAGCGTATCCCGCGCAAGCGCAGAACAGTAGGCGACGGCGATCGGCTCGGTACAGCCCATTGCGGGCACAAGTTCTTCGCGCAGGATATTTAAACATTCGTTGTATATTTGTTCGTTCATTCGTATCTCTTTTTTCGGGCGCGCGCCCGTTTTTCTTCGGTTATCAGCATACCTTTTTCCGCAAAAAAAGTCAAGATAATGCGGGTATATTTTCAAAAATTCAAAGGGCGCGTTTCCGTCAAGGAAAAATTTAGCGAAAATAAAACGCTTGACTGATTCGGCGGTTTTGTACTATAATAAAAGGCGAAATCACGATGGGAGGATAAACCGTTGACGGAAGAAAAAGCGCGTAAAATACGGTTGATCTATGCAATTTGTTTGGGCGTGTTCACGTTGATCGTGGGGCTTCTTTTTATCGTGCAAGCGGCGCTGATCTACGATACGGGAACGTCGCCCGATCATACGGGGGATATTTACAGCCCCGCTATTGTGGCGGAACGCTTCCGCCCCATTTCGGTACCCGTATATCTGTGGATCGCCGCCGTGATCGCAGGGTTTATCCTTTGGGCGGTGCTTCCCGCGGTAAAAACGACATATCCCAGACCTTCCGCAAAGGAAACGCTGCAACGCCTTTCCCGCCGCGTTCCGCAGCAGGGGGAGGGGGAACCTTTTCGAAAAATGCGCAAAGAAGAACTTTCCCGCAAAATCGTGTGGGGAGTTTGCGCGGCAGTTTGTCTGCTTGCCGCAGGAATGAGCGCGGGGTATCTGTTTCAGCCCTCGCACTTCCCTTCGAACGATTTAAATGCGGAAATCATCGCAATGCTCAGAAACGTGCTCCCTTGGGTGGGCGCGGCGTTCGCGTGCTGTATCGCTGCTGCCGTGTACGACGGGATCAGCGCAAAGCGGGAGCTTTCTCACGTAAAAAAATTGCTGAGCGGCGGGGGTAAAACGGGGTCGGTGCAAACGCGCTCCGCGCTTGCTTTTCCCAAATGGTCGCTTACGGCGATCCGTTTGTGGGTGTTGGCGGTCGGCGTTACGTTTATCGTACTCGGCGTTTTAAACGACGGCATGCACGACGTGCTGATCAAGGCGATCAACATTTGCACGGAATGTATCGGATTGGGTTGACGCGGGGGAAGATATGAAAAAGTTTTTCAAAAAGATAAAAGATTGGTTTAAACGGCACAAACCGAGCAAGCGCAGATTGATCCAGCTTTACTCGGCGCTGTTGTATAACGCCAACTTTCAAGGATTTAAAACGGGAAATATTTATACGGGCGGAACAAAGAATTTTTGCGTACCCGGATTAAACTGTTATTCCTGCCCCGGCGCGGCGGGCGCGTGCCCTTTGGGCGCGCTGCAAAATGCGCTTGCAAGTTCGGGAACGCGCGCGCCCTTTTACGTGTTCGGCATTATCATTCTGTTCGGTCTGTTGCTGGGCAGAACGATTTGCGGGTTTTTATGCCCCGTGGGGCTTGTGCAAGAGTTAATGTATAAAATCAAAACGCCGAAGCTGAAAAAGAGCCGCGTAACAAAAGTACTTTCGTATTTCAAATACGTGATTTTGGCGGTGCTTGTGATCGGCGTTCCGTTGATGTATTCGTTGCAGTCTTTTCCCGTTCCGGGATTTTGCAAATACATTTGTCCTGCGGGAACGTTGGGCGGGGCGATCGGGCTGTTGGTTAATCCCAATAATGCCGATCTGTTTCCCATGCTCGGCAGTTTGTTTACCTGGAAGTTTGCTGTGCTCGTTGTGCTGCTTGTTGCAAGCGTGTTTATCTTCCGCGTGTTCTGCCGCTTTTTATGCCCGCTGGGCGCGCTGTACGGGTTCTTTTGCCGAATCGCAATGCTCGGCGTAAAGCTGGATAAAAACAAGTGTACCGATTGCGGATTGTGTATTAGAACGTGTAAAATGGATATCAGCCGCGTGGGCGATCACGAATGTATTCAGTGCGGAGAGTGTATTGCCGTGTGTCCCGCAAAAGCGATTTCGTGGAAAGGTTCGAAGCTGTTTCTTCACGTAAACGCGGTGGAAGAAGAGCAAGCGGAAAAACCGTTAAATTCCCTTTTAAGCGGTGCGCCGCAATCTAATGCGATCGATCTGCAAGCGAGCGATACGGCAACGGAAAAAGTTTCGCTCGGCAATTTGATGGCGGGGGATCAAGCCGAAAGCGCGGGAATGGCAGAAACTGCCGCTAATAACGCATTGAATGCAGAATACGCCGAAAATGCGGCTGTCGGTAATGATAATATAGCGCAACAGGCTGAAAGCGCGGAAATAGCAAAATCTGCCGTTAACGACGGGTTGAATGCCGAACACGCCGAAAGTGCGGCGGAAATTGTCGCCGGCGAGGTTGCGGCGGCAGATATAAATACGGCGCAAAATAAAATAAAAAAGCGGAATTTTTGGCTGCAAGTCGGCGCGTGGGCGCTTGCGCTCTGCTTCTTCGGCATAGCGGTATGGTATTTAAACTTCCGCGGAAAAGATATCGTTACGGGTAGCGAAGTGGGGGATTTGTGCCCCGACTATACGTTGGAACGTTACGGGGATGACGGAACGTTTTCCGTTTCCGCCAATAAAGGAAAAATTACCGTGATCAATTTCTGGGCGACATGGTGCACCCCTTGCGTAGCGGAAATTCCCTATTTCGAACAGCTTGCCAACAATTATCGGCAAATCGAAGTAGTTGCGGTTCACGGGGTTTCTTACGACGACGTACAGGCGTTTATCGACTTAAAGTGGAGCGGATACACGATGACGTTCGCACAGGATATTATTTCGAGCGACGGAATCACTTCCGAATTTTACGCCGCGCTTGGCGGAAAGGGAACTTGGCCGATGACGGTAATTTTAGATACGGAAGGGATAATTACGTTCAGCGCGCAGGGAAAAATCACTTACGAATTGCTGCAACAGCAAATTGAAAAATTATTATAAGCAAAATAAAAGCACCGCCTTTAAAGGCGGTGCTTTTTACTTGTGCATGTTACGCTTGTTTTACGGTTATCGTAAACGTTGTTCCGACGTTCGCCGTGCTGATATCGCCTACAACTTGATATCCCGCGGGAGCGATCACACCGATATGGTAGTTTTCCGTTTTAAAAGTCGCGGTAATTTTTCCTTCGGCGTCGGAAGGTCCTGCCGTTAAGCAGTTTTCTTCTTCGCCTTGTTCGTTCAGCGTGCAGAACTTTAAGCGAATGCCTGCAATGGGCGAGCCGTTTTCAAGCTGCACGGTTACGTTATACGTTGTGTTTGCGGGCGGGGTTGTCGTTCCGCCGTTGTTGGTTCCGCCGTTCGAATCTCCGTTTCCGGAATCGTCGCCGCAAGCCGCAAGCAGTCCGCAGCAGAGGGAAAGGCATACCGCCGTAAGCAAAACGGCAAGTTTTGCAAATAATTTACGCATTTTAAATATTCCTCCGATAATGAAATTTCTTATTTTGTTATTCCCGCTTTTTGACGGAAACTTTTACGATAATATTTTACCACATGGCTTGCGTTTATGCAAATCTTTTTCCGTTCGCATGCAAAAAAATATTTACATTCTTGCGGCGCAATCCGCGCTTTGTAATTTTTTAATCGTGCAAGCAGGCGTTTGTTGCGGAAAAAGTATATCGGAATGCGATTGTCGCAAATCAGTTTCGGCAGTAATAAGATAGCGGCGATATGGGTTTATAGGGGCGCTTATAGCAAAAAGATTTGGGCGGATTTTAGAAAGCAGACATAATTTTTAATCGTATGTATATTGCTTGTGAAAAACGAAAAGTGACCATATAAAAGTATGCAGTTTTCGGGTGTAAAAAGATAAATTTTAAACGGCATAAAAAAGAGTTCGGCGCAATGCGCCGTCGTAAATAAAAGAGTTAGCTTAGCGGTTAAACCATATAAAAATAATTCCGTGTAAGATCTTCGCAAAAAATTAAATAGATAAAAAAGAACGGCGCTTTGTCAACCGTTTGTTTTTTTATTGACGATATGATACAATTACCTTACATTTGTTAAAACATAAGGATTATATATATGAAATTAAGATTAACGGCAATAATTTTATCGGTTTTTATCACTGCCGCGGTTTTTACCGCATATAGTAAAACCGACGCAGGCGAAAAGCACGTTCAGGATTTGAATTACGAGGAAAGCACGGAGGAAATATCTAATCCCGACCAGGGATTTTACCGTCCTGTATATGTCAAAATCAACGAAAGCGGAGCGACGTACAATAAGAACTTAATAAATTCGCAAACGCAGCTATATCATTTGCGTTGCGATATAAGCGCGTTTTCGGCGGAGGTAAATAACGTGGCAGACAAGCCGCTCACCGATGATGCGTTGGAAGGGTTGGACGCGTTGCTTTCTTTTCTTAAAGAAAACGACAAAAATGCGATTGTGAGGTTTGCTTACGATCCCGGTTATATAGGCAGTGCCGATAAGGAGTCGGCTCTCGAAATAATGCTGGAGCACGTCGAGAGTATTTGTTTTGTGCTCAACCGTTACGTGAATACGGTCACCGCTATTGAAACGGGACTTATAGGTCCTTGGGGCGAAATGCATACGAGTGCGGCGGCAAAGCCGGAGAATATAACACCGCTTATAAACGCTTTTTTAACCGTCGCTTCCGAGATACCCGTGTTGGTGCGGACGCCTGAAATGATATACAATTATATTAACGTACCTGACGATAAGGTTGAAGAAATTTCAATATCGCCCGACGAAAAGGCTTACAGATTAGGCTTGTATAACGACGGATATCTTGGCTCCGAAAATGATTTGGGTACTTACCGTAACAGAGAGCGCGATATAAATTTTTTAAGCGCCCAAAACGCTCATTTGCCGTTCGGCGGTGAAGTTGCCGTCCCCGACAGCCCGCTCCACAATATTGAAAATTGCCTGCCCGAAATGAATAAAATTCATTTAAGTTATCTGAATGCGGAGTGGGATAACAGAGTAATCAAAAAGTGGAAAAACACCTTTTATACCGAAGCTTGCGGATTAGAAAAACAATATTACGGCAAAACCGCCTTTACTTACATACAGAACCGTTTGGGATACAGATTTGTATTGAAAAACTCGGTATTTACTTATTCGTCCTCGTCTGAAAAGCTGAACGTCCGTCTTACATTGCAAAACGCGGGATTTGGAAATTTGAACAGGAATAAGCGGGCAAAGCTGATATTTACCGACAGTACCGGCGCGGCGGTGTATATTGCGGATTATGGAGAAATTGCCGTAAAGGATGAGCTCGAATTCAATGTGAAGCATGGTCTTGAAAGCGGAAAATACGACGTTTATCTGCGTATTTACGGGGAAGAGTTGCAAAGCGCGCCTCTCTACTGTGTGAAATTTGCAAACGACGGGTTGTGGAACGACGATCTCAAAGCCAATAAAATAGGCAGCTTTGAACGCATTTCCGCTTAACGGTGGAATGAAACACATATTTAAAGGCTCTCGGACAATGTCCGAGAGCCTTTTGCCATCGTTTGAAATCAACTTTCAAAAATTGAGTTTTTTAATTCCCGATGGGAAGTGCGCATTTGCGCCGTTCTTTTTAAAACATTGTTATTCTTCCTCGGAGTCGGGAGCCGTATAAACATCGGGAAGAGTGGGGGTGTTTTCGTCGGGGCTTGTTCCCGCCGCGCCTTCGTAACGGTAATAGTAGCAGAAGAGCAACCAGGGATTTTCTGCTCCCATAAACCAATCGTGAGCGGTGCCTACGTTCATCATGATCGTAGCAAGCCGTACGTCAACGGCTACCAAATTGTTTTTATCTCTGCTTGCGAGATACTCTTCCATATCCGCCGTATAATCTTTTCCGCCCATTGCAGAAAGGTCGAATAAGCCTTCCTCGATGCAGTATTTAATCGGGTGGCTGAGCGAGAACAAATGGTTCACAAAATCCATATAGATTTTTTCGCCCTTTTCGGTGTAGTAGTAATTATCTTCTCTCAATTCTACTTTTACCGCGTCGGTTAAGATGAGGATTACCGCATTTGGATTAGTAGGACTGGGGGCGGTCGTATATGCTCCCGAGGTGCAATCGGTAATAACCAAAGCGGAGTCTGCGGCACGGTTTATCGTAAACTTGAATTCTTTCATCGTTTCTACTGCGCCGAACCCAACGCTGATATAATACGTTTTGCCTGCTTCCATATAATAATCCATACGGAAGTCGCCCGTTTTCTTTTTGTTTTTCTGCCCCAATATTTCGTCGGTATAGGAAAGTTCGTTTCCGTCTTCGTCATACAGCCAGCATGCGCCCGTATCGTCGTTGATCGACTGAATCGTATACACGCCGCTCTGCGCGGGAATAAATTCGAATCTTAATCCGCGCGGCACGATAATGCGATCGAACATAGCGGAGTTTTCCCCGATTTGCGCCTGATATGCAGAGAAGTTTGCAAGCCCCTTAATGGGATCGCCGGGGGCTTCGCCCGGTCCGTAATGGACAAAGTAGGTGCAAATTTCCATCCACTGTTCCGCATAATCGGCGCCGCTGATTTTAGCCATATACGTTTGCAGCGCGTCGTGCAGTTCTTGGGTGACGGGCACGTATCCGGGATAAGCGGAGTTGCCTGCATAGCCGAAGTATTCCATCAATGTTTGAAGGGTTTCGTTTAACGGTTCGTTCGGGGGCAGGTTGGAGATTTCCGTCGTAACGTATTCGTAAATGCTCTTATCGCTCCAACGGGTATTGCCCTGCGTAAGGTTTGCAAGAATCAACGGTCCGTTCGCTTCGCCTACGTGGAAATAGCCGTCGTTTGCGTTTAATTCGGGGTGAATATAATGATCGTATTTTCCCGCTTCGAGGTTTTGATCGGTTGCGCAATGGTAAGCAATATTGAGCGAAGTGTTCGATGCGTTAAATTCGTCCATCGAGCTGAAACGTATATTCTTAACGTAAATTTTATCTTCGCCCGAATTGATATTGTTGTCTTTCAAGTACATCAGCGATAAGTTGTAATCACCTTCCGTAAGGGGGATATACGCATAGCAGGTCTGCCAGCCGTCGCTTCTGCCCGAGAAAGTATGGCTTACGCCGCCGTCGATTTGAACATATACATAGTCGTTATCCTTTTCCGTTTCTAACCAATAATCGAATGCGATCACTTGATTGGTCTGCATATGCACCTTGGTGTAGATGATCGAATAAGACGAGTGCTTGGAAGAGTTGGAAGGAGCAATGCACTGTTCGCCATCTTTTTCCGTTACGATCCACGGCCAAGAGTATTCGTCTTCGTCTGCGTAATAAGAGAAATTGAAACCCGATTCGGTGTTGTTGACCGCCGCTTCGATTTCGGAAGAGGGGGGCATTGTTACGTCCGGTTTTTCTCTGATCGATTCGGAATCGCCGTCGGTATTTCCAACGTCTTCGAAATCTTGCGTATAATTATCGGCCGTATATTGATCGAATAGATCTTTGATATAATCGACGTCTGTCATGGAACCGACGTGCGCCAAACATACAACGCCGTAACGGTCGATAATTACCGTCATGGGAACACTGCCAAATTCTGCTTCGCCGCCTGTCAGCACGCTTGCGTCGTACATTTTTACAAACGAACCGGACGCGTCGTATACGGCGGGGAAAAGGAAACCGTTTTTTATGGCATATTCTTTTACGCTTTCTACGCTGTCCGAACCGTCGCCGTCTACTGCAAATAATTCGAGCTTATCCGAAAATGCTTCGTACGCTTCTATTAAATAAGGGAATTCGGCGCCGCAAGGTCCGCACCACGTCGCCCAGAAATTGAGAACAACCGCTCTTTTCCCTTCTCCGCCTTCTTCTTGGGGTTTTAAGATGTTGGAAAGGTTATGCCTTGTTCCCATTACGTCGGTTATGTTAAAATCGTACGCAACGTCGCCGATGCTGTAACGGAAATCTTTCGGCGCCGCTTCGTTGATCACCGAAGAAGCAAGGCTGATCGTCGTCGGCGTAGCTTCTCTGTCGGTGACGAACACCTTAGTACTTTGTTGATAGCCTTTGGGCAAGTCGGAAAGGGTAAGCGTATATTCGTTCGGCTCCATATGAAGCACCGCTTTGCCCTTATTGTTCGTTTGGGCGGAAGTAACGGGTTCGCCGTTTAAAGATGCCGTAACGGTGATATCGGCAATGCCTCTTTTTCCCAACGATTGTACGATTACCGTATAATCGATTCCGTTGTCGGGGGGAAGCTGCGATTCGTCTTCGCCGCACCCCGTTAAGGGCAATATCAATGCCGTTACCAAAAGGGAAACGGTAACCGCCAAAAGCCCTAAAATTCTTTTCATTTTGTACCTCCCGAACATGTTCTGTTCAAACCATTATTATGTATCGCGCGCGTGCGCGCGTACAAAAAAATACTGTTTCAGTTTAACATAACATATAAAAAATTGCAAGCGTTCTTTTCTGCCATATTGCAAAAAGCGCGCTTTGTTCTATCAAGTTTGCTTATATTTGTGTTTAATCATGCGAATATTTCGCATATATACGTATTTTTTGCATAATTTTTAAAACGATTCCGCATTCGGGCGGGCAAGTTTTAAGCGTGGATGCTCGAACGGTATTCCTTGGGCGTCATGCCTGTATGTTTTTTGAATACGGCGATAAAGTGGGGCAGCGAATGAAAGCGCAGTTTATCTGCAACGTCGGCAAACGGAACGCCTTTGCGGATCAGTTTTTTCGCTTCGTCCGTTTTCAAGTGCAAATAAACGCCGTAAATGCTTTTTCCCGTCGCCTGCTTAAAGCGGGTGCAGAGGTACGTTTTTCCGTAGTGAAGCCGATTGCAAAGTTCTTCGAGCGAAAACTTTTTGTAAATGCAGGCGGAAAGATAGCGCACGATCTCGTCTTGCAGGTCGGCGGAAGTTTCGATTTTGGAAACAAAAAAAGTCTGCGCCGCGTTTTGTTCGTTTTCCCGCCGCAATAAATAAATCAAAAGCAGTTCGAGGGAATTTTCGATCACCTGCTCCCCGCCGAGGTTGGGCCGTTCAAGCAGTTCCAGCTTGTTTAACGCGGGGTCGAAGTCGGGAATATGAAACGTTTGCATCGCTTCGGACATAACCGTTTGCAGCAGCGCGCGGCAGGATTCGGGCGCGGGAAGTATTTTTTCCGCAAAGTATCGCATGCTTTCCGAACGGCATTCGAAAGAAACGATAAAGATATTCGGCTCCGCCTGTTCGCACGCCACGTAATGGGGTAGGTTGGGCTGTAAAAAACACAGTTCCCCCTTTTTTAAAAGCCGTTTGCCCGCAGGGGTAACAATAAAAATTTCCCCTTTGTCCGCGTAAATAATTTCCCAAAAGTCGTGCCGCTCTTCTTCCGAACGGTATCCCTTTACCAGCCGCTGATAGTGCACCGTTACGATTTTTCGCACGCTGATCAGGTTTGCGATCTTGTGTTTGTAAAATTTTTTCGTTTGCTGCGCTTCCATAAATCAAGTATAGCATGTTTTGCCGAAAAAGCAATTACTTTTAAAAAATTTCTATCTATAAATTTATGAAATATTTTATAATAACAGGGAACTTTTCAGCATTGATTTTTTGCCTGCGTAGGGTATAATGGAAGAAAAGGAGATACATATATGAGAATACCCAAGTTAGATAAAAATTTTCAGCCTTTTATCAGAACGTTGGAAGAATACGAACGCGACGTTGCCGCGGCGGAACACACGGCGGAAGCGGCGATCGCGGTAAAGCGCAACGGCGATTGTTATTATGTTTACCGTTTTCGCGCGTTTTCCGACGGCGCGGGGCAAGATATGCGCAACTGCCTGATCGCAGAGCGCATCGCAAAAACCATTTTATGGACGGCGGGCGGTTACGAGATCGCGGTTGCGGGCAACGACGTGATTTACGACTATATCAAACGGGCGTATTGCGCGGGCGGGGCGCGCGCCTTCGACGCGGAATTTATGAGCGGCGTTTACGAACAGCCCTTCCGCGTGGTAAAAATGCGCATGGACGAAGTTCCGCAATCGGAGATCCGCACGGTAAAGGCGGGCGGCAACTTAAAAGGGTGCCGCATCGGGTTCGACGCGGGCGGAAGCGACAGAAAGGTGAGCGCGGTGATAGACGGAACCGTCGTTTACAGCGAAGAGGTTGTTTGGCACCCCAAAACGACGGAAGACCCCAACTATCATTATAACGGCATTTTAACCGCGTTTCAAACGGCGGCTTCTAAAATGCCCCGCGTAGACGGAATCGGCGTATCTTCCGCAGGCGTTACGGTAGATAACAAGATGATGGTCGCTTCTCTGTTTATAAAAGTGGATAAGCGTAAGCACGGCGATTTTCTTAAAAACATTTATATCAACGCGGCGAAAGAAATCGGCAACGTGCCCCTCGTCGTCGCAAACGACGGCGACGTGACCGCGCTTGCGGGCAGCATCGATTTAAACGACAACTGCGTGCTCGGCATAGCCATGGGCACTAGCGAGGCGGTGGGTTATATCAACCGCGAAGGAGGGTTAAACGGCTGGCTTTCCGAACTCGCTTTCGTTCCCGTAGACTTTAATCCCCAAGCGATGCAAGACGAATGGAGCGGCGATCGCGGCGTGGGCTGCAAGTATTTTTCGCAAGACGCGGTGATCAAACTTGCGGAATCGGGCGGGCACGTATTCGAAGAAAACGCGACCCCTGCCGAAAAGCTGAAAGAAATTCAGGCGTTAATGGAACAAGATAATGCGCTTGCACGGCAGATTTATGAAGATATCGGCGTTTATTTGGGGTATACCCTGCCTTTTTATCTGCGCTTTTACGAGGTAAAGCACGTTCTGCTTTTGGGCAGAGTAACGGCGGGCAAGGGGGGCGCGGTGTTGCTCGAAAGCTGCAAACGCACGATTGCGGAAGAATTCCCCGCGCTGAAAGGGTTAGATATATCCCTGCCAGACGAGAAAAACCGCAGAGTAGGACAAAGCATTGCGGCGGCATCATTACCGCCCGACATCGCATAACCGAAAAGCGAAAATATTGTAAGGATTGTGAAGTCGCGGTGGGTAGAGATATCCTTGCCCGACGAGAAAAACCGTAGAGTAGGGCAAAGCATTGCGGCGGCATCTTTACCGCCCGATCTTACATAATCGTAAAGAGAAAATTTTGTAAAACATTGCGAAGATAGGCTCTCTTGTGAAATAACAGTAGGGTTAGATATATTGCTATTTGACGAGAAAAACCGCAGAGTAGGGCAAAGCATTGCGGCGGCATCATTACCGCCCGATCTTACATAACCGTAAAGAGAAAATATTGTAAGGATTGTGAAGTCGCGGTGGGTAGAGATATCCTTGCCCGATGAGAAAAACCGCAGAGCAGGACAGAGTATTGCGGCGGCATCTTTACAGCCCGCCATTGCATAAACGAAAGGAGAAAATAAAATGAAAGTGATTGTTGCAAAAGACTACGAAGATATGAGCGCGCGCGCCTGCGAAATTATGGTGAAATCGGTAAAAGAAAATCCCCGGGCGGTATTAGGGCTTGCAACGGGATCTACCCCCTTGGGGCTGTACCGCAATATGATCCGCGACCATCAAGAAAAGGGCACCGATTACAGCCGCGTAAAAACGGCGAACCTCGACGAATACGCAGGACTGGATAAAGAGCACGAACAGAGTTACGCTTATTTTATGAAGCACAATTTGTTCGACGGGCTGAATATCGACCTTGCGAATACGAATATCGAAAACGGCACGGCGGCAGACGCGGCGGCGGAATGCGCGCGCTATAACGCGCTGTTAGAAGAACTTCCGCGCGACATTCAGGTGCTTGGAATCGGTTCGAACGGGCACATTGCGTTTAACGAGCCGAACACGCCGTTCGGCAGCGAAACGCACGTTGTAGACCTTGCGGAAAGCACCATACGCGATAACGCGCGCATGTTTTCCGATATTGCCGAAGTGCCCCGCCGCGCGTTCACCATGGGGCTGAAAAACATTATGAACGCGAAAAAAATCTTAATTTTGGCAAACGGCGCAAATAAGGCGCAAGCGGTGTACGGGCTTGTAAAGGGAGAAGTTACCGAACGCGTTCCCGCAAGCGTGTTGCAGCTGCACCCCGACTGCACGTTGATCGCAGACGAGGGAGCGGCGTCCCTTTTAACGGAGCAGACAAAATGAAACAATTTAAAAACGTCCTTGTTTATGTAGAGGGCGAGGGACTGAAAAAACGCGATCTTACATTTTCCGATCGCATTCTTTCGACGGGCGAAGAGGACGCGGAAGAGAAAATTTCCTTTCCCGCAGACGCAATCGTTGTGCCCGCGTTTATCGACGAGCATATCCACGGCGCGGGCGGCGCCGACGCGATGGACGGCAGCGTGCAAGCGCTTTCTCGCATTGCGGATACCCTTGTAAAAGAAGGCACGGCGAGCTTTCTTGCCACTACCATGACGCAGAGCCGCGAAAACCTGATAAAGGCAATGAACGCGGTAAAAGAATACCGCGCGGAAAACCGCTTGTCGGGCGCGCGCTTGTTGGGCGTACACCTCGAAGGTCCGTTTATTTCCCCGCGGTTTAAGGGAGCGCAGCCGCTCGAACACGTTGTTTCCCCCTCGCGCGAGGCGTTCGAGGCGTACATGCAGGCGAGCGGAAACGCCGTTAAAATCGTTACCCTTGCGCCCGAAACGGAGGGGGCGGCGGAACTGATTGAATCTCTTTCCGCGTGCGGAATTACCGTATCGCTGGGGCATACCGCCGCGAAGTTTGCGGATATCGAACGGGCGGTGCGCGCGGGGGCGAAGAACGTTACGCATACTTACAACGCGCAAAGCCCTCTTCATCACCGCGATATCGGCACGGTGGGAAGCGCGCTTTTGTTAGACGAATTGAACTGCGAACTGATCGCCGATACCGTGCACGTTTCCCTTCCCGCAATCAAATTGCTGTTTAAAAACAAACCTGCGGAAAAATTGACGCTGATCACCGACGCTATGCGCGCAAAGGGCTTGGGCGACTGCGTCAGCGAATTGGGCGGGCAGACCGTTTATGTAAAAAACGGCGAAGCGCGCCTGCAAGACGGCACGCTTGCCGGCAGCGTGCTGTGCATGAACCGAGCAGTGCAAAACCTTGTCGAAAAGGCGGGCGTTCCCTTTTTATCCGCAGTCGATTGCGCGACGAAAAACCCCGCGCTGTCGCTTGGGATCTACGGCGAAACGGGGAGTATTTGCAAAGGCAAGCGGGCGGATCTTACCGTTTTAAACGCGCGGTACGACGTGCTTTACACGGTGCGCGGCGGCGAGATCGTATACAGCGCGCAAAGGGATATGGCATGATCTACCGCATTGCAAACGATAAACTCAGTATTGCCGTTTCTTCGTTGGGCGCCGAACTTGTCAGCGCAAAACAGGGCGGTACGGAACGGCTTTGGCAAAACGAAACGGGGGAATGGGCGCACAGCGCGCCCGTTCTTTTTCCCGTTTGCGGAAATTGCGGTGTTTGGGTAAACGGGGCGGAATATCCCATAAAGCCGCACGGATTTGCGAAATATTCCGAATTTGCGCTTGTCGATCGGGGGGAAGATCGTCTTACCTTCGAACTGTGCGATTCGCCGAACACGCGGGCGGTGTTTCCGTATGCGTTTCGCTTTCGCATAACCTATCGGCTGGGGGAGGACGGCGCGCTTTTTATCGAATACGAAATAAGCGCTCCTTCCGCAAAATTATCTTATGCTTGCGGCGGGCACGAATCGTATGCGCTTGCAAACCCTATCGGCTGTTACGAGCTTGTTTTTCCCGAAGAAGAGCGGTTCGTTTCGCTGTTGCACGACGGCGCAGGCAGACTTACGGGAAAAACGCTTAACTTCGGCGCGGGCAAGGTGCTTCCGCTTCCCGCAGAATTTTTACGCGAAGGGCGCACGTTGATTTTTTCGGGGCTTCGTTCCCGTTCCGTTATTTTGCGGGAGCGGGGCGGAAGGGCTGCCGCGCAAACGCACTTTAACGGGTTTGAAAATTTGCTGTTGTGGCATGCGAGCGATTCGCGCATGATCTGCATCGAGCCGTGGCAGAACTTGCCCGACGCCGCGGGGGAGAAAGGGGAATTCCCCCTTAAAAAGGGCGTGCGTACCCTTCAAGCGAACGAAAAAGAAACGTTTACCCGTATGATCCGTTATTTCGATTTGTAAAAAACGCGGGTTCGGCTATAAATGTTCAATCGTTTGAAAGAAACGCTTTTTCCGTTCATTCGGTTGCCAAAATCTGCGAAAAGTAGTATAATAATACAACCGAACAATTTTAACCGTTCGGAAATCAATTACGGATAAAATTTATGAATGCAGTCAATTACGATACGTTGATGCGGGAAGAAATGGACCGCGCGAAGGAAGGAAGCCGATTGCTTTTGCATTGCTGCTGCGCGCCCTGTTCCACTTACTGCTTGCAGACGTTACACGAAAAATTCCGTACGACGGTTTATTTTTATAATCCGAATTTAGATACGGAAGAAGAATTCAGAAGGCGCAGACAGGAGCAGGTAAGGCTTCTGCACGAAACGGGTTGGGGCGAACTGCTCGAATGTACATATTCCAACGAAGACTTCGAAGAGATCGCCAAAGGGCGCGAAAAGGCGAAAGAGGGCGGCGAACGTTGCAGAAAGTGCTATTTTCTCCGTTTGGAAAAAACGGCGAAAACGGCAAAAGAACTCGGTTACGATTATTTTGCAACGACGCTTACCATAAGCCCTTTAAAAAATGCGGAAATGATCAATGCGATCGGTTTCGAACTGGCGGAAAAGTACGGGGTGAAATATCTTCCCTCCGATTTTAAAAAGCGGAACGGATATCTGCAATCGGTATCCCTTTCGAAAGAGTTTTCTCTTTACCGCCAAAATTATTGCGGCTGCCGTTTTTCCAAAGACGCGGGAATCAGGCACACCGTACCCGAAGAAGAATAAAAAAATCCCGACGAACCGTCGGGATTTTTTGCATTAGAAAGTTAAAAGCACACGATTGTTTGCCCTTTTGGCATGTAACCGTGTGCTTTTATGTAATGTTGCGTGTTTTTAGTCTTTTTTGTAGCCGATGTTTCTTTCCTTATTCGGGTCGAAGAACAGATTGCAAATCGAAGCCACCAACCCATAGATGCCTAACGTGATCATGGACAGGAACAGGTAAGCTAACGTCCTCGAAGTGTATCCTTCCGGTTTCAGAGAAGTATGGTTAATAACGATACTTCCGATAAAGCCCAAGAAAAAGGTGAGCAAGAAACGGGCAAGACTGTTGTTGTTTTCCATCATAATACCTCCCACAAGTAAATGTAAATTGATTATATGATACAAATATGTATCTGTCAAGTATTTTAATACATTTTTGTATAACATGTAAACATGAAAGCAGATTTTAACAACAACAAAATTGCCGAGTTGCGCAAAGAGCAAAACATATCGCAACGGCTGCTCGCGAAAGCGATTGGAACCAGTCAGGCAAACGTTTCCCGCTGGGAACAGGGGATCATTCAGCCCAGCGTGGTAGAGTGTTGGAAAATCGCCGATTATTTTAACGTTAGTATCGATCTTGTGTGCGGAAGAAAAGAATATTAAAACACAGTTACAAATAGGTAACTGTGTTTTTTTATGCGTTAGAATTAAGTTTTATGCCGATATCGATAAAAATAAGCGTATTTTAACGGTAATTGCGTTCGCCGAAGATCGCCGTGCCGAGGCGTATCATATTTGCTCCGCGCGCAAGGCAAAGTTCCCAATCGCCGCTCATGCCCAGAGAAAGGTAGGTAATATCGCTGTCGTTTTGCTTCGCTTTATCGAATAATTCCCGCATGCGGTCGCACAGCGAAGCAAGCAGCTTTTCATCGTGCGAAAGGGGAAGCATCGCCATAAAGCCGCGCACGCGCAAGCCTTGCGTTTGTTTCAGCGCTTCATACGCCGCATACGCTTCGGAAAGGGGATAGCCGCCTTTGCTTTCTTCGCTGCCGATATTCACTTGAATTAAAATATCCGAAATGATTTTTGCATTTTGCGAACGCTTTGCAAGTTCTTGGGCGAGTTCGTTTCTGTCTATCGAATGGTAAAGGTATGTTTTTCCGATCAGATATTTTACTTTGTTCGTCTGCAAATGCCCGATAAAGTGACGGTTTCCGCCCTGCACAAGGTCGTATTTCTCGCGGAATTCCTGCACCTTGTTTTCGCCGATATCGCAAATGCCCGCTTGTATCGCGCGGTTGATCTCTTCCGCCGCGCGCGTTTTCGTCGCCGCGACGAGGGTCACTTTTTCGCCCAGTCCGTTGCCCCGTTCCAAACGGGATAATAAATTTTTTACGTTTTGTTCGATCATATGCGTTCCGTGATCAACGCCGCCATATCGCGGCGGTCGATCCAATTCATTTTTCCAAGAATATTCGCCGTACAGTTGCCCCGTTCCAAACGGGATACTATTTTGTTCGGTTAGATACGTTCCATGATCAACGCCGCCGTTTCGCGGCGGTCGATCTAATTCATTTTTCCAAGAATATTCGCCGTACAGTCGCCCCGTTCCAAACGGGATACTATTTTGTTCGGTTAGATATGTTCCGTAATCAATGCCGCCATATCGCGGCAGCCGACCTTTTTCATCCCTTTCGAGAAGATATCCGCCGTGCGGAACCCCTCGTCGAGCACGCGCGCCACGGCGTTTTCGATCGCCGCGCATTCTTCGCTGCGGCAGAAAGAATCGCGCAGCATCATCGCGCAGGAAAGCACGGTCGCAATGGGATTTGCAATGTCTTTGCCCGCAATATCGGGCGCGGAGCCGTGAATGGGTTCATACAGTCCGCGCGTTCCGTCGCCCAAAGAGGAAGAAGCGAGCATGCCGATCGATCCCGTTATCTGCGCCGCTTCGTCCGCAAGAATATCGCCGAACATGTTCGAGGTTAAAAGCACGTCGAACTGCGCGGGATTTTTTACGATCTGCATTGCCGCGTTGTCCACCAGCATATCCGTTATCGTTACGTCGGGGAAGTGCTTTTCCGCATAGGCATGCGCCGTTTTTCTCCACAGGCGGGAAGTTTCCAAAACGTTCGCCTTGTCTACGGAAATTACTTGCTTGGTGCGCTTGCGGGCAAGTTCGCAGGCGATACGGGTAATGCGTTCGATTTCGTGTACCGAATATTTTTCCGTATCCCACGCCTCGTCTTGCGAATTTCCGCGTTCGCCGAAGTAAATTCCCCCCGTAAGTTCGCGCACGATGATAATTTCCACCCCGTTTTCCACAAGCGGTTTTTTCAAGGGGGAAGCGTCTGCAAGCGCGCGCCACAGTTTTGCGGGGCGGATATTGGAATACAGCCCCATCGCCTTGCGTATTCCCAAAAGTCCTGCCTCGGGGCGTTTATTGCCCGCAAGACCATCCCATTTGGGTCCGCCCACCGCGCCGAGCAGCACGCTGTCGGAAGCAAGGCACCGCTCAATCGTGCGCGCGGGAAGCGGTTCGCCGAACGCGTCGATCGCCGCGCCGCCGATGGGCAGGTGTTCGAAGGTAAATTTGTGGCGGTACTTTTGCGCAACCTTTTGTAAAACGGCAACCGCGCCCGCCGTAATTTCGGGGCCGATGCCGTCGCCCGCCAAAACCGCGATATGTTTTTTCATAACAACTCCTTTTCGCCGACCGCCGTAAAACGGTTTTCGGCAAGCAATTTCAAATAGAGCGGATTTTTTTCGATCGCCGCATACAGCCCGCCGTCTGCATATACGGTTTTGTTCTTTATGTGCGCGAGTTGGGAAAAGGTAAGGGCGAACTTCCCCAAACAAAGGGGACTTTCTTCCGTTTGCGCGAACAGAGGCAAAATGCTTTCAAGGCGGTCGGTATCGTATAATTCCGCATAAAACAGCCGTTTCAGTTTATCCGGCTTGTTTAGCTTTTTCGTCTTGCAGTAGCAGGCGAGAAACACGCTTTTCGCTTCTTCTTGCGCAATGAGTTCCGCAAACAGTTTGTCTTCTTCCGTAAGCGCTTTTCCCTCTTTTTTGGCGCGCTTTAACGAAACGACCAAAAAGAAAACGTATACGGGAAACAGTCCGAGCATCGCGTACAGCGCGGCGTTTATCTTGTACCAGCTGAATAAGATGACGCAGGTCAAAATTGCCGCGGTAAGCAAAAATAAAATAATATAAAACAGTTTTCCGAGCGTTTTCATGATTTTCGGTTGAGCGAGTTTATCAGCCCGCCCGCATCGATAATTTTTTGGATAAACGGGGGAAAAGGCTGCGCCTGAAAGCGTTTGCCCGTGTTCTCGTTTACGATCACGCCCGCGGCAAGATCGCAGGATACCACGTCGCCCGCGGAAATTTCCTTTACCGCTTCGGGGCATTCCAAAATGGGCAGCCCGATATTGATGGCGTTACGGTAAAAAATGCGCGCAAACGAATTTGCGATGACAAGGGAGATCCCGCTCGCCTTTATGGCGATGGGCGCGTGCTCGCGCGAGGAGCCGCAGCCGAAGTTATCTTCCGCCACGATCAGATCGCCCGCCTTTACGTTTTGCACAAACGCCTTGTCGATATCTTCCATACAGTGGGAAGCGAGTTCCCGTTCGGAAGAGGTGTTTAAATAGCGCGCGGGAATGATTACGTCGGTATCTACGTCGTTTCCGTATTTGTGGACCTTTCCTTTTATTTGCATTGCATTACCTCCTGCGCGGCGGTTAATCTGCCCGTTACCGCGCTCGCCGCCGCCGTATACGGGGAGGCTAAATAAATTTCGCTTGTAATATGTCCCATTCTGCCCACAAAGTTGCGGTTTGTGGTGGAAACGCACCGCTCGCCGTCGGCAAGAATCCCCATGTGCCCGCCCAAACAAGGTCCGCATGTGGGGGTAGAAACGATTGCGCCCGCTTTTACGAAAATTTCGAGCAAACCCTCGCTCATCGCCCGCAAATACGTTTCCTGCGTGGCAGGAATCACGATGCAGCGCACGTGCGGAGCGACGGTTTTACCCTTTAACACTTCCGCCGCCTGCCGCAAATCGGAAATGCGCCCGTTCGTGCAAGAGCCGATCACTACCTGCTGTACGGGCAGTTCTTCCCATTCGGTACGCGTGTTTTCGGGCAGGTGGGGGAATGCGACGGTGGGTTTTAACGCGGAAAGATCTATTTCGATTGTGCGTTCGTAATCCGCATCGTCGTCCGCCGTAAAAATTACGGGCTTGCGCTGAAATCTTCCGTTCATGTATGCGATCGTTTTTTCGTCTACGGGGAAGATGCCGTTTTTCGCGCCCGCTTCGATCGCCATGTTGCATACGGTAAAGCGGTCGTCCATAGAAAGGGAAGAAACCCCTTCGCCCGTAAATTCCATCGATTTATAAAGCGCTCCGTCTACCCCGATCATGCCGATGATATGCAAAATCAAATCTTTCCCCGTAACAAAGGGGGGAAGGCTGCCGTTCAGCTGAAAGCGAATGGCGGCGGGTACGCGAAACCAACATTTCCCCGTCATCATGGCGGCAGCAAGATCGGTAGAGCCGACGCCCGTCGAAAACGCGCCCAGCGCGCCATACGTGCAGGTATGGCTGTCCGCGCCGATGATGCAGTCGCCCGCGCCTACAAGCCCCTGTTCGGGGAGCAGCGCATGCTCGATGCCCATGCGCCCGACGTCGTAAAAGTGTTCGATGTTTTCCCGCTTTGCAAATTCGCGCGTGCACTTTACCTGACAAGCGGCTTTAATATCTTTATTGGGCGTAAAATGATCCATTACAAGGGCGACTCTTTCTTTATGCTTTACGCTTCCGCCCGCTTTTTCCAGCTCTTTAATTGCAACGGGCGCGGTAATATCGTTGCCGAGCGCAAGGTTCAATTCAGCCTCGATCAACTGCCCCGCCGTCACGCTTTTTTCGCCCGCGTGCGCGGCAAGAATTTTCTGCGTCATAGTCATTCCCATACCGCTTGCCTCCCAAAATGATTTTGCATAATTATACCAAATATTCATGCTTTTTGTCAAACGATTGGGGCAGAGTATCGTTGACGGAAAGGGGAAAAGTGATATCATTTCCGGCGAAAGCAAACGTTATCGATCGAAGCGTTTGTGCTAAAAAGGGAATTGCGGTTCGGTTTATTTCATCGTAAAGGATATGAAAAAATCGCTTGCGTTTTACCGTTCGCTGCCGGAAAAGGAAGTTTCGGCGCAAAACGGCGAACGGTTTGCTGTTGTTCAAACGGGCAATTTGATGCTTTGCCTGTATTACGGGCGGTACGATATGGAAAATCCCGCAAAGGTGAGTTACAAGGGGAGCGGGAAAACGTTTTGACGATTACGCGAAAATCGTAAAGCGAAAAGGGAACGGAAAAACGGCGATCAATTTTGGCGCGGTCGATTTACGGCATGAATACGAGCGGATAAGCGCGTTGGGGATCGCAGATAATTAAACGCCCATCTTCTGTTTGAACGCAGGAGCGGATACTGGTATTTCAATTTTTGCGCCCCCGACGGAAACACGATCGGGATCACGGGAAATATGACCGCATAAAAAAACGACGGCTTCGTATCAAGCCGTCGTTTTCGATTAAAACTTTTTAAATACCGCGCCGTCGGATGCGGAAGTAACCAGCGCGCGGTACCGCTTTAAATATCCTTCCGCGGGTTTTTCTTTGGGAACGAAATTTTTCAACCGTTCTTCGATCTCTTCTTCGGGAACGCGCAGGTTGATTTCGCCCTTGTTGATGTCGATTTCAATGGTATCCCCTTCTTTTACGATTCCGATCACGCCGCCCGCCGCCGCTTCGGGGCAAACGTGCCCGATCGCCGCGCCCCGCGTCGCGCCCGAAAATCTTCCGTCCGTGATCAGCGCGACGGTATCGCCCAAGCCCGCGCCGACGATCGAAGAGGTAGGGGAAAGCATTTCGCGCATGCCCGGTCCGCCTTTGGGACCTTCGTAACGGATAACGACCACGTCGCCCGCATGGATCTGATTGCCCGAAATGGCTTTCATCGCTTCTTCTTCCGAATCGAACACGCGCGCGGGTCCGCTGTGGCGGTACATTTTTTTATCGACCGCGCTCTTTTTTACCACCGCGCCCTCTTTTGCAAGGTTGCCCTTTAAAATCGCAAGCCCGCCGTAAGGGGAATAGGGCAGCGCAACGGGACGTATAATCTCGGGATTTTTCACATATGCGTTTTCGGTAAGTTCTTCTTGCGTTTGGCAGCCGACCGTGATCGCGCTTCCGTCGAACAAATCGGCGTCGATCAGCGTTCCGATCACGGCGGGAATGCCGCCCGCTTCGTCTAACTCTTCGACATAATACTCGCCTGCGGGGGCAAGGCGGCAAAGGTTGGGGGTTTTTGCGGAAATCTCGTTCATGGTATCGACGGAGATTTGCTCTTTCGAAAAACCGAGTTCGCTCGCAAGGGCAAGCAGGTGCAAGATGGAATTGGAACTTGCGCCGATCGCCATATCAACGCTTTCCGCGTTTTTCAGCGCCGCAGGAGTAAGAATGTCGCGCGGGCGCAAATTGCGTTTGATCAGCTTCATCACCGCCTCGCCCGTGCGCTTTGCAAGCGCGATCCGCGCGGAATATACGGCGGGGATCGTTCCGTTTCCGGACAGCGCCATGCCCAGCGCTTCTAACAGACAGTTCATGGAGTTTGCCGTAAACATGCCCGAACAGGAACCGCAGGTAGGGCAGGCGGAACATTCATAAGAAGAAAGTTCCTCTTCGTCGATCTTGCCCGAAGTATGCGCGCCCACCGCTTCGAACATAGAGGAAAGGGAAAGTTTTTTGCCGTCTTTTCTTCCCGCGAGCATGGGCCCGCCCGAAACGAAGATAGAAGGAACGTTCACCCTTACGGCGCCCATCAGCATGCCGGGGATAATTTTATCGCAGTTTCCCACAAAAACGCAACCGTCGAATGCGTGCGCGTTTGCAAGGATTTCCGCAGAATCGGCGATGATCTCGCGCGAGGGCAGGGAATATTTCATGCCCTTGTGTCCCATTGCGATCCCGTCGCACACGCCGATAGAAGGCACGATAACGGGCTTGCCGCCCGCGGCGATTACGCCCTCGGCAACCGCCCGCGCGATTTCGTTTAAATGCGTATGACCGGGAATGATATCGCTCTGCGCGGAAATAATGCCTACGATGGGTTTTTGCATTTCGCTTTCCGTCCAGCCGAGCGCGCGCAACAGCGAACGCTGCGCCGCCATATTGCTTCCGTTTGTAAAGGTGTTCGCCATAAAAACTTCTCCTTAACCGTTGTTCGAAAATTTTTATTCGTTATGTATATATTCCTTGTCCCAACAGAGGGGATCGTTTGGGATAAAGCGGAGTCCGTTTATTTCGAAAAAACTCCTGCGGCGTTTGGGAAACGGACCGCTATATCTTTTCTTTATAATCCGCTTCGTCTTTCATGTACGCATTCCCGCGCGGAATGGCGGTAACTCCTGCGGCGTTGGGGAGCGGATCGCTATATCTTTTCTTTATAATCCGCTTCGTCTTTCATGCACGCATTCCCGCGCGAAATGGCAGTAACGCCTGCGGCGTTTTGGAACTAGACCGCTATATCTTTTCTTTATAATCCGCTTCGTCTTTAATGCACGCATTCCCGCGCGAAATGGCGGTAACGCCCGTGCGGGCAAGTTCCATAATGCCGTACGGCATAAGCATGTTTACGAATCCGTCTAACTTTACGGGCTTTCCGGTAAGTTCCATGATCAGCGCGTCGGGCGAAACGTCTACGATGTTCGCGCGGAAAATTTGGCTGAGTTCGAATAACTGGCTACGCGTTTTTGCGTCCGTTTTTACTTTAACCAATAGCAGCTCGCGCGTAACGGCTTCGTGTTCTACGCGTTTGATCTTTTTTACGTCGATGAGTTTATCCATCTGCTTCATCATCTGCGAAAGGATATATTCGTCGCCGTTCAATACAATGGTCATGCGCGAAAAAGCGGGATCTTCCGTTGCGCATACGGAGAGGGAATCGATATTGTACCCTCTGCGGGCGAACAGCGCGGAAACCCGCGTTAAAACGCCGCTTTTGTTTGCAACCAGCGCGCTTATGGTGTAATGGTTCATGTTACCGTTCCTCCCATTCCGTAATAATCGTATCGTACGTTTGTCCCGGCTTTATCATGGGAAGCACGTTTTCGTCTTCGCTGATCCTGCAATCGATCACCACGGGCGAAGGGGTGTTAAACGCCTGCGTAAGCGCGGGAACGATGTCTTCCTCTTTGGAAACGGAAAGCCCGACCGCGCCGAAACTTTCGGCAAACTTTA
Source organism: uncultured Christensenella sp. (assembly GCA_910578065.1). Classification (GTDB taxonomy): domain Bacteria; phylum Bacillota; class Clostridia; order Christensenellales; family Borkfalkiaceae; genus Gallimonas. The sequence goes on along the minus strand of CAJTPB010000001.1, from coordinate 98,061 downwards.
CATAGTCCGTCTTTTTCCGTACGTCGGTCTGCGAAAAGCGGCGGGCGTAAAACAGCTTTTGCCACTGCCGCACCATGCCGAGCGCTTTATTGTTCATTAACAGCACGGTGATGGGAAGCTGATTTGTTACCGCGGTAGAAAGTTCGTTTAAGTTCATGTTGAACGAACCGTCGCCCGTAACCAAGATAACGTGTTTTCCCGTTCCGAACGCCGCGCCGATCGCCGCGCCGAATCCGAAGCCCATTGTGCCCAATCCCCCGCTCGAAAGCAGTTCGCGCGGTTTTTCGAAAGGGTAGTATTGCGCCGTCCACATTTGGTGCTGCCCTACGTCGGTCGCAACCACGCTCCCTTTGGGGGCGAGCCGCGCCGCTTCCATTAAAATTTTGTGCCCCAATTCGGGCGCTTTTGCCTTTGCCGCTTCTTCCGCCTTGTACGCTTTTGCCTGCTCTGCGAACGGGCGGGCGTTTACCTGCTTTAAAAGGGGAAGCAGCGTTTTCAGCGTTTCTTTTACGTCGCCCAATACAGAATGGGTCGCCGCCACGTTTTTATCGATTTCCGCATCGTCGATATCGATCTGCACCACCGTTTTATCTTTTGCAAACCGATCGCGGTTCAGTGCAACGCGGTCGGAAAAGCGGGTGCCGATCGCTATGATGCAGTCGCTCTGCATGCACGTCTTTGCCGCGGCATGCGTGCCATGCATGCCTATCATTCCCATAAACAGCGGATGCGAAGCGGGAAACGCGCCCAATCCCATCAGCGTTACCGCAACGGGGGCGTTCAGCTTTTCGGCAAGCGCTTTTACTTCCGCGCCCGCTTCCGAAGCGATCGCGCCGCCTCCCACCATCAAAAGGGGGCGTTCGCTTTGTTCGATCGCCGTTACCGTTTGCGTAAGCGCACTTGCGGGAACGGGCTTGCGCACCACGGGCTGCGGTTTTTGCGCTTCGTATTCCGCCTGCGCGATTTGTACGTTTTTTAAAATATCGACGAGCACCGGTCCTTTTCTGCCCGAATTTGCAATGCGGAACGCTTCGCGCAAGATATCCGCCAACTCGTTTACGTCTTTTACGATAAAATTATGTTTGGTAATGGGCATGGTGATTCCCGTAATGTCGATTTCTTGAAAGGAATCTCTGCCGAGGAAGTTAATCCCAACGTTGCCCGTAACCGCGACGAGGGGAATGGAATCCATAAACGCGGTGGCGATGCCCGTTACAAGGTTGGTCGCGCCCGGTCCGCTGGTCGCAAAGCATACGCCTACCTTTCCCGTTGCGCGCGCATAGCCGTCCGCCGCGTGCGCCGCGCCCTGTTCGTGCGCCGTGATCACGTGGCGAATGCTGCCGTCGCGGTAAAGCGCGTCGTAAATATCGAGCACGGAACCGCCCGGATAACCGAATACGGTATCTACGCCCTGCTCTTTTAAACAGTCGATCAAAATTTCTGCGCCGCTTCTTTTCATAACGTTTTCTCCCGTATCGTGTTTTGCAAATCATTGTATAATAATTCGCGCAATTTGTCAAGCGGTTCGCTTATATTTATAAATATTGAAAGTATATTTTTGCAATAAATCTATCATTTATGCAAAAATATACCGATAATATACAAAATTCCGCGCCCGTACAGGGCGCGGAAAGCAAATCAGTAATTTTTTAAACGGCGTTCGAGGGCGAGCAATCCTTTTTCCGCTGCGCTCCGCGAAGAGCCGCCCACCGAATCGCGCGCTTCCGCCGAATTGCGCGTTGCAACGCAGGCGAGCACGTCTTGTTCGAACCGTTCGTCAACGGCGCGAAATTCTTCCGCAGAGAGGGCGGTAAACGGTTTGTTTTGCTCGATGCAGTAACGAACGATCTTCCCCGTAATCGCGTGCGCGTCGCGGAAGGGGATCCCTTTTTTCGCAAGGTAATCGGCAATGTCGGTTGCGGTGGAATAGCCTTCCCCCGCCGCTTCGAGCATTCTTTCGGGATCGAATTTTAATTTTTGCAGCAGCGCCGTGTAAATCGCAAGGCAGGAAAACAGGGTGTTTTCGGTATCGAAGAACGCTTCTTTATCTTCTTGCAAGTCTTTGTTGTATGCAAGGGGCAGTCCCTTCAATACGGTTAAAATCGCCGTAAGGTGCCCGTAAACTCTGCCCGTTTTGCCGCGCACGAGTTCGGGCAGGTCGGGGTTTTTCTTTTGCGGCATGATGGAAGAGCCCGTCGAATATTCGTCGGGGATCACCCAAAACCCGTATTCGTCCGAGGTGTACAAAATGGTATCTTCGCACAGGCGGGAAAGGTGCGCCATAACGAGGGAAGCGCAAAAACAGTATTCTGCGATAAAGTCGCGGTCGGAAACGGCGTCTAACGAGTTTTGCGAAATTTCCGCAAATCCGAGCAGGCTTTTCGTCCGTTCGCGGTCGATGGGGTAAGAGGTTCCCGCAAGCGCCGCGCTGCCGAGGGGCATTACGTTCATGCGGTTGCGACAGGCGCAAAAGCGGTCTAAATCGCGTAAAAACATTTCCGCATAGGCGTTAAAATACTGCGCGCCGTTAATGGGCTGCGCTTTGCGCAAGTGGGTAAAACCGGGCATGACAGTGTTTAAATTTTTGCGGGAAAGATCGCAAAGCGTTTGCAGCAGGTCTTTTAAAAGCCGAATGGCGCGGTCGGCGCTTTCGCGCGCGTAAAGGCGCATATCTGTGGCGACTTGATCATTGCGCGAACGCGCCGTATGCAGTTTTTTGCCCACCTGCCCGATACGCGCAACAAGTTCGCTTTCTGTAAACGAGTGTATATCTTCCGCGTTTTCTACGGCAAGCGCGCCGCTTTCGATATCGGCAAGCACGCCGTTCAGTCCGTTTATAATGGCTTCCGCTTCCTCTTTTTCTATAATGCCGCATTCGCCCAGCATGGTCGCGTGCGCGACGGAAGCGGTGATATCCGCCTTGTACAGTTTTTTATCGAACGAGAGCGATTCGTTAAACGCATCCGCATCGGCGGAAAGGGAAGTTTCGAATCTGCCTTGCCAAAGTTTCATATGCGCGTGCTCCTTATATAATCGGTTAAATTATCTTTTATTATATCGTAACCGCATGCAAAAGGCAAGTAAAACGGCGCGGGCGGCGGGGGACTTTTTTCGTCGCAACCCCCTTTTTCATTGACAGAAAGGGCGATATCGGATACAATAGAAACATGATCATTTTAGGGCTCGATCCGGGAATCGGTACAATGGGATACGGCGTTGTGGAAAAGGACGCGCGCGGAAACTGTACCGCCGTGGATTACGGCGTTGTAAAAACGCCGAAAGACGAAAATCTTGCCGTGCGGCTTTGTATTTTGGAAGAGGGCGTAAACGCGATTTTCGATAAATTCAAACCGGACGAAGCGGCGATGGAAGAATTGTTCTTTTCGAAAAACGTAACAACGGGCATTGCCGTTGCGCACGCGCGCGGCGTTATGTTAATGACATGCGCAAAGCGCTGCGGTCGCTTATATGAATACACGCCCAACCAAATCAAACAGGCGCTTACGGGATACGGAAAAGCAGACAAAGTACAAATGCAGCGTGTGGTTGCGGCGCATTTGCGTTTGCAAAAAATTCCCCGTCCCGATGACGCGGCGGATGCTTTGGGCGTTGCTCTGTGCCATGCGTTTACAAGCAGGTTCGGCGCAATGTTCGGAATCAGGTAAACTGCGCGTTCGCCGCACCGCGGTATGCTCGGCGGTTTGGCCGAGTATGCGAAAACGTAAAATGAAATGCAATTTACACCGTTTTATCTGCGGAAAAAACAAGAATGATTTTTGCAACGTTATCGCGGGTTCGGTTTTATATGGCCGAGCGCTTGTAACAAATTAAAAAGGATTGCATTAGGAGCATTATGATCGGATATTTGAAAGGGAAAGTAAAAGAACTTACGCCCGAATACGTGTTGCTGGAAGTAAACGGCGTGGGGTACGAAGTAATTTGTTCGGGCGCGGCGTTTTCTCTGTTAAGCGGGGCGGACGTCGGCGAAGTATACACCTACATGCAGGTAAAAGAAGACGGCATAGCGCTGTTCGGCTTTTCGGATTTACAAGAAAAGAATTTGTTTTTAAAACTCATTTCCGTACAGGGAGTGGGGGCGAAATTGGCGATTGCCGTGCTATCTTCCATGCGCCCTTCCGACGTTTCCGCCGCCATCGCCACGGCGGACGCAAAGCGGCTTTCCGCCGTAAAGGGGTTGGGTAAAAAGACGGCGGAACGCTTGATTTTGGAACTGCACGGAAAAATTTCCGCCGACGAACTTTTAGGCGCAAACGAATCTTCTTCGGGGATCACCGTTTCGCTTCCTTCCGCAGAGGACGACGACGCGATCGCCGCGCTTATGAATTTGGGGTTCACTAAGTCGGAAAGCGCGCGCGCGGTCGAACGGGCAAAGGGCACGGGTGCGGTTACGGTGGAACAGATCATCGCCGCCGCGTTAAAAAGCATGTAACGGAAAATAAGTTTGCGTTCGGCAAAAGCCGATCGCCCGAGCGCGCGCCCTTAGCGCGATTAGCGAACGAAGAGGAATTTTTATGTTTGACGAGTTTAACGAAGACAGATTGCTTTCCAGCACCAAAGGGGAATTCGACGCGGAAGAAAACGTGCTCCGTCCCCGCTCGATGGAAGATTACGTCGGGCAGGATAAGGTAAAAACGAATTTGTCCGTATATATGTCCGCGGCAAAATCGCGCGGGGAAGCGCTCGACCACGTTCTTTTATACGGCCCTCCCGGATTGGGAAAAACCACCCTCGCGCACATTATCGCCAATACGATGGGCACGCAGATCAAGCTGACTTCGGGGCCTGCGATCGAGCGTTCGGGCGATCTTGCCGCTATTTTGACCAACTTGAACGAGGGCGACGTTTTGTTCATCGACGAGATTCACCGTCTAAATCATGCGGTGGAAGAAATTTTGTATTCCGCCATGGAAGATTACGCGCTCGATATTATTGTGGGCAAAGGACCTTCTGCGCGCAATATTCGCTTTGCGTTAAAGCGGTTTACGCTGATCGGCGCAACGACGCGCGCGGGCATGCTCTCTTCCCCCCTGCGCGATCGGTTCGGCATTTTGTGCCGTTTGGATATGTATACGCCTACCGAGCTGCAAAAGATTGTAGACCGTTCCGCGCGCACGCTGGGCATTTCGGTAGAGGAAGAGGGCAGTTACGAAATCGCCCGCCGTTCCCGCGGCACGCCGCGTATCGCCAACAGACTGTTAAAACGCGTGCGCGATTTTTCCGCCGTTTCGGGAAGCCGTACGGTGAAAAAAGAGGACGCTCGCCGCGCCCTTTCCCGCATGGAAATCGACGAGTTGGGGTTGGACGAAACGGACCGCAACCTATTGCGCGCGCTGATCGAAAAATTCGGCGGCGGACCCGCGGGGCTGGATACGCTCGCCGCAACGATCAACGAAGACGTGAACACCATCGAAGACGTATACGAACCGTATTTGCTGCAACTCGGCTTTATCGCGCGTACGCCGCGCGGAAGGATCTGCTTAAAAGGAGGGTACGAGCATATGGGAATTTCCGTGCCCGAAAGCGCGAAAAAACAGCTTTCCCTGTTCGGGGGCGAAGAATGACGTTAAAAACGAGCGATTTTTATTACGATTTACCCGAAGAGTTGATCGCGCAGACGCCCGCCGAGCCGCGCGATTCTTCCCGCTTGCTCGTCTATCACCGCAACGGCGGGAAAATCGAGCATAGAATTTTCCGCGAGATCGCAGATTATTTCCGCGCGGGCGACGTGCTTGTTTTAAACCGCACGCGCGTGCTGCCCGCCCGCCTGTTCGCGCATACCGCAAACGGGGGAAAGGTGGAAGTGCTGCTGTTAAAGCGGCTGAATTTAGACGAATGGGAAGTGCTCGTTCGCCCCGGTAAAAAGTGCAAGATCGGCGTGCGGCTTACCGTGAACGAAGAACTGTTTTTAGAAGTTACGGGCATTACCGAATCGGGCGAAAGAAGGGTAAAATTTTTTTACAAAGGCGCGTTCGAAGACGTGTTGTCCCGTGCGGGAAACATGCCCCTTCCGCCCTATATCCGCGAAAAATTAGAAGATCCAGAACGGTATCAAACGGTATACAGCAAAGAAAACGGTTCCGCCGCCGCGCCCACCGCAGGGCTGCACTTTACGCCCGAACTGTTGACGGCGTTAAAGGCAAAGGGGGTGGAAATCGCGGAAGTGCTTCTTCACGTAGGGCTGGGCACCTTCCGCCCCGTAAAAGAGGAAAATATCCTCGATCATAAAATGCACTCCGAATATTACGAGGTAAGCGAAGAGGCGGCGCATACCGTCAACCGCGCCAAACAAGAGGGGCGGCGGGTGATCGCCGTAGGCACCACTTCCGTGCGCACGTTGGAAACGGTTGCAGACGAAAACGGCATGCTGAAAGCGTGCAAGGGCAATACGGAAATATTTATTTATCCGCCCTATTCGTTTCGGTGCGTAGACGGGTTGATCACCAATTTTCACTTGCCCGAAAGCACCCTGTTAATGTTGGTTTCCGCGCTCTGCTCGCGGGAAGAGATTTTGCGGGTATACGAAACGGCGGTAGCGGAGCGGTATCGGTTTTTCTCTTTCGGCGATGCGATGCTCGTCTTATAGTCGTCGAAATACGGCGTTGCGCTGCGGCATTTGAAAGGCAATCGATTCGGATTCGGGAACAAGTTTGGCGCAATGAATTTTGTGCTTTGCAGTGTTTGTAAAAAGATATCGATTATTCGGGCTTAAAAATAGTGCGGTCCGTCAAGCGGGTGCCGCATGGTTGCTATTAACTGTGCCGACGCCAAAGGCATGCCGCGCAATTTCTGTTTTGTTAGAAATAGAAAATCCAATTGCGTTTAAAAAATCAGATGTAAAAAGCGTATCGCGGATTTTACGTAAAACTTAATATTTTAAGGAACATAAATGAACAACGAATTTTTTTCTTTCGAATTACAAAAAACCGATCCCGAAACGGGTGCGCGCGCAGGCGTGTTCCATACGCCGCACGGCGATATTTTAACGCCCGTTTATATGCCCGTAGGTACGCAGGCAAGCGTAAAGGGCGTATTGCCCAACGTATTGGAAGAGGTCGGTTCGCAAATCATACTTTCCAATACCTATCATTTATACATGCGCCCCGGCGACGAATTGATTGCGCGCGCGGGCGGGTTGCACAAGTTTATGAATTGGAATAAACCAATTTTAACGGACAGCGGCGGGTTTCAAGTATTTTCGCTTGCTTCGCTGAACAACATTACCGATGAAGGGGTGCGCTTTTCTTCGCATGTAGACGGAAGTAAGCACATGTTCACGCCCGAAAAGGCAATTTCCATTCAGAACAACCTCGGCTCGGATATCGTAATGGCGTTCGATCAATGTTCGGAATACGGGTTCACCTACGAGCAGTCGAAAAAGGCGATGGAACGCACGGGCGCATGGCTGGAACGTTGTTACAAAGCGCATAAAAACCCCGAACAAGCGTTGTTCCCCATTATTCAAGGGAATATGTTTGCGGACCTTCGCAAAGAAAGTCTAAGCCGCTGTCTGCCTTATGTAAAGCACGGGATCGCCATCGGCGGACTTTCGGTGGGCGAGCCAAAGCCGCTGATGTACGAAATGCTCGACATTCTGCAAAAGGAAATGCCTGCGGATATTCCCCGCTATTTAATGGGGGTGGGTTCGCCCGACTGTTTGGTGGAAGGTACCCTTCGCGGCGTAGACATGTTCGACTGCGTGCTTGCCACCCGCGTTGCGCGTAACGGAACGGCGCTCACATCGCGCGGAAAAATCGTCGTGCGGAACGGCAGGTATAAAGAAGATTTTACCCCGCTCGACCCCGATTGCGACTGCTACTGTTGCAAACATTATACAAAGGCGTATCTCCGCCACATGGTAAACGTGGGCGAAATGGCGGGGGCGATGCTGCTTAGCCTGCACAATATCGCCTATCTGCATAAGCTGATGCGTGGCTTGCGCGAAAGTATCCTCGGCGGATACGTGCGCGATTACGTGCGCGAATTTTATCGGCTGCAAGGGGAACAATCGTGACCGTTCGACTTATTTCGCCTTTCCTTTTCCTTTCGCTTGCATGAAAAGTTTGTGAAATGGAAAATAATTCCTTAAATCGCTTGCAAAAATATGCAGAAACGGGTATTATTTAAGAAAAAGCGAAAAAGACTTAACAAAAAAGGAGATAGAGATGTATAATTTATTGGCGGAAGGGTCTGCTAACGGTTGGCTCAACTATGTTTTGATCGGCGTGCTTCTCTTGGCGGTCGTGGCAATGTTTTTTCTTTCGGGAAGAAAGAACAAGGCGAAGCAAAAGGAATATGCGGAACAGATCGCCGCGATCAAGCCGGGTAATAAAGTAAAAACGGCGGGCGGGATCTGCGGGATCGTCGTAGAAGTGTGCGACGAAGACGATACCGTGATCATCGAAACGGGAAGCGAAGTTTCCGGTCGTTCGTATGTAAAAATGGCGAAAGAGATGATCTATCAGACGGACGCAAAAGGTCCTACGCAGATCGCGCGCGAACAGGCGGAAGCGGAACGCAAAGCCGCAAAAGAAGCGGCGAAGGAAGAAAAAGCCGCCGCGCCTGCGGAAGCGGAAGTGGTTCCCGCTACGGAACAGCCCGCGGAAGAAACGCCTGCGGAAGAGCCGAAGGCAGAAGAATCCAAAACGGAAGAAAAATAAAATCAGGAATAAACAAAACGCGCTCCGCATACCTTTGAATGAAAAGGTAGCGGAGGTTTTTTTATGGAACAGGGATTTTTCGGGCGCGCGGTCGGACAAACGTTAAAGGCGGCGCTGTTGTGCACGGCGTTCTGTCTTTTGGCGGAAGCGCTGTTTGCGGTATTTATAAAGGCGTTCACGCCCTCGTATGTGGTGATCGCCTGCGTCAATTGGGGGATTAAGTGTTTGGGCTGTTTTCTGTTTTGCGTTTTGTGCATTCGGAAAGAGCGTGCCGTATGGAAGGGAATGGCGGCGGGAATCGTCGCATGCCTTATTACCATGCTGTTGTTCGGCGCGATCGGCGGAGGTATTCATTTGACCGCGCTGTATCTTTTGGAACTCGTCGTTTGCGCGGTTATGGGGGGCGCGGGCGGTATTTTGGGCGCGAATCTTCGGAAAGAATAAAAAAATAGTTGCGTTTTTAAATATTCCGTTGTATAATATCAAAAAAAGAACGGGAGATACAGTTATGATCAAGACGATTTCGAAGCCCGCCGAAAAAAAGATTACCGGCTGCGGAGAATGCAGAAGCACTTGCCAATCCGCTTGCAAAACAAGCTGCACGGTAGGCAATCAATCGTGCGAACGCGTTACGAGAGAACAGAAAATCGAAAGAAAATAAAACGTTTTCAATGCCGGACAGAATCAGGGAGCAGCGGTTTTCGTTGCTCCTTGCTTTCCGTTTGCGGCGGAAATAAGCGAGGGCGGATATCCGCATAGCAGTATGGTTCACGTATTTGAATATCACGAAAAACATTATATATACGACACGGGAAGCGGTTCCCTTCACGAGTGCGACGGCAAAACGGCGGAATACTTAAAGGGGAACGTGCTTTCTTTTACCGACGAAGAGTTAAAAGAAATTTTAACGGACGTCAACGCGCTGAAAGAGCAGAATTTGCTGTTTGCGGAAGAGGTCAAAACGTACCCCTTAAAGAGTAACGAGGTAAAGGCGTTGTGTTTGCATATCTGCCACGATTGCAACCTGCGCTGCCGTTACTGCTTTGCAGACGAAGGCGCCTATCACAACGCGCGCGAAATGATGAGCCTTTCCACGGCGAAAGCGGCGATCGACTTTTTGCTACGCAACAGCGGCAACAGAAAGGTGTTGGAAGTAGACTTTTTCGGCGGCGAACCGCTTATGAATTTCGAAGTCGTCAAACAAACCGTTTACTACGCCAAGGAAGAGGGGAAAAAGTTAGGCAAGCGCTTTTTATTTACCACAACGACGAACGGGCTTTTACTCGACGACGAAGCGATCGCCTTTTTCAACGAAGAGATGGAAAACGTAGTGCTCTCCCTCGACGGGCGCAAAGAGGTGCACGACGAAGTGCGCAAAACGGTAAGCGGCAAAGGCAGCTTCGACGCGGTGATCGAAAAAATCAAAAAATTCGTAAAATCGCGCGGGGACAAGCATTATTACGTGCGCGGCACGTTTACGGCAAAAAATCTCGATTTCGCAAAAGACGTGCTCTTTCTTACCGACAGCGGATTCGATTCCCTTTCGATGGAGCCCGTCGTAACGGATATTCCCGATTTGCAGATAAGGGAAGAACATCTTCCCGCGATCGAAAAGGAATACGAAAGGCTGTGCGAAGAATATATCAAGCGCGAAGAAGAAGGCAACGGCTTTCACTTTTTCCACTTTAATATCGATTTAGAGGGTGGACCCTGTTTAAGCAAGCGCGTTTCGGCTTGCGGGGCGGGGAACGAATATTTTTCGGTCGTGCCGAACGGCGATATCTACCCCTGCCACCAATTCGCGGGGGATGCGAAATGGCGCATGGGCAGCGTGTTCGAAGGGATCACCGATCAAAAAATGCGCGAAAAATTTGCAACGTCTTGCCTGTTTACGCGCAAAAAGTGCGGCGATTGCTTTGCGAAATTTATCTGTTCGGGCGGCTGCAACGCAAATAATTATCACTACAACGGCGATATCGACGAGCCGTACGAAATGACGTGCGCCATGATGAAAAAGCGCATCGAATGCGCTATGCACATTCTCGCGCGGCGCAAGGCAAGGGAAGGCGAGCAGGCGAAAAACTGAACGCCGCATGCGGTTTCGGCTGCGCGGGCGCAAGAAAAATCGCAAAAAAATAAAAATGCGCCGCGTTTCGGCTTGACGGGCGCGGGCAATTCGGATATAATGAAAAAAGCGAACTTTTCCGCATCAGCGTTAGAAATAAGGGGAAAAGTTTTATTCGGGCACAGGAGGCAACGATGGGCAAGAAGAAATCGGCGGTTTTTTTGGTCTTGATCACGATCTTGATCGCCGTTTTATGCGTGGCAAGTACGGTATCTTTCCCCATACCCAATTCGGTTAAGGAATACCATTCTTTTGTCGACGTTATCAAAAAAGATTCCGCGATCGGCGGAGGATATACGACCGTATATTATCCCGAGGGGGTAATTTCGGCGGAGGAATTCGAAAACAACGCCGCGGCATACGGCACCGATACGCAAGCGGAACAAAAATACCGCGCGCGTTACGCTTCCCATGCCAACGGCGCGATTTATCTTGAAAAAGAAATCGTGTTAGACGAAAAGGAAGAAGCGGTTTCCGAAGCGTTTAAAACTTCGTTCGCAAACACGGTTAAGGCGCTGGAAGAACGGTTCGAAGCAAAGCACCTGATCGGTACGCGGTTGGAAGTAAGCGACGATTACACCATTCGCGCGACTTTGCCTGCCGTAACCGAATCGCCTTCGCTTATCTTCGGCGCGTTCGCCTACGCGGGGGAAGTTTCCGTTGCATACGGCACGGAATCGGATAAGATCATCGAAAACACCGCAAGCCGTTCGGTAAACGATTACATCAAAGGCGCGTATTCCCGTTATGCGCAAGATACCGCTTATGTGGTCGTCGACTTTACCAAAGAGGGCAGAGAACTGATTAAAAACGCGACGGCGGGCGCGGCGGAAAACAAATCGACCTTGTATGTGCTGGTCGGCGATAATACGGTGATCAATTTAAGCGTATCCCAGCAGATCGATCAAGATTCGTTGTTCATCAGCGGAAGCTATACGAAGGAATCGGCGGAAGCGATCGCGATCGTCATCGAAAAGGCGCTTCACGGCACCGTTTCCGAACTCGATCTTACTGCGGGCGCCGTGCTTACCTATCAGTCCGTTTTCGGGGAAAATACCGCGCTGTTCCTTTACATTTCGTTCGGCGTGCTCTTCCTTGCAATGCTCGTTTACTTCTTTGTGCGCTATCGCGGTTTGGGCGTCGCGCACTTGTACGGATACCTTACCTATTGGTTATGTATGATTATGTGTCTTGCCTTTATTCCTTTCCTGCATTTAAGCGTGGGAACGGTTGCGGCGGTTTTGCTTACTTCCGTTTTGCTGTGCGTTAGCAACGCGGTTGCGTTCGAGTATGTGAAAAAGGAATACGCGCTCGGCAAAACGATGACCTCTTCGGTAAAAACGGGGTACGGCAAGTGTATCCGTCATTTAATCGACTTACATGTGATTCTTGCCGTTGTTGCGTTTTTAACGTATGCGATCGCGCTTACCGAATTGCAGACGTTCGCGTTCGTATTCGGAATCGGAACGGTGCTTTCCGGCGTATGCACGCTTGTCGTTACCCGCTTTATTTGGGCGATCACTATGACGTTCGCAAAGCGCAAGGATAAGTTCTGTAACTTTAAACACGAGGAGGAAGACGACGATGAATAAACGTTTTCATTCCGTAAAATTGATGCCCGTTTGGCTTGCGATCTCTTCGGCGGTGATCATTGCGGGGATCATCCTGTACTGCCTGTTCGGGTTTAACATGCAAACGGAATTTCCTGCCGCCAAGCGGTTCGAAGTGACGTACGATACCGTGATCACCATCGGCGAAAACACGGAAGAAGAATTGCAAAAACTGTGCGAAGATACCTTTGCGCAAAACGGTTTAACGGTAAAACAGAAACAGAAATACGAAGTAACGGGGGGCGGCGTACTCGAATATACGTTCGAAGCAAGTGCTTCCGACGAAGCGCTTGCCAAAGCGGAAGAGGCGGTTGCCGCCGCGCTGAACGCGCAAGAGGGCATTTATGCCGATGCCGATACCTTTGTTACCGTTCATAAAACGGAAAACCGCGCGTTTACCGAAGCAAACTGGCGGGGCGCGATCGCCGTTGCGGTGGGTTGCGTTGTCGCGCTGGTATACCTCGGGGTACGCTTCGGCGTCGTAAACGGCGTTACGGGGCTGATCGCCTGCCTGCACGACGCGCTGTTCACCCTTTCTCTATTCGCAATTTGCAGAATTCCCGTTTACGCGTATGCGCCCTTGCTGTTCGGCGCGATCGCGGCGGCGGTTTCGCTGATCCTTTGGACGGTGCAGAGCATGAAGATGCGCGAAAACTTTAAAGATCCTTCTTATGCCGGCATGACGGTAGCGGAAGCGGTGGAAGAATCGAGCGCGTCGGCACTGAAAATCATTCTCGGGATCGTGTGCGCGCTTGCGGTTTCGTTCGCGCTGTTCGGCGCGCTAGCAACTGCCGGCGTAAGACTGTTTTTCCTGCCCGCGTTGATTCCCGTAGCGGTTGGCGCTTACTCGTCGTTGGCGCTTGCACCCGCGGTTCACGGACACATGAAAAAATCGGTGGCGGCGACGGCGAAGAAAAAGCGTTACGAAGGCGCAAAAAAGAAAGCGGAAGAGCTTTAACAAAATTATTTGAAACGGCGGGAATCCCCGCCGTTTTTTGTATTTTACAGCAAGAAAAGCAAAAATATCGTTGCCCAAAGCAAACGGACGGAGCGCGTTATGAAAAAAATCGTTTACGAATACGAATTTTCGCCCGAACAACTTCAAAATGCCGAACGGCTTTCGCGTTCTCTCGATTTAACGCTTACCGCGACGAAGATCTTGATCGCGCGGGGAATGGATACGGAAGAGAAGATTCAAGCCTTTTTAAACCCTTCGGCGGAGCGGTTTTTATCTCCCTTTCTTATGAGCGGCATGCGCGAAGCGGTTGCGCTGTTATCCCGCGCGCGCGAAGAGGAATGGCGGGTCGCGGTGTTCGGCGATTACGATGCGGACGGGATCGGCGCGTGCGCGCTGCTTTCGCGCGCGCTGCGCGAATACGGGATCGAGCCGTACGTCTACGTGCCCGAGCGCACGGAAGGCTACGGCATGAGCACGGAAGCGATCGATAAGATTTTCGACGAGTTTTTGCCCGATCTGTTTTTAACGGTAGACTGCGGTATTTCCAACCGTAAAGAGGTGGAATATATCAAAGAACAGGGCGCTTACGTGATCGTGACCGATCACCACGAACTGCCCGAAACGCTTCCCGACTGCATTTGCATCAACCCCAAAATTCAAGACGATTATCCTTACGATAATTTGTGCGGCGCGGGGGTAGCGTTTAAACTTGCGCAGGCGCTGATCGGCGATCGGGCGCATGCCTATTTGGATTTTGCCGCCCTTTCCACCGTGGCGGACAGCGTTCCCCTTTTGGGCGAAAACCGCGATATCGTTGCGGAAGGTTTAAAGTTGGTCGCCCGCGCCCCGCGCCCCGCGTTTACCGCGCTGATGGGTAAAAACACGGGGGAAGTCACCGCGCAGACGCTTGCGTTTACCGTTGCTCCGCGCATCAACGCAGCGGGAAGAATGGGGGATGCAAGCTCCGCGCTTCGCCTGTTTACGACGGAAGACGAAAGTGAAATTTTCGATCTTGCCGTAAAGCTGAACGCTTATAATACCGAACGCCAGCGTTGCTGCGACGAACTGTACGCGCAGGCGTGCGCGCAAATCAAGCAAAAGGGCGCGTACGGCAACGTGATCATGCTGGTAAGCGATCGGTGGAATACCGGGTTTGTGGGGATCGTCGCGGCGCGCGTTGCCGAAGAATACGGCCGCCCCGCCCTTCTGTTTGTGAAAAAGGGAAACATGTTAAAGGGGAGCGCCCGCAGCATCGACAGCGTGAATATTTTCGACGCGCTGAAAGGGTGCGCGCAATATATCGAAGAATTCGGCGGGCATGCGCAGGCTGCGGGAATCAACGTTCGCATCGATCAATTCGAATCGCTCGAAAATGCGTTAAACGAATATATCGCGCAGCGGTACCCGCGGGAAGCGTTTATTCCCGCCGTGTGCGTGACCGAGCGCATACAAGGCGCTTTCCCCATGAAACTCGCCAAAGAGCTGAACGCGCTCGAACCGTTCGGGGTGGGAAACAGACGCCCTCTTTTCGTTGCGGAAGCGCAAAAATTGCGCGCGGAACCGGTAAAGCCCCAATCGCCCCATTTGTCCGTTTCGGGGTGCGGCATGGAATTTATGTATTTCGGCGGTACAAAGCAGCGCAGACTGTTAGAAAGCGACTTAAACAAATCGTTGATTTTCGAATGCAATTTATCCCGCTTCCGCGGAAGAGAATCGCTGAAAGGGTTTATCCGCACGGTGATATACGACGGCGCAAGCGGAACGGAAACGGAAAACGACTGCTTCGAAACGTCGTTGATCTCTTTGCGTTCTTCTCACCCCGTGCATGCGGAATCGTATACGACAGAGCAGTTAAACGAACTGATCGCGCAAATCACGGCGCGTTGCGCGTACGGGCTGTGCGCGGTTGCAAGCGCGCGCGAAACGCTCGATCGCTACCCCGCGTTAAAGGGAATGGGCGCGGACTTGTTCGAACCCTCTTCGGGCAGTTTGTGCAATACGGTCATCGTATCGCCTTTGCCCGATTGCGATTTAAGCGGATACCGCGATATTGTGTTTTTAGATAAGCCCGTTTGCGTAGCCTTCCGTACGGGAAACGCCAAACTGTACGTAAACGGCGAAATCACCGGGTATGAAAGGCTGTTCCGCCTTTCGCGGGAGCGGGAAACGTTGCTTTCCGTTTTTACGGAGATCCGCAAAACGGAAGGGCGCTTTGTGGGCACTACGCTTGCGGAAGCCGCCCGCGCCTGCGCGCTTGCGGACCATTCGCAAGAAGAGGTGATTTTTGCGCTTGCCGTATTCGAGGACTTGGGGTTGATTTCCCGCGAGGGCGGACATTTGCGCGTGATCCGCGGAAAAAAGACGGAACTTTCCAATTCGGAAATTTATCGCGCCTGTGCAAAATTGTTAGACGGGGAATAACGCAACGAACAATGAAACGGTATTAAGCGTTCGTGCCGACAAAGTAAAATTGATGAAAAGTTAGATTCGATTCCGGCGGTGAAATAACAGTAAGCATGCTGTGCCGGCAAAACGATATTAACAATGAGTTGTAGTTTATTCAAGCGGCGAAGCAACATGAAGCGCGCTGTGCCGATAAATTAACGAAAAGTTGAATTTATTCGGGCAACGAAATGGCAGTAAGCGTACTGCGACGATAAAAAAGAATTCATTCAGGCAACGAATCGATTATAAGCGTTTGTGCCGACAAAACGATATTAACAATGAGTTGTAGTTTATTCAAGCGGCGAAGCAACATGAAGCGCGTTCGTGCAAACAATAATGGAATCAATGAAAATTTATTCGGGCGGCTGATACTGTAATAAGCGTGCATTTTACCGACAAGGGGGAATAACGTGGAACCTATTCTTATGAAGATATACGAATACTATTCGGGCGACGGCAGAGCGATCCTGTTAAAGGCATACGACTTTGCCAAAGCGGCGCACGCCAACCAAAAGCGCGCTTCGGGCGAACCGTATTTTATTCATCCTTGCGCCGTAGCCGAAATTTTGGTGGAACTGGGCTTAGATCCCGCCACCATTGCGGGCGCGCTGCTGCACGACGTTATCGAAGATACGCCGTTTACGGCGGAAGATATTCGCCGCGAATTCGGGGAAGAGGTTTTAACTCTTGTTTCGGGCGTGACCAAATTAGATAAAATCGTGTTTAAATCGCAAGAAGAGGAAGAAGCGGAAAACTTCCGTAAAATCTTTGTGGCGATGGCGAAAGATATCCGCGTAATTATTATAAAACTTGCGGATAGGCTTCATAACATGCGCTCGCTCAATTACCTTTCGGAAGAGCGTCAGCAAAAAATGGCGAAGGAAACGTTGGGGATCTACGCGCCCATTGCGGGCAGACTGGGTATTTCGCAAATCAAATGCGAGTTAGAAGATTTGTGCTTAAAATACTTAGAGCCTTCCGCATTCGAGTATTTGGTGGAAAATATTCATCAAAAGTTAGAAGAGCGCAATAACTTCGTCGATTTTGTGGTAAACGAAATCAACGACATTTTGACCGAATGCGGGATTCGCGGCGAAGTGTTCGGCAGACCCAAGCACTTTTATTCCATCTATAAAAAGATGAAAACCAAGCACAAGGCGCTTGAAGAGATTTACGATTTGACCGCCGTTCGCGTGATCGTAGGATCGGTAGACGAGTGTTACGAGGTGTTCGGTAAAATCCATAAAAAATGGAAGCCCGTTCCCGGACGGATTAAAGATTATATCGCAACGCCCAAGCCCAACATGTATCAATCGCTGCATACCACGGTAGTTACCAACTTCGGGCAGCCGTTCGAAATTCAAATCCGCACCGAAGAAATGCACCGCACGGCGGAATACGGTATTGCGGCGCACTGGAAGTATAAAGAAAGCAGAGATACCGAAACCCCGCTCGACCAGCGCATCGCATGGGTGCGCGAGGTTATGGAATGGCAGGGCGGCTTAAAAGATTCCAAGGAATTTATGGATACGCTGAAAGGGGATTTATACAGCGCCGAATTGCTTGTGTTCACGCCGCAGGGAAAGGTGATCTCGTTGCCCAATCAAGCGACTCCCGTCGATTTTGCGTATGCCATTCACTCGGAAGTGGGGAACCGCTGTACGGGCGCAAAGGTGAACGGCAAAATCGTTCCGTTAAATTCCGAACTCGAAGTGGGCGACGTTGTGGAAATTATCACTTCGCCTAATTCGAAAGGGCCTTCGTGGGATTGGCTCAAATTCGTAAAATCCCCTTCCGCGCGGGCAAAGATAAAATCTTTCTACAAGAAAGAGATGAAGGAAGATAACGTTCGTCTGGGCAAAAGCATGCTCGAAGAGGGGGCAAAGCGCAAGGGTTATTCTCTTTCCGATCTGTTAAACGAACAGAGCTTTAAAAAGGTGGCGGAAAAACTCGCGTTCGGTTCGCAGGAAGAAATGTTCGCTTCCGTCGGGTACGGCGCTGTTTCGGTAAATCAGGTGCTGTTTAAGCTGATCGATTTTTTCCGTAAAGAAATGCCGCAGCCCGTCGTGCAGCCCTCTATACAGGGCAGACACACGCAGGGCGCGGTCACCGTTAAGGGGATGACCAATTTGCTCGTATCGTTTGCGGGGTGCTGCTCGCCCGTGCCGGGGGACGACATTGTGGGGTTTGTCACGCGGGGCAGGGGGATCGTCGTACACAGAAAAGACTGCCCCAATTTGATTCATGCGGAGGCGGAGCGGTTGCAGCCCGCCGAATGGATTTCGGAAGACGGTAACACTCGTTTTAAAGCAGGCATTGTGGTAAAGGCGGAAGATCAAGGGGTTGCGCTCGCCGTTATTTCGGGGTGCGTGGCGGAAATGAAACTTTCCATTACTTCCATCAACGGCAGGTACGATAAAAACAAGGACGCGATCGTAGAAGTTTCCGTTTCGCTTACCAACCGTCAAGACGTGGAAGTGCTCATCAAAAAAATAAAAGCGCACGCAAAAATTTACGACGTGCGCCGTACAAGCAACTAATACACAGGTGAAAACGATGTTAGATATCATTAAATTATACCCCAAGGGGTTTGCCGCAAACAGTTATTTGGTAACGGCGGACGGAAAAACGGCAATCGCGATCGATCCCGCACAGCCGCGCATCGCGCTGGAAGCGAAAAAGCGGGGGCTTTTAATCAAGCATATTCTTTTAACGCACGGACATTTCGATCATATCGGCGGGTGTTCCATTTTGCAGCGGCAAAGCGGCGCTGTGATCGGCTGTTCGCAAAAGGAAGTCGCGCTTGCGCAGGGGCGGGATAATTTGGCGGAAGAATTTCAATGCCCCATAGACCCGTTCAGGGTGGATTTTACCGTAAACGACGGGGATACGCTTACGCTGAACGGAATTTCCGTAACCGTGCTTGCGACCCCCGGTCACACGGAGGGAAGCGTTTGTTACCGGATCGAAAACAGTATCTTTACGGGCGACACGCTGTTTGCGGACGGCGCGGGCAGAACGGATCTTCCCACGGGCAACGCGTGGCAGTTGCAGGATAGTTTGTATCGGCTGCGCTCGCTCGAAGACGATTGCATCGTATACGCGGGGCACGGCGCCGATACTACCATCGGGTACGAAAAGAAATTCAACGAGAGCATGCGCGTATGATCGAAGCGCAGATCCCTTATCTTTTTAACGAACTTTCGGAGGTCGTGCGCCTGTTCGAAGGGGCGGAATCGTTGGATATCCGCCACCAAACGGAAGCGCGGGGAGGGGTATTTTATAACCGCTTTACCGTAAACGGCGAACTCTTTACGTTCGAAAACCGCGCGCAGGCGCAAGGAGAAACGGAATATAAGCGGTATATCAAGCGGTTTTCCAAACTTGCGCTTTACCGCATTCTTTCCGCGCGCTTTCAAAAACAGCTTCCTTGGGGCGCTCTTACGGGGATCCGCCCCACCCGCCTTGCCTACGGCGAGTTGGAAAGGGGAAAGCCGTTCGAGCCGCTCTTTCGCGAAATGGGCGTTTCGGAAGAAAATATTTCTTTGATTTCCCGCGTGATCGAGGGGCAGAAAGGAATATACGAACGGAAAGAGGGCAATTGCGATTTATTCGTTTCCCTTCCCTTTTGCCCCAGCAAGTGCGTATACTGTTCGTTTATCACCGCGCCCATTGCGGCGACGAGGAAATATTTACCCGATTATTTGACCGCGATCGAGCGGGAATTGGAACAGCTTCCGCCCGTGCAAAATCTCCGTTCGGTGTATATCGGCGGGGGCACGCCGTTCGCGTTGGAAGCGGACGAATTGGAACGGGTGTTAAAAGCCGTTTCCCGCGTGCGCAGGCAAGAGTGCGAATATACGGTGGAAGCGGGGCGTCCGGACGTGTTCACGCGCGAAAAGCTGGAACTGTGCAAAGAGTACGGCGTTACGCGCATCTGCATCAACGCGCAAAGTTTTTCCAACCAAACGCTGCGCGCGATCGGCAGAAATCACACGGCGGAACAGGTGAAAGAGGCGTTCGAAACGGCGCGCCCTTACGGCTTTTCGATCAACTGCGATCTGATCGCGGGGCTTACGGGGGAAAGCGCAGAATCGTTCGTAAACAGCGTAAAAGAGGCGATCGCCCTTTCGCCCGAAAACATTACCGTGCATACGCTCTGTTTGAAAAAGGGCGCAAAGTTAAAAGAAGAAGTCGCTTGCCTGCAAGAGGGAAGACTTTCGGAAATGATCGCCCGTTCGCGGGAACTGCTTACGCAAGCGGGCTTCGAACCGTATTATTTGTACCGCCAAAAATACATGGCGGGCGCGCACGAAAACGTGGGCTGGACAAAGAAGGGCTGCGCTTCCGTGTACAATATCGACGTAATGGAAGAGAGCGCGGATAATCTTGCCGCGGGCGGAAACGCCATTTCCAAAAAAGTATTTTTGGGCGAAGGCAGGATCGAGCGGTTGGGCAGCCCCAAAGATATTCCTTCCTACCTTGCCAAAACGGAAGAACTGATTAAAGAGAAGAAAAAACTTTTCGTATAAGAATTGCAAATGTGCGGCAAAACCTTTGACAAAGTTTTACAATTATGGTATCCTTATAAGGTCGTACGCGAGGAATTGCGCTCTCCACGCATCTCTTGGCGTAACGCAAAACGTTCCATAGGAGGATAAAAGCAAATGGAAAAACAAGAAATCATCGCAAAATTCGCCGCACACGAAGGCGACACCGGTTCTCCCGAAGTGCAGATCGCACTGTTGACGGAAAGAATCAACCACCTCAACGAGCACTTGAAAGTGCACAAGCAGGACAACCATTCCCGCCGCGGGCTGTTAAAAATGGTAGGAAAGCGCCGCGGTCTTTTGGACTACTTGAAAAGCAAAGATATCGAGCGTTACAGAGCGGTTATCGCGGCTTTGGAGTTGAGAAAGTAAGAACAGATAAGAGCGGCGTTTTTCGTCCGCTCTTTTTGTATAAAACCCCTCCGCCAGGCGGCGGAACGGGGAAAAGAATCGGAGTGAAAGGAGTAAAATTATGACGCAGAATTGTAAAGAATTCAAAATGAACGTCGGCGGCAGAGAAGTCGTCGTCGAAACGGGCAAGTACACCGAGCAGGCGAACGGCGCATGCGTTGTGCGCTGCGGGGAAACCGCCGTTATGGTAACGGTATGTATGTCGCCCGCGCCCAGAGAGGGAATGGATTTCTTCCCCTTGCAGGTAGATTACGAAGAAAAAATGTACGCAGTGGGCAAGATCCCCGGCGGCTTTAAAAGAAGGGAGGGCAGGGCGAGCGATAAAGCGATTTTAACGGCGCGCCTAATCGACCGTCCTCTTCGCCCGCTCTTCCCCAAAGGATTGTTTAACGACGTCGTCGTTGTGGCGACTGCGCTTTCGGTAGAGCCGGACGTTTCGCCCGAACCGCTCGCTATGATCGGTTCTTCCATCGCGATCGCGATTTCCGATATCCCTTGGGCGGGACCTACCGGTTCCGTCGTAGTGGGCTTGGTAGACGGAAATTACGTGATCAATCCCGATGCGGAACAGCGCGAAAAGAGCGCGATCCATTTGAATCTCGCGGGCACGAAAGACGCGATTTTAATGATCGAAGCGGGCGCAGACGAAGTTTCGAACGAAGAAATGGTAGGCGCGATCATGTTCGGTCATAAAGAAATCGCAAAGATCTGCTCGTTTATCGAAGAGAAGATCGTTCCCGTAGCGGGCAAACCCAAAAAGGAGATCGAACTGTATCACATTCCCGAAGCACTCGATAAAGAAGTGCGCGCTTATGCGGGCGAAAAGGTAGATTGGGCGATCGAAACGTTCGACCGTCAAGAACGTGAAGCGCGTCAGGCGCAGGTAGAAGAAGAAACGCTTGCGCACTTTGCGGAAATTTATCCCGAAAACAAGCGCGAGATCAAAGACAGCTTGTACTACCTCACCAAAGAGAAAGTACGCGCAAAGATTTTCGATAAGGGGATCCGCCCCGACGGCAGAGGGTTGAAAGACGTGCGTCCCATTTGGTGCGAACGGCACATTTTGCCCCGCGTACACGGCTCGGCGATTTTCACAAGAGGACAGACGCAAACGCTTACAACCTGCACGCTCGATATGATGGCGGCGGCGCAGAAGTTGGAAGGATTAGACGAAGAAACCGCAAAGCGTTACATGCACCAATATAACTTTCCCGGATACTGCACGGGCGAAGCGAAAGCACTGCGCAGCCCCGGCCGCCGCGAAATCGGTCACGGCGCGCTTGCGGAACGCGCGCTTATCCCCGTTATCCCTTCGGAAGAAGCGTTCCCCTATGCGATTCGCGTGGTAAACGATATTCTTTCTTCCAACGGATCTTCCTCTATGGCGTCCGTATGCGGTTCCACCATGGCGCTGATGGACGCGGGCGTTCCCATTAAAGCTCCCGTTGCGGGCGTTGCAATGGGTTTGATCAAAAATCAAGAAACGGGCGAATTCCGCGTGCTTACCGATATTCAGGGGCTGGAAGACTTCCTCGGCGATATGGACTTTAAGGTTGCGGGTACGCAAAACGGTATTACCGCGATCCAAATGGATATTAAAATCAAAGGTATTTCGGAAGAGATCATGCACACCGCGATCGAGCAGGCGAACGAAGGCAGACAGTTTATCCTTTCCAAAATGCTCGAATGCGTGCCCGAAGTTGCGCCCGACCTTTCCAAATACGCGCCTCGCATTATTTCCTTTAAAATCAATCCCGAAAAAATCGGCGACGTGGTGGGGAAACAGGGCAAGGTCATCAACTCGATCATTGCGGAAACGGGAACAAAAATCGATATCGAAGAAGACGGCACCGTGTGCATCGCTTCTTACGGCGATCCCGAAGCGGCGCTCCGCGCGAAGTCGATCGTCGAATCGATTGCGCACGATCCCGAAGTGGGCGACAGGTTCTTGGGAACGGTCGTAAGAATCCTTTCCAAAGTGGGCGCGTTCGTCGAGTTCGCTCCCGGAAAAGACGGTATGATCCACATTTCCAAAATGAGCGATAAGCGCATCGAAACGGTAGAAGACGTTCTTGCGATCGGCGATACCGTTAAGGTGGAAATTATTAAAATCGGCGAAAAGGGAATCGACTTTAAACTGCTCGAAAAAATGGCTTAAATAAAAAAGAGACAAGGTAAATGCCTTGTCTCTTTTTTATTCGACTAAGTCGGAAAACAGATCAGCTAATCGAATGCCGAGCGCTTGACTGATTTTATAACAGGCAGAAACGGTAAGGCTATGCCTGCCGAGTTCTACTCTTCCGTAATAGGCGAGGCTGATTCCGCAATAGTCTGCAAACTCCATTTGTGACATATTGTGACCTTCCCGTATTTTTCTTAAAGTTTGTCCAAAGATATAATCGATAGAAGAAATATTTAAGTTCATAATTTTATTATACAACGCTATATATAGCGTTGTCAAACAAAAAGTGATGTGATAGAATTAGAATATCCGATGGCGAGGATTCGCGTATTGGAAATAAATATAAGGAAGGTTGATTATGGAAATCAACAAAACAATCAAATTTCATATCGAATCTTTAAGAAAGATTCCAAACCCTTACCGCCGTAGCGAAAGTGACAATGCAGAAGAAATGTACATTGCCGTATGCGATGTACGCGATTTGCCGTCGGATATACCGATGAAGACGAATCCGCGCGAGCAAAAGTTAACTAAGACGGTACCGAAAAAGATAAAAGAATCGTTATTGACGAATAACGAAAAGTTTTATCTTTTAAACCGCGGATTGTTACTTTCGGTTGACAGTTTGACTTTTAACAATTACAATAACGAATTGACTTTGTCTTTTATCGACGATGAGGTGCACGGCGATATCGATGGCGGACATACCTATAAAATTATTACGGAAAATTCGGATGCGATCGAAAGAGGAAGGCAATTCGTAAAAATTGAAATTTTGATTGGGGTAGAGGGGATATTTCAAGATCTTGCAGCGGCGCGCAACACGTCGACACAGGTAGAAGATAAATCGATTGCCGAACTTGAAAAAAAGTTTGACATTATTAAAGCGGTACTTTATGCGCCGCAAAGCGATCTTGTAAGCAAAGTTTACTTTAAGGAAAATGAACAAGGCGACGTAGATGTTTCCGATTTAATTGCAATTCTTTCTATGTTTAATTTAAAGCAATATCCTTCGCGGGAAGATGCTGCGGTAATATCATACAGTGGGAAGAAAAAATGTGTAGATAATTATATAGCAGAATACAATCAAAACGGCAATACATTGGAAAACCCGTTTGTAAAAATGTCTCGCGTTATGATGGATATTTTAGATTTGTACGATACAATCGAAGAAAATATAGGCGTATATTATAAACAAAAAAATTCATCCGGTAAGTTCGGCTTGGTCAGCGGGGTTGGCGTTAAAAACGATCGGAATACAGAGTATTTTAAAACAAGATTTTTCCAAAGAGAAAAACAATACACTGTTCCAAACGGATTTATTTATCCTATTTTAGGCGCATTTCGAGCATTATTAAAAGTAGAAAGTGATGGATACTATAATTGGAAGCAACCTCCTAAAACAATACTGTCAAAAATCGGTGCGGATCTCGTGGCAACGACCATTGACAGAAGTCGTTCGTTGGGTAATAATCCGCAATCCGTAGGGAAAGACGGGGGGAATTGGCGTCAACTTTATTTGATGGTGTTACTGGCAACGATAGATGGCTGAATGTTTTAAAAATATTTATTGTATTAAAACAGAAACCCCGCTTCCTTTTAAGAAGCGGGGTTTGTTATGCGCGGTATGCTTGATCGTCGAAGCCCAAACTGATCAAAATCGCGCGGTTCACGCGCGACATCGTAGCGGGCGGAAGTTCGCCGATGCGGGACATTAACCGTTTTTTATCGATGGTGCGGATCTGTTCCAATAAAATTACGCTGTCTTTTGCAAGACCGAATGCCTGCGGCAGTTCGATATGGGTGGGCAGGCGCGCTTTGTGTATTTTGCTTGTAACTGCCGCCGCGATCACGGTGGGGGAATATCTGTTTCCCGTATCGTTTTGCACCACAAGCACGGGGCGCACGCCGCCTTGCTCGCTCCCCACCACGGGGGATAAATCCGCATAGTATAGTTCTCCGCGTTTGACGTTCATATAAAAATGCTCCTTCTTTCGTAGGCAAATTCCCCTCCGATTCATTTTATGTAACGAAAAAGAATTTTGCCCGCCGCAGCTCAGTTATTCCCCATATGTTTCCCTTTTAAACCTATATCGCGTGCGGTGATTCGAATGTGTTGGGCGAGGTTATGATTTGTATAATAGCGGATATTGCAATTTGATTTTTGGTACAAGGCGGCAAAAAGGGGGATAATTAACGGAAACTACGATATAAGATAAGGAATGTATTATAAAAATTTTAAAGTGCCGATTCATAGAGCAAATTACATTCAATTAAGAAACGTATATGGCGGTATTCGGCGGGAATTGCAATGTAAAAGCGGAAAGCGATATAAATATTTTAGAAAGCCGATTCGCAGCGCAAATGAAATTCAATCAAGAAAAGCGTGTGACAAAGTAACGCGAAAGGTGTATAATAACAGTATGGAAAATAAAACTTGCGCCGCCGCGCGCACCAAAGCGGGCAGTTTGGCGGGGATCGTAGGCATCGTTTTAAATTTTTGCCTTGCATGCGCGAAGATCACGATCGGCGCGCTGTTCGGTTTGATTTCGGTGATCGCGGACGGTTTTAACAATTTAAGCGACTGCGGAAGCGGAGCCGTCACCCTTGTATCCTTTCGCATTGCCGCAAAGCCTGCCGATAAAGAGCACCCTTACGGGCACCGCCGTGCAGAATACGTCGCTTCGATGGCGATCGCGTTTCTTGTGTTGGTGCTTGCGGTGGAACTTTTCCGCGAATCGATCGAAAAAGTCGTTTCGGGTGAACTTTCCGCAGGCGGATTTGCGGTATATACGGTATTGGGAATCTCCATTGCGGTAAAAGGGGGCATGTTCGTTTATTTTCGCCGTCAAGGCAAAAAATTGCAGTCGGACGCGCTGCGGGCAATCGCCGCCGATTCCGTTTGCGACTGTATTGCTACCTCGGCAGTGTTGATCGGCACCGTCGTTTCCCGCTATGCGGATTTGCCTGCGGACGGCTGGGCGGGTATTTTCGTCGCGCTGTTTATCGTATGGGAAGGAATCGCGATTTTCCGCGAGGCGGGCAGTAAGCTGTTGGGGCAGGCGCCCGATGAAAAGCTGATCGAGCGTATCCGCGAATTGGCGTTAAGCGGCGAAGGTGTGCTTGGACTTCACGACTTGCAGGTGTTTGCATTCGGACCGGAAACGTACTATGCAAGCGTGCATATCGAAATGGACGCTGCCGTTTCCGTCCTTCTTTCGCACGAGCGGATCGACGCGATCGAACGGGCGGTAGAAGAGGAAACGGGCGTGCTTTTAACGGCGCATTTAGATCCCGTTGTAACGGACGATCGCGAAGCGGTTTCGTTAAAAGCGCGCGTGATCGAAGCGGTTTGCGCGGTAGACGCTTCGTTCGGGGTGCACGACTTCCGCCTTGTGCGCGGGGAAAGGGTATCGAAGGCGATTTTCGAAGTGACGATCCCCTATTCCTGCCCCAAAAGCGAGCGGGAAGCGGAGCGGGAGATCGTGCGCGTGGTGCGCTTGCTCGGCGTAGATCCCGTCGTGCGGGTAGAGAGGGCGTAAAGAAATCGCGCCGCTCGCCTTCGGCAAATAAAATCCTTTAAAATACGACTGAATTTTTTTGCTTTCGCTTAGGCGAAAGCATTGTTTTTTCGAAAAAAAAATGGTATAATCGTAAAGAATTATCATGCGGTAATTATAGACAAAAACGGAAACGTTCGTAAAAAACGTGTTTTCACCGAAATAAGGGAGAATCATAAAATGTTAAAAATCGTAGTGGACGCGATGGGGGGGGATAACGCTCCCGTCGAAATTGTAAAAGGAGCAATTCAATCGCTGAAAGAACGGAATGACTTTTCGCTTGTGCTTACGGGCGATTCTTATCTTGTAAAAGAGGAATTGAAAAAATACAAATACGATATTTCGCGCGTGGAAGTGGTGCATTGCACCGAGGTGATCACCAACGACGACGTGCCCACCTCCGCCGTGCGCACCAAAAAAGACAGTTCGCTCGTCGTAGGTATGAAGCTGTTGCACGACGATCCCGA
Organism: uncultured Christensenella sp.; assembly: GCA_910578065.1. Taxonomy (GTDB): domain Bacteria; phylum Bacillota; class Clostridia; order Christensenellales; family Borkfalkiaceae; genus Gallimonas. The sequence goes on along the minus strand of CAJTPB010000001.1, from coordinate 71,075 downwards.
AGTGGGCGGATTCGTTTCCGCAGGGTCTACGGGCGCGGTGCTTACGGGCGGAATCATGCTGGTCGGCAGAATCAAAGGGGTAATGCGCCCCGCGCTGTGCCCCGCTATTCCCAACGTGCGCGGCTCGCAAACGCTGCTGTGCGACTGCGGCGCGAATGCGGAATGCAAACCGCAGTATCTTGCGCAGTTCGGGGTTATGGCTTCCGCCTATGCAAAGGCGGCGTTCGGCGTGCAAAATCCCCGTGTGGGGCTTTTGACCAACGGTACGGAAGAACATAAAGGCGATCCTCTTCACCAAGAAGCGCACCAACTGTTAAAGCAGACGGACGGCGTGTATTTTGTGGGGAACGTGGAAGGGCGCGACATTATGTACGGCGATATCGACGTAGCCGTATCGGACGGATTTTCGGGCAACGTCGCGTTAAAGGCGATCGAAGGGTGCGGAAAAACGGTTGCAACCGTCCTTTCCGATTCGCTTAGAGCTTCTTTTTCTTCCAAACTCGGCTATCTGTTCGTAAAAAAGCCCATCGGAAAATTAAAAAGAATGCTCGATTACAGCCGCATGGGCGGATCGGTATTTTTGGGGCTGAAAAAAGTTGTCGTAAAGTCGCACGGATCGTCTAAGGCGAAGAGCATTTGCCCTTCCGTTGTACAAGCGGTAGACGCGTATCGGAACGGTTTGATCGATATGATCGCGCAAAATCTGCAAACGGAATCGCCCGCGGAGGAAGCGGATGCGTAACGGCGATTGGACGGAAGAGACAGAGCGGCAGGCGGAAAACGCGATTGGGTATTCTTTTCGAGATAAGCGATTGTTGAAACAGTGTTTTACCCATACGACTTATGCAAACGCAAAGGGGTGCGATCATAACGAGCGGTTGGAATTTCTCGGCGACGCGGTGGTAGGGCTGTACGTGACCGAAGAGTTATACCGCAATACTAAATCGGGCGAAGGAAAACTTACCGATTTAAGAAAGAACTACGTTTCGGAAGAGGCGTTGAACGCGGCGGCGGAAAAGGCGGGCTTAATGCAATTTTTGCTCGTTTCGGGCAAGGCGGAAAACATCGGAAAGAAAACGCCTTCCAACCTGTTCGAAGCGGTTGCCGCGGGCATCTTTTTAGACGGCGGCAGAAAGCGCGCGAACGAGTTTCTTTCCCGCTTTATTACCGAAGTAAAAACGGAAAACGCGATCAACGAATTGCAGGAGTACGTGCAGGCGATCACGCATGCGAATTTGCCGCAGTATACCGATTGCGTGTTGAAAAAGGAACGCTTTCATTGCACGGTATCCGCATTGGGCGATCGTGCGGAAGGCAGCGGAGAAACCAAACAGGCGGCAAAGACGCAAGCCGCCAAAAATCTGCTTGAAATTTTGAAAAAGAGGACAAAAGATTGAATTTTAAGGAAATACAACTGGTAGGGTTTAAATCGTTTGCGGATAAAACTTCCATTAAATTCGAAGACGGGGTAACTTGTATCGTAGGGCCGAACGGCTGCGGAAAATCCAACGTGGCGGACGCCGTGCGCTGGGTATTGGGCGAACAGTCCGCTAAAACGCTGCGCGGATCGAGCATGCAAGACGTAATTTTCGGCGGCACGCAGGCGCGCCGCGCCCTTTCTTATTGCGAAGTAACGTTGGTGTTCGACAACGCGCAGAAACTGTTCGATATCGAGTACGACGAAGTCGCCATGACCCGTCGGCTTTACCGTTCGGGCGAAAGCGAATATCTTTTAAACAAGCAGCCGTGCAGGTTAAAAGATATCGTCGCGTTGCTGCACGGCGTGGGAATCGGAAAAGAGGGCTATTCCATCATCGGGCAGGGTAAGGTAGAACAAATAATGAACGCCAAGCCCGAAGACCGTCGCTCCATATTCGAAGAAGCGACGGGCGTTATGATGTTTAAACAGCGCAAAGGAGAAATCGAGCGCAAGTTGGAAAACGCGAAAGATAATTTAACCGTATTCGTGCAGAGAATGGACGAAGCGGAAAAGCAGTTAAAGCCGTTGGAGCGTCAGGCGGAAACGGCGAAAAAATACCGCGTATTATCCGAAGAGCTGAAATATAACGAAGTAAATACATACCTGTTCCGCTGCGAAAACGCCTCCGTCGAAACGGAAAAATTCCGCGTAAAGATGCAGGCGGCGGAAAATCGGATCGCCGCGATCGAACAGGAACTTGCCAAAATCGAAGCGGACGAAGCGGGCGGCAGAGATAAGATTTCCGCCGCAGACGACGAATTGCGCGCCTTAAACGATAAACTGCGCACTTACGAAGTGGGCTTGGAACACAAGAGCGGAGAGGCGAAAGTAATCGGCGAACGCATTCTTTCCTACCGCAGACAGCTGCGCGCGGCGACGGACGAGGTGGAATATTCGGTGCGCCGTATCGGCGAGATCGATACCCTTACCGCGGCAAGCAAAAAGAAGTCGGAAAAAAATCTGGCGCGCGCTTCCGAAATCGAAGAAGAATGCGCCGAATTGTTAAAGCGCATACAAGAAGCGAACGCGCGCATTGCCGTTTACGAAAAACTGTTCGAAGAAAAGCGGTTAAGCGAAATCAACTCGGTGGAAAATTTGGCGGACGTCCGCGCGGACAGAGGCTCCCTTTCCGCCCGCCGCGACGCGGTAAGCGAACGGATCGACGAAGTAAAAGAAGCGATCGCAAAAGCCTCTTCCCGTAAAGAAGAGTATGCCAAACAGCTTGGCGATTGCCGCGCGGAAAAGAACGCTTGCGAAGCCTTCCTCGACGGAAAAGAGGAAAAAGAAAGCGAACTTTCGGGCAATATCCGCGAATTGAGCCGTTCCGGTCAACGCCTTTCGCAAGAGTATATGGATTGCAACGCTTCCATAGCAAACTATAAAAACAACCTCGATATGTACGTGGGGTTAAAAAACAGATTCGACGGCTACCGCGATTCGGTGCGCAGATTGCAGCTTACGGCAAAGAACGATCCCGCAATCGGGGCGAAGATCAAAGGCTCGATCGCCGATATCGTTTCTACCGATCAAAAGTACGAAGTGGCGATCGAAACGGCGTTCGGCGGGGCGATGCAAAACCTTGTTACCGCCACTGCGGACGACGCGCGCTTTTTGATCGAATACTTAAAGCGTTCGGGCGGGGGGATCGTCACCTTTTTGCCCGTCGGGTCTATGCGCCCCCATTACGACAGCCGCGATATTCAAAAGGCGCTTTCCGAACAGGGCGCGCTGGGGCTTGCGGACGAGCTTGTCAAATACGATTCGTATTACGATAACGTCATTAAAAACCTGCTGGGCAATACGCTTATCTGCGATACCATCGCAAGCGCTACGGCAATCGCGAAGAAATACGCGCACGCCTTTAAAATCGTAACGTTAGACGGCGATACCGTTTCTACCAGCGGCGCGATGACGGGCGGTTCGCACCGTAAAGACAGCGGCAATCTGCTTGCGGGCGAACGCCGCATTAAAGAATGCGAAGAGAACATCGCAAAGAAAACGGCTACGGCGGAAAAACTGCGCGCGGCGATCGAAACTTGCGATAAAGAGCGGGAAGAAGCGGAAAAGGAATACGAAGCGTTCCGCATAAAGGTGCAAGAGCAAACGGCTGCGTTTGCGGCGCTTGCGCAGCGGGAAGCGGCGCTCAGCGATCTGATCGCCGATACCGAAAAAGATCTTTCCGAATACAACGGCGTGTTAAACGATTTGACCCTGCGCGCGGACGATTTAAAGAACAAGGTGCTTTCCTTCTCCGAAAACGAAGACGTGCTCAACAAAATCCGTTCGGAGGCGGCGGCGGAACTTTCCAAGCAGCAGGCGGAATGCGACGAGTTGAAGAAGGAGCGCGACGCGCTTTCCGAACGGCATCAGAATTTGCGCATGGAAGGGGCTTCGCTCGCTTCCGCAAACGCGGCGGAAGAAGCGAACGTAAACCGCATGCAGGAAGAAAAACAGTCGCTTGCGCGCAAGATCGATCAAACGCGCGAAAATATCGCAAAGACGGAAGAAACCATTCAAAACCTCCGCCGCGACGAAGAGCGCGCCGCTTTGACCGAAGAAGAACAAAAAATCGTTTCCTCCCTGCGTTCGCGCATTGCCGAAGTGGAAGAGGAAAAGCGCAACACTTATTCCCGCCAGTTGGAACTGGGCGAAGCGAAACGCGCGATCCTTTCCGAACAGCAGTCGCAGTCGGACTTAAAGTTTAAGTGCGAGCTGGAAATTTCCAAAATCGAAACGGGGTTGGAAAACTGGAAGCAGAGGATCGACGAAGCGTACGGTCTTACGTACGAAAGCGCTGTTTCTCTGCGCGACGAAAATTACGATATTACGCAGTCGTATTCTTCCATCAACAGCTTAAAGCGCAGGATCAGCGATTTGGGTCCCGTCAATCAGAACGCGGAAGAAGATTACGACAATCTGTACGCGCGCTATTCGGAAATGCTGACGCAGAAAGAGGATCTCGACCATGGGATCGAAGATCTTACGACCATTCTTACCGATCTGCGCAACGAAATGCAGAAACAGTTCGACGAGGGCTTTAACGCGATCAACGATAACTTTACGCATATTTTCAAAGAACTGTTCGGCGGCGGCCGTGCGGAAATGCAGCTCGATTATACCGATTGCGACGATCCGTTAAACGCGGGCATCGAAATCGTTGCCTGCCCTCCCGGAAAGAAGCTGACGAAAATTTCGTTGCTGTCGGGCGGCGAACGCGCGTTTACCGCGATCGCGATCTTGTTTGCGATCTTAAAGGCGCGCCCCATGCCCTTCTGTATTCTGGACGAAATCGAAGCGGCGCTCGACGAAGCGAACGTAGACCGCTTTGCAAAGTATTTGAAAAAGTTCTCGAAAGAAACGCAGTTTATCGTAATTACGCACAGAAAACCCACCATGAATCAGGCGGATTCGCTGTTCGGCGTTACGATGGAAGAAAAGGGTGTTTCCAAAATCGTATCCGTCAAACTTTCCGAAGTGGAAGCAAAGCTGGGCGGGGATACGGTAATGGCTTAAAACATTACGAATTGATTTATTTTGCCGCTTGTCGCGCCGTCGCGCGCGTGCGTTTAGGCGTTTTACAGATTATCGCCGAACGCGGAGCGGCATTCGTAATAAAAATGCCGTTAAAAATTTTCGGCGAAATTGAAAAGAGGAATGGAAATGGGAATATTCGGTAAAATCGCAAATGCGTTAAAAAAGACGAAAGAGGGCGTTTCGCATAAAATGCGCCTGCTGTTTGCAAAAAACAAGCTGGGCAACGAATTTTACGACGAGTTGGAAGAGATTCTCATTTCGTCGGACGTTTCCGTTGCCACGGCGGAAGAGGTCGTCGAACAGGTGAAGGAAGAGGCGATCGGCAACAAGGTGAAGGACGAACAGTTTGTAACCGATCTGTTAAAAGATATTTTAGAAGACACGCTGAACGAGGCGGAAATTCCGCAAATCACCTATCCCTGCGTTATCATGTTCGTAGGGGTAAACGGCGTGGGGAAAACGACGACCATCGGCAAGGTTGCGAATTATTTCGTGCGGCAGAAAAAGAGCGTTACCGTTGCCGCGGCGGATACCTTCCGCGCGGCGGCGAGCGATCAGCTTTCCGTTTGGGCAGATCGCGCAAAAGTGCGCATCGTCAAGCACGAAGAGGGAAGCGACCCCGCCGCAGTCATTTTCGACGCGGTTTCTTCCGCAAAGGCGAAGGGAACGGACGTGGTGTTGGTGGATACCGCAGGGCGTTTGCACGTAAAAGAAAATTTGATGAACGAACTGAAAAAGATGGATAGAGTGGTCGAGCGGGAATACGCGCAAGCGGCGTTTTATAAATTTTTAGTGCTGGACGCGACGACGGGGCAAAACGCGATCTCGCAGGCGCGCGTATTCGACGAAGCGGTAGAATTAGACGGCATCGTGTTGACGAAGTTAGACGGAACGGCAAAGGGCGGCTTTGTGTTTTCCCTTTGCGGCGAATTGGGGATCCCCGTCGTATTTGCGGGCGTGGGCGAAAAAATGGACGATTTAGAGCCGTTCGACGCGGAACAGTTCGTAGAAGGATTCTTTTAACCCAACTTGCGGTATTTGCAAAAAACTGTTGTTTTATTTGAAAAGCTGCAATCGGTTATAAAAAGAGGTAAAAACGGCATTTGTAAAGTATCGTTGTTTTATTTGGAAAGCCGCAATCGGTTATAAAAAGAGGGTTTATGAAAAAAGAAAAAACGGTATTCGGGTTATCGTTCGGGTTCGATTGGGTAGGGCTGATTTTGTTTGCGGCGATCATGGTGCCTAACCTTGTTTGGTTCGGCGTGCCCGCGCCGAACGACGTGATGCGCGAACTTTCCCAAACGCCTGCGCTCGATATTGCCGCAACCGTATTTCAAGTGATCGCAGTGGCAGCGCTTGTATGTTTCGTGCAAAAGGGGCGCAAAATCAAATTCGATTCGCCTTTTTTTGTATCTTCGGCGCTGTTTTTTATTTGTTATATCATCGCCTGGATTTTTTATTACTGCGCGTTCATCAATATCGGGGTGATCGTTTCGCTTGCGCTTTGTCCTTGTTTTTCGCTGCTCGCATACGAGGGGGAGCGGCGCAACTATTTCGCCCTGCCGCCTACGGCGATATTCGCCGTGCTGCATACCATTTCTTCCTGCATCAATTTTTTGTAAAATTCAACGCCTATCAAGGAAAAATACTTGACAGGCGTTTTTAAATTTGGTATACTCTGTAAGAAAAGCGCGTTTCGAGGATTTCATGCAGGATCTACACTTTCTGCGGCTGTGGGATATTTACAGCCCTTTGCTAACGGAAACCCAACGGGAAGTTACCAACCTGTATTTTAACTGCGATTTATCCCTTTCGGAAATCGCAGAACAAAAGGGCTGTTCCCGCCAAAGCGTTTCCGATTGTTTAAACACCTGCCGCAAGCAGTTGGAAGAATACGACGCCAAGCTGCATTTCGATCGAACGCTTACCGAACTTTCGCTTGCGCACTCGTTCCTGTTGACAGACGTAGGGAAGGCGGCGGAAGAATTTCCGCAGGAATATCGGGAAAAACTTCAAGCAATTTGCAACCGCGACTATGCGCAAGAAGCCGCAAAGGCGATCGAAGCGCAAGCGGATACGCTTTTATAAAAGGGGAAGAGTATGGCATTATTCGGTTCGCTTTCCGAGCGGCTCAACCACATATTTTCCAAGCTGACCAAACGGGGAAAGCTGACCGAGTTAGAGATCCGTTCGGCAATGCGCGAAGTGCGCATTGCGCTTTTGGAAGCGGACGTAAACATTAAGGTCGCAAAGCAGTTTATCAACGACGTTTCCGAAAAGGCGGTCGGGCAGCAGGTGCTCGAATCGTTGAATCCCGCGCAGCAGGTCATCAAAATCGTAAACGACGAGTTGATCGCGTTAATGGGAACGGGCAACGCGAAGTTAGAAGTAAGTTCTAAACTGCCCACCGTAATTATGATGTGCGGGTTGCAGGGCGCGGGTAAAACTACGCTGTGCGGAAAACTCGCTTTGCAGTTGAAAAAGCAGGGCAAGCGTCCGCTTTTGGTCGCGTGCGATATTTACCGCCCTGCGGCGATCGATCAGTTAAAAGTCGTCGGCGAAAAAGCGCAGACGGAAGTGTTCGAAAAGGGCACGCAAAATCCTTCCAAAACGGCAAAACAGGCGATCGATCACGCGAAGAAGATGGGTTACGATACCGTCGTTATCGATACGGCGGGGCGGCTCCATATCGACGACGCGCTGATGAAAGAGTTGGAAGAGATCAAAAAAGAGGTAGACGTAACCGAAATTCTGCTCACCGTAGACGCTATGACGGGGCAAGACGCGGTGAACGTAGCCGAAACGTTTAACGCAAGGCTGAACGTAACGGGCGTAATTTTAACCAAGTTAGACGGCGATACGCGCGGCGGCGCATGTCTTTCCATTAAGGCGGTTACGGGCAAGCCCATTAAATTTATCGGCGTGGGGGAAAAACTCACCGATTTAGAACCGTTCTATCCGGATAGAATGGCTTCGCGCATTCTCGGCATGGGGGACGTGCTCTCTTTGATCGAAAAGGCGCAGGAAGCGGTATCCGAACAGCAGGCAAAGGAAATGGAGCGCAAAATGCGCGAATCTTCCTTTACGCTTACCGATTATTTAAGTCAGTTCGAAGCGTTAAAAAAGATGGGCGGGGCAAGCGCGCTGATGAGCATGCTTCCCGGCGCGAACAAGTTAAAGCTGAAAGACGGCGATTTAGACGAAAAGCGCATCGAACGCACCAAGGCGATGATCCTTTCTATGACGCAGAAAGAGCGGGATAATCCGCAAATCATCAACTCTTCGCGCAAAAAGCGGATCGCGTCCGGTTCTGGTACGACCGTGCAAGAAATCAACCAACTGTTAAAACAGTTCGAACAGACCAAAGCGCTTATGAAACAGTTCAAGGGCGGCAAAGGCAGAATGCGTTTGCCCTTCTGATAGATAAAACTTTACGGAGGTAAAATTATATGGTTAAGATGAGATTGGTAAGAATGGGCGATAAAAAGTCTCCCGTTTACCGCATCGTGGTAGTGGACGGCAGAAAGGCGGCGACGGGCGAATATATCGACAAAGTCGGCTTTTACGATCCGAAGTCTACCCCCGTTACCCTTACGGTAGACGTGGAAAAGGCGAAGGATTGGCTTTCCAAGGGCGTTCAACCCACCGAAACGGTAAAGAGTTTGCTCGTGCACGCGGGCGCAATGGAAAAATCCAACAAGCTCAGCCCTTCCAAAACCAAGACGAAGAAAAAGAAGTAAGGCGTTTTTTACTCCTTTTTCCCAAACACACCGTAATTTATAAGGAGAAAAACAATGCTGGATTTAATTAAGTACGTTGTCGATCAGTTTGCGGAAGAAAAATCCCAAGTGGAATACAAGGTAGAAGAAACGGAAGAAGCGATCAACGTTACCGTTTTGCTTGCCGAGTCGGACATGGGCAAAGTGATCGGAAAGCAAGGGAAAATCGCCAAAGCGCTGCGCACGCTCGTCCGCGCGGCAACGCCGAGGGATTGCAAAAAGTATAACGTAGAAATCAAAGAACACGGAGAAGCGTAAAGCAAAAACGGCGGGTATGCCCGCTGTTTTTATTTGTGCAAAAAAAGTAACGGTGTTTTTTCGGCTCGGTCGGCGTAGAGCCCGATAATTCTTTTTGTTTGTTTTTCCAAGAAAGTATGGTATAATGCAAGAAAGAATTTCTGAATGCGGGAAGCGGTTAATTTGAACAACGTACAAATCGTACAATTAAACAGCGGTAACTTCAATGAAAATTCGCTCGATCATTTTGTTTTAAAACAGCATGTAACAAAATGTTGGCGGAAAGTAAAGGGCGAATATAAACTTTTGTCCGTTTGTTATGTAGAAGAATGGAATTTATCCAAACGGAAAGCAATGGCGCAAAAAATTATTTTCGCCATGCAAAGCGGTTGCACTGCATTTGCCGCTGTATTAGATCGTACCGTTATCGGGTTTGCGCTTTTATCGAATGAACTTTTCGGAAAAAGCAAACAATACGCCGATCTATCGGAATTTTATGTTTCCGAACCGTTTCGCCGAAAGAGGATAGGGAAAAAACTTTTTTTAAAAACATGCCGTGCGGCAAAACAGTTTGGCGCGAAAAAACTTTATATTTCCGCGCATTCCGCGCAAGAAAGCATTGCTGCGTATAAAAAGTACGGTTGCGTGTTTGCCGAGGAGCCAGACAATGCGCATATGCAAAAAGAGCCGTTCGATTTACAGCTGGAATACGATTTGACCGAGCGCATTTACGAGGTTTCGAAAAAAGAAAACTATATGAATTTCCTTTTACTTGCAGACGAGCAAAAGGAAATGGTCGAACGGTATATCAATAACGGTACAATGTATGTAATAGACGATTGCGGGGTAAAAGGTGAAATTCTTGTTGCAGATATCGGAAACGGCGTTCTCGAAATAAAAAACCTTGCAGTATTATCCGAATTTCAACGGAAAGGGTATGGCAAAAAACTTGTGCAGTTTGTTTGCGATCGTTACCGTGATCGTTTTTCGGAGGTTCGGGTCGGAACGGGCGAAAGCCCCTTAACGGTGCCGTTTTACAAAAAATGCGGGTTTGTTGTAACGCATAGGGTAGAGAATTTCTTTATAAACAATTACGATCATCCGATCATCGAAGCGGGCGTGCAGTTAAAGGATATGGTCTATTTATCGAAAAAATTAAAAAATTCCTTTTAGGTCGATTTACTGCGTGGGGTTTTGTGCTCGGCAAGAAAGTTTGCAGAAATGCTTATATAAAGTTTCGCCTGTTATTTGACGAAACGTTTATCTACGGCAAAAACTTATTTTTTCCAATGGTTCAGTTTGGGAAGCTGTTCTTCGAAAAATCGACGCGCTTCCTCTTTCGTCCATTGCGCGGGATTGGTATGTTCCACCAGAAAATCGGTCAATTCTTCTACCGAAGCGTAAATGAATTTTCCCTTTTCGTAACACCATTTGCAGTATTCTTCGTTGAATTCGCCGTCCGGTTCTTTACTGATGCAAGAATCGTCCAGCGGCATGCCGCAGCATTGGCAGATCAGTGTGCGCGGACTGCCCAGCAAAGTGTTGATCGAAACGTCGAAAAATTTCGAAAGCAGTTTCATCGTATCGGCGTTGGGCACGGTATTGCCGTTTTCCCAGCGCGATACCGCCTGCCTTGTTACAAAAAGTTTGTCTGCAAGTTCTTCTTGCGAAAGTCCTTTTTTGTTTCTTAAATCTTTTAATACGTCTTTTGTTTCCATTTTATATCCCTCCGTTATATAATCGCTTTTATTTTACTGTAATAAAAGCGGATTCGTCAAGCAACTGTTTGTTGCGCAAAAAAGCCCCCTCGGCAGACTGCCGAGGGGGAGTTGATTTACACTACGTAAGCGGGATCGCTGTCCGCTTGGTCAAGTTCTTCTTTCTGCGCTTCGTATCCGTGTTTTCCGAGCAGGGCGAAGGTCGCCTTTTTGCCCGCTTCCACGCCCGGCTGGTTAAACGTATCGATGTTAAACATCGCGCCCGCGTAAGCCGTTTGCAATTCGAAGAGGAAGAGCAACTGCCCTAAGGTGAACTCGTTTACTTCGGGCAGGGTAATGGTGTAATTCAGCCGCCCCGCTTTTGTAAGCGCGTAAGCGGTCGCCTTGTTTTCCGCCTGAATGAGTTCTTCCATCGTATGTCCGCCGAGGAAGGAAACGTCGGGAATGTTTTCGCATCCGTGGGGGATAGGGGTCTTTTCTTTATAGCTTGTTACCGAAAGAAAGGTGACTACCTTGTCGTAAGGCCCTTCGGTATACAGTTGAACTTGCGAGTGCTGATCGGTTACGCCCAACGCCTTTACGGGCGTTTGCCCTACGTTGCACGGTTTCTTGTCGAGCGTTACGTTTTTGCCGAGCGATTCCGCCCAAAGCTGCGCGTACCAGTCGGAAACATATCGTAAGTTATCGGAATAGGGCATCAGCACGCCGATATTTTTACCGTCTTTCATTGCCGCGTATTGCAGCGTTGCGCACAAAAGCGCGGGGTTCTTTCTAAAATCGTGCGAGCCGCGGCAAAGTTTATCCATATACGCCGCGCCCTGCAACAGCGTTTTAATGTCGATGCCCAGCACCGCCGCAGGCAACAGCCCTACGGGGCAAAGCTGCGAAAATCTTCCGCCTACGCCGTCGGGCAGGATATAGCTTTTTACGCCGCCCAGTTCTTTGGAGATTTTTACAAGGTTTCCGCGGCTTGCGTCCGTCGTAAAGATCATATGATCTTTTATCGAAAGCCCTTTCGCCTTTAAAATATCCGAAATAATCAAATACTGCGCCATCGTTTCGCTCGTTGCGCCCGATTTGGAAATAACGTTAAAGCACGTTTTCGCAGGATCGATAATATCGAGCAGTTCTTTCATTCTTACGGGGTCTACGTTGTCTTCCACAAAGAATTTCGGACCCTTTCTTTTCGATTTGGGTAAATCGTTATAATGCAGGTGGCAGAGGGCGTTAAACGCCATCGTCGGGCCGAGCGCCGAACCGCCGATGCCGAGCACAACGAAGTATTCGAACTTTTTGCGCACCGCTTTCGCCGTTTCCAAAATGTCCGCAACGATTTCTTTTTGGTTGTACGGAAGTTCCGTCCAGCCCATAAACAGTTCGTCTTTACCGCGGTTGTCGGTTACGTATTCGTGCGCGACTTTCGCCGTGTATTTATACGAATCGAGCTGTTTTGCGCTATATCCTTTGTCACCCAAATATTTGTCGGTCATATTGGTATAATCGACGGTAATACGCATTGCTTTGCGCTGTTCTTCTGTCATTTTCATGTAATAACTCCTTTGTTGCTGATACTATTATTGTAAATCACTTTCCGACCGTTGTCAACAGTACGGGCGCGGTTTTTTTCCTTTTTTTGCCGAAAAACTTTTTCAGCAGCTCTTTGGGGCTGTACAAACGGAACAGGGCGAAGAAGAGCAGTTCCAGCGCGCCCATTGCAATCATACATACGATCAGCGCGGGGATGTAATCGAACGCGCGCATTAAGCCGGTGAGCATCAGTTTTCCCAAGCAAATCACGGGGAGGCAAGCGAGGAACAAGCGCAAAAAGTACTTGCCCGATTTCAGTTTTCCCGACTTTTTGCGCAGCAAGATCAGCGAGCACACCGCCGTTATGCAGAAGTCGCAAGCCATGCCAACGCACAGCGCGCCGCTTCCGAGGTATTGGGGAAGCACCCACACGCACAGCAGCATCGCCGCCGCGCCGCACAAAAAGAAGATCAGCGTTTGCCGTTCGCAGTTCATGGAATTTAACAGACTGGTGCAAATCATCGTAATGCTCATGGGAAGCAGGATCAGCGCGCAGTTTGCGATCATCTGTCCGCTTGCCGCATTCGAATAAAGAAAGATGCCCACGCCCTCTCCGCACACGATAAACAGGGGGATCAAGCAGCCTGCGATCAGCAAAGTGGCGTTCAGCGCCTTTTCCACATAAGCGGAAAGGGCGGGCTTATCGCCGCGGTAATAGCATTCGGAAAGTTCGGGCACAAGCACGAGCGCGATAGAGCCGATCAGGGAAGAGGGGATAAACAGCACAGGCATTACCATGCCGTAAACAATGCCGTATTCGCTCATCGCGCGGGAAGAAGAGAACCCCGCCGCAATCAAGCGCATGGGGAAGAGGACGGAGATCAGCGAATTCATCAATGAAGAAGAGGTGCGCATTGCCGTTACGGGCAGGGAAGATTTTAAAAGGGGCATAAATTCCCCGCGCGGTGGATACAGCTTTCCGCCTTTCATAAAAAAGTAGACGACGGCGATCGCAAACGAACACAGGTAAGAAACGAGTACCGCGATCGCCGCTTTGTTAATGTCCGCAACGGAATTTTGAATGCAGAGGATCAAAAATACGCCGATGACGATCATAATAATCTCTTCGATCAGTTCGATCAAAGAATAGGCGAAAAAGCGCTTATTGCCCCAAAAACAGCCGCGGATGATCGCATATACCGAAGTGAACGACAAGCCGAATATCATAATGTAAAAGAGATCGGCGCAGCGCGGGTCGGAAAAGATATGGGAAAAAGGGGTGCGGAAGACGAACAGCAGCAACGTAATGGGCACGCTGAACAAAAGGGTGATCAGCATGGCGGCGGTCGTTGCGGCGTGTTCGCCGTTTTTATAGCCGCGCGTGCGATGCTTGGAAATCACGCGCGAAAGGGTGATGGGCAGTCCGCTGGAAGTTGCCGTAATAAATACGGCGAATACGGTTAAAGCGACTTGATAAATGCCCAGCCCTTCCGAGCCGAGCGTACGGGAAAGGATAATGCGGTAAAGAAAGCCGAGGCAATGCTCGCAAGCGGAAAATACCGTTACGAGGGCGGCGGTGCGGTACAAATTTTTCATAAAGTATTTTTATTCGGACAGGTACTCTTTTATGTGCTTTGCGCATAGAATGAGGGCGTGAGTACGCAAATTTATCGCATGCAATTTTACCGCGTAAAAAAGGGGCAAACGCTTTGTGCGATCGCGCGGGCGTTCGGGTATCCGCCCCGCTTCCTCGCCGCGCGCAACCGCTTAAAAGAAGAGGTGCGCGAAGGGCAAATTTTGCTTCTTCCCGCAAGAGAGGGAAATTTATATACGGTGCGCGGCGGCGAAAGCAAAACATTGCTTTGCGGAAGCGCGCAGGCGTTTGAAGAAAGAAACGGAACAAAATGGCTGTTCCCCACTCAGCAAGTATATTTATAAGAAACGGCATGCAGAAAAGTTTAAGCAATCTGTTTAGGCAGAAATAATGTTTGCTTCGTTCGGTTAGTTTTACTGCGCGGGCGTTTGTTTTTGCTGCTTGCCGCCCGGCAAGTATTTTTATAAGAAACGGCGTGCGGAATAGTTTGAGTAATCCGTTTAGGCAGCTATAATGTTTGCTTCGTTCGGTTAGTTTTACTGCGCGGGCGTTTGTTTTTGCTGTTTTCCCACTCGGCAAATATTTTTATAAGAAACTGTATACAGAAAAGTTTAAGCAATCCGTTTAGGCGGAAATAATGTTTGCTTCGTTCGGTTGGTTTTACTGCGCGGGCGTTTGCTGTTGCCATGTAATAGATTGATTCGAATATTTTTATAAGTGCGGTTATTTGAAATTACGGTGTGTGTTTGCGGTTCGCTATTTAGTATATAATCGTTTCGTATTGTCTAACTGTTATGCGGAGTTTTGGAGGATACGGCGTATCGAATCGCTCTTCGCCGAGCCGACTACAAATATTTTTATAGAAAGACGAACTGCGTAACGCAATTTTTTGCGATTGCATACAATGCAATATGAACTGATACGGTTCTTTACACGGAGGTAACAAATGTCATTTTTTTCCAATTTTTCATCGGATCATTGCCCCGGTACCATTACGGGCAATCCGTTGAACGGACTTTGCGAAAAGGTGTGCATTCAGGCGGAGAAAATCTTCGACGCGGGTATTATTCAAACCCGTCTTGAAAATTATTCCGTTGCGCTTGAAAATCCCATACCCGCAAATCCTACATATCCGCTAACGTTCATCAGCGCGCGGTCCCTCTCTTCCGAGGGAGTCGTGTCCAATCTTTCCATAGAGCGCCAGGCTAACGATCAGTGCGCGAGGGTACAGGCGACGGTGACCGTGCCCATCGAGATCGTTTATCTCGACGCCGCGGGAGTGGAAGGAAAGGCAACGGGTTCCGTCGTTTTAAACGAAGACGTTCTGATGTATGTACCGCCCGCGTCCGTTATGCCCTTTACGGTAACGGCGATCGCCTCCTGCGTTTCTCCCGAAGGAAGTTGGAACGCGCAGAACGGCGTGTTCGTAATAAGCGCATGTCTTACGGTAATCTTAAAGGTCGCCATGCAGGTAGAACTGCTTGTGCCCAGTTACGGGTACTGTGCAATTCCGCCCGCGCAGGAATATTCGCAGGAGGTCTGCTCCGGCTTCTTTGAACTGCCCCTTTACCCGCAAGGCAAAGCTTGCTGTAAAAAGTAACTTACAAACATACGGAATCGGAAAAAACGTTTCGACGTCGTCGGAACGTTTTTGCATGTAATAAATATTGATCGTATTTTTAGAAAGAAAATTCAGCAAATTACAATTGTCCGTTCTTTTACACGTAAGAAATTTTTTTATGGTTTAAAATATATTTATTGCATTTTAGCTTATAGAATCATTTTGTACAAGCAGTTATTGCGCCGTTATATTTTAGTTTTCAAATATAAAACCTTTGTCTGTTTTTCCGTTTTTAAAATTTCAGATGATTTTACACCGAAAATTAGAATGCAAAGCACTTTAATGGACAGAAAAATACTTTGTATAATGAAGGAAAAACGGAGGTGAATTATGGATAAAAAATTGATCGTTCAAAGAATTGATGAATTATTGAAGGAAAAGCATAAAACAAATTATGCCATGAAAGAAGATACGGGTATCTCTTCGACAATTTACCAATGGCGCAAAAATACCGTGCGGGATGCAACGCGTACTCCTTCTTTACGTTCGATAGAAAAAGTTTGCGATTATTTGGGTGTGGCGTTATCTTACTTTTTTTCGTTTACGTATCACGAAAAAATCAAATACAGAGTAGTAGAATTAGCGGAAAAACTAAATATGCTCGATGAACTCAAATTAAACATTGTGGAAGTGTTGGTAAATTATCTGATCGATCAAGCATGAAGTTGATAGAGAAATTTGAAATTTTACAAATGAAAAATTAAAAAAAGAGAGGGTAAAAGGATAGTTAAAATTAAATTTTAAATTGTTGCGCTCGAAACGCGGGGGATAAACCGATGGTAAAAGATTTGTTGGTGAATTATAAGGACTACGAAACGGAAATAGAAATTTGTAAAAGTTTCGAACATGAGATGAGCGTTGAACTTGCCGGTAAAAGCAAGGAAATGGAATGCTTGAATAAGTGTATTGCACTGCTGGAAGACGAAGAAGCGGACATCATCAAAATGTTGTATTTTAAGCATGATTCGATAAAAACGGTAGCCGATAAATACGGTTATACAAAATCGGGAATGCAATATAAGCGAAATAAAATTGTAACAAAGCTATCTGCTTTGTTCGAAAGAGCAAGTAAATATATCAATGCCCAAATTTTAAAAAGCGACCGATCGTAATTAGATCGGCATATGCGTTCTAACAACTTCCATACAAATACATACGTTTTCGGTCGGTTTCCGTGCGCTTTCGGTCGATATCCGTACCTTTCCATACGGATATGCGCTTTTCATCGTATCGAAAGTATTTTATAATTATTTCATAAAACCTACTTATGGAAAAATCAATGGAAAAACAAATGGAATTATGCCGAATCGAAAGACCGTTTATCGCGTACTCGTTATGTTTCGACGACGTTATGCGAACGTATTTGCATCGGGAGGGGATCCCGTACAGCGAAGGGTTCGGATCTTGTTGGGAATTCAAATATAACGGTAAATGCGAAAATATATCCCATGCGGTCGAGTTTCCTTCGGTTGGGTACGGCAAATACAGCGCGTTGGGTATTCATGTAACGAAAAAGCCGATCAAAAATACGAAAGTGGCTTGCAATGCGATCCTCTCTTTATTGGAAAAGGAGAAGGTTGTTCCTTTCCATTACGATGGATTTTATTGCCCGTGGGATACCATGCAAAAAAAGCGCCGTTGGCATAATTTCCATACCGTGCTCGTCCGCGCAATCGATAAAAGGGGAAAAAACTGGATCGCCGATGATCCGTACTACATTGTAAAAGACAAAAAAATCCCACTGTCGGCAATGGGCGCGGCATCGAAATTTTATTTGGAAATAGACGTATCCGATTATAGACCGCGCAGTGCGGACGAAATATTTCAAAGCGCATTAAATAAAATGCTGAACGACAGCCCCATCGAACAAATGGAGCGTTTTTTGCACGATTTGAAAGAGTGGGGAATAGCGAACGAAAATCGGCTTTTTGATGAAAAATGGCTTCGCGCGATGGAAAACGGGTATATGACGCGGCACTATCTTTGGCTCTTTTTCCGTGAGTTGCAGAACGAAACGCGAAACGATTGCTGCGGAATATTGTCGTTGTTATTTTTCGGCGATCTACAACTGTGGAAAGAATGCGTTGTACATTCTTTAAAAGGAAACGGGAGGATGGAGAAGCGCGAGCGTTTTGTACAATTTACGCAAACCTTTTCAGCGGTGATCGAAAAAGAAAAAGAAATTTATAATTTCGTTAAAAACGGAAAGTGTGCAAAAAATTACGCTTTGATTTCCTCTTGCGAAGTCGGGGAGGTAAAAGATTATAAAAATATCGATTTGCTTCCCTTTTTTAACGCGCGTGCGTGCAAGAGGAGCAAACGCGACATAGAACATGCCGACATAACGGGGGAAGGCGAGTACATTCTTCCGAAAAAGAAATTTTGCAAACGCATTGCGTTCAAAAATATTCCGTTTTGTACTTGGGCAGGGCAAGCCAAAGATCATATGCGCTGCGAAGGGCAGGAAATTGCAATATCAGACAGCGAAAAATGGAAAGGGATCGCTTTTTTAGTGTGTTCGGAATGGGGGCGATCTCAGTTTATGGTTAAGATGAAGGGAAAAGAAAAAGAGTATCTTTCCGACTTTATTGCAAACGATTTTACCTATCGCAGTTCCCATTCCGTAAAAATAGGAAAGTCGTACTTGATCGGAACGAATAAAGACGTGTTGTTTCAAAAAAAGATATATTTACAGTGCGTGTATTTTGTTTTTCCCGCAAACGAATCGATCGATAAAATTACAATGCCGCAATGTCCTTCGGCGCACGTTTTTTCGGCGGTACTGCTGCGATGAACAGGGTAAAGAAGAAAATCAAGGCAATCGCATGCGAGATCCTCGGCTGCAAGCGCATTTCTTTTCGAAAACGGTTTAGGCGCATCGGGTTTGAATCGTTGAGCTTTACAGAGTTAGTCGTTAAAACGGAAGAAGCATTCGGCATAGAATTGCTCATCGACGAAATCGCGCGATTTCGCACGCTTAAAATGTTTGCCGTATATGCGGAGAGTAAAATAGATGACAGTAAAAGACATTTGTAAGGTACACTATTTTTCTTGCGTGGAAGCGTATTTCGGCGCATGGATCATGCGGTTTATCCAACTGCCGTTGTTATATGCGCAAAGCTATCTGCCGTGGAACGAGATCGTAAGGGCGTTTGAAGACGATTCTGTCGAGTATATTAATTTTCAGCATATTCCCAGAATACAGGATTTTGCGGAACGCATCGGAATTGTTACGCACAGAAAGCAGCGGGGATTGCCGCAAAACGTAAATCGAAACGATTTATTGCTGTTGTCGGTAAAAGAAAATTTTTTTTCGAAGCGAAAACCGTGGCGCAGCGATCATTATATAGCTGCGGAACTTACGGGTAAAAAGATAAAGTATTGCAACGAGTATCCGTTGGTATCGGGCGAAATCGAAAAAACGGCGTTTAACGAACAATTCGGCGGGGAAAGTTTGGTTTATTCTTTGCTTTCGTGCGATCTTACCCAAGCGAAAAAAATTTGCATGCAACAAATAACGGCGATTTATGAAAAGCGAGAGAACTATTTGTATCCCACACTGCCTTTGAACAGATTAAGAGACGCGATAGGGATTTTGCGGGTAAGCAGAAAAAGAACCGTTGAATGGTTGGCAAAGCAGGATTTTATTTCGGGTAAAGATGAATTGCGGAAAAAATTGGTCGGTCAGATCGAATATGCAGATAATTGTTATTTTCGGTTGCAGAGTATTATGATCCGAAACGGACGGGCGGAAGAGCGATTTTTAAAAGAGATAACGGAACAAATCGCCCGTTTCGAGCAATAAATTGCAAAACAAATGAAAAATGAACAAGGAAAGCGCAGCTTATGTTAAAGAGGATTACAGACAGTCAAATTACCATTCAACAGTTAGAAGCGGAAATAAATTCTGCGGAAGAAAATTCGACCGTGTATTTAGAAACGAATCTTACCTTCGATTTACGGGAAGATCGGCGTTTTATGGTTGGCAATCACGTAAAACGGGCAATCGTTGCGATCGAGCGGCGCGATATTATATTCGACGGACAGGGCAATAAAATCGTTTTTCGCCTGCATCAGCCGCCGATAAACGACGGCGTGCTTTTTCAAATCGGGCAAAAAGCCTTGGGAACGGAAATCAGAAATCTTGCGGTCGATTTTATTTACAGCGGACAAAATACTCCCCGACAGGTAATTTGTATCCGTAATCACGCATACGGCGCAAAGGTCAGTCATTGCAAATTATCGATGACGAGCGAATCTCAAATCAATTTAACGGTGATCCAAAACGATCGCTTGATAGAAACGGTATTCGATCGCGAGGGGGATAATTTCGTCGTCGAGGGAAGCGATTTGCGTATCCGCTGCGAACCGCGGGAAATTACCCTGCCCATCTATTGCTGCGGAATTTATAACGATTTGCCCAACAGCATTAACATTGCGGGGAATTATATTTACGTTATGGCGGACGGCAACGGCGAAAAACAACAGTCCGTCGGTATTTACAACAACGGAAGATTTGTTCGCATCACGGATAACAATATTAAAGCGAACGGGTTTCACATGGAAGGCTCTTCACTCGATCATCCGCATGTAGTCGGAGTTTTAAACGAGGGTGACTACTTGTTGTTCGGCACAAATAATTGTCTTGCCGAATGGGGAGGAAAAGCCGTCGGGTTAGAAAACCGCGGGTCGTTTTGCTCCTATTGCGGAAACAAGCTGATCGCAACGCACACGGTTTACGGGATCAGCGTTTATAACGCAGGGGAAGAAAATAACTTTGTGGGAAATATCATTACTTCCACAAGCCGTAATCCGCGTTTGATCGTAAATACGGGGAACGGGGTAGGTTTTCAATCCAACGTTTTGCGGGCTTTTTATTTTGTGCCCGATTGCGGTTCCGGTTGCGGCATGCTGTTTGAAAACTGCAACGACTGTGCGGCAATCAACAATCGCATATACGGCGTAAAAAATTGCGGGATCATGCAAATGGAAAGCGATGTAACTTTATCGCAAAACGTGATCGAAGAACAAAAACAAGATTGGGCTTTTTCATCGATCGCTACGGAACAAGACAGCGAAATCGTAAAAGCCTTATCGGAAGCAAAAATCGTTTCGGAATAACAAAAGGAGAATAAAGTATGAAACAGATCATGGAACTGCTTGCAAGTTATGGGGCGGGCACGTTGCTGACGGCCGTCGTAATAACGGTCGTAACGGGAATCGTAAAATTTCCCATCAAAAAGTTCGCGGCAAAATTTAAAAACAGCCATGCGATCACGCGGTTTATTACCTTTTTACCTTTGTTCGTCGGATTCGGCGCAACGGCGTTGGGCACATGGTTGGAACAAGGCGGGTGCTCGCTTGCAGATCGGGCGTTTTATGTGCGGTGGTTATCTTCCGTCAGTTTAAGCCTTGCGATGTACGCTTTTTGGGAAAAATTCGTTCCTTCGAAGGCGAAGATTTTTTCGGAAGCGGAACTTGCGGCGAATAAAAAACTTGCGGAAGAGTTAAAAGAGATCGTTTCGGGAACCGCATATTCTGCGGCGCAAGTTCATGCGGAAAAGGCGGTTTTCGCCCAAGAACTTGAAACAGAAACGGCGCCCGAGGTACAAGCTGTTAAGATGTGCCGAACAAGCGAGGAGATAAGCGATACCGATCGGGTAAATAGAATTATTTTAGCGGGCGGCGGGCATGTTAAAATTACAAAATAACCGAGAAAAGGGAAAATTGATCGTATTCGAGGGAACGGACGGAGCGGGCAAAACAACTTTGATCGGTATGACGGCAAAGTATCTGTCGCAAAAATACGGGTCGGAAAAAGTGCTTGTATTAAAACAACCTACCGATGCGGCAAGAAATACGAAATTATTTCAAAAGATGATGTTTAGCGAAGCGCATGAAGAAATCGATTATCGCGCCGTACAACTTTTAACTCTTTCAGATCGGGTTCAGCATAACCGCGAAACGATCGTTCCCGCTTTGCGCGGCGGAAAAATCGTTGTCTGCGACCGTTATATTTATACTTCCGTCGTCAATATGCTCGCTCGGGGGTATGATAGGGAAAAATGGTTTTATCTTGCAAGCCGTGCGATCGTAAAGCCCGATCTTGCGTTTTTGGCGTATGCCGATCCTCAAACGGCGCTCGAAAGGATCAAAGCCCGTCCGGAAGAAAAAGATCGATATTTAAACGAAGGGTTGTTAAAGAAAGTGGCGCAATATTTTATGCGTTACCGTAAGAAATTCGGTTTGAAATTGATCGAAACGCAAGGCAGTGCGGAAACGGCGTTTCAAGCTATACGCAAACAATTAAATTTGTTGTTGGGGGGCGCGAAAGATGAATGAGATGGAATTGAATTGCGTTTTAAACGTTTTGCAGGGCGGGCGTCCGATTGAAACGGCAGTCGATTGGTACGGGATTTTCGGGTTTACGCAGTTGCATAAAATCGGCGGATACTTTTTTCGCCGATTGACGGAAAGCGGCGCATCTATCCCTTTAAGCGTAAAAAAACAGTACTTGCAGCTTTTATACAATCAAACGAAACGCAATGAGGCGATGGGGAAATACGCGGCGGAAATCGGAAACGCGTTGGAACGGGAAAAGATCGATTATGTTTTTTTAAAGGGTAACGTATTGTCGCATACAAATTTTTTGTCGCGCAGGGGCGTTTGCGGAGAAGTTGTTCCCTTTTACCGAAAAGGCGAACGCATTTCCAACGATATCGATTTGCTTGTAGAGCCGAAAGAGATCGGCAAAGTCGAAACAATTTTGCGATCGCTAGGTTTTATACAAGGTTATTACGACGATTGCAATATGTCGGTGCGTTCGCTTTCGCGCAGAGAGGTTTTGGAACGCAGAATGAACCGCGGGGAAACGGTTCCCTTTCAACTGCAAACGGATAACGCGTATCTGCCGCATGCGGAAATAGATATCAATTTTTCTCTCGATCATCTTCCAAGCGGAAGGAATGCGTTGCTTTCCCGAATGCTCGGCAACAGTATATTATATGCGGCGGAAAACGGCGGGGCGCTTCGTTCGCTGGAAGAAGTTGATTTTCTGATTCAGCTGCTTTTGCACCAGTACAAAGAGATGCGGGTGTATTCTATGGTAATGCGCGGGAAAGATCTTGAACTGTATAAGCTGCTCGATATTTATTTGATGATGCAAAGAATCGATGCGCGTGCGTTATGGAAAAGGGCGTTGCAATACGGCGTCGCCGTTCAAGCGGCGGCAACGCTGAAAACCGTAAAATCCGTATTCGACGATTTGGAATTAACGGATGAAATCGATCATGCGGTTCAATCGCTCGACCGGGAAGCGGAATATGTGATCGCACCGGATACAAATAAACGATTTGTATGGAAAGCGGAAGTGCGCGAGCGGTTGAAACGGACGGATCACACGGGCATGCTGGCGGAATTTTAAAGGAGAGAAAGATGAAAGAAAAAGTGTTGGATATTGTAGCGGCGATGTGCGGGATCGACGAGGTAAAGGAAGAGGATTTTTTGAAAGAAGATTTAGGCTTAGACAGCCTATCGCTTGTAGAGCTCGTCGCAAGGGTGGAAGATGCTTTTCAAATTCAATTCGATATGGGGGAACTCGATCCGAACAAATTATTAAGCGTGGAAGATTTATGTTTGTTGGTCGAAAAAACGTTATGACCGTTTGGAGCTTTTTAAAATCCCGCATGCAAACGTACGGAAACCGCATCGCCTTTCGGCAGGGCAATCTTACTTACGCGCAGCTGATCAGCTTAGCGGAAGGGGAACGCGGCGGCGGAAAATTACGTGTTGTGCGGGGGCGCACCAAACAGGAAACCGCCGTCGAATTGTTGCGCTGCCTTGCCTGCGGCGACGTAGCCGTTCCGCTCGACGGCAGCTATGGGGAAGATTATGTGCGCGCAATTCGGGCGAAAATCGAAAACGATCGAAGCAGATATCCCAAACTTGCCCTTCTCATGTTTACTAGCGGAACAACGGGAACGCCCAAAGGGGTAATGCTTTCCCATAAGGCGATCGTGCATAATTTAAAAGGGATCGAAGGATATTTCGAAGTCGCAACGGGACAAAGGATTTTAATATTTCGTTCCCTCGTGCATATTTCGACAATCACGGGTGAATTGCTGTACGCACTGTATCGAGGGTTGGAAATAGACTTTTACGAAGAAGCGTTTTCACCGCAAAGATTGGCGAACAGAATGGCGGAGAACGGAACGGAAATTTTTTGCTGCACTCCTACGCTTCTGTACCATATCTATCGGTACTTAGACGGCGCGCCGCTCGACAGTATTGCAATCAGCGGAGAGCGTATTTCAAACGAACTCGTCGCCTTGTTAAAAAGGTACGAACATAAAATCAAGTTTTACAATGTATACGGGTTGACGGAAAATGCCCCGCGCGTTTCGTCTTTGAATCCCGATGAATTTTTTGCTTATGCGGGCAGCGTGGGAAAGCCGATTCGAAATACGCGGATAAAACTGAAAAACGGCGAACTGCTTGTAAAAAGCGCAAGCATGATGAGCGGGTATTATATGCGTAAAGATCTGACTGCGGAAAAATTAAAGGGCGGCTGGCTGCACACGGGGGATATGGCGGAACTTAAAGAGAAAAGGCTTTATATCAACGGCAGAAAAGACGGAATGCTTATCAGAGGCGGCATAAATCTCTTTCCGGAAGATATCGAACGGGCAATAAATGCGATTACGGGAGTAGACGACTGCATTGTTTACGGCAAAGACGATGTCGCTTACGGGCAGAAAATCTATCTCGATTATGCGGGGGGAATAAGCGAAGCGGCATTGCGGCGGGAACTTGCAAAAAGATTGCCCCCTTCGCACATACCCAATCATATTAACAAGACGCAAACCATTCCGCTTACGGCAAGCGGAAAGAAAAAACGGAAATAACGCCGATGAGGCGTTTGCAAGATAAAAAATAATAAGGAGCGGAAGAACATGGGTACCATCAAATTAGGAAAAGAAAAGGCAAAAAAAGCAGCGAAAGAAATCGGATCTGCGGTACAAGAAAAAGCCGAAAACGCAATCGAAGAGGCAGGAAAAAAGGCGCATGAAAAAGCAAAAGATTCGGGCGAACAGCGCGGCGGCATCGTAAAAGAAAAGGTAAAACCGTTTGTGCAACAAGTCGGAAAAATGCGGCGCAGAAGCTGCATGATGCAAGCGGACCCGTCTATTTTATACGAAGAAAAAAATTTGCGCCGACAAAACGAAAAATCATATCGCAGAAACAACGGAACGATAAAATCCATTATCACCAATCATGCAATGCACTATCTCGAAGAGGACGGATCCTTCGGCGAAATCGATCATACTTTACAAGATAAGGGCGAAATATTTGAAACGAAACAGGGCAAATATACCTTTGCGCTTGCCAAAAACACGCGGCAAACGGGCACGGTGAGCATGAAGAGCAAAGACGTAAGTATCGAATGGAATTTTATCTCGCAGGGCGAGGCGAGCGCGTGCGCAAACATTGCCGAAACGGAAGAAGAGATCAGTGGCAAGAAACTCGGCGATACCGTCGTTTATGAAAATGCGGAAGAAAGCGTAGATCTCGTATACGATATTTCGGGCGAAAACGTAAAAGAAAAAATAATCGTACGCGAAAGAAAAGAGGGGGAATATAAATACTACTTCGAATTAAAAATAAATGGGGTCGCACCGCGGCTTTCGGAAGACGGAAACAAAATCGAATTTTACCGCGAAGCGACGGATAAAGCGGGCGTAAAGCAAGAAATAAAAGAGGCGGAAATTCCCGCGCCCTTTATGTACGATGCAAAAGGGGAACGCAACGAAAGCGTTTATTACGAACTCGAACAGCGGGAAGAGGGTTCATATTTGTTTATCGTGGTTGCGGACGAAGAATGGCTGAACGCGGAAGAACGCGCGTTCCCCGTTGTGATCGATCCGCAAATCGTAACGAATGATTGCTCGTTTTTTACGGTTGAAACAGAAAGAAAATTTTCATACGGAAGTTTGGGACAATGGACTGAATTTTTTAATCATAATTATAACGGATATATTTATGCAAGTAAAGATAATAGTAATATACTCAGATCGAGCGTAAAAATCGATTTAAAACGGCTGAACCTTCAAAATTATCCGATTGCAAAGGCGACGCTTATTTTGCACGCGCAAAGATATGATAGTGAATGGATTATATGCGATTCGATAAGACGGCAAATTAAAAGCGATAATACGATTGAAATCGATATCACGTCTAAATTGCGAAAAGCGAGCGATTTTTGTCAAATCCTATTCGAGGCATATTCGACCGGCGGGTATTTGCTGTATGCAGAGGGCAGTTTAGCGCCTCGCTTAGAGATAGAATATATGGCAAACGATTCTGTGAACGCAACCGAAAAAGAAATTCCGCTTTGCGACGGGGTTGTTGCAAGCGCAAATATGCATACGGGCGAATGTGTAATTTCTTTCGAAGACGTTTCCGCAAGCGATTCGCTGCTCGGCGTCGGAATTTCGCATTTGCATAAACTTACGGGGGAAGAAAAGCATTGCGGAAAAAATTTCCGTTTGAATCTGCAAGAAAAGTTTTATAAAAATGCCGACGGAACGCTTGACGCAAATTATATTTACGTCGATGCGGCTGGCATAAAGCACGGATTTAAAGATCTATATTATTATCTTGATTCCGACAACCATAAAGTTTACGTAAAAAAGTCGCATATTACCGTCGGTTTAGATCAAAGCCTTACATATAACGAAAAAAAGATATATAAAGAACAATATTCCACAACGGGGTTAAAAGCTATTACACGGTTGGAAGATTTTATAAATAATCGGTACTTAGAGCAAAGGCAAGAAGAAGTTTTAAAATGCGAAGAGAATATAAAACAACTAAATAAACAGAAAGAACAATATACGCACAATATACAGTCTTACGAAAAAGAAAAAGAGCGTTTAAACACGCAAAAATTGCTATATCAAAAACAAAAACGAGTACAAAGGTATTCGAATAATATTCAGGATACGCAATTAAAGATAGAAGATTATAAGCGAAAAAACGGGTATTTTGATAAAGAAAAAACTTATAACGCTTTGATTCGAAAAAACGAATTTTTTAATAATGCAGAAATATTATATCGTTACGAGAAAGACGACTTGTCTTCGGTATGCAGTAATTCTTTTAGTGATTTTATTGAAAGCACCTATATTAGATCGGCTACGGATTTCGATTCGGCGCGTCAAAAAGTTTTCGCGGGGCATGGCAGTTATGTCGAAGACAATGCCGACAAAAATGCTGAAATAAAAGAAGTATTCAACTATCATTATTTAAAATTGATAAGCGATAAAAGGTATGAGCTGCAACGCCTATCTGAGTTATCGCAAGAACAATATACCGAATATGGCCCATCGGTAAAAGATTATATTTATCAAGCGCAAAAGGATATTGTAAATCTGCAAAACGAGATGCTGCAAGAGCAATACGATACCGATTTTAATTCTCAAATAGCAGAAGCGGATTATTTGTCGGGCATTGCAAACCGCGAGTTGGAAGAAATCGAAATTTCACTTCGACAGGCGGAATACCGGCTTGCTCAATTAAAACGGCAAGTTCCCGTTCATTATCTTACCGACGGGCAGATCGTAAAAGGCTTTAACGAAAGCGGCGATCTTGCCGTAATTTACAATCAATACAACAATGCGTATTATGTGCTGTACGATGACGGCGGAAAAATCGCGGAAGTATATGACGGCAAGCACAAACGGATCGCGTTTACGTATAATGCGAACGATCTTTTATCTTCCATCACCGATACGCGCGGCAGGGTAACAAAATACGAGTATTTCGACGGGGAAAACGAAAAAATAAGCGGAAGTTTAAAATCCGTACGTTACGCAAACGGCAAAACGCTTTCGTTCGAGTACGACGATTTCGGCAATCTTACGCAGGCGCACTCTTCCAACGGGTTGAAAAGCGAATTGTCTTATGAAAGCGGTTTAAAATCCGTCGACAACTATTCGAACACGGGGGCGATCGTGCACGGCAAAACAACGCCGAACGGAGCCGACGTTTTATTGAATTCCGTATCCCTTGCTTATTCCGAAAGCCGTACGGTATTAACGGACGAGCGCGGCGACCGCATCTATTATCACTTTGACGACGACGGCAATCTTTCGGAATATTACGAGGAAGCCGCAGGGCTTATTACCAAAGGGGAAAAGTATTCTTTTATAGAGCGGAACGTTCCCGATTCTTCCCATAAAGAGCGCGAAAGCGTTACTACGGAAAGTATTCCCGAACAGTTATTAAACCGTTATCCGTATGCAAGCGAGGCGCTTGCAGCAAGCGAAATCGTTACGACGACGTTCGATCAATTTTATAATCCCGTTAAAACGGTAGAAAGCGGAAACAGACTTTCTGCGCAAACGACTGTCGAAAAGACCACCGTTTACGAATACGACGACGAACGCCGTTGCATAAAAGAAAAGACGCAGACGCAGCTTTCGGGCGGGGCGGCGGAGACGTACACCGCAATTACGACTTACGCATATAACGCGGCGGGAAGTTTGGTTCGCAAAGAAAGCTGGATCGAGGGGGAAGAGCTTACAAGCGGAAAAACCGTTGAAGAAAGGGTGTACGATAAAGACGGGAACGAGGTAAAAACATTCACGTACAACTCGTTGGATACTTCGAGTAAATTTTATAAAGAAAGCGTGTATTCCGAAGAACGGCAGGTTACGGCGGAAAAAGACGAAACGGGCGAGGTTTCGGTCGAATACGAATATGTCGAAGGCACAACCGTCGTGCGCGGCGAAAGGCGCGCAAACGGCAGTAGGCTGGCTTACGGGCACGATATCGACGACACAGTAACGGCGATCACGCAGAGCACGGCGGAGGGGGAAGAAAACAGCACGCAGATCGGTTATACCCTCGGCGAAGTAACAGAGTTGAAAAGCGGAAACACTGCCGTTCGTTACGAGTATGATGAAAAGCACAGAAAGACCGCGGTCGATTTGAACGGCGCGAAGCATTACGAAACGTATTGCTATGAAGAGGGCGAAACGGAAAACACGGTCACGGTAACGAATCGCAAGGGCGAAACGTTTACGTCCGTATCGGATAAGCGGGGGAATGTTCTTCGCAAACTGTACAACGGCGCGGAAGAGGTTCGTTATACCTATAACGAAGACGGAAACATGTTGACCGCAACGGAAGGAGAGAACGTCGCTTCCTGCGAATACGATGCGTTCGGTAACGTAACTGCGTATCGGCGCGGGGAATATGCGGAACGCCGCATATACGATGCATACGGCTGTGTTACGGAATACGACCAAAACGGACGCGTGTATGCTTATGCATACAAAGAGGAGGCGGGGCGTTCGCTTGCGGGCGTTACGGTAGAAGGTTTCACGGTTTCCCCGAAAAACGATCTGCTCGGCAGAAACGTCGGCAAAGAGATTACGGCAAACGGAACCAAACTTGCGGGCGAATACGTATATTACCGTAAAGCGGGCGATTATGCAACGAATATGCCTTCCGCAGTGTATTACGGCGGGATCGAAAAGGATAAATACGTTATATCGGAAAATACCAAATACGAATATGATAAAAACGGGAATATCGTAAAGATATACGAAAACGGCGCGCTTACCGTTCGGTACGGATACGACAGTATCGATAGGCTGATCCGCGAAGACAACAAAAAGATCGGTTTTACCGCGCTATATGCGTACGATAACTGCGGGAATATTCTTTGCAAACGGCAAACCGCGTTCACGTTAAAAGAGAACGCGGAAGAGTGCGAGTTTACCCAAACGCGATACGGATACGAGGGGGATAAGCTGTTGACCTTCGGCGGCGAGGTTTGCGAATACGACGAAATCGGCAATCCCATTCTTTACCGCGGAAAAGTTGCGGAATGGGAAAAAGGACGGCAGTTGCGCGCATATAATGGAACACGGTTCGCTTATGACGGCAGCGGAAGAAGAATTTCGAAAAACGGAATCACATATACGTACGACGGCAACGGAAATCTGATATCCGATTCGAACGGAATAGAGTACTTATATGACAATTCGGGAATATTCGCCGTAAAATATCAAAATTCGACATATTTCTACCGTAAAGACGTGCAGGGGAATGTTATATCCCTTCTTGACGAAAACGGGGCGATTGTGGTAAAATATATATACGACGCATGGGGAAATCATGCGGTGCTCGACGGCGCGGGGAACGATATTACGGATGATGATTTGCATATCGGCAACTTAAATCCGTTCAGATACCGCGGATACTTTTACGATCCCGAAACGGAACTGTATTACCTTCAAACACGTTATTACGATCCGGAAACAGGCCGCTTTATAACGATAGACGCGATCGAATATCTCGATCCTGAAACAATTAATGGTCTGAACCTTTATGCTTATTGCGGGGATAATCCTGTAATGGGTTACGATCCGGATGGAACATGGGATTGGGGCAAATTTTGGAAAAACGCTTTTGGTTTCATGATAGGGCTTGCATTAGTCGTGGTAGCAGTACTAGGTGCTATTTCAATTGTTGCATCTGGCGGCTCATTATTGCCTATATTTGTTGGGGCGATAGTAGGTGCTGCTGGCAATTTTATGGGGCAGGGAATAAGCAATGTAATAAAGGGAAAAGGATTTTTCGATGATATAAATTATTTTTCGTTAGCTTTAGGAGGAATCACAGGGGCAGCATTTGCAACTGGCGTAGGCGGGTTGTTAGGTGCGGTAGCAATAGGTGGGGCATCTAGCGCAGGGTTATCTGCATTTGAAAATAAAAGTTGGAATAATATACTGTTTGATTGCGCAATTGGTGGTATAGCTGGGGGAGTAGGACACGGACTAAGTCGGTTTGTAGGAAAAGTAGTCTATAAGAATGGAGATTTAGGATTTAGCGATTTTTATCAGCTAGCGAAATTGGATACTAACGTATTGAAATCTGCTGGGATTGCATTGCGTTCAAGTTATTATACTTTTTTTCCTATGGTATCAACTGGTTTGTCAAGATTTTTAATTAATTTTTTCGGTAAGAAAGGCGGTGGTTACATTTCATGATATTTAAAATGGATATAGCAACAATTCATATAATAAAAAGGATTTTAATATTCTTATTGCTTACAACAACAATTTTAGTTCCAAGTGTGTTTATTTTCTTGTATCCCAACTTGGCTAAAATAGACCAAATTATAGGTTTATATGTATTATCTATCATATTGTATTTGTTGGCAACTATTCCTTGGCTTTTTCCGCGGTGGAGCCATAAAGTAATTAATAAAATGTGTTTGTTTTATTATAATCATTCTACGGCACCTTGGGCGGAAACCAATTTTACTGAGCAGGGGACATATAAAAGAATAGGTAAAATTATTATACTATTATTAAGTTGTAGTTATTTCATTTTGATAATGGTTATACTAATTACGTTCTTATAATTATAAAAAGAACTGGAACGAATTGTTCTGGTTCTTTTTTATATTTAAATAAAATTGTTTTCAATATGATATTATGTGAAAAGATTTACAGGGCAATATATTTTCCTTCTTGACGAAAACGGGTCGGTTGTGGTAAAATATGTATACAATGCATGGGGAAATCATGCGGTGCTCGACGGCGCGGGAAACGATATTACAGACGATGATTTGCATATCGGCAACTTAAATCCGTTCAGATACCGCGGATACTTTTACGATCCCGAAACGGAACTGTATTACCTTCAAACACGTTATTACGATCCCGAAGTCGGTAGATTCATTACGATTGACGCGATCGAATATCTCGATCCCGAATCGATCAACGGCTTAAACCTTTACGCATATTGCGGCAATAATCCTGTGATGAATGTAGACCCAATAGGAACAAGTATAATAGCTCTTTTGGCTATTTTAGGTATAGGAGCCGTTGTTGGTGGCATTATTGGAGGAAAAGTAGCTTATGATAATGGCGCAAGAGGGTGGGATTTAGTTGGTGGAATTTTTTTAGGCGTCGCCGCAGGAATTGCTACTGCGGGTGCATTTGTGTGCGTAGGCACAGCTGTTGTTGGGGCGATAGGGATGACGACATTTTTAGGCGTAGCAACACAGACGGCGTTTGCGGTTGGGGCTTTGGCCGTTGATTTATTTGGTGTGTTGGTAGCGCCGATATTGGGAATTAGTATGCAGCTCATTGAATTTGGAGTTTCAGAGCCGGAAAATTTGCCCAATAAAACACCTTGGTATGATCAACCAACTGGTTTTGCAAATAGTAGGTTGAAATTGAATGATTTACTGAAAACTAAAAACATTAACAATTTAAGAGCAATAATTTTTTCGCTAAAGTTTCTTATTTGAAAAGCAATGCTATTTTAGGAGAAGTTTAAGATATGATTGAATTTGAGGGGATCGCATCTCAAAGCACTATATTAAGAATGAAGCAAAAAGAGCGCAATGCAGCCTTGATAGGCGCTACTGTTACGTTTTTATTATGTAGCGGATTGGTATTACTTGCTTCCTTTTTGATTAACTTTCTAATAATTTATTTTTTAATAGTTGTGGCATTGCTTGCGATTTTTATGATTGTTCCGCAAAAAGGAATGGAGAAAAGAATTCCTAAAAAGTTAATAATTGAGAATGGCATGATGATGTTTTTATTCGATAAAGGAGAAGTCATTAAAAATATATCCGATGTAAAAAAGGTGTACGATAAAGGAGACTGGTATGAATTTAATTGCTTTTTTCCGCATAGGAATATTAATTTGTTATGCCAGAAAGATTGGATTAAGCAAGGAACAATAGAGGAATTTGAAAAATTATTTGAAGATAAATTAGTTAGAGAATAAAAATAGAACGAAGTTACAATATTGGCTGTTGCTTAATAAGTGATATGTTAAAAAGTCGGTTTCTTTTTGTAATCGGCTTTTTATTTGTGTCTATTTATACAATTGCGGGAATATTCTTTGCAAACGGCAAACCACGTTCACGTTAAAAGAGAACGCGGAAGAGTGCGAGTTTACCCAAGCGCGATGCGGATACGAGGGGGATAAGCTGTTGACCTTGGGCGGCGAGGTTTGCGAATACGACGTAATCGGCAATCCTATCACTTCCCGCGGATAAGAGGCGGCATGGGAAAAAGGGCGGCAGTTGCGCGCATATAATGGAACATGGTTCGCTTATGACGGAAGCGGAAGAAGAATTTCGAAAAACGGAATCACGTATACGTACGACGGCAACGGAAATCTGATATCCGATTCGAACGGAATAGAGTACTTATATGACAATTCGGGAATATTCGCCGTAAAATATCAAAATTCGACATATTTCTACCGTAAAGACGTGCAGGGGAATGTTATATCCCTTCTTGACGAAAACGGGTCGATTGTGGTAAAATATATATACGACGCATGGGGAAATCATGCGGTGCTCAACGGCGCGGGGAACGATATTACGGATGATGATTTGCATATCGGCAACTTAAATCCGTTCAGATACCGCGGATACTTTTACGATCCCGAAACGGAACTGTATTACCTTCAAACACGTTATTACGATCCCGAAGT
>CAJTPB010000001.1:0-38017 GCA_910578065.1 uncultured Christensenella sp. | reverse complement strand
TCTCGATCCCGAATCGATCAACGGCTTAAACCTTTACGCATATTGCGGCAATAATCCTGTAATGGCGACAGATGAAACAGGCACAATGCCGAATTGGTTGAAATGGTTAATTGGCGGAATTGCATTTATCGGCGCAATGGCATTGACTATATTGTCGGGTGGCTCATTGGCTCCTGTATTGATTGGAATGGGAGTTAGTATCATTAGCGGAGCTTTAATCCAGGGAACAATCAATGCCGTAAACGGCGGTAGTTTTTGGAATGGCGTTGCGACAGGTGCTGCCGACGGTGCTCTTTGGGGCGGTGTGCTTGCTTTTGCTGGTGCAGGAATAAGGATTATACAAATGTTTAAGCATGGTGTTGTAATAGGTGAAAGTATGTCAAGAGTGAATGCTGCGGCAAATCAAATTGGTGCAGTTACATATAAAGCACCGGGCAAGAATATTGTAAAAGTATTTGGTAAAGATAAAGCTTTTATGATAAATAAATCACTTAATAGAGCGTGGATAAATAGAATGAAGCGTTTTGGAATTAAAGTAACCGATATTGGGTTGGATTTATCTCGTGAAATTAGTAAACGTAGTCCGTTTTATGCGATAGAAAAGACATCAATAAATGGTTATTGGAATTTAAGCAAAATGCTTTTTTGGTCTTAAAGAAGGGTTTAAAATGAATCATCAAAAAATGATAACAAAATATTTTGATTTTTTGTTAGGATATAATTTTACAAAGAAAAAATTTACTAATGGAACTGATAATGATATTTGTTATCGTAATCGTAAATCGAATATAACGATAATTA
Source organism: uncultured Christensenella sp. (assembly GCA_910578065.1). GTDB lineage: Bacteria > Bacillota > Clostridia > Christensenellales > Borkfalkiaceae > Gallimonas. Next base: position 37,216 of record CAJTPB010000001.1, on the reverse strand, counting down.
TTTATTTCGACATGGTAATTTCGGAGGATATATTCAATCTAAACGATAAGTTGGATAGTAATGATTTTGATAAACAAATTGAATTGCATTCTCATTTTGACGTATGGTTAACAGTAGAAAAAAATGGCGAAAACCATAATGTTCTATCTTGTAAATTATTTGATTCAATATCGCGAGAAACGATGGTTAAAAACATTACTAATTGTAAAGATATGGGGATGAAATTAAAAATTTATAGCGATTTTATTAAAAGTAATTTAAATCAACTTCTTTGAAAAATAAAAAAAGTATAGATTTCTATACTTTTTTTATTTTAATGTAATAATATTTTCCTTCTTGACGAAAACGGGTCGATTGTGGTAAAATATGTATACGACGCATGGGGAAATCATGCGGTGCTCGACGGCGGGGGGGATATTACGAATAAGCAAAATATGAATGAAAATGAAACAAACAAATCGAAAATAAATAAACTTCAAATTTTATTGCGAATATTGATAGCTTTAATATTGTTAGCAGGGTTTGTAACACTAAGCATATTAACATTTTATTATATTGACGAACCGGCATCAAGCGATTCGATGAGCGATTTAATGAGTAATGTAATATGTATATATGGATTTGCTGCGTTTTTATTTTTGTTTGGGTTTATTGCGTTTATTATACCAAATCATTTTTATAATGTATTTTATAAATTTGGCTTTTTTCTTATGCAGCATAGTATGTTTTATTATACAGTGGGTTCAAAAAAAGGGTGCTATAAGACTTATAAAATAACATTTTTGTGTATATTGATATTTAGTTATATATTATTGATAATTGCATTTATTATGAGTATAGTATAATAAAAAAGGGTCATAAAAATTGATGAAATTTTTATGACTTTTTTTATTTGAAATGATGCTTCTTCGTAAAGGTATGCAGGCTATGATATATGGGGTATTACAAAATAAAATTATAAAAAACCGATTGCAATTTGCAATCGGTTTTTTATAACGAGTGCAGGGCGGTACAAGTATGACGGTGGGCTTATACATGATCGAGAATGAATATACTAACCTTAATAGTATCGGCGAACTTTCGCGCAGTTTTGCAATGAAAAGTTTGTAGCAACACGGCGGCTAATTTATGTTTGTTAGCTGTTGCAAAGGAATGTTCTGCAATACGTCATTCGGTAAGAAAAAATTTCCAAAAAAATTATTCGTTTTCAGCTTCAAAAAGATTGACGGGGGGGGGTATGGTTCTGTTATAATAATAGTATATATATTCTATTAGGAAATGTTTTTAAAAATAGAATATTCAGAAATTTTAAAGTATTTTGGAGGAAAAGTATGAAAAAGTGGAAAGCATTACCTTTATGCTTGGCTGCCGTTATGTCTGCGGGCGTTTGCTTTGCCGGCTGCGGTGAAGACGGTCCGAACGGCGGAAACAACGGCGGAAACAACGGCGAACAACAAGGAACGATTTCCGGTGGCAGCGGAACGGTGAACGAAGCGCTTGTAAAGCAGCTTGCGGCGAAAATTCCCGAACATACCTCAAAGGGTGCGGAAGTTGCGATCGACGTTTCGGCAACGATGGCAGGTCAGTCGATGGAAATCGACGGGATCACAAAAAACAATTTCGTAACGGGCGATGCGGAAGCAACGATCGAAATGTCGCAGGGTACGAACAAAATGTATACATATGCGTTCTCGCGCGATGATAAAGCGTTTCAATATATGTCGAATGCGAAAGTGGAAGCGTGGGATGCAAACATTTCGTTGGAATATTTAGATATGAGCGAAGGGGAACTTCCCACAGACTCTGCCGATATGCTTGGGGATATCGTAGTATTCAATGCGGCGAATTACGAAATTCTTTCCCTTTCTTCTAAAACGGCTACCGTATTAGAAGAAAGCACGGGTTACACCGTAACCGTAGATCTTGCGCAGACGGCAAGAACTCTTCTCGGCGATATTACCACGGTTGCGGGAAAAATCAAATCCACTTCGAAAATCAACGATATTTTGAACGACGCTGTCGTTTCGAGTTATATTGAAAGTTGCTTCGGGCTTGTAAAGGCAAAAACGGTTTACGTGATGATCAACGAAGCAATCGGCGGAGCGCCTACTATGTATACGGAGCCCGGCATGGATCAGATGATGCAACTGGTCATGCAGTTGTGGGCGGCGATTCCCGAACCTGCGGAAAACGACGGCATTTTGGATTGGCTGAAAAAGATTGCAGACGTAGACGCAAGCGCATTGGGCGGAACGGGCAAACTCGGCGATCTTACGCTTGCATCGATGGGTATGCCCGCAGAAATGGATTTGGGCGCAATGTGGGCGCAAGTCTCCGCTTCCGTGCAAGAAAAGTTGGATCTTGTAGAAAAAGCGGAAGTCGTTATGACGTTCGATGCCGAGAAAAACTTTGTCGGTCAAAAAGTGGAATTTGACGTAAAAAATATACCTTTCGGCAATAACGGCGGTTCGGGCAATATGTCTTCTGTAAGCGCGCGCGAAGCGGCTGCGCAAACGATTTCGGCAAGGGGTACGCTTACCTTTACCTATACCGCAACCGCGCCTGTGCTTACGGATATTTCCGCTTGCAAAGTAGCGGTTCCTACGTCATTCACGTTTACCGAAAGCTATACGACGGCAAGATTTCATCTTGATGGGCAAGAGGAAAGTGCGTATTACAATTTTGCTTTGAAAATCGAATCGGAAAATATCATCCTTATGGGTTATACTGATTCTGATGACACTGTCGGAACAGCGGTTGCAACTGTACCGAATTTGGAAAAATTTGTTTTCGACCAACCGTTTAGCGTAGACAATCATATGTTTCAATGGGTAAAACACTCCGAAGATACTTTTGTGTTATATGTTTATACAGATAATGCATGGGGCTATTGGAATTCGGAAGATAATATGTTAGACAGCATCGAAATGGTATTCCCTACGGTCGGCGAATTGCTTGCAGACTGATAAATGAAATAAAAACAAAAGCCCGTTCCGCTAAATGCGGAACGGGCTTGTTTTATGTTGAGGATTGCTCGTTATCGCGTTTGGGGGAAACGAGCAGTGTTTTATGATCGGTATAAATCACAAACCCTGCTTTCGATTTCGGCGGTTTTTTTACGTATTTCAAAAGACAGTAGTCTACGGGTATTTTATCGCCTTGTTTTCCGTCCGAATATCCCGCGCACACTTCCGCCGCAAACAGCAGCACGCTTTGGGGAACGGCTTTTCCGCTTGTATGGATCACCACGTGGGAAGAATGATATTTTTGCGTATGCAGCCATATATCTTCGGGGGAACTTCTTTTTACCAACAGATCGTTCTGTAAATTGTTTCTGCCCGCCGAAATGCGGAAACCTTCCTTTTCGAATGTGCGGAAAGGCAGTTCGTCTTTTTTCTTTTTCGTTTTTTCCTTGGGCGCTTTTAAGTAGTTTGCGGCAAGCAGTTCTTCTTCCGTTGCGCGCAAATCTTCCGCGCTTTCCGCCGATCTGATTTGGGCGAGCAGACTTTCCGAATAATCCAACTCGGCGCGAATTTCAATCTCCTGCGGGGCGATCGCCTGTAACGTGCGCTTTTGCTTTTGGTATTTTTTAAAGTATTTTTGCGCGTTCTGCGCGGGGGTAAGCGAAACGTCGAGGGGTATTTTGCGCATGCCGCCCGTTTCGCTGTAATAGTCGTAAACTTCGCAGGCGGGCATGCCCTTTTGCAAGGCGTAAATGTTAGAAGTGATCAGTTCGCCTTTTATGCGGTTTTCTTCCGAATCGGCGCATTCCGCGCGCTTTTCTACGATTTGCGCAAGCCGCTTTTCCTGTTTCTTTTTTGCGTTTTTTACCGCGCTTTCCAGCCTTCCCGCAAGCAGAGTAAAGGTTTTTTTCGCCCGCTTTTTCGCATAGTAATACGATTGCGCGGCGGAAAGGCTTTGGAACGGGATTGCTCCTTCCGCCTTTTTCGCAAAAAAATCGACGGGCGCGCCGCCGCGCAGGGCGACGCAGGGGAAGCAGTCGTCCGAAAAAATATAGTCGTACACGTGCTTTGCAAAATCTCCCCCGCGGTAAGCGGATACGATCTGTTCCGCCGTGCAAGGCGCAAGCCCCGCAACGTGCGTAAATAAAAAGCGCGCTTCGACAGGTTCGCGCAAAAGGGCGCAAAGCGCTTTAAAATCGGTAGGGTTTGTTTTGTCTTGCGGTGCGGGAAGCAGATACTTCGCCCCCGCGGCAAGAACGCGCTTGCACCCTTCGTCGAGCGAAGTTGTTTTCAGTCCGCCTAAAATCACCCCGTTTTCGGTAAGGAGCAAGTTGGAATATTTGCCCATGATCTCTGCATACAGCACGCGCTCGCAGGAAGAAAAATCGGAAGTGCAGGCAAAACGGAATGCGAGAATGCGCTCGAATCCCACCTGCGCAACTTCCAGTACTTCCGCATTTTGCAGGCGTTTGCGCAAAAGCATGCAAAAGTTAGGCGCAGTCAATGGGTTTTCTTTGTCCTCTTCGGTAAAATAAGCGCCGCAGTCGGAAGCGTTTGCGTTTAAAACAAGTTTAAGCGTGCGCTTTCCCGTGTATATAAGAAGGGAAATTTCTTCCCGTTCCGGTTGATTGATTTTGTTGATTTTTCCCCCTTTTAACGCGGCGTTCAACTCTTTGGCGTTAAAACGGAGGGTAAAGGCGTCTTGCGGCATATCGCTACCCCGAGGCAGAATTTTTACTTCGCATATATTATAACGGAAAAAAGGCATTTTGTAAACGAAAACGCTTTTCTTTTATCCGCCGATATGGTAAAATATCATGTGCGAAAATGCAGAGTTTGTAATTTTAGGAGAAAAACAAAATGAAGTATACTGTTACCCCCGCAGAAAAAAGTACGGTAAAAGTGGAAATGACGTTTACGCCCGCAGAATGGTCGGAAGCGATCGATAAGGCGTACGCGCAGACGAGAGGCAAATATGCCGTAAACGGATTCCGCAAAGGCAAAGTGCCCAAGCACGTGCTCGAAATGTATTACGGAAAGGGGATCTTTTACGAAGACGCGCTGAATATTCTTTATTCCGAACATTATTACGACACGCTCGAAAAGGAAAAAGACAATTTCACCGCAGTGGGCGAACCTTCCCTTTCGGTGGAAGACATTTCGGATAAAAAAGTTGTGCTTACCGCGCAAGTTCCCGTAAAGCCCGACGTAGAGATCGAAAAATATACGGGTATAAAAATTGCCAAGTATGAGTATACTGTTACGGACGCCGACGTGGAAAAGGAAATCGATTCCGCACGCGACCGCGCCGCGGAAAAGGTAACTGTTACCGACCGCTCCTGCGCGATGGGCGACACGGTTAATATCGACTTTGTAGGAAAGTTGAACGGCGAAGAGTTCGAAGGGGGCACGGCGGAAAAATTCGATTTGACCCTCGGTTCCCGTCAGTTCATTCCCGGCTTCGAAGAAAGCGTCGTCGGCATGAAGATCGGCGAAGTGAAGGATATCGACGTGACCTTCCCCGCAGATTATCAGGCGGAAAATTTAAAGGGGAAAGCAGCGGTATTCACCGTAACGCTGCACGCGATTACGGGCAAATCGCTTCCCGCGCTCGACGAAGCGTTTGCAAAGAAGATGGGCAGCGACTCGGTAGAAGCGTACCGCGCTAAGGTAAAAGAGCGTTTGGAACAAAACGCAAAGGCGCGCGGTATGAACGAAACGGAAAACGCCATCGTTACCGAAATCGCAAAGGGCGCAAAGGCGGAAATCCCGCAGGCGATGATCGACCGTCAAACGGAGCAGTCGCTGCAAAGAATGGAATACAATTTGATGTATCAGGGAATCAAATTAGACGATTACTTGAGGTACATCGGTTCTTCCCGCGAGGAATATAAAAAGAACTTCGAAGAGGAAGCGAAAAAGACCGTTCTGCACCAGTTGATCGTAGAAAAGATCATCGCGCAGGAAAAAATCCAAGCGACGCAGAAAGAGATCGACGCGAAAATCGAAGAGCAGGCAAAAAGCGTGGGCAAAACGGCGGAAGAGTACAAAAAGACGATCGATCCCCGTCAGCTCGACTATATCGAAAACGACATTAAGGTGACGAAGCTGTTCGACTTCTTGCAGGCGAACAACGAAATGGTAGCGGAAGGCAAAGCGGAAGCAAAGAAGCCCGCTGCGAAAAAAGCGCCCGCGGAAAAGACGGAAGAAAAAGCGCCCGCTGCAAAAAAGACGACCGCCGCAAAAACGGGGGAAAGCAAACCCGCGGCGAAAAAAACGACCGCTAAAAAAACGGCTGAATAATTCGCCGAAAAATTTTTCGGAGGCAATCATATGAACGAAAAGAACGTACTTATCCCTTATGTGGTCGAACGCACTTCGGGCGGGGAAAGAAGTTACGATTTGTATTCCCGTCTGCTCGAAGACCGCATTATCTTTTTAAGCGGCGAAATCGACGATGCGGTGGCGAATACCGTCGTCGCGCAGTTGATTTTTTTGGAAGGGAAAGACCCCACCAAAGATATCAGTTTATACATCAACAGCCCGGGCGGTTCGGTTACGGCGGGCATGGCGATTTACGACACCATGAATTATATCAAGTGCGACGTTTCCACCATCTGCGTGGGCATGGCGGCTTCGATGGGGGCGTTTCTGCTCTCTTCGGGCGCAAAGGGCAAGCGGTTTGCGTTAAAGAACAGCGAAATTATGATCCATCAGCCCTTGGGCGGCGCGCAGGGTCAGGCAAGCGACATTCAAATTCAAGCGGAACACATTCTGCGCATTAAAAAGAGAATGAACCAAATTCTTGCCGAAAACACGGGGAAGCCTGTGGAAACGGTAGAAAAAGATACCGACCGCGACAATTATTTAACGGCGGACGAAGCATGCGAATACGGATTGATCGATAAGGTATATATTAAGCGTTAATTTTTTAGATCGGAGTGAACATGAACAAATACGAACAATACTGTTCTTTCTGCGGAAAGGAAAAAGCCAAAACGAAAAAACTGATTGCAGGACCGGACGGAATTTACATCTGCGACGAATGCGTAGAACTGTGCAAAGACATGCTCGGAAAAACGCCTTCTTCCAATCCCGTCGAACAAGTCGAGCTGAAAAAGCCTGCGGAAATCAAAGAAGCGCTCGATCAGTATATCGTCGGGCAGGATAAGGCGAAAAAGGTGCTTTCGGTTGCCGTTTACAACCACTATAAGCGCATCAATTCGCTTGCCGAATCCAAAGAAAAGGACGACGTAGAAATCGAAAAGAGCAATATTCTGCTCCTCGGTCCTACGGGAAGCGGTAAAACGCTGCTTGCGCGCACGCTTGCTAAGGTATTGAACGTGCCGTTCGCCACGAGCGACGCGACCACGCTGACCGAAGCGGGTTACGTGGGCGAAGACGTGGAAAATATTTTGTTAAAGCTGATCCAAAACGCCGATTACGATATCGAACGGGCGCAGCGCGGCATTATCTATATCGACGAGATCGATAAAATCGCGCGCAAAGGGGAAAACGTTTCCATCACGCGCGACGTTTCGGGCGAAGGCGTTCAGCAGGCGCTGTTGAAGATTATCGAAAGCACGGTTGCGAACGTTCCTCCGCAGGGGGGAAGAAAGCACCCTCAGCAAGACTGCATGCGCATCGATACCGCGAACATTCTGTTTATTTGCGGCGGCGCGTTTGTAGGGCTCGATAAGATCGTTGGGGCGCGTACGGACGACAGCGCGCTCGGGTTCGGCGGCAAAGTCAAGCTGGGCGAAAACGAAGTGGACTATTCCCTTTTAGACGACGTAAAGCCGCAAGATCTGACCAAGTTCGGTTTGATTCCCGAATTTGTGGGCAGACTTCCCATTGTGGTAAATTTGAACCCGTTAGACGAAAACGCACTCGTCAGCATTTTGACTAAGCCGAAGAACGCGATCATCAAACAGTATCAAAAACTTGTCGGATTAGACGGCGTAAAATTGACGGTAGAAGACGAGGCTGTGCGGGAAATCGCAAATACGGCGATCCGTTTAAAAACGGGCGCGCGCGGCTTGCGTACGATTATCGAAAGTTTAATGACGGACGTCATGTACGATATTCCTTCCGAGAAGAATATCGAAGAAGTGATCATTACAAAAGACTGCGTCGATAAAGGCGCTCGTCCGAAACTCGTTTACAAAAAATCCGCTTAAAAGCGTTACCCCCTCTTTTTAAGAGGGGGTTTTATTTTTTAAAGTACGGGTAAACGAAAGTGTATTGATTAAAAGTCGGCTGCTCTGCTTTGTATCATTTGCGCCTGCTATTAAAGGTTAATAGTGCGTAAAATAAGTATCTGCTTTTATGGAATCACATCGATGCTTTGCGCACGGTTGAATTGATAAATCATTTATGTTTCCCTCTCTTGGTTTAAGAGAGGGAATATGTTTATAATATTCACATTGCACTCGGTACGTGGTGTATATTTTTTGGCTGATTTTGCATATTTTCGATTAAATACGTATGATTATACAAATATTTTCACATTCCGCCTTTCATTTTGTTGACAGGGGGGGGGTAATATGTTATACTTTGAAATAATTTACCCTTCTCAGTTGAAAGGGTACGGAGTGTTTTAATTATGTTTGGAAAAATGAAGTTTGGCGCACTCCGCGCCGCATTTGCGGCGTTGATTGCGCTTTTGTTGTCTTTGGCGGCGGTTGCTTGCGGAGAAAAGCAATATACGTTGAAATTCGTTACCAACGGCGCACCCTCGATTGCGGATATCACGGCGGAAGCGGGGGAAACGATCGATCCGCCCGTCGATCCCGAACGGGAAGGATTCGCGTTCGGCGGTTGGTTTTTAACCGAAGATTTTTCGGGCGAACAGCAAACGCTTCCTACGGTTATGCCCGCAGAGGACAGAACGTATTATGCAAAATTCGTTGCGGAAACCGCCCGCCTTACCTTAGATGGAAACGGCGAAACGCTTTCCGTAAACGGATACGACGTAGCGGTGGGCGCGAATCTTTTGGAGTTTTTGGCGGATAAGGCGCCCGCAGCGGAAGGGCTTGTGTTCGGCGGGTGGTATCTCGGCGACAAGCCGCTTACTTCTGCAGACGTAATGCCTGCCGAAGGGCTTACCATTACCGCGCGCTGGAAGGTAGAATACAAGATTCGCCTGTATAAGCAAAACGAAACGCAGACGGACTATGTGTTAGACGAACTGGACGTGCGCACGGCAACCGATTGGCTGGGCGCGGAAATTTCCCCCCGCCCCGAAGTGCGCGGATTTACGTTAAACTTAAACCATGCGGGCACGGCGGGAACTGCTACGCTGAAAAAGGGCGAAAACGTCTTTACGTTCTATTGCGACAGAGGAACGTTCACCCTCGCTTATTCGGGCAACGCGGCGGACGCGACAGGTTCGATCGAGGGCGGTTCTTACCTTTACGGGGTAGACGAAGTGATCATAGCGGACGGAAAAACGGCGTTTTCCCGTTCGGGATACCGCTTTGCGGGCTGGGCGACTTCGCCCGAAGGCGCGGTCGATTCCCGTTACGCTTCGGGGAACCGCGTGTATCTCGACGCGAATATTACCTTATACGCAAAGTGGGATAAGGGGTACAAAAACGAAGCGGGCGGAAGCGATATCGTTTATGTGCTGCGCGAAGGCGGAAACGGCGCGTCTTGCGTGTACGTGCGCGGCGGAACGGAATATTTCGGCTCGTTCAATGCAGACAAACAGGAATTTACCGTAAAAGTCGGGCAGGAAACGCTTGTCGGAATGGTTTTGGAATCGAGTGGCAAATTTATTCTGCGCGACGAAACGACGTACGGCATGTACGCACAGTTCGATTACGTTACCGGTACGCCGTATGTCACGTCGGTCGCCTACCTCGAAGGGTACTACACGTACGAATACACTTCGGGCGGAAAAACGAACGCATACGCAATGGGCGTGTTCGGTTCGATGGATCTCAGCGGCGGCTTCCAAGTACAGTATTACGGAATTTACCGCTTGACCTCTTACGGCGATTATGAATTTTTGGTGCTGAACGTGGGCACGCAAATGCCTTCGGGGGAAGGGTTCTACTTTAAACTGAACCGCGGTTCCGTGCAGGCGAACGAAGAGCTGAACGGTTACTTCCTTGTGCAGGGGTTGGAAAGCGGCACCTTCTTGCAGTACGAAAACGGAAAGGGCTTGAATAACGCGTTGCAGTTAGACGGCTACGGCAAAGCGACTTTGATCGAATACGATACCGACGGGCAAACCGTTCTTGCGCGTACGGAAGGCGTTTACGTCGGCACGGACGATTACGCCGATTACCGCGGCGAGTGGAAATTCACCCAAACGGGCGGCGGGGAACAGTTCCGTTTCGTTGCGTCGCCCATAACAGGTTCGCCCGATTACGGCATGTTTATCTGTTTTAACGAAAAGTACAGCGGAACGTATACGGGCGCGCGCAACGCAAAACTGTATATCGACGGATACGGCTTCGGCGAATACGTAACGGCGGACGGCGCGTCGCAAAGCGGCCGGGCGATTTTCGACGGTAACAATCTCGAATTTACCGCGTTAGACGAATCGGGGAACGAAATGGGCGTTACCTACTTTGTGCTCGATCCATCCGCGCATACGTTTACCGTAAACGACACGGGGTTTGTTGTAAGCGGCGGCGTGCTTACCAAGTATACGGGCAAGGGCACGATCATCGAAATTCCCGATACGGTTACCGAAATTGCGGACAGAGTGTTTGCTTCGGCAGGAAGCGGCGACGGCGAAAATATCGCTTCCGCGCCCGTTGTCGTAACCATTCCCGCAAGCGTTACCAAAATCGGCGAATACGCATTCCGCAATACCTTTACCCTGCGCACGGTGTACGTGCTGGGCGAAACGCCCGCGCAGGTTGCGGAAACGGCGTTTAAATGGCCGAGCGGCGATTTCCGCATTCTCGTGCCGGACGGTTTCGAAGAAACGTACCGCACGGCGGCGGGGTGGAGCGCGTTTGCGCAGTATATCACCAGCGAATACGAACTTGCAAACCGCCCCGAATTCGAAATTGTAAACGGCGTTTTGATCCGCTATAACAATAAAACGGAAAATCCCAAAGATTTGGCGATTCGCATTCCCGACGGGGTGACGGAGATCGCCGACAGGGTATTCAAGGGCATTACCTACCTTGCAAGCGTCGATTTGAACGGCGTAAAAACGGTGGGCGTGGAAGCGTTTGCCGAGTGTACGGGGTTAAAAGAGGTAATTTTCTCTTCCGTCGCTACGTTAAAAGGCGGCGCGTTCAGCGGCTGTACGCAGTTAGAAGAAGCTTATCTTCCCGCAATCGTTTCGGTGGGGGATTCGGCGTTCGGCGGGTGCGAAAAACTTGTTTCCGTTCGCTTGGGCGCGTCGCTGAATAAAATCGGTTCGCAGGCGTTCCTCGAATGCGCGCAGCCCGAAAAGGCAGACGAGCGCGTCGTTTTGGCGGTATGGCTGGAAGGAACGACTCCTCCCGCTATGGAAGAAAAGATTTTTGCGGGCGTGATCGCCGTTCGCATTTACGTAAAAAATATCGACGTTGCGCTTGCGTGCTATCAAACGGCAAGCTGGAACGCATACAGCGGAAATCTTTCCGTAGTTTCGGGCGAAGAACTCGGCGTGTATTACGAAAAAAGCACCTTGCTGCCCCTTGTTATCAACGGCAGGGCGATGTTCGATATCGGAACCGTTTGGCTGTACCGGATCGACGGGGCGAAGATCACCTTTTACGAATACGACCGTCAGACGGCGGTTTACAGAACGTACGAGGGAAGTTATTCGGCGGAAGGCGTGATCTCGTTCAAGATCGAAGGGGTGCAAAGAACTTACGTGAAAATGGGCACTACGCTTACCTATACGAACGGCGGAGATACGCTTTCCGTTACGCTGGGCGGCGTAGACGACGAAAACGCGTACGCATACACCCGCACCGCTCACTTTAACGGCACGCGGGTAACGCTGAACGTAAAGCCCAATTCGCTGACCTTCGATTTAAACGGGGAGCGCTACACGTTGACGCTCGGCGCAGATCTTTCTTTGGCATACGTTAAAACGCTGCTTCCTTACGATATCGCGCTTTCGGCGCAAGACGGCAGCAGTATCGTGATACACGTAACAAACGGATATATTACGACGACGGGCACGCTGAAAAACGTAAACGGCAGCGAGCGGTATTCCGAAACGGGCTGGACTACCCAAAAATTAGGCGAAAACCTGTATGCGGTCACCGTGTTGTATTTGAACGATCGCTATACCGTAACCGTTACGATCACGGCGGCAGGCAGTTTTTCGTACACGTGCGCGTTGCAGTCTACCGTAACTTCTTATCGCGATACGGTAACGGGGAACGGCGTGGCGGTATACCGCAATTCCGCGGGGGAGATCACCTCGCTCAACTTAATGCTGAAAGATGCGGAAAGCGGAAACGCGTTTTCCGTTCAGGCGACTTATGTCAAAGAATCGGAAACCAGTTATCTGTTTACCGTTACGCAAGAAGGGTACGAGGGCAAGTATCGCGCGGTGATCGACTTCGATGCGCAAACCGCCGTAATTACCATGATTTCGAGCGGAACGGAAGGCTGATTTGCAAAAAAACGCGGTTACCGCGGAAAAATTTTAAAAGGAGAAAAAATATGAAACAAGGTTTTGTTAGATTCTTTGCCGTTTTGGCGCTGATGATCGTTTCGGTATTCGCGATCACCGCCTGCGGCGAAGAAGACGTGCAGCCGCCCGTAACGTATGCGGTAACGTACGTAAAGGGCGCAGACGAAGCGACGGGCGAAGCGCCCGCTTCCGCGCAAAAAGAAGAAGGCGCAAAGTTCAATCTGCCCGCCAATCCGTTCACCTATACGGGATACGAATTTGCAGGTTGGAGCGACGGCGCGCAGACGTATGCGGCGAATGCGGAATACACCATGCCCGCAAAAGCGGTTACCTTTACCGCGCAGTGGAACAGTACGCAGCCTTCCGTAACGTATGCGGTAACGTATTCAAAGGGCGCAGACGAAGCGACGGGCGAAGCGCCCGCTTCCGCGCAAAAAGCGCAAGGCGCAAAGTTCAATCTGCCCGCCAATCCGTTCACCTATGCGGGGCACGAATTTATTGGTTGGAGCGACGGCGCGCAGACGTATGCGGCGAATGCGGAATACACCATGCCCGCAAAAGCGGTCGCCTTTACCGCGCAATGGGCGGCGTTGCACACCGTTACCGTCGATCCGAATAACGGCGAAGAACCCGCGGAATATACCGTGCGCAACGGCGAAAAATTTACTGCGGTACTTGAAACGCCCGTTCATCCGGACGGAAAAACATTCCGCTATTGGGCGGCAAACGGCAGCGAATACAATTTTGATAAAGCCGTTACCGGCGATATCGAGCTGACGGCGGAATATGCTTGGAAGATTACGTTCAACGCGGGCGAAGGCGCAAGCGGAACGGTGGAACCGCAGTGGGTAAAACTTTGGGCTATGGGAATTACGTTGCCCGAAGGGACGGGACTTTCCTGCCCCGAAAAAGCGTTCGGCGGCTGGAACGACGGCAATCAAACGTACGCCGCAGGCGATCGGTATACGGGTTCCGGAAACGTAACTTTTACGGCGGTTTGGAATAATATCGACGTTACAACGAAATACGAATTGTCGTATTATAGCGGCGCATACAACGGGGTAACGGGTACAACTCCTCCTTCCGTTCAAAAATCTGCGGGAGAAACGGTTATTCTGCCCGAAAATCCTTTTACTAAAAACGGTTCTGTTTTTACCGGTTGGTGTCCGCAGGTGTATAAAAATATCAATTCCAATCCGTATGACGAACCTGTATACGGTTGGGATGACGCCGATTCTTCGGTAAGATTGCAACCGGGCGAAACTTATACCATGCCCGCAAAGAACATACGGTTATCCGCAAAATGGGCGGCGGAAAATTATACCGTAACCGTTCGGTTTCAAGCGAACGGCGGAACGGGTACAATGAGTAACGGAACGTTTACGTTCGGCAATCGTTTTGTGCTTCCCCAAAGTACGTTTACCCCGCCTGCAAATAAGATCTTTTCCGGTTGGGCGTATTCGGCTACGGGCACGGTAATAACCAAAGAAGGAATATCTAAGTCCGATTATCAAAGCTACGTAAGTTCGTCGAACCCTACGTTGAATTTGTATGCGATTTGGGAAGATGCACCCGTACTTACCGATATTTCGGAAGTAATCGGCGTTTGGTCGAACGGTAGCGATACGGTCACGATTTCTTCTGCGGGAGCGGATCCTTCGAATTACGTAGTGGGAACGGCTATTTGGAACGATAAAGTTTATACGCCCGTTATGCAGTTGAACGACGGCGGATTTATTGCGTACGATTGTGCATACGCTGCGTATGAATTTGCGAAGAACGGAAGTGATTTAACCGTTTCCGTAAACGAAGGCGCGGCAAAAACCTACTCAAAGAGCGGCGAAGCGAGCAACGCGCCCGCAAGCGATTTTGCGGGCAAGTGGGTGAAATCCGGCACAACGCAAAATTGGGTTATAACGGAAACGAATGCGTATTTCGGCGCTAATTTAACTTCGGCAAACAACCTTTTCATTGCGGGCAACTATGCGGTGATTCAAGTTTATGTGAGCGCCAGCGGCTTAGATACCGTTTATGTTCTTGCTAAAAACGGAAATTCTCTTGTCGGTTGGTATGATAGCGGCGATCCCGAAAAATCGGAAGCGCAACGCATTACTCAAACTACGTTCGATATCGGCAATTATTTGCTTCTTTCAATAGAAGGCGAGCCGAATCAAATCGTCAACAGCGGAAGCGCGCCGAACAGCGAAAAACTGGTTGCGCCTGCCGCGCCGAGCGGACAGGAATTCGACAAATGGGTGTATGTTTCCGACGAAACGGAATTCGACCCGACCGCGGCGATGACGGCGGATGCAAATATCAAAGCGGCGTTTAAAGATAAAGCGGGCGCGGAAAATACGGTCGATTTTGCAGGAAGTTACACGGCTTCCGGGTTGTTGGGTACTTCGGTCACGTTCACTAAATTTTCGGTGGATTTTGACGGCATGCAAGTTACGTATACCCTTGCAAACGGTACCGCAAAAACGGTGGCTTTAACAGACGAAAGCTCTTCTTCTTACAAACCGAGCGACCTGGGCTCCGATGCGTTTTACTTTTCGGTGGTAATGGAAACAAAAAGTTATTATTTGTTGATTGCTCAAAATAAATCATCTTTGCTTTTGTGTAATCAAGACGATGAAGTATTGCAAGGCGGAAATTTTTCCGTACAAACTTCAAGCGGCGATTGGGTTTCTCTTACCGTAGCGGAAGGAAGCGAGTTTTATAATTTAGCGGCGGCCGGTACCAAATATTATTTTGCGGAAGCGTTTGAAAACACCGGAACGACGTTTATCGGAATTCAGTTTTATAAAAGCAGCCTCGGCGTGGGAGTAAAAACCATTTATCTCAGCAACGGGGCGGAAAAAGTATTGACCAGTACGATATCGTATTCGGCAAACGACGGAAATCAGTTGGTTTTCTCTTCCTCTGCATACATTATTAAAATCGGTAAAAAGAGCGATGGGAAGTATTACATTACTTCGTTCAGCTATAAGAACAACGTCGATACGACGGAGCGGGTTCTTTTAACCGAAAAGCCGTAATCGAACTTTATAAAAAACGGAATCTGCTTACGGCGGATTCCGTTTTTTTTAAATGAGGGAAAGGGTATCGATCATGCGAAATACGGCGTAAATTCTTTGGGTAAACTGTACAAGAAGTATTTCTATCTTTGTAATAATTGCCTATTGTAATTTCGGCTTGTTTCGTGTAAAATAGTAGTATAAAAAAAGTATAACTTTTTAGGGAGGAAATGTATGTCCGGTCTTTTGTTAAAAGGCATCAACAAAGTGTATCCCGGCGGAAATCAAGCGGTGTTCAATTTCTGCCTTGACATTCGGGATAAAGAATTCGTCGTATTCGTAGGACCTTCCGGCTGCGGTAAGTCTACCACGCTCCGTATGATCGCGGGGCTTGAAGAAATCTCTTCGGGCGAACTGTATATCGACGGAAAATTGGTAAACGACGTCGTTCCCAAGGATAGAGATATCGCAATGGTTTTCCAGAACTACGCGCTTTATCCGCACATGTCCGTATACGACAACATGGCGTTCGGTTTAAAACTGCGCAAAGTACCCAAAGAAGTAATCGACGAAAAGGTTAAGGCGGCGGCGGAGATTCTCGGCATTACCGATTATCTTTCCCGTAAGCCCAAGGCTTTATCGGGCGGTCAGCGCCAACGCGTTGCTTTGGGAAGAACCATCGTGCGCGAACCCAAAGTATTCCTTTTGGACGAACCTTTGTCCAACCTCGATGCAAAACTGCGCGCGCAGATGAGAACGGAAATTTCCAAACTGCACGCCCGCCTTGCAACCACCTTCATTTACGTTACGCACGACCAGATCGAAGCAATGACGATGGGTACGCGTATCGTCGTTATGAAAGACGGTTTCATGCAGCAGGTAGATACGCCGCAGAACTTGTACGATTATCCCATCAACTTGTTCGTTGCGGGATTCATCGGCACTCCTCAAATGAACTTCTTCAAGAATTCGACTTTAACGCAGGAAGGCGGCAAAGTTTACGTCAACTTTATCGGCGGAAACAAAATCGTGCTTCCCAAGTCGGTCGTTGCGAAAATCAAGAATCTCGACGAATATCTGAATACGGAAAAACCCGTAACGCTCGGCGTTCGCCCCGAAGATATTCACGAAGACGATCTGTTCATTTCCAACTCGCCCGATACGATCGTAAAAGCTAAAATCGACGTTATCGAAAAATTGGGCGCGGAAACGCAGATCTACTGCGATTTGGATTACGAAAGCGGAAAGAATTCCGTTGTAGACAATGCGGCGCAGATGATCGCGAAGATTTCTTCCCGTGCGATCGTTAAACTGGACGACATCGTAGACCTCGCATTCGACGCGCACCACATTCATCTGTTCGACGGCGTGACGGAAGCGACCATGTTAGAGCGCGACGAACATTACGACGTGATTCCCGAAAACGCGGAAGGCGCGGCGTTCGTTCCTCCCACACCGCAGGAAATGCAAGCGCAGATCGACGCGGCGAGAGTCGTTACCAAAGAAATGAAAAAGCAGGCAAAGCGCGACGAAAGAATGGAAAAGAAAAAGGCTGCGGCTGCCGCTGCTGCGGAAGCAAGCGTTCCTACCGAAACGCCCGCAGAAGTTTCCGCACAAGAGCCTGCGGCTGCTCCCGTAGAGGAAGCTCCCGCTCCCGCTCCCGTCGAAGAGCCCGCTCCCGCACCTGCGGAAGAAGCGGCTGCTCCCGTAGAAGAAGCGCCGAAGCCCGAAGAGGAAATTTCCGTAGCGGAAGTTCCCACAGAGGAAAAACCTGCGGCAAAGGCTCCCGCGAAAGCGCCTGCAAAAAAGGCGCCCGCTAAGTCCCCTGCAAAGACGGCGGCAAAGGCTCCCGCGAAAACGCCTGCAAAAGCGCCCGCAAAAGCGCCCGCGAAAAAAACGCCTACGAAAAAAGACTAAGCAATTTAATTGATTACGAAAGATAAGCGCTTATTTGAAAATAGGCGCTTTTCTTTTGCAAACGATTGACAAACGCGCAAAAAAAAGTTATGATAAGTACCTAAATTCGGAAAGCCGAAAGGAGGAAAAAAGTATGCTTGACGTAACGTTAGACGCTTTGTTGGATACGTTAAAGCTGTTTCCTTTTCTTTTGCTTTCGTATATCATCATCGAACTGTTAGAACACAAAACCGATCTTTCCAAACCGCACGGGGGATTAAGCGGAAATCTTGCGCCGCTGATCGGCGGGGCGACGGGGCTTATTCCGCAATGCGGTTTTTCGGTCATGACGGCGAAGCTGTACGAACACCGCCATGTAACCGTCGGCACCCTGCTTTCCGTTTTTATCGCTACCAGCGACGAAGCGTTCGTTATTCTTCTTTCCTCTGGCGAAGGCGCAAAGGCGATCTTGCCCATGATGGCGGTTAAGATTCTTGTAGGGGTAGCGGTGGGGTATCTTGCCGATTTCATCGTACAAAAAAAAGCGGAAGCGGCTGCCGCAGAAGAGCATTTCGAATGCAATTCGTGCGGGCGCGATCACGACGAGGAAAAGGCTTGGTTCGTATATTTGGTTTCTCCCTTGCTGCACGCGCTGAAAATCGCGGGGTATGTTTTGCTTGTCAACTTCGCGTTCGGTTATCTGTTTTACTCAGCGGGGGAAGATAACGTAATGGCATTTTTGCAGTCGGGATTGTGGATTCAACCGCTGATCGCGGCATTGATCGGTTTGATCCCCAACTGTGCTTCCAGCGTAGTGCTAACGCAAACGTATCTTGTAGGGGGCATCACGTTCGGCAGCTGTTTGGCGGGGTTGTGCGCCAATGCGGGCTTAGGCGTGTTCGTGCTCTTCCACAACGGAAAAAAGTGGAAGCGCAATCTTACGATCGTTCTTATTTTATACCTTGTAGGCGTCGGGGTTGGGTATGCCGTGAACGCCGTTCAAATGGCGGCGCAATAAGGAGTACGCATGAAAAATTTTTTAAGCGAAAAAGCGCGTTCGCTTGCGCCGTATACGGCGGGAGAACAGCCCAAAGACAAGCGGTACATAAAGCTGAATACCAACGAAAATCCCTATCCTCCTTCCCCGCGTGCGCTTGCGGCGTTAAACACGTTTAAGGGGGATACGCTCAATCTGTATCCCGATCCTCAGGCGGAAGAACTGCGCAAAGCGATCGCCTTGGCAGAGGGGGTTTCGCCCGAAAACGTGTTTTGCGGAAACGGATCGGACGAAGTGCTTGCGCTTTGCTTTCCCGCTTTTTTCGGCGAAAAAGAAAGCGCGTGCTTTCCCGCAATCACATATTCTTTTTACGAGGTGTTCGCGCGGTTTTTTTCCGTACCCGTTCAAACGGTTTCTTTAAAAGAAGAGTTTTATATCGATTTCGAACGGTTGAAAGGGATCGACTGCCGCGGGTACTTTATCGCCAATCCCAATGCGCCGACGGGGGCAGCCGTTCCGCTTGCGGAAATGGAACGGTTTATTGCGTCCGTGCCCGATCGGCTTGTGATCGCGGACGAGGCGTATATGGACTTTTACGGGCAGAGCTGCGCGCCGCTTACGCGGAAATACGAAAATCTGCTCGTCGTAAAAACTTTTTCCAAAAGTTATTCGCTTGCGGGCATGCGCTGCGGTTACGCCGTCGGTTGTCCTTCTTTGATCGAAGGGCTGTTCCGCATGAAAGACTGTTTCAATTCGTATCCGTTAGACGGAATCTGCCAAGCGGTATGCCGCGCGGCGATTGAAGATATCGCGTATCACAAAAAGACGGTGCGCCTTGTGATATCGGAAAGGGTGCGTTTGCAAGCGGAATTGCGCGCACTGGGATTCACCGTGCCCGAAAGCGGCGCAAACTTTTTGTTTGTGGGGCGTGCAAGAATAAGCGGAAAAGAGATTTACACCCGCTTGAAAGAGGAAGGCGTTCTTGTGCGCTTTTGGGACAAACCTTTTCTGCGCGATTTCTGCCGCATAACGGTGGGCGCGCGCGAACAGAACGACGTTTTAATCGAAAAACTAAAACAAATACTCTCATAAAGGGAGGGCGCTATGAAGCTCGCCGAACACTCCGTACGAAAGATGACCCCCGCCGCACAGGACGGGACGCCCGACGGAGAAGAATGCGGGCTGATATTTTGCAGGATCGAAGAAGGGCTTGCGCGCGTACGCGAGGAAGTGCCCATAGGCACCTTGTTTTTAGTCGCGGACGAAGAAGGTTTTTCTTTCTTTTCGCCGTATGCAGGCGCGCCGCGCACGTTCAATATGGTAACGGACGGCGCAGACGCGCTTCCGCTGTTTTCCGCGCCCGACGGCGTTACTTGTATCTGCGCCGCAGGGGGCGCGAATTTGCTGCGCTGTGCGCGGTATTTTGCGGAAATCAACCGTATTCCCTGTTATCTGTTCCCCGCGTTCGCATCGTGCGACGGGGCGAAAGAAGAATGCGGCGAGGTTTGCGTCGGAAGCGCGAAAAGCGAATTTCCCCTTGCGCCCGCGCGCGTTATGTGCGATATATCCGCCGTAAAAGGGATTTCCGCCGCATATGCGCGTATTCTCATCTCTCGGCTTGCGCTGTTCGAACAGCGGGTGTTGCGCGCGTTTTGCGGGGCGGAAACGGACGGCTTGTACGAACGAGCATATGTTGCCGCGCTTTCGGTTAACGAAGAAAGCACGCTGAAAGAGTTGATATCGGCAAACGCCGCGTTAAGGCGGTTGGAAGGGCGCGGAATGTACGCGGGGGAAGGAATTGCGCTTGCACGTATGCTGGAAAAGGACGGCGCGGACAATCCCGAATGGCAGGCATATATGCAGCTTTCCGCACTGTACGCCGCGTTTTTTAAACGGGGAGAACCAAGGCGGTATTTTGTGCCCGATTACGCATTGCGCGCTTTGCGCGCGGGCGAAGGGGAAAGCGGGTATCTGCGCGCACAAATTCCCACTCCGAACGAATACGCCTTTCGCGCGATTGCACTTGAAAAAATGCGCGCCCTTTTTTTGCACGAGTTGGAAGCGCTTCTCGGTAAGCGAGAAGCGCAAGCGCGCAAATTCAGACTGTTGAACGGCGGCGGGACGGAACGGATGGAAAACGTACTGTACAGGCTGCGCTATTTGCCCGAATACGAGCCGAAAGGCTTCTGCGCGGTAATCCGCGATTTCGGTTTGATGGAATGGCAATACGGGGAAGAATCGATTTCTGCCGATAATAAAATTACAAACTAAAAAACGACGGGTGATAAGATGGAATATACAATAAAGGAAGAAAGATTAACTGCCGAAGAATACGTCGATTTTTAAAAGATACCGATTTAGGGTTGCAATATCCGAAAGAAAGATTTGCAGAACGTATCGCCCTATTGGTGAACAAGGTATCGATCAGTTTAGTCGCAAGAAACAACGCCCACCGTATCATCGGGGTTTGTTTCGGGATAACGGACTTTGCATATTGGCTTTTTATAACCGATTTGGGCGTAATCCGCGAGTATACGGGGCAAGGCGTCGGTACGGCTTTGGTAAAAAAGTTGCACGAGTTGGCAGGCGGAACGAAAAATATAATCCTGTATGCGTGCGCGAATGAAAATGCGATTCCCTTTTACGAAAAAATCGGAATGACCCGCGTGAATGACGTAATGGGTTATAATTGCGTCGAATGGACGGATTTTTGGTAAAGTAATATTATTAAACGGACGCTCCGCTTACAAAACGGCGGGGCGTTTTTCAATTTTTTTCTTGTATTTTTCGCAAAACCGTTTCAAAACGGGTTGTTTTGTGTTACAATATATAAGGAATTATATTTTATTACAAATGCATGGGCGGAGGTATTTATGCAAGAAGTAACGGTAACCGAACGGGAACCTCAATTAAAAATTGCGTTAAGCGGCGAAATCGATTCGAAAAACGCGGAAGAATTTTACGAAGCGGTTATGACGGAATACCGCGTTTCCCCGCGCGATATTTCGTTCGATTGCGCAAATTTGCAGTTTATCGATTCGACGACGCTGGGC
Source organism: uncultured Christensenella sp. (assembly GCA_910578065.1). GTDB lineage: Bacteria > Bacillota > Clostridia > Christensenellales > Borkfalkiaceae > Gallimonas. The sequence goes on along the minus strand of CAJTPB010000001.1, from coordinate 15,689 downwards.
ACGTTCGTTAAAATTTTAAAGCAGGTAAAAACGGACGGATACCGCATGCAACTTACGGCAATGCAAGCGCGCTTAAAAAAGCTGTTTGTGATCTGCGCGCTGGATACGGTAATGGAGATCTCGTAATGGAAGAATTACTTGCGCTTTCGTTTGCGCTGAAAAGCGATTTGTTTACAACCGTCCGTTTGACGGCGGGCGGCATCTGCGCGCGCGCCGGGCTTTCGTTAGACGATGCGGAAGACTGCAAAGTGTGCGTAACCGAAAGTCTGCTGCTGTTTATGCGCAACGGATATTCTTCCGCGCGCGTGCAGTTCGCGCAAGATAACGGCGTTTGCGTGCGTCTTACAGGGGAAAACGGAAGGGGCGCTGCGGGCGATTCCGCCGAAGACGAAATTTCGTACTCGCTTTTGGGCGCGTTGGTGGAAAATTTAAACGTAGAGCGGAAAGACGGCGCCGTTACCGAAATTACATTCCGTTTCGGGAGCTGACATGGAAGACGGCGAACTTTTTAAAAGATATAGGGAAACGGGCGATATTGCCGATCGCAATCGCATTGTCGAAAAATACCTCTATATCGCTTCCGTTCTCGCGAAAAAGTTTGTCGGGCGAGGGGTGGAATACGACGATTTGTTTCAAGTCGCTTCCCTCGCGTTGATGAAAGGGGTGGAACGGTTTGACGAGAGCAAGGGATTGCAGTTTTCCACCTTTATTACGCCTACCATTACGGGGGAGATCAAAAACTATTTTCGCGACCGGTCCCGCCTTGTACACCTGCCGAGAAGGGTTGCCGAACTGCGCGTAAAAATTAAGCGCGCGGCGGACGAGCTGCTTACGGAAACGGGCAAAAAGCCCACCGCGCAGCAGCTTGCACAAAGGCTGAACGTTACCGAAGAAGAAATCGTGCGCGCGATGGAAGCGGGCGCGGTTGTTTCGCTCGACCGCAACGCCGACCAAGACGGGGAAGACGGCATGAGTTTTTACGAAGTGCTTGCTTCTGAAGATAATTTTGCCGAACAGTTGGAAAACCGCGATATGGTCGTTTCCGCCGTGAAAAAGTTAAACGATACGGAAAAGGAAATTATCCGCTGCCGTTTCGACGAGGAACTTTCGCAAACGGAAACGGCGCGGCGCATGGGCGTTTCGCAAATGTTCGTTTCGCGTATGGAACGCAAAATTTTGGACAAACTGAAAAATGATTTAAAAAAGAGCATGGCGGATTGAAATGTACTTCGAAATCGACGATTACAACGCGCTGGAACAAGCGCTTCATCAGCTGTGCGTTCGGTTAGAGGCGGCGCAAGCCCCCGAACAAGCGGTGTTCGACAGCAAACTTGTCGCGTGCGAATTGCTGAGCAACGTATTGCAGCACGGCGGGCAGCGGGCGTATTTTTCCGCTATGTTGGAAGGGGATATTTTGCGCTTACGCGTACGGGGCAACAACGGTTACCGTCCGCCCGAAAAAACGTTTTGTTCCGACGTAACTGCCGAATGCGGCAGGGGGCTTTTTTTGGTAGACGCCTTTTGCGAAAGCCGCGAATACAGCGAGCGGGAAGGGATTTGCGTGGTCATCAGAATCCGCAATGAAAGGACATGATTATATCGGGCGCGGCGTAATGCCGCGCTTTACCTTTTGCAAAGCGTTATTATTTTTCGCTTTTTTTACTTCGGTATTCCGTCGGCGATATTTTGTAACATTCTTTAAATTTTCGGCAAAAATATCCTGCGCTTTCGAATCCTACTTGTTCGGCGATATGCGTAACGGAAGATTCTGTCGTAAGAAGCAGTTCCGCCGCGCGGGTAAGTCTGTAACGAATCAAATATAAAACGGGCGAAAGGCGAATGCCGTTTCGAAAGCGCTGTAAAGCGGTGTTTTTGCTGAGGAATGCCGCGGAAGAAATTTCTTTTAAAGAAATGGGTTCGCAGTAATGCTTGTGAATAAATTGCATCATAATTGTTAGCTGCGAATTGCGCAGTGTTTCCCCGTTATGTAAGTGTGCCTCTGCTTGCGACGGAAGGTGATCGAACAAAATCTTCCAAATTTCCAACAGCAATAAAACCGTAGAAAGTTCGCAGTCTGCCTCGTTTGTTTGCAGTGTAAATATTTGCCGTAAAAGCTGCAATATTTTGTTTTGCCATGCGTGTTCGGGGGAAAGTATTTGAAATTGCGCGGCGGAACAGATGATCGGTTTAATGTATTTTTCGTAAATTTTTCCGTTTTTTTCGCCGAGCAGTTGGGGCGAAAAAACGATATTCGGCATAAAATTGCTTTGCTCCGCTAAAAAGCGGTGCAAAACGCCGCTGTTGATAAACATTCCGCAGCCTTGCATTAATTCCACTTTTTCCGTACCTATAAAACAGGTTACGGAAATTTTTTCCGCGTAGATCATTTCGCATTCCGCGTGCCAATGCCGGTCGATGCAGTGAAAGTCGAAATCCCATACGTTTTCCGGGTAATATTCGAGCGGGTAATCGCTTACGCCGTGTTCGCGCGTTTCGCGGTAGCTTTCGTCCCGTTTTATTTTTAAAAGTTACCAAAGATATTCCCTCGGGCGTTATTGCAGCAGGCAATCCGTGCAAGGTAATGCGGAAAATTACTGCCCAAGATAAATTGCTTTTATAATACCCGCATTGTATTAAAATAAGATTTTTTGTGTACAGGCAGTAGAGATAATTACCGCCTAAGATAAATTATTTTTAAATACTATCCCGGAATAAAACAGGCGTTGTATACATGGGTAATATAGAAAATTTTTACCTGAGAAATTACATTTTATATACCTGCTTTGGAATAAAAGTTGTTTTTGCGGACAGTCCGTGCGGGGTAATGCGAAAAATTTCGACTAAGGAAAACTGCTTTTATGATACCTGCCTTGGAATAAAACAAGAGTTGTCGCAGGCGATTTGTGCAAGACAGTACAGAAAATTTTTGCTAAAAAAATTATTTTTATATTCTATCTCGGTATAAAAAGATATTATTATTGCGTGTAAACCGTGCCGGCATTGCGGGATATTTCCGTTAAAAACGAGTTTATTATGCAAATAATAACCCCCTCGGATTTATCCGAGGGGGTAAAATAATTCGTGCTTATTTTTTCGTATTCACGTACTGATACATCTTTTCAAGCAATCCTGCGGAAATGGTTTCGCGGAAGCGCCCGAGGTAAATAAATACCTTAGAGAAGAATGCCTTGTTATCTCCGCCGATCACGTAAACGGGCAAATAGTTGTGCGTTCCGTATTTGTTGGAGATAAACAGATCGCCGAATTCAGATTTCTGCTTAGGGGTAAGCGTATGGAAGAACGCGTCGTAAGTGTATTGACCGTCTTCGTAAACGTTTTCGCCCGCGGCAGGCTGCTGAGGAGGCTGCTTCCTCGGCTGAGGAGGGGGCATCGGGCGGCGTTCGGTCACTCTCGGCGGCTGCTGTTCCGCCGCAGGTCTGGGAACGCCTTGACGCGCGTATTCCGCCATTTTCTGCTCGAATTCGCTTAAAGGCGCAGGCTGCGGTTCGGGCTGAACGACAGGCTGAGGAGCAGGCGGGGGCGTAGGCGCGGGTTTTTCTTTTTCGCGCAAGATCACGATGTTGGGCGCCTGCTGAACGACGGGCTGAGGAGCAGGAGGCGGCACGGGCTGCGGCTGAGGCTCCGGCGCGGGAGGGGGCGTAGGCTGCGGTTCGGGTTGAACGACAGGCTGAGGAGGGGGCGGCGCGACGTACGCCATAGGAGGCGCGGGCATAAAGTCGGGCTCGTATTCGTATTCGAAGTCGTCGTCCTCTTCATAGTCGTCGAAGTCGATATAATCGTCGTCGTATTCGCCGTCCTCGTTCTGTCCGTCGGCGCGTACGGCTGCGGCGCCGTTTCCGCCCGCTGCGGGATAGGCATATCCGTCTTCGCGGGAACCTTCCGCTTCCGCCGCTGCTTCTTCCGATTTGGGTTCTTTTTCCGCGTTCGCTTTCTTTTTCTTTACGGCGCGGAGAATCACAAACAGTAAAACTACCAAAAATGCTGCGATAGACGCAATCAGTAATACTAACATAGGCAATTTTCCGAGAATAGACCAATTATGTCCTGCCGGATTAAGCGCAAGTACGATCGCAAGCGCAACCGCAAATGCAAACTGCAATCCGTAAGTAACGGTAACAAATAAATATTTTCCTCTTGCGCCGAGGCGAAGCGCCGAAGCGGCAAAGTTAAACAACAACATAAACGCGGTAGCCAATGCAAAAATCTGCATGATCAGCGCCCAACCTCTGTTTGCCGTCGTAAAGGAAAGGCGCAACGCGTTTAACGTTTCCGATTCTTTGTAGAACATTCCGAATCCCGCGCCCAACACAAGGAGCAGAAGCAAGAAGTTCAGCGCCGCAACCGCTTTCTTTTCGGTAAGCGCGTAAATGAATAAAATCAACAGCGAAGCGCCCGCAATGATCGCGGCGGGCACGTCGATGACTTGCTTAAAAGAGTTATAACCGCAAAGCAATCTTACCGCAAACATAGCGATAAAATAAACCGCGTATACGAAGAAAACGACGTAGCCGTTTACGTATAACAGTTTCCGCGCCTTTACCGCTTTTTTCGAAACGAGCGCGGCAATCGTGCATACCAACGAAACGAGCACGCCGAGCGCGATCGCAAGCGTAAGATAGGGCACGACTTTGGCAACGCGTTCTACAAGCGGATAAAAAAGCCCGCTGTCGAATCCGTAATTTGCGGCGGAAGCCTTTCCGAAAAGCCCTTTAAACCCTTCGATGATCAGCCACAGCATGGAAGCGCCGAGCTTTCCTTCGCCTGCAAGGGCAAGCGGCGTAAAAACGGCGATCCATTTGGAAAGCAATCCGATAAAAAGCCCGCCTATCGCGAGCAGGCAGAAAAGTACGGAAAGAACGCGAATCCCGCCGAATTTTTCGCGGGGCTCGTCCTCTGCGGTTACGTACGAAGTATCTGCGGCGGCGGTTTCGTCGTCGGTAAAATAATCGTCTTCGTAATCGTCGAATTCGTTATATTCCGTATCTTCCGTAAGATCGTTTTTCTTTGCCATATAAGACATTCTCCTGATCGTTAAAGTTCAACTTACAACAGGTTACTATAAGCTGACTTTAATTATACCATTAAATAGGAACCGTGTCAACACATAGCGGTTAAAATATGCCGAATTTTTGCCGTAAGTGCAACAAACCTCTCAATTATTTTATGCCGTTTTTAAAAAATTACGGCGAATAAGCAAAAGTTTTTTGCCGTTTGGCGATAGATATGTGGGAAATGCAAAAAGTTCTTGAAATTTTCGGGGAAATATGCTATAATTACCGCCGTACAGCGAAGGGCAAAACATGCTGTTTCGCTATGGCATCAATCTGAAAAACGGGGGCGGGTATGGAAGCATTGTCCGATTTAAAGCGGTTGCTTTGCGACGTAAAAGAAAAAACGGGAACGGAAGTAAGGCTTTCGCCCCGCGGCGGAGATGAAACCCGCTTTACGGTGGAATTCGGCGGGGAACGGGCGGAAGTTTATCTTGACGGAAGCGGAAAATCCGCAGAACAAACGGCGGGGCTGATCCGCTACCTGCTCGCCAATGCGGACATGCTGCGCCCCGCGCCCGAAAAAGACGATTATTTGAAAAATATCTTGCTCGGCGAGGGGGGCGATTGGTATGCGTTCCGCTTTTTATCCAAATACAATTTAACCGACGGCGCATGCTTTGCGGTTACCGTGCAAGAAGAGCGGCGGCTAAACGATACCGTCGCGCATTTGGAACGGTGCGTCGCCGATACGCGAGATATGGTCGTTAAGATGGACGAAACCCGATGCGCCGTTGTAAAGTTTTGCGAAGAAGGGCAGTCGCCCTTCGACTTTGCGCAGTTTTTAAGCCAATCGCTTTACGAAGAAATCGGCGTAAAAGCGAGCGTTGGCGTGGGGTGCGAAACGGATACGTTTACGCAAATTTCCGCTTCGTACCGGCAGGCGGTCACCGCGTTGCGCATGAGCGGTCTGTTCCATTCCAAAGGGGAAGTGCACTCTTATAAAGAGTATCTGCTCGTAAAAATGTTGGAAGACGTGCCCGAATCGCGCTTAAAAGATTATTTGGAACAACTGCAAATCGGCAACGCCGCCGAGGTGTTCGAAGACGAGGATATGCTTGGAACGGCGGAAGAATTTTTGGAAAACAGTTTAAATATTTCCGAAACTTCGCGCAACCTGTATATGCACAGAAATACGTTGATGTACCGTTTGGATAAGATCGAACGGATCACGGGGTTGAATATCCGCAAATTTTCCGATGCGGTTTCCTTTCGCGTGATTACCATTTTGTATAAATTGATGCAACTTTAAGGAGATTGGAAAATGGAAGAAAAAGACGAATTTTTCGACGAGCCGCCCGTTCCCGTTCAGGCGGAGGGCGCGCGCAAACCAAACAAAGGAAGGATCGTCGCGATTTCTGTCGGCGCGGTTTTGCTTGCAGTGATTTGTTTTTTGGCGGGCTGGTTCGGCTATTACTATTCGTTAGACGAGGGGCTGCGCACTTTTCTTTGGGCGAAGAAGACGACGGAAAAGAATTATTACAAAGAGATCGATACGGACGCGCTGTACGACGAAATCATGAAGGCGTTGGAAGGGCAGGTAGACAGGTATTCCCGCTTTTACACGCGCGACGAATACGCGCAGATCTTGCGCGAGAGCGAGGGCAATAACGAGGGCGTGGGCATTTCTGTAACGGAAGAGGACGGCTTGCCCCGTCTTTACACGGTAGTAGGCAATTCGCCCGCGTTTTGCGCGGGGCTGCGCGGAGGCATGTACGTGCTCGGTTACGGCGAAACGGGCGGAGAATTGCAAACTGGTAACGTAGACGCGTTTTTTTCCTTTCTCGACGGGCGCAAAACGGAGTTTAACGTGCGCTGCGGATACGAAAAGGACGGTTCTGACGCGAAGGAATACACGCTTTTAAAACGCGCGTATATCGCTTCGTACTGTACGTATCGCGACAGCGAGTGCGGATTTTACTATCACGGGCAGGAAAACGATACCGCGTTGATCGGCACGGGGCTGATAAACGGCGAATTGAGCGGGCTGCCCGCAGATACGGCGTATATCCGTTTGGACGAATTTAACGGACGTGCGGACGAGGAGTTCGAAGCGTGCCTCGATTTAATGAAATCGAAGGGCAAAAAGCACCTTGTGCTCGATTTACGGGCGAACGGCGGCGGATATATGTCTACGCTGTGTTCGATCGCTTCGCATTTAATGAAAAATGCGGAAGGCAAACGCCCCGTTGTGGCGACAGCCAACTATCGCAGCGGAAAAAAGGAAACGTTTACGGCGACGGGGAACGATTATTCCGATTACTTTAAAAGCGATTCGCGCATTGTCGTTCTTGCCGACGACGGAACGGCTTCCGCTTCCGAATGTCTGCTGGGCGCGATGATCGATTACGGCACGATCGGCGAAGACGATATTTACCTGCGCCGCGAAAAAGACGGGGAAGAAGCGCGCACTTACGGTAAGGGGATCATGCAATCGCACTTTCCAAGCATTTCGGGCGACGTAATGAAGTTGACCGTTGCGACCATTCACTGGCCGCTTTCTCAAACGTGCATTCAAGATATCGGCATAAAGGCAAAGGACGAAGCGCATTCCGTCACCGCTTCTTATCCGCAGCGGGAAGATTCCATGCTTGCGTATGTTTTGGGTCAGCTTGCGTGAGTTTTTAAATACTGTTCGAACAATCCCACGGGGTCGGCAAACGGAGCCGACTCCGTTTTTGTTTGCTCGGCAGAAACTTCTTCCGCCTGCTGCGGCGCGGAATTTTTCCGCATGCTCGAAAGCATGGTGATCAGTTCTCTGTTCTCCCGATAGAAGTTAAGGGCGGAATTAAGGGAATTTTTTAAATCGTCCGAATTTTTCCCCGTCATCGCAAGTAAAAATACAAGCAATAAAATTTCCATATTGCATGGTATGCCGTGCGCAAAAATCAAGTTCCCGTCATACAATGCAAAAGAGAGGTGACGCATGAAAGATTTTGCAAGCTATCAAGGGAATAATCCCGCGCCCAAAGACAATGCGGAATGGATGAACGAAGCGAAGAAATTAGCCGACTCTTTTCACGGAAAGGGGGAAGGCGAGCTGATGAAGGCGATTTACGACCGCGCTGTCGAAGGCAAACGCAACGGCACGCTGACGAACGAACAGATCGACGCGTTTTACGCGCAGTTTTCCATGATGTTAGACGGCGCCAAGCGCAAAAAGCTGCAAAAGATCGTGGAACAGCTCAAACGCATGTAAATTTGCGCGGTGCGGCATATGCGTTCGGGCGCAGATATCTGCGTGCCTAAGCACAAATGCGGTTTCGCACAATAAAAATTTGGCAAAGCGTTAAAAGTGCGCAGAATTTGCGAGCGCAAACATTCATTGCATTGTGTGCGAGCGTGCACAGTGTAATGTGCCTCCGCAACGGGGAAAGCGGTGCATGCCGAACGCGCGGGGGAAAACTTATTTTCATGTGCGGGAGCGCAGTTATCCGCCGCGCAACGGGTGTGTAAAAACAAATAACCCAAATTGCCTTATGTGAGAGGGGCGTGCGGGATAATCTGCCCCGTAATGTGTGCAAAACGTATTCCGTCCATGGGAGATAAAAGTTTATCCCTTTATTGCAGAGAATGCGCGCAGTTATCTGCCCCGTAATAGGGTGTGTAAAAACAAACAATACGAATTGTATTGTGTGCGAGCATGCACAACGTAATGTGCCCCTGCAACGGAGAAAGCGGTGCATGCCGAATGTGCAAGAGAAACGTTTATCTTTATGTGCAGTAGTGCAGTAATCCTCCCGTAATAGGGTGTAAACCGCAATTACGGGATATGACCGCTTTTCGTCTTATGCGCAAATAGCGCGCGGAAAACCGCGCGCCTAAGAAAAATGCGTTTCATGCAATTAAAGATATTTCAGCGCATTGACGAGCGCGCCCACTTCTTTTAAACCCTGAAAAGGGGAAAAGGAAGCGCGCACCAACCCCGCGGGGAACGTGCCCATCGCCTTATGTACGAGGGGCGCGCAGTGCAATCCGCCCCGTACCGCAATGCGGAACCGTTCGGAAAGAATGCCCGCCACTTCTTCGGAAGAAAGGCTTTCGTGCGCGAACGCCGTAATTCCGCAGTGATTGGGGGAAAAGTACGCGGTGTATTTGGGCAGGTTTGCAAGCGCGGCATAAAACGCGGACGTCAATTTAAACAGGATATCCGCGCCCGCATCCCGCTGGGCTTTTACGGTAAGCGCGCCTTCGAACAGCGATGCGATCGCAGGATAAGAAAGGGTGCCGCTTTCCAAACGGTCGGGATAATATTCGGGCATGTCGGGGTTAAAACTTTCGCTGCCCGTACCTCCGTAAAGGAGAGGGCGGGGATTTACCCGATCGGAAAAGAGCAGCGCGCCCGCGCCCTGTATGGCGTGCAATCCTTTATGCCCTGCAAGGGCAAGCGCGTCGATCCCCGTTTCCTTCATATGCAAGGGCAGATGCCCCGCGCCTTGCGCGCCGTCTACAAACAGCAGCACGCGCTCGGGCAACGCCTTTCTGATCGCTTTTAGGTCGGGCGCTTCGCCCGTCACGTTGGATGCGCTCGTAACGATTACGAGCGCGGTGTTCTCCCGCACGAGTGATACGACGTCCTCTGCGCAGAGCCGCCCCCGTTCCGCTTGCGCGACGGAATACTCGATCGCGCCCGATTTTTTCAGCGCCTCTAAGGGGCGCAAAACGGAATTGTGTTCGAGGTAAGTCGTTACCACGTGGTCGCCCTTTTTCAGCGTGCCGAACAGCGCAAGGTTCAGCGCCTCGGTACAGTTTTTGGTGAATACCACCCGTTCATACCCGTATCCGTCGAACAGGTCGGAAAGCAGGTTGCGGCAGGCGAGCACGCGTTCGGCGCACGCAAGGGAAAGGGCGTGTCCGCTTCTTCCGGGGTTGGCGCAGCATTTCATGGAAGCGAGAACCGCGTTTTGTACGGAAGCGGGTTTCAATCCGCCCGTCGCGGCGTTATCGAGATATATCATAATTCCTCCCACCGAAAATTCGGTAATCTTTCTATATATACGAAGGCAGGGAACGTAACATGACAATTTTGGCAGTATTCCGTTCGCGCGCGCAGACGCTCGATTACGTCGCCGCGCTGAAAAACGCGGGGATACCCGCTTCCGCCGTGGCAACGCCCAAAGAGGCAGGCGTCGGCTGCGGCATCTCGGCGAAGTTCGAAGAGAACTTTTTTGCCCGCGCCCGCTTTTTTCTGCAAAAAAGACCGTATGCGTCTTTTTCCGGCTTTATGCGGCGAACGGGGGATAAATTTGTATATTTATAAAAAATCCGCCCGATGATTGTACCTTTTTGACGGTAAACGAATGCAGATTCTTGCATTTTTTGTCAGTTGGCGTTATAATAAGGGTATGGAATCCAAACAGGATATTTTAAAAGAACTTGCCCGTCTGTATCCCGACGCGCGCCCCGCGCTGGAATACAATTCCCCGTACGAGTTGTTGGTTGCAGTCGTTTTATCCGCGCAATGCACCGACGAGCGGGTGAATAAAGTGACGCGCGAATTGTTCAAAGATCATTCCACGCCCGAAAAAATGCTTACGCTTACGCAGGAAGAGCTGGAAAGGTATATTTTTTCCTGCGGTCTTTACCGTTCCAAGGCGCAGCACATTTTATCCGCTTCGCGCGATATTCAAGAACGGTTTCACGGACAAGTCCCTTCGAATATGAAAGATCTGCGCTCGCTCGCGGGCGTGGGGCAGAAAACGGCGAACGTCGTGTATTCGGTCGCCTTCGGCGGAGACGCTATTGCGGTGGATACGCACGTGTTTCGCGTAAGCAACCGCTTGGGACTTGCCTGTGCGGATACGCCGCCGAAAACGGAAGAACAGCTTCGGCAGGCGATCCCGCAAAAAGATTGGTCCAAGGCGCATCATTGGTTGATCTATCACGGCAGAAGAGTTTGCCATTCCCGCCGTCCCGATTGCGTAAACTGCACACTGCAAGCGTTATGCGCTTACGAAGAAAAAACAAGGGGATAGCCTAAGTGTTTGATTATTTACCGTTCGACACCATGTTCCAAGAAACACCGTACGAACTGATGGGCGCGCATATCGAAAACGATTTATTCAATATCCGTTTACGCAACGATTTAAGGCTTTTGCTCGCTACGGGGGATCCGCCCGACCTTGCCGTAAAGCGGATGGAAAGCGTGTATATCGAAGAGATCCGCACCGCGTTAAAGAAATACGACGCGGAATTTTACGAGAGTATTTTTTATGTTTGCATTGCTTATTATTTAGAGCAAAACGGATATTACGACGAAAAGACATTTCAAACGGCGATCTCCTTTCTTAAAAGCGGAAATACGTTAAAGCCGTTCGAAGACGCGGCGCTCATTCACGAAGGCGTACCCGTTTCGTGCGCAAGATGGATCAGCATCGACATATCGCATATGAGCGATGAAGACATCTTAGAATATATCACCGACTACCGGCTTCCTAACAAACACGGTAAGATCGAAGGGTGGTGTTATCCCCGTACAGTCATGAATGTGCGCCGTTTGAAGGGGCATCCGAAAAAGATACTCGAAGCGAGAAAAAAACACCTTACGCATATTTTGTCGCTGCTTCAAACCCGCCCGCACCCGTTTCGAAAATTGCATGTTTCCGACGTGATAAAAGGTTCGCGGAAAATGCGCTTTTCGTGCGACTTTTGCGAAGGAGACGCGATCGCCTATTGCATAAAAAGCGGAAAATTCGCGGGGAAATGGGTGGTTTTCGTACTCGGTCATTTAAGGGAATTTTATTTCGTGCACTGTGAACAAAGGCGCATCGTCGCCGCTTACGAAGAGTTCGCGCTGCTCGATTTTATGTTCGACGAACGCCCCTCAGCCGTTCCCGACGCAAAATACCGCACGTTGTACGAAGTGCAAGATCACGCAATATCTTATATCGAATTAACCATGACAAAACAAGATTATCGAGATTTTTCGTACGTGCCGCTGGGCAAGACCCGGCCTCCTCAATTCGAACGGTATTGGCGGAGCGAGCACAGCTTGCACACCTGTTCGCATTCGGTACAAAACACGCAAGAGCTCGACGCGTTGCTTACCCAAGTTTTCTCAACGTAAATTGTATAAAAACCCCCTTCTTCGTCTATAACAGTGCGGAGGAGGGTTTTTTATGACTAAACTGACGGCAAAAGATTTAGAAGTGCTTTCGCACATTCTTACGGGGGAAGAAATGGCGTGCAAAAAGGCGCGTATATACGCCAACACGCTTACGGACGCGGCGCTTGCCCAAGAAATGCACCGCATCTCTATGGCGCATGCGGATCGGTTTTCCGCACTGTATCGGATTTTGGAAGGAGGACAATCGTGAAACAGTCTAAAAAAGATATTTCGTTAAACGAAAAAGACGCTCTGCAAGACATGCTCGACGTAGAAAAACAGCTTTTGACCTTTTACACAACGGCGCTTACGGAAGGAAGCAGCAAATCGTTCCGCAAAGAAATTATGAAGAATTATTCTTCGAGCGCGGAAGATCAGTTTACCGTATACGAACAAATGCTTTCGCGCGGGTATTACGAAGTTGCGCCTGCGCAAAAACAAATGCTCGATCAAAAGGCGGAAATTTATTCCAAAGTGTTAAAACAGATTTCCTGAGAAAGGCAAGAAAAAGGATATACAATTTCAAACGAATATGTTATAATTCCCTTAAACGGAGGTATTTTATGCTGAAGAATAAGGGAAATTTTTTTGTGTTGGAAACGGCGCATACGTCGATGTTGATCCGTGCGGGAGAAACGCGCGCCGAATACCTCTATTACGGGGATAAGATCGGCGATTTTACGGGAACGGAACTTTTGGAAGCGGAAGAGGAAGCGTGCGGGCTTTCGCTTTTTTCGCCTTGGGGGGGAACGGACTTTCGCGAACCCTCTATTTTGGTGCGCAGCGCGGAAGGGGGCGCGGCGTGCGACTTTCGCTTAAAATCGGCGCGCATCGCTAAGCGCGAGTGCGCGGAAGAACTTCCCTGTTCGTACGGCGAAGAAAAATGCGTGCGTTTGGAATATTTCGACGGGGTGCAAAAACTCAAACTCATCTTGCAGCTTACCGCCTATGCAGACTGCGACGCCGTCTGCGTAAACGCTTCGCTCGTGAACGCGGGCAAAAAGCCCGTTTATCTCGAACGGTTTGCTTCCGTTCAGGCGGAAGTATGGGGCAAAGATTTTTCGCTTATCACTTACGACGGCGGCTGGGCGAGCGAGCGGCAGCGGCACGCGCATAAACTCGATTTGGGCAAGTGCGAAAACGCTTCGTTTACGGGCACTTCTTCCAATCGGCACAATCCTTTCGTCATGCTCGCGCGCGAGGGGGAAGCGTACGGGGTAAACCTCGTTTATTCGGGCAATCACAGGGAAGCCGCCGAAGCGGACGATTCGGGCAGGACCCGCTTGATCGCGGGGATCAATCCCTTTTCTTTTTCTTGGGAACTGAACGCGGGCGAAACGTTTCACGCGCCCGAAGGGGTGCTCGTTTACGGCAAATCGGAAGAGGAAGTTTCTTTGCGCATGCGCCGCTTCGTATCCCGTCATATCGTGCGCGGCAAGTGGAAAGAAAAAGAGCGCCCCGTTTTGGTAAACAACTGGGAAGGCACCTATTTCGATTTCACGCGGGAACGCATTCTCGACATTGCGAAAAAGGCGGCGGAAGCGGGCGCGGAACTGTTCGTGCTCGACGACGGCTGGTTCGGCAAGCGAGACAGCGACCGCTGTTCGCTGGGCGATTGGGTGGATTACGCGCAAAAGACGGGCGGGATCGAATCGCTTGCAGACGAAATTCGCGCCATGGGTTTAAAATTCGGCATTTGGGTAGAGCCGGAAATGATTTCGGAAGACAGCGATCTTTACCGCAAACATCCCGAATACGCCATGAAAATCCCCAAACGGGAACCGGTGCGCATGCGGTATCAGTTAATGCTCAATCTTGCCGATCCGCAGGTGCAGGGGTATGTGTTCCGCGCCGTTTCCCGCGTGATCACGGCGACGAAGGCGGAATACGTAAAGTGGGATCATAACCGCATGATGACCGACTGCTTCGATAAAAACACGCGCGGCGGCGAATATTATCACCGCTACATATTGGGCTTGTATTCGGTGTTCCGCAAATTAGTCGAACGCTTTCCCAAAGTGCTGTTCGAAGGGTGCGCTTCGGGCGGCGATCGGTTCGACTTGGGCATTTTAAGCTATATGCCGCAAATTTGGACGAGCGACAACACAGACGCGCGCGACCGAATTCGCATTCAGGCGGGCACGGCGGCGGCTTATCCGCAAAGCACGATGGGCGCGCACGTTTCGGCGGTTCCAAACCATCAAACAGGAAACCGAAATTCTTTGGAAGCGCGTTTTTTGGTCGCCTGCGGCGGACTGCTCGGCTACGAAAGCGATTTGACCAAAGCGACGGAAGAAGAACTTTCGGCAATCAAAAAGCAGATCGCTTTTTATAAAGAGCACAGAATGCTGTTGCAATTCGGCGAATATCATGCGTTGGGCGACGCATTCGGCGGAGAATGGGCGGGTTATTTGACCGTATCGGAAGATAAATCTTCCGCGTTCGCCGTAGTTATCGTATCGGAATACCGACTCGGGCGGTCGAACGTCCGGGCGAAGTTTGCGGGGTTAGACGAAAAAGCGTATTATCGCGTTTCGTTAAGATCGCCTTCGGGGGATTGGAAAGAGGTCTGCACGGCGTACGGCGAACTGCTCGTAAAGGGAAGCGTATCCCTCGGCGGAATTTTCGGCGATACGAACGTTGCGGAAAATTCCAACCCCGTATTCCCGCGCGCGTATTTGTTCGAAAAATGCGCCGCTCCCAAAAAGAAGCAGAGTTAAGGTTTTCGGTTGCAATTTGTTGCATATGTATAGAATAACAAATCAGATAAGGAAGGAAAGTATGAAAGAAGAAAAGAAAGAGTTGCAAGGGCGCACAGACGAGCTTGCCGCCGCACGGGAAGAAAAACAGCAGGCGGAACAGCGCGAAGCGATTGCCGAAATGTCCGGCTGCGCCGCAGAAGAGAACGGGGAAGAGTAAAAACTTTCCGTTTGCGCAAACTGCAAGCGGGAGGGTTTTATGGAAGGGAAAGATAAAAAAGACGGCGTACAAAGCGATACGAGGTACGCGCACAATCCGCGTTACTGCATGATTTTGCCGGACGCGGAAGACGAGTTTGAAGAGGACATCGTTTCAACCGGTCAATCTTAAAAGAAAAAAGCCGAGCGCAATTTGCGTTCGGCTTTTTTAATAATTCGGTATGCGGATCGAAAGTATTGTTAAGGAAACTCGTTTTTGAAAGTGTAATGGTAAAAGAATGGGTTGCGGTGCATGGGATAGTTTTTGTGTGTATTTTCCTTTTTTCCGTGCGCCTATAAGCCTTCGTATTCGAGCAGAATTTTTCAAGTGCCCGATATTGCGTGAATAAAATCGCCCGTAAGGTTATCTGTTATAGGGATATCCTTGCGGGCAAAGAAATAGCGCACTGTCTTCGCTTGCAAAATGCAGCAAAGTATAGTGCGCTATACTTTATGAAAGATAATGGGAAGATAAATTGAAATTTATCTTTCTATTATACAAATTTTTCAAGGTCGAAATGCCCGTCAGCGTAATTCAGTTGTCCGTCCTTATGTTCA